>NZ_LPJG01000029.1:0-181853 GCF_001532755.1 Burkholderia sp. MSMB2157WGS | reverse complement strand
GCCGCAATCTTCGCCAGCGAGCCGCCGAATTTGCCGACCGCGGTCCGCGCGGCCGATACGATCACTACATCCGTCATTTCCCTTTCCTCCAGGCCCGCACGACACGGCGCATCGTTACCGGCCCCGTTAAAAAAACTGTGATGCGCCGGACAGCGTGCGCCGCTGTCCGGCTTTCGTCAATCGCGCTGCAACACGTAGCGCCCGGGCGCCGGCTCGATCGCCGGGAATTGTGCGGAACCCGGCTGGGCCGGCGGCGCGACCTTGCGGCCGCCGTACGCGTCGAGCCACTCGACCCATGTCGTCCACCAGCTTCCGGGCTGCTCGGTCGCCGCGGCGAACCAGTCGTCCGCGGATTCGGGCAAGTCGTCGTTGACCCAGTAGCTGCGCTTCTTCTTCGCCGGCGGGTTGATCACGCCCGCGATGTGCCCCGACGCGCCGAGCACGAACTTCAGCGGGCCCGACAGGATCGACGTCGATGCGTAGGCCGTCTGCCACGGCACGATGTGATCCTCGCGCGAACCGTAGATGAAGGTCGGCACGTCGATCAGCGACAGGTCGACCGGTTCGCCGCATACGGTCAGCGCACCCGGCTCGCGCAGCTTGTTTTCGAGATAGGTATGGCGCAGATACCACGCGTACATCGGCCCCGGCAGGCTCGTCGAATCGCTGTTCCAGTACAGCAGGTCGAACGGCGCGGGCGTGCGGCCCTTCAGATAGTTGTCGACGACGTAGTTCCACACGAGATCGTTCGGCCGCAGGAACGAGAACGTATTTGCGAACTCGACGCCGCGCATCAGCCCCGGTTGCGTACCGTTCTTGCCGCCGATGGTCTGCTCGCGCATCTGCACGTGCGCCTCGTCGACGAACACGTCGAGGATGCCCGTATCGGTGAAGTCGAGCATCGCGGTGAGCAGCGTCATCGACGCGGCCGGATGTTCGCCGCGCGCGGCGAGCACCGCGAGCGCGGTCGCGAGCATCGTGCCGCCGACGCAGAAGCCGAGCGTGTTGATCTGCTCGCGGCCGCTGATCTGCTGCACGGCGTCGATCGCCGCGAGCAGCCCTTCGTTCATGTAGTCGTCCCACGTCTTGTGCGCGACCGATGCATCCGCATTGCGCCACGACACGAGGAATACCTGATGACCGTTCGACAGCGCGTGCGCGACGAGCGAATTCTCGGGTTGCAGGTCGAGGATGTAGAACTTGTTGATGCACGGCGGGACGATCAGCAGCGGCCGCTCGAACACCTTGTCCGTCTTCGGCGTGTACTGGATCAGCTGGATCAGGTCGTTCTCGTACACGACCGCGCCCTCGGTACACCCGAGGTTCTTGCCGACCACGAACTGCGATTCGTCGGTCTGCGAAATCTTGCCGCGCTGCAGGTCGCCGAGCAAATTCATCATCCCCTGCCGCAGGCTCTCACCGTGCGTTTCGAGGATCGATTTCTGAGCGTCGGGATTGAGTGCGAGGAAGTTGCTCGGCGCGGCGGCGGCCGTCCATTGCTGAACCGTGAAGCGGATGCGCTCGCGCGTCTTCGGATCGGTCTGAAGCGCGTCGGCCAGCTCCTGCAGATAGCGCGCGTTGAGCAGATACCACGCGGCCGCGAACGCATGCGCGGGCGATGCCTTCCACGCGTCGCCGCTGAAGCGGCGGTCTTTCAACTCCGGCGACTCGAGCTTCGCGGCGGCCGCCTGCTGCATCAACGTCATGCAGTCGCGCGCGTAGTCGGCCTGCAAGGCCTGGAGCCGTTCGGGCGGAATCGCGGCAACCGGCAGTTTCAGGCCCGCGAACGGCGACGCCATCGCGCCGAGATCGGGCATCGACGGCATCTGGAACGGAAACGACGTCGGGAACTGGAATGTCGCGAACGGGTTGACGGAGGCCGATGCCGTCGCGGCGCGCGCCGGATCGGCAAAACTACGCCACGCGTTCAACCACGACTCGAACATCTGCTGCATCGGCTGAGCGGCCGGCTCGAACCCGGTACTGCCCGCGGAAGTGCCCGCGTGAGCGGACGTCGACGAATTTTTCGATGCTGTCATTACCTGCCTTACCGGTGATTCGTGAGCGTCAATCGTGAAATCCTGCTCGCGCGCGGCGTGCCGGCTGCGAGCCGGGCCGTCATGCTCTGGAGAGGCGTCTCCAGATTCTGCCGCAGTGCGGTATTTTTATCATTATCGTTTTCCCCATGTGAAGCGTCCGGTCAAACCACTGAACATTTCGATACGGAGATAATCCGCGCACGACAGGCGGGACAAGGGTTCCGGCGAAACATAAAATATTTTGCTTGACTTGACGTCGGGATTTTTCATTCAGTCGCGCATGCCACGCAGCATTGCCGCCTCAATATCGAGATAACCCGATTTCGCGGCGCAACAAAAACCGGCGCGCATGCGCATGCGCTCAATCGGCCAGCCAGATTGCCGCGGCCATGCGGCCCGTCACGCGGTCGCGCCGATACGAATAGAAGCGCGCGCGCTCGGCGACCGTGCAAGCCGTCCCGCCGCTCACGTGCACCACGCCCGCACGCACGAGCCGCAGGCGCGCGAGCGCGTAGAGATCGGCAAGGAACTTGCCGGGCGCGCCGTCCATCGCGACGAACGCACGACGGGTTTCATCATGCTCCGACTGCGGAGCCGTGTCGAGAAACGCGTCGCGCACGTCGGCGCCGACCTCGAACGCCTGCGGGCCGATCGCCGGCCCGAGATAGGCATGCAGCGTGTCCGCCGCGCCGCCCGCGAGCGCCGCGACGCGCGCAGCCGTCTGCTCGACGATGCCGGCCGCGAGCCCGCGCCAGCCCGCATGCGCGGCGCCGACCGCGCGGCCCTGCGCGTCGCACAGCAGCACGGGCAGGCAATCGGCCACCATCACCACGCAGACGGCGCCGGCCCGATCCGTGACGCTCGCGTCGGCCTGCACCGGCGCCGTGGCGGCGGCCGCCGCGGCGATCACCTCGTCCGCCCGCACGATCTGCGCGCCGTGAACCTGCTCGAGCCATGCGGCGCCCGACTGGCCCGCGAGGGCGAGCACGCGCGCGCGATTGATGGCGACATGATCGGGATCGTCACCCGTATGCAGGCCGAGATTCATCCCGCCCGCCAATGCCGCCCCATCCTGCCAGCGCCCGTACGGGCCTTTGCTCACGCCGCCGTCGCGCGTCGTGATCAGCGCGCGCACGCGCGGCGACACGCGCCAGTCGGGCTGCACGCAGTCCTGCCACGTCAACGGCGCCAGATTCGTCATCGGCACTCACTCCTCCTCATCGTCCAGGTACGGCTCGTCGTCGTGATACTCGCCGCCGAAATCGTCATCGTCGTAGAGATTGTCGTCGTCGAATTCCTCGTCGCCCTGCCCGAAGCCGAGCGCCGCGACCAGTGCGTTCATGTCGTCCGGCAGCGGGCAGCGCCACTGCATCGCCTTGCCCGTGACCGGATGCACGAGACCGAGCCGCCACGCATGCAGCGCCTGTCGTGCGAACCCGTCCGGCAGCGGCGCGACCGAACGCTTGCCGCGCGCCCGCCCGTAGACCGGATCGCCGAGCAGCGGATGCCCGGCGTGCGCGCAGTGCACACGGATCTGATGCGTGCGGCCGGTTTCGAGATCGCATTGAATCGCCGACACCGGCTGACGTTGCCACAGGCATGTGTCAACCGTGCGGAAATGCGTGCGCGCGGGCTTGCCCGACGCGCCGGTGACCACGGCCATGCGCGTGCGCTCGCGCGGGTCGCGGCCGATCGGCGCGTCGATCGTGCCTTCCTCCGGCATCGTGCCCCACACCAGCGCGAAATAGCGGCGCTTCACCGTGCGGGCCTGCAGCTGGCGCACGAGGTCCGTCTGCGCGGCCAGCGTGCGGGCGACCACCATCAGGCCGGACGTTTCCTTGTCCAGCCGGTGGACGATCCCCGCGCGCGGCAGGCCGGCCGCCGCGTCGCCGTAGCGATGCAGCAGACCGTTGAGGATCGTGCCGCTCCAGTTGCCGGCGGCCGGATGGACGACGAGACCGGCCGGCTTGTTGATGACGACGAGCGCGTCGTCCTCGTAGATCACGTCGAGCGGCACGGGCTCCGGCGTGAACGCGAGCTGCTCGGGCAGCAGATCGGGCACGAGCTCGATCTTCGCGCCCAACGGCACCGGCTGGCGGATCTTCGCCGGCGCGCCGTCGACGAGCACGCGCTGCGCCTCGATCCAGCTCTGCAGGCGGCTGCGCGAGAATTCGGGGAACAGTTGGGCGAGCGCCTTGTCGAGACGTTCGCCCGCGAGCGACAGCGGCACTTCGACGATGCGCGGCGCGTCGTCGCGCGCCGCGGACGGCACCACGGGCGCCTGCATCGCGTCGCCGGCCAGATCGTCATCGAGGGAATCCCCCGACGCAGCGTCGGCGGGCCGATCGCTTGGGCTATAATCTTCGCGATTTGGTGTGCCCGGCTGGGCATTCTGCGAACTTGAACGGGTCATTTAGACTGGGTCACCGAGACTTGAAGCTAGGACATGCGAGCATGATGAATTCGACCAAACGCACGGCCAGAACCGTCGCCGCCCGGGCTGCGGCGGTAGCGGCCGCGGCTCTCATCGCCGGCTGCCACGGCTTGCCGCAGAAGCAGGACGAGACGGCTACCTGGTCGAACAACAAATTATACTCAGAGGCCCAGGACGCACTGTCCGGCGGCGACTGGGGCAAGTGCGCGAAATATTTCGAATCGCTGCAAGGCCGCGATCCGTTCGGCCATTTCGCGCAACAGGCGCAGATCAACGTTGCATACTGCAACTGGAAGGACAACGAAGCGGCGGCTGCCGACCAGGCCGTCGATCGCTTCATCCAGCTCCACCCCGATCATCCGGATATCCCGTACGCGTACTACCTGAAGGGGATGATCCACTTCAACGACGATCTCGGCCTGTTCGGGCGCTTCTCCGGCCAGGACATGAGCGAACGCGATCCGCAGGCGCTGCGCGAATCGTACGATGCGTTCAAGGTCGTCGTCGATCGCTTCCCGAAGAGCAAGTACGCACCCGATGCGGCCGCGCGGATGCGCTACATCGTCAACGCGCTCGCATCGCACGAAGTGCACGCGGCCGACTACTACTATCGCCGCGGCGCGTATGTCGCGGCGATCAACCGCGCCCAGCTCGCGATCAAGGACTACAAGGGCGCACCGGCGATCGAAGACGCGCTGCACATCATGATCCTGTCGTACGGCAAGCTGAACCAGCCGGAACTCGCCGAGGACACCAAGCGCGTGCTCGCGGGCACGTTCCCCGACAGCCCGTACGTGACGGGCCATGCGCGCCCCGGTGCGAAGAAGTCGTGGTGGCAGTTCTGACGCACGGCGCGCTGCAACACCCGTTGCGCATACGAAAAACCCGGCCATCGAGCCGGGTTTTTTATTGGCGCCGCATTCGGTCGACGCCAGGGCGTTCGCGCGGCAAGCGCCGCGCGTGCGCTCACGCGCGCTTGTCCGCGCGGTGCTCGTCGAAGAAATCCTGCACGACCGCGATCTCGCGCGTGCGCTTGAACGGCGGCAAGCTTTGCCAGATCCGGCGCCCGTAAGGCTTGTCGACGAGCCGCGTATCGCAGATCATCAGCACGCCGCGATCCGTCTCCGCGCGAATCAACCGGCCCGCGCCCTGCTTCAGCGTGATCACGGCCTGCGGCAGTTGATGCACGGCGAACGGGCTCAGCCCCTTCTTCGTCAACGCGTCGAGCCGCGCTGCCAGCACCGGATCGTCCGGCGGCGCGAACGGCAGCTTGTCGATCACGACCAGCGACAACGCATCGCCGCGCACGTCCACGCCTTCCCAGAAACTCTGGCTGCCGACCAGGATCGCATTGCCGTACGCGCGGAAACGGTCGAGCAGCTCGGTGCGGCTTGCGTCGCCCTGCACGAGCAGCGGCATGTTCCAGCCGCGCGATTCGATCGCGTCGCGCAGCTTCGACGCGATCCGGTCGACCGCGCGCAGCGTCGTGCACAGCATGAACACGCCGCCGCCGGACGCCTCGATCGCCGGCAGCGCGGCATCGAAGACGGCGTCGGTAAATGCCGGCGACGACGGCTGCGGCAGATTGCGCGGCACGTACAGCAGCCCCTGCGACTGGTAATCGAACGGGCTGGCGAGCGTCATCGAACGACGCGAGCTGAGGCCCATCTGCGCCGCGTAGTGCGTGAAATCGCCGCGCACCGACAACGTCGCCGACGTGAACACCCATGCACGCGGTACGCCCGCACGCTGTTTCGCGAAAATCGGCGCAACCGACAGCGGCGTTTCATGGAGCTGGACGGTATGCGCGAACACCTCGACCCAGCGCACCTTCTCGTTCGGATCGCCGTCGGCGGCCGCGTTGTCGCCGGCCGCCGCATCGGCCTTCGCTGCCGCTTGCGCCGCGCCGGGGGCGACCCAGCCCGCCAGCAGGTCCTGCAGCTCGCGGGCGCGCCGCAGGCATGCGCCGAGCGATTCCGCGCGCTCGGCCTGGCTCGCGAGCGCCGATGCGAGCGCATCGAGCGCAACGTCGAGCGCGTCGAGCGCACCGAACATCGGGTGATCGTCGCCGAGCTGTGCGAGCGACATGCGCACGATCTGGTCGTTCGCGAACGCGAGACGCAAGTCGCGCGCCGCGCGCTCGAGATCGCCGCCGAGCTTCACCCACTCCACCGCATCGCGCGCATGGCTCAGGCCTTCGGCGACCGTGTCGCGCGCGAGCTCGAGGATCTGCGTCGTCGACAGCGTCTCGCCGAAGAACAGCGTCGCCGTTTCCGGCAACTGGTGCGCTTCGTCGAAGATGATCGTGTTCGCGTTCGGCAGCAGTTCGGCCATCCCCGTGTCGCGCAGCATGATGTCCGCGAAGAACAGGTGATGGTTGACGACGACGACGTCGGCCTGCTGGGCCTCGCGCCGCGCCTGCATCACGAAGCATTCCTTGTAGTGCGGGCATTCCTGGCCGAGGCAGTTGTCGCGCGTGGACGTGACCATCGACCACACGGGCGCCGTTTCCGGCACGCTCGCGAGTTCGGCCTTGTCGCCGCTCTTCGTGATTTTCGCGAAGCGGACGATTTCCTGCAGATACGCGGTGTCCTGCCGCGACGGCAGCCGGCCGTTGTCGGCCGTGCGTTGCAGGTAGTAATGGCAGAGGTAGTTCGAGCGTCCCTTGAGCATCGCGACCGTCACCGGCACCGCGAGCGCGTTGCGCACGGTCGGGATGTCGCGCTGGAACAACTGGTCCTGCAGGTGCTTCGTGCCGGTCGACACGATCACCTTGCCGCCCCACAACATGGCGGGCACGAGATACGCGTAGGTCTTGCCGGTACCCGTGCCGGCCTCGACGATCAGCGTGTTGTCGCCTGCGTCGTTGTCGGATTCGGCTGCCGCGGCGGCGTCCCCGGCCGGCTCGGCCGCCTGGCCGCCGTCGCCGAGGCGGCGCGCCGGCCGCTTGCGGGTTTCGAAGATCTCGGGCTCGGGCATCCGGCGTGCGGACGCTTCCATCGCGGACGCGACCGCGCGCGCCATCTCGATCTGCGACGTACGCGGTCGATAGCCGTCGAGCGCGCGCGCCAGCAACCCGCCTTCGCCGAAGATCGTGTCGAGTTCGTCGACGCGCTTGCGGCTCAGCTCGAAAGTGCCTTCGGGCGCACGAACGCGCCCGGCGGACATCGTGTCACGCCGGGCATCGGGGGTGGCTTCAAGCGGTGAATTCAAGGCAAGCGTTCCTGTGTCCAGCGCCCGAGCGGCGCCGGCGCTTGCCAGGCCGCGCTCAGGCGCGCTTATCCGGTTCGAGCTGCGATTGCAGCAAAATGATTTTGTCCTTGGCGGCCAGCTTTTCCTTCTTCAGCCGGTGCAGCGTGATGTCGTCGATGTCGGAGTGTCCTTCCTTCAGCTCGATCTCCCGAGCGAGCTGCTGGTGCTGCTCCTGCAATGCAGCCAAACGGTTGTGCAATTCCTGCTGCTGTTCCGTGTGACGGTTTTGCATACCTGCCTCCTCATCGAAGCAGCGCGACGGCTGGCGTGCCGACGCGCCCGAGACTGAGCCCGATCAATTCAACACGTTACTGCCCCTGCTGTTGCTGCTTGGCCTTCTCGGCCGCTTCCTGCTGACGCCGCTCGACATCGGCCTTGTGCTGCGCGGCTGCCTTCTGCTTCTGCTCGTAGCGCGTGGCGTTGTCCGCCCGCTCCTGCGCCTTCTGCGCCGCCTGCTGGTGCGCCTGGTCGAGCTTGCGCTGGAAATCCGCCTGCTTCTGGTCGTATGCCTGCTTGTTCGCCGCGCGTTGCGGGGCTTCCGCGCCGCGCTGCGCCTGCTTCAGTGCATTCTGCTCCTGCTTGTCGCGGAATGCAGCCGCGTTCGCCGCGTCGTTCGCCGCCCGCTGCGGCGCTTCCGCCGCGTCCCGGGCCTGCTTCAGCGCCTGCTGCTGGTCGCGCTGCTGCGCCCGCACCGCGCGCTGCTCGTCGTTGAGCGCGAGTTGCTCCTGGCGAATGCTCGCCCGCTCCTCGCGCATCCGATCGCGCGCCTTGCCGAGACAATGGTTGACGAAGAACTTGCTGTAACAATCGTGCTCCGCCACCGCATAACGATAATCGTTTTCCGCGGAACGTTGATTGAGCACTTTTTGACGGGCGTCGAAATCCGGCGCGGCGGAGGCTGCGACGGGCGCGGAAGCGGCGGCGTCCGGCGCGCTGGCGCCCGAGGCCTGCGCGAATGCGCCGGAAGGCCCGGCAGACAAAGCGGCGGCGAGCGCTGCGCCGAGCGCGACGAGAGAAATACGGGAAGTTGGCAACGTCGTAGGAAAGCTGCGGGACATGTGTCAAATTCTATCACCCCCGGCTGGACGCTCCGCCATTTATGGCAAAATGCCCCGCTTCATTCACCCGCGGCCTCTGGCCCGGCGGGCCGGCCGGGCAGCCCGCCGCTCCGGGCCTGCCGGCCCGCGCCGCGATTTCAGCAGGCAGACAGACCATCCACGACATGACGGAAACCGTAGCACTCAAGATCGTACAGCGCATCGCCACCGAACTGTCCGTCCAGCCGCGCCAGGTCGCGGCGGCCGTGCAACTTCTCGACGAAGGCTCGACCGTTCCGTTCATTGCCCGGTACCGCAAGGAAGTGACCGGCAACCTGGACGACACGCAGTTGCGCCAGCTCGAGGAACGCCTCCTGTACCTGCGCGAACTCGAGGATCGCCGCGCCGCGATCCTGTCGAGCATCGACGAACAGGGCAAGCTGACCGACGAACTGCGTGCCGCGATCGACGCGGCCGACAGCAAGCAGGTGCTCGAGGACCTTTATCTGCCGTACAAGCCGAAGCGCCGCACGCGTGCGCAGATCGCCCGCGAGGCAGGCCTCGAGCCGCTCGCACAGGCGCTGCTCGCGAATCCGCTGCTCGACCCGCAGACCGAGGCGGCCGCGTATGTCGACGCCGACAAGGGCGTCGCCGACGTGAAGGTCGCGCTCGACGGCGCGCGCGACATCCTGTCCGAACAGTTCGGCGAGACGGCGGAGCTGCTCGGCAAGCTGCGCGACTACCTGCACAACCAGGGCGTCGTGTCGTCGGCGGTCGTGGAGGGCAAGGAAAACGAGGAAGGCGAGAAATTCCGCGACTATTACGACTACGCGGAAACGATCAAGACGGTGCCGTCGCACCGTGCGCTCGCGCTGTTCCGCGGCCGCAACGCGGGCGTGCTGACGATCAAGCTCGGCCTCGGCGAAGAGCTCGACGCGCAGGTGCCGCATCCCGGCGAGGCGATGATCGCGCGCCATTTCGGCATCGCGAACCAGAATCGCCCGGCCGACAAATGGCTGTCCGACGTCTGCCGCTGGTGCTGGCGCGTGAAGGTGCAGCCGCATATCGAAAACGAACTGCTCACGCAACTGCGCGAAACGGCCGAAACCGAAGCGATCCGCGTGTTCGCGCGCAACCTGAACGACCTGCTGCTGGCCGCCCCGGCCGGCCCGAAGGCCGTGATCGGTCTCGACCCCGGCCTGCGCACCGGCGTGAAGGTCGCGGTCGTCGATCGCACCGGCAAGGTGCTCGCGACCGACACGATCTACCCGCACGAACCGCGCCGCGACTGGGACGGCTCGATCGCGAAACTCGCGCGCCTCGCCGCGCAGACGCAGGCCGAACTGATCAGCATCGGCAACGGCACCGCGTCGCGCGAAACCGACAAGCTCGCGAGCGAACTGATCGCGAAACACCCGGAGCTGCGGCTGCAGAAGATCGTCGTGTCGGAAGCCGGCGCGTCGGTCTACTCGGCGTCCGAGCTCGCCGCGAAGGAATTCCCGGAGCTCGACGTGTCGCTGCGCGGCGCCGTGTCGATCGCCCGTCGCCTGCAGGACCCGCTCGCCGAGCTCGTGAAGATCGAGCCGAAGGCGATCGGCGTCGGCCAGTATCAGCACGACGTGAACCAGCGCGAACTCGCCCGCTCGCTCGACGCGGTCGTCGAGGATTGCGTGAACGCGGTCGGCGTCGACGCGAACACGGCGTCGGCCCCGCTGCTCGCCCGCGTGTCGGGCCTGAACGCGACGCTCGCGCGCAACATCGTCGACTATCGCGACGCGAACGGCCCGTTCCCGTCGCGCGAGCACCTGCGCAAGGTGCCGCGCCTCGGCGACAAGACCTTCGAACAGGCCGCCGGCTTCCTGCGCATCAACGGCGGCGAGAATCCGCTCGATCGCTCGTCGGTGCACCCGGAAGCGTATCCGGTCGTCGAACGGATGCTCGCGAAGATCAACAAGCGCATCGACGACGTGCTCGGCAACCGCGAGGCGCTAGCGGGCCTGTCGCCGATGGAATTCGTCGACGAACGTTTCGGGCTGCCGACCGTGCGCGACATCCTGGCCGAACTGGAAAAGCCGGGCCGCGATCCACGCCCGGAATTCAAGACGGCCACGTTCCGCGAAGGCGTCGAGAAGGTCTCGGATCTCGTGCCGGGCATGACGCTCGAAGGCGTCGTGACGAACGTCGCCGCATTCGGCGCGTTCGTGGATATCGGCGTGCACCAGGACGGCCTCGTCCACGTGTCCGCGATGTCGACGAAGTTCATCAAGGATCCGCACGAAATCGTGAAGGCCGGCCAGGTCGTCAAGGTGAAGGTGATCGACGTCGACGTGAAGCGCCAGCGCATTGCGCTGACGATGCGCCTCGACGACGACGCGGCAGCCCCCGGCACGTCGTCGCGCGGCGGCCAGGATCGCGGCAACGCGGGGCGCGGCGCCGCCCGCCCGCAGCGGACGCGCGAGCCGGAACCGGCCGGCGCGATGGCCGCGGCATTCGCGAAGCTGAAACGCTGAGTCGAAGGCGTCGACGCACAAAAAAACCCGCCGAAAGGCGGGTTTTTTATTGCTTCGGCGAAGCGCGCAGCCCGGATTCGGCATGGGCCGCATACGCAGCCCGCTCGCGCCCGTCAGATCTCGATCTTCGTCCCGAGCTCGACGACGCGATTCGCCGGAATCGAGAAGAAATCGGTCGGCTTCGCCGCGTTTTGATGCATCCACGCGAACACGCGCTCGCGCCAGATCGACATGCCGGGCAGATGCGTCGGCACGACCGTTTCGCGCGCGAGGAAGAACGACGTGTCCATCAGCTCGAACGTCATGTCGTGCGTGCGGCCGAATTCCTCGAGCACGGCCTTCACGTCCGGCGTCTCGTTGAAGCCGTACTCGGCCTTGACGATGTACAGTCCGCCGCCCGCATCACGCGAGCTCAGGCGCCTGTCGTCGCGCACGTACGGAATGTCGCGCGTGACGAACGTCAGGAAAATGGTCCGCTCGTGCAGCACCTTGTTGTGCTTCAGGTTGTGCAGCAGGCTGACGGGCACGAGCTTGTCGTTGCCGGTCAGGTAGATCGCGGTGCCCGACACGCGGTGCGGCGGATGCGCGAGCAGCCCCTGCAGGAACGGCTCGAGCGGAATACCGTCGGCCGCCGTGCGCTCCTTGACGATGTGACGCCCCTTGTACCAGGTCATCAGCAGGAAGAACAGCAGCGCGCCGATGCCGAGCGGCAACCAGCCGCCCTGCGCGACCTTCAGCAGGTTCGCGCCGAAAAAGCCGAGGTCGATCGCGAGGAACACCGCGATGATCGCGCCGACCAGCAGCCGGTTCCAGTTCCACACCTTCACCATCACGACGCACGCTAGCACGGTCGTGATCACCATCGTCGCCGTCACCGCGATACCGTACGCGGCCGCGAGGTTGTCCGAACTCTTGAAACCGACGACGATACAGAGGATCACGAACAGCAGCAGCCAGTTCACGACCGGCACGTAGATCTGGCCGATCGCGAGCTCGGACGTATGCAGCACCTTCATGCGCGGCACGTAGCCGAGCTGGATCGCCTGCGACGTCAGCGAATACGCACCGGAGATCACGGCCTGCGACGCGATCACGGTCGCGACCGTCGACAGCACGACGAGCGGCAGCAGCCCCCATTCGGGCGCGAGCAGGAAGAACGGGTTTTCGATCGCTTTCGGATTCTGGATCAGCAGCGCGCCCTGACCGAAGTAGTTCAGCACGAGCGACGGCATCACGAGCCCGTACGCGGCCAACCGGATCGGCTTTGCACCGAAATGGCCCATGTCCGCGTAGAGCGCTTCCGCACCGGTCAGCACCAGCACGACCGAGCCGAGCACGACGTACGCCTGCAGCAGGTGGTCGGCCATGAACGACGCCGCGTAATACGGATTGATTGCCGCGATGATGCCCGGCACGCGAACGATGTGGTACACGCCGAGCGCCGCGATCACGACGAACCACAGCACCATGATCGGGCCGAACAGCTTGCCGACCAGCGCGGTGCCGTGCCGCTGGATCCAGAACAGCGCGATCAGGATCACGATCGTGATCGGCAGCACGAGATGGGACAGGTGCGGCGTCGCGATCTCGAGGCCTTCGACGGCCGACATCACCGAGATCGCCGGCGTGATCACCGCGTCCCCGTAGAACATGCACGCGCCGAATATCCCGAGCGCCATCAGCGCGCCCGCGACCCGCGTTTTCGAGTCGAGCGGCCGCAGCGACAGCGCCATCAGCGCGAGCACGCCGCCTTCGCCGTTGTTGTCCGCCCGCATCACGAACAGCAGGTACTTGACGCCGACCACCAGCACGATGGCCCAGAACAGCAGCGAGATCACGCCGAGAATCGACCCTTCGGTCAGCGGAATGCCGTGCGCGGGGCTGAACGCCTCCTTGAGCGAATACAGCGGGCTGGTGCCGATGTCGCCGAACACGACGCCGATGGCTGCTATCGCTAGCGCCCGCATCGAGTGTTGTTGCGTCGAATGCGGCGCGTGTGCGGCGTCGGTCGCGTGAGTCGTGTCGTTCATATGAAACGTAATAATCGGGTCCGGGTCGGACAAAACGAGCGCTATTCTACTCGCGCCCCCGTGAAACACCGCCCTGCCGTGTTGCCGTGGAGCCACGTGATCCACGCTGCGCATGCAATCCGGCGCGACCTGTGGCAGGGCTGCCATCATAGCCGGCGCCGCGCCGCCTGCCTATCGGGTGCACAGCGCGGCCCGCGCTGCGCCCCGGCGCGCCAATGAAAAACGGCGCCGCAAGCGGCGCCGTACAAGGCTTTCCTTCGATCCGGCCGGCCGCTTACGCGCCCGAACCGTCGCGCTGTGCGCGACCGCGCTTGATCCACGCCTCGAGGTTGTGCGGCCGGACCGTATCCCACTCCTCGAACGGCTGATGAATCCACGGATTCGTCGGCAGGAACTGCGTGTGATAGTCGGGCTTGACCTTCGAGCAGCCCTTGTACCAGAGCACGGCCGAACGCACGGCCGTCACGGACGGATAGCGCTCCTTCAGGTGCTCCTGCACGCGCGCGAGCGTGACGCCCGAATCGACGAGATCGTCGACCAGCAGCACGTTGCCCGCCAGGTTGCCGCGCGTCATCGTGATGTACTGCGCGATGTCGAGCTCGCCCTGCTCGGTGCCGGCCGCTTCCCGGTACGAACTCGTCGCGAGAATCGCGAGCGGCACGTCGTAGATGCGCGACAGTTGGTCGCCGACGCGCAGGCCGCCGCGCGCGAGGCACAGGATCTGGTCGAACTTCCAGCCCGAGGCATGCACCTGGAGCGCGAGCAGCTCGATCAGCCGGTGATACTCGTCCCAGCCTACCCACAGGTTCTTGTCGTCGTTGCGCGGATCGGTCATCAAGTCTGCCGCCGTCATCGTGATTTGCTGCGTCATCTGGGAATTACACCTTGAACGGATGGCGGAGCAGGATCGTTTCGTCGCGATCCGGGCCCGTCGACACCATGTCGACCGGCACGCCGGCCACTTCCTGGACGCGGGCGAGGTATGCCCGCGCGTTCGCCGGCAGCGCGTCCCACGTATTGATCCCGACGGTGCTTTCCTTCCAGCCGGCGAACGTCTCGTACACCGGTTCGCAACGCGCGACATCGACCGCGCCGCGCGGCAGGATGTCCACGTCCTTGCCGTCGACCTGGTAGCCGACGCACAGCTTGACTTCGTCAAGGCCGTCGAGCACGTCGAGCTTCGTCATGCACAGGCCCGACACGCCGTTGATCTGGATCGAGCGGCGCAGCGCGGCCGCATCGAGCCAGCCGGTGCGGCGCGGACGGCCGGTGACCGAACCGAATTCCTTGCCGACGTTCGCGAGCGTGACGCCGATCTGGTCCTGACGCTGCGGGTTGTCCGCATCGTACAGTTCGCTCGGGAACGGGCCCGAACCGACGCGCGTGCAATACGCCTTCGTGATGCCGAGGATGTAGTTGAGCTTCTGCGGACCGACGCCCGCGCCGGCCGACGCCGCACCTGCGACGCAGTTGCTCGACGTGACGAACGGATAGGTGCCGTGGTCGATGTCGAGCAGCGTGCCTTGCGCGCCTTCGAACAGCAGGTTCTGGCCCGCATTGTTCGCGTCGTACAGGCGGCGCGACACGTCGGCCACCATCGGCTTCAGGCGGTCGGCATAGCCGAGCATCGTGTCGAGCGTGGCCTGGAAATCGACGGCCGCGCCGCCCAGATACTGGGTCAGCACGAAATTGTGGAAATCGAGATTTTCGCGCAGGCGATCGGCGAAGGTCTTCGCGTCGAACAGGTCCTGCACGCGCAGCGCGCGGCGGCCGACCTTGTCTTCGTACGCGGGGCCGATGCCGCGGCCGGTCGTACCGATCTTGCCTGCGCCCTTGCGCGCTTCGCGCGCCTGGTCGATCGCGATGTGGTACGGCAGGATCAGCGTCGTGGCTTCGGAGATGAACAGGCGGTCGCGCACGTTCACGCCGGCTTCTTCGAGCTCGCCGATTTCCTTGAACAGTGCTTCGGGGGACAGGACGACGCCGTTGCCGATGTAGCAGGCGACGCCTTCACGCATGATGCCCGACGGAATGAGGCGCAAGATCGTTTTCTTGCCGCCGATGATGAGGGTGTGGCCGGCGTTGTGACCGCCCTGGAAACGCACGACGCCTTGAGCGTGGTCCGTCAGCCAGTCGACGATCTTGCCCTTGCCTTCATCACCCCATTGCGTTCCCACGACGACGACATTGCGCCCGGGAGTCACGTTCACTGCGCTGGCAGACATGTTGATTCGTTAGCTGGTTAAAAACGTATTCTACCTATGTTCGCGGGCGATTCCGAATTTTTCCGTTTCGCTTCAACGATATGCACGCCGAAGCACGGCCCGCGAGCACCTCTTTATCGGGGTTCGACCACCCACGCGCCGTTGCGCTCGACGAGCGAACGATCGCACGCGAATTCGTCGAGCACATGATCGTGGCCCGGCAGCGCCTGGATCACGACCTCGCCCGCATCGCGCAGCGCCGCGACGGCCGCGCCCAGCGCATCGTCCTGCGCCCACGGCGCGAGGATCGCGGTGCCGCGCGCCTCGACCGGCGAAATTCGTGCGAGCTCGCGCAGGTCGAGCGAGAAGCCGGTCGCCGGCCGCGCCCGGCCATAGGCCTGCCCGACATGGTCGTAACGGCCGCCGCGCGCGATCGCGTTCGGCACGCCGTCGATGTAGGCGCTGAACATCGCGCCGCTGTGATACGCGTAGCCGCGCAGGTCGGCGAGATCGATCGCGACTTCGACGCCCTTCGCCTGCGACGCGAGCTGCGCGAGATCGTCGAGCGCCTGCGTGATTTCGGGCAGCACCGGCAGGCGCGTGCGCGCCTCGGCGAGCACGCTCGCGTCGCCGTAGAGGTTCGGCAGCGCGCGCAACGCGGCGCGCGTATCGGCGCCGAGATCGTCGGTGAGTTCGTTCAGCAGCGGCACGTCCTTGCCCGACAGCGCGTCGTACAGCGACTCGCCACGTTCGGCGGCCTGCGCGTCGCGCGCCAGCAGCGCCGCGAGCACGCCCGCGTGGCCGAGGTCGAGGCGGATGCGCGACAGGCCCGCGAGATGCAGCGCGTCGAGCATCAGTTGCTGGATCTCGAGATCGGCTTCGAGCCCGGCGTGGCCGTAGATTTCAGCGCCGATCTGGATCTGCTCGCGCGTCGCGTGCAGGCCGCGCGGACGCGTATGCATCACGTGGCCCGCGTAGCAGAGGCGCGTCACGCCCTGACGGTTCAACAGGTGCGCGTCGATCCGCGCGACTTGCGGCGTGATGTCCGCGCGCAGGCCGAGCGTGCGGCCCGACAGCTGGTCGACCAGCTTGAAGGTGCGCAGGCGCAGATCGGCGCCGCCGCTCGTCAGCAGCGACTCGAGATACTCGAGCAACGGCGGCATCACCATTTCGTAGCCGTACGAACGGAAGCGGTCGAGCAGCCTGCGGCGCAGCTCCTCGATCTTGCGCGCTTCCGACGGCAGTACGTCGGCGATATTCTCGGGAAGTAACCAGGTCGACATCGGTACGGTCCTACGACGGGAAACGGCGCGACACGCGCGCCGCGAGTTGAATCGAAACTTCGAAATCGGGCGGAACGAACGGCGGATGCGCCGTCCGGATCGGGGCGCCGGTCAGGTCGCGAGCAGCAGCAGCGCGAGCCCGAGCACCATCACGATCAGCCCGCCGATCCGGATATGATGCGGCGGCCGCTCGGCTATTCTACGAAACGTGTCGCGCCAGGCGACGGGAAACACGAAGGGGAACGCCCCCTCGATGATCAGCATCAGCGCTACTGCGAGCAACAACGAGCCAGCCAGGTCCATGCGAGCGACGGCGCCGCTCGACGCGGCGCCCCAAGGTCAATGTTTGCGGGGAGCAGGCGCCGCCGGTGCCGCGCCGCCCGTCGGGCTGCGCATGAAGCGGAAGAACTCGCTGTCGGGATCGACGACGATGATGTCGTTGCGCTTGAACGTATTCCGGTAGGCCTGCAGGCTCGCGTAGAACTGATAGAACTGCGGATCGCGGCCGAACGCATCGGCGGCGATCGTCGCGGCCTTCGCGTCGCCCTCGCCCTTGATCGCCTGCGCGGACTTGTACGCGTTCGCGAGCACGGCCTGCTGCTCGCGTTCGGCATCGGCCTTGATCTGCTCGACGTCGGCCGCGCCTTGCGCACGCACCTGGGCCGCCTGATCGCGCAACGCGCCGATCATCCGTTGATAGACGGCGTCCGTCTGCGCGGCCGGCAGATCGACACGCGTGAGCTGGACGTCGACCACGTCGACGCCGAAACCGGCCGCGCTCGCCTTCGCCGCATCGCGGGCCGCATCCGCGATCGCGCGCTGGCCGCCGAGGGCGTCGTCGAGCGCGCGCTTGCCGAATGCATCGCCGAGCGCGCTCTTCAGCGTGCCGGACAGTCGTTCGCTCGCCGCCGCCGGGTCGCCGCCCGTCGCGGTGAAATATTTCATCGGATCGCTGATCCGGTACTTCACCGCATACGCGACGAGCAGGTCGTGCTTGTCTTCGGTTGCCAGTTGCAGCGGATCGGACGACTCGAGCGATTGCAGGCGCGTGTCGATCAGCGTCGCCGTCTGCAGCGGCGGCGGCAGCTTGAAATGGACGCCGGGGCCCGCGAGTTCCGGCTGCGTGCCGTCGCGGCCCGACAGCACGGCCGTATGGCGCGGATCGACGGTGAGGACCGTCGACGACGCCGCGAAGGCAACGATCACGATTGCGACGACGAGCGCAATGATTCGGTTCATGTTCTGCGCTCCCCGTTACTTCGTATCGTCTTCACGCGACCGGCTGCGAAACGCGTCGCGCGATCGCAACACGTCGACACCTGACGCGGCGGCGGCCGATGCGGCGCTCGCCGGCACGGCTGCAGCCGCCGACGGCGCCGTGGCCGCCGGTGCCGACGCCGCCTCGGCGGCGGACGCGCCGGCCGACGTCGCGGCGTTTTGCCGGCCCTGCTCGACGAGCTTGTCGAGCGGCAGGTACACGACGCTGTTACCGCCCTTGTTGCCGACGAACACCTTCGTCGCGTTCGAATAGATTTCCTGCATCGTCTCGAGGTACATGCGCTCGCGAATGACCGCGGGCGCCTTCGAGTACTGCGCGTAGACCTGCTTGAAGCGGTCCGCGTCGCCCTCGGCTTCCGTGACCACGCGATCGGCATATGCCTTCGCTTCGTCGACGAGCTTCGCCGCATCGCCCTGCGCCTTCGGCAGCAGGTCGCTCGCATACGCCTGCGCGGCGCGCTTCGCGGCCTCGCGCTCGTCGCGCGCCTTCGCGACTTCGGCGTAGGCGGCCTGGGTCTGCTCGGGCGCCGCGACGCTCTGCATCGTGACGGCCGTCACCTCGAGCCCCGACTGGTAGCGGTCGAGATCGCGCTGGATCGCGCTCGAAAGCTGCTCGCGCAGCGCATCGCGGTCCTGGTTCAGCATGTCGGCCGCGCTGCGCGTGCCGACGATCGCGCGCACCGCGGCCTGCGCGGCCTGCGACACGCTGCGCTCGGGATCGACGCTGCGGAACAGGTAATCGGTGGCGGAACGGATCCGGTACTGGACGATGAAGCGCACGTCGACGATGTCGGCATCGCGCGTCAGCATCGCGGCTTCCTTGACGTTCGCGAGGCGCACGACGTTATTGCGGCCGATCTCGATCGAGCGGACCTGCGACGTGTCGACGATCTCGTGCGACGCGAACGGATACGGCGCGCGCCAGTGCACGCCCTGGCCGACCGTGCCCGACACCTTGCCGAGTTGCAGCACGACGCCCGTCTGGCCTTCCTGTACGACGAACAGCCCGCTGCCCGCATAAATCGCGACCAGCACGCCGATCACGATGCCGACGCCGACCCGTGCGGCCCGGCCGTTGTCGGGACGGAAGCCGTTGCCGCCCTTGCCGCCGAACAGGCCGCTCAGGCGCCGGTTGAAATTGCGCCACATCTCGTCGAGATCGGGCGGACCGTCGCCGTCGCCGCCTGGCGGACGCTTCGATTCGTTCGCGCGGGGGCGGGATCCGTCCTTGCCATTGCCTTCGCCGCGTCCCCAGCGGGGATCGTTGATCGACAGCAAGGCGCGCATCCGCCGCCAGGTACTCCGCTCGTTGTATTCGTTCACCAGAGTTTGTTCACCAGATTGGACGCCGGCGAACCGGCCGGGACCGGTTAGCGCCCGTGTTCGGAAATCGTGTGGTCTTCGTGCGATTCAGCGGACGTGCCATCGAGCGCGTCGGACAACGTCGCGCTGGAAAGGTGTTCCGCGGAGGCGATTTCGGCGATGGCGGCACGCAACGTATCGAGACCCTGACCGGTGCGCGCGCTCAAAAAGACGCGCGAAATATTACCATACTCGTCCCGCTCGACCGCGTCGCCGCGGGCCGCCAGCTCGGGCACGGCGTCGATCTTGTTGAACACCAGCACCTGCCGGATCGTGTCCGCGCCGATCTCGTGCAGCACGCCGTTGACCTGCTCGATCTGCTCGAGCCTGACCGCGCTCGACGCATCGACCACATGCAGCAGCAGATCCGCATGGATCGTTTCCTCGAGGGTCGCGCGAAACGCCGCGACGAGCTGGTGAGGCAGCTCGCGGATGAATCCGACCGTATCGGACACGACGATCTGCCCGACCTCGTCGCCGAGGTACACGCGCCGCGACGTCGTATCGAGCGTCGCGAACAGCTGGTCGGCCGCGTACGCCTGCGCTTTCGTCAGCGCATTGAACAGCGTCGACTTGCCCGCGTTCGTATAGCCGACGAGCGACACCGACATCGTGCCGCTGCGCGCGCGCTGCCGGCGCTGCGTGCTGTGCTGGCGGCGCAGCCGGTCGAGCCGCGACTTCAGCATCTTGATGCGTTCGCCGATCAGCCGGCGGTCGGTTTCGAGCTGGGTTTCGCCGGGGCCGCGCAGGCCGATACCGCCCTTTTGCCGCTCGAGGTGGGTCCATGCGCGAATGAGCCGGGTCGACAGGTATTGAAGCTGCGCGAGCTCGACCTGCAGCTTGCCTTCATGGCTGCGGGCACGCTGCGCGAAGATGTCGAGGATGAGGCTCGTGCGATCGACCACGCGCCTGTTAAGCGCCTGCTCCAGATTGCGTTGCTGGGCGGGTGCCAGCGCATGGTTGAAGATGACGATTTCGACGTTGTGGGCGTCGCAGGCAAGCCGCAGCTCTTCGGCTTTGCCGCTGCCGATGAACATCTTGGCATCGGGACTTGAGCGACGACCCGTGAGGGTGACGGCGGGACGGGCCCCCGCACTGGAGGCGAGAAGACTGAGTTCTTCGAGACTGGCTTCGAAATCGGTCTTGCCGAAATCGATGCCGACGAGCGCTGCGTTGATCAAATTATCGGGTGTCAAGATAAGGCGGCTGGCATCGGTCGCTCGCGGCGACCGGATGCCGGCCGCTGCGATAGGTTAGGACGAGGCTTCCGCGTCCGGGTGGAAATTCACCGGGCGCGCCGGCACGACCGTCGAGATGGCGTGCTTGTAAACCATCTGGGTCACCGTATTACGGAGCAACACGACGTACTGGTCGAACGATTCAATGTTCCCTTGAAGCTTGATGCCGTTGACGAGGTAGATCGAAACGGGAACGTGCTCTTTGCGCAGTGCGTTCAAAAACGGGTCTTGTAACAATTGCCCTTTGTTGCTCATGGCGTACTCCATCTTTTTTTGCAGGTTGATCTGGATTGGCGGCGAAGAAAAAGAGATCCGGCGCCAATCGCTACACTATAGCCGATTTTGCCTGCCCCGCCCGGGCATAGGCCATGCGGCCTGGCCGTTGCGGGACATGCTTCAGCCCTTGTCCGCGTACGGGTTGTTCGACGAACGGAACTCTATGCGCAATGGAGTCCCGGTCAGCGAGAAAGTTTCGCGGAATCGGTTTTCGAGGTAGCGCTTGTAGGTTTCCGTCACCGCATCGAGCGCGTTGCCGTGGATCACGATGATCGGCGGATTCTGGCCGCCTTGGTGCGCGTAGCGCAGCTTCGGACGCACCGGGCCGCGACGGCGCGGCTGCTGGAATTCGACGGCCTCGATCAGCGCGCGCGTGAGCTTCGGCGTCGGCAGCTTCGACATCGCCGCCGCGTAGGCGTCGTCGACCGAGCGCATCAGCGCGCCGATACCCGTCTTCTTCGCGGCGGAAATGAAGTGCGATTTCGCGAAGTCGAGGAATTTCAGCTTGCGGGTCAAATCCGCTTTCGCGCGGTCGCGCGCGTGGTCGTCGAGGCCATCCCACTTGTTGACGCCGATCACGAGCGCGCGGCCCTGCTCGACGACGAAGCCGGCGATGTGCGCGTCCTGGTCGGAAATGTCCTGCTGCGCATCCAGCAGAAGAATGACGACGTTCGCGTCGGAAATCGATTGCAGCGTCTTCACGACCGAGAACTTCTCGATCGCCTCGAACACCTTGCCGCGGCGCCGCAGGCCCGCCGTGTCGATCAGCGTGTATTTCTTGCCGTTACGCTCGAAGTCGACGTAGATCGAATCGCGTGTCGTGCCCGGCATGTCGAACGCGATCACGCGGTCTTCGCCGATCAATGCGTTGACGAGCGTCGACTTGCCGACGTTCGGACGGCCGACGATCGCGATCTTGATGCCGCGCGACGGATCGTCCTCGTCCGCTTCCTCGGGCTGGCCCGCGTACGCGACTTCGAGCGCCTCGTTGATCATGTCGGTCACGCCGTCGCCGTGCGCGGCCGAGATCGCGCGCGGATCGCCGAGCCCGAGCTCGTAGAAATCCGTCGCGACCGCCGTGTACTTCATCCCCTCGGCCTTGTTGACGACCAGGAAGATCGGCCGGCCGGTCTTGCGCAGGTAGTCGGCGATCGACTTGTCCTGCGGCGCGAGCCCGTTGCGGCCGTCGACGATGAACACGACGACGTCGGCTTCCTCGACGGCCTGCCGCGTCTGGCGCGCCATCTCGTGCAGGATGCCGTCCTTCGCGACGGGCTCGAAGCCGCCGGTATCGACGACCAGGTACGGCCGCGCGCCGACGCGCCCTTCGCCGTAGTGGCGATCGCGCGTGAGGCCCGGCAAGTCGGCGACCAGCGCATCGCGCGAGCGCGTGAGCCGGTTGAACAGCGTGGATTTCCCCACATTGGGGCGCCCAACGAGGGCAATGACCGGTTTCATCTGTGTTTTCTACGGTGAAGCGCAGCAGCGGGAGGCCCGCTGCTGCGGGCGGCTGCGCTGAATGAAAATATCACGAATTCGCGCCGCGCCGGATGCGCGCGCCCGGCGCGCGTTGCGCGCCGTCGTCTTTCGTCTCGAACTGCCTTTCAAATACCGAGCGGCCGGGAACACCGGCCGCCGTCAAGTCGCGCGGCCGCGACGCGCGGGCCCTGCCCGCCACGCCACGGCCACGCCGGTTTCCTGCGTGTCAGCGCGGACGGAACCCGTACAGGCCGCCGTCCTTCGTCTGCACGACGAGCGTATTGCCCGCGAGGACCGGCGCCGCCGTAATCGCGCTGCCGTCGGTCTTCATCCGCGCGATGAAGCTGCCGTCCTCGCGCGACAGGAAGTGCACGAAGCCCTTGTAATCGCCCATCACGACCGCATGCCCGAGCAGATACGGCACGCCGACGTCGCGGCTCTTCAGCTTGTCGTTGCGCCAGAGCTGGTTGCCCGTGGCCGCGTCGTATGCGGTGACGACCGACCAGTCGTCGCCGCCGGCGACCACCGAATCGTCCTGCGCGAGGCCGCTGCGGCTCGAGAACGGCTTTTCCCACAGCGGACGGCCCGAGTTCGCATCGAAGCAGCCGAGCTGACCCTGGAACGTCACCGCGCAGGCTTCCGCCCCCACGAGCGTCGGCGGGCCGCTGACGTCGTTGATGCGCTCGACCTCGGTCACGCCCTTCGGGAACGACACCGGGGTCTGCCAGAACGGCTCGCCCGTCTGCAGGTTGATCGCGACCAGCCCGCCGCCCGGGAAGCCCGCCAGCACGGCCGCGTCGCCCGCGAACGTCATGCCGGCCGACACGCGCAGGTTCAGCGGCACCGCACGGTTGCGGTAGGCCCACTTCTGCTCGCCCGTCTGCGCGTTGAACGCGATCACCTGGCCGTCGATCGTGCGGACGATCACGAGACCGTTACCGACGAGCGGCGGCGAGAAGATCTCGCCCTGCACGCTGGTCTTCCACAGCTGCTTGCCGTCCGGGCCCAGCACGAACACGCCGCCCTTCAACGCGCCGACCGCGGTCAGGTTGCCATCGCTGCCGACACCGGCCGACAGGTCCGAACCGACCTTCGAGCGCCAGAGCGTCTGCCCCGTCTTCGCGTCGATCTTCTCGACCGAACCGTTTTCGCCCGCCGCATAAACGGCGTCGCCCACGGCCACCGGCGAGAACAGGTAGCGTCCGCCCTTGCCGACGCTCGCCTTCCAGACCTGTTGCACGTCCAGGACGGGCTTGAACTCGGTGAGCGGCGTCGGCACGCGGCGCGCGTCCTTCGACGACGAGCAAGCCGCCAGAGCGAGGACAGCCGCCGCGCAGGCAACGGGCACAGCGTAACGTTTCAGCAAATTCATCGGTTAGCGAAGCAGAGTTAAGAGGTTGAGGGGACCGGGATTCAGCCGCCGAGCGCGTCCAGCTTGAACTGCACGAGCTGGCGCGCGGACTGGTCGTCCTTCGACAGGCCGTCGAGCGCGAGCTTGTAAGCCGCGCGCGCATCGTCGGTCTTGCCTTGCGCGGCCAGCAGATCGCCGCGACGATCGGCCACGAGGCCCTTGAATGCATCGACCGGCGTACCCGAGAGCAGCGCGAGGCCTGCATCGTACGCCTTCTCGTCGAGCAGCAGCGACGCGAGGCGCAGCTTCGCGATCTGCTTGTACTCGTCGTCCTTGGCATGATCGACGGCCCATTGCAGTTGCGCCTTCGCGCCTGCCGCGTCGCCGGCCGCATACAGCGTCTTCGCGGCCGCAAGCGCCGTCATCTGCGCATACGGCGTGCTGCCGAACTTGTCTTCCATGTCGGCAGCCGCGCGGGCCATCGTTGCCTTGTCGTTCGCGGCGGCAGCCTTCTGGACTTGCTCGTACAGCCCGGACGCCTCGGCAGCCTGACGGCGCTGCCAATAGTTCCAGCCGTTGAAACCGGCCGCGACGACGAGCGCCGCGAGCACGATCCACGTGGTGAGGTTGCCCCAGCGGGCCCACCACGCCTTGAGATTTTCAATCGATTCTTGTTCGTCGTGATAACTCATCGGCGAGCGATTCCTTCCTGTTCAGGCTTTTCTTGTCGAGCGAATGCGAGCGCGATCAGTCGTCGCCGTCTTCGGCGGATGCAACCATCGCATTGATTAGGAATTCGGTCAAGCTTTCGACCGGTACGGTCTGCTGAACGTTCTTTTCCCCTTCCGCACCCGCGCCGCGCAACGCTTTCACGCCCACCGTGCCGTTCGCGACCTCTTCTTCGCCGAAGATCACCGCGAACGCGGCGCCGCTTGCATCGGCCCGCTTCATCTGCGACTTGAAACTCGCCGGCGCGCCGTCGGCGCTGCAGTGGAAGATCACGTCGAGGCCCGTGTCGCGCAGGCGTTCGGCCGCGATGAACGCCTGTTCGCGCGCGGTTTCGCCCTGATGCACCACATACACGTCGACGCCTTCCTGCTCGGGCGCCAGATCCTCCTCCTTCAACAGCTCGAGGATGCGCTCGATGCCCATCGCCCAGCCGCACGCGGCGGTCGGCTTGCCGCCGAGCTGCTCGATCAGCGGATCGTAGCGGCCGCCGGCCGCGACCGTGCCCTGCGCGCCGAGCTTGTCGGTCACCCATTCGAACACGGTCAGGTTGTAGTAATCGAGGCCGCGCACGAGACGCGGGTTGATCTTGAACGGAATGTTGTTCGCGAGCAGCAGGCGCTGCAGCCCTTCGAAGTGCGCACGCGATTCGTCGCCGAGGAAGTCGATCAGCTTCGGCGCGTTCTGCGCGATTTCCTGCAGCGCGGGATTCTTCGTGTCGAGCACGCGCAGCGGGTTCGTATACAGGCGGCGCTTTGCGTCCTCGTCGAGCACGTCCGCGAACTGCTCGAGGTACTTGATCAGCTCGACGCGGTGCGCGGCGCGCTCCTCGGCAAGGCCGAGCGAATTGATCTCGAGCTTGATGCCGGTCAAGCCGAGGTCGTCCCACAGGCGCTGGCACATCATGATGATCTCGGCATCCGCATCGGGACCCGCGAAGCCGAGCGCCTCGACGCCGACCTGGTGAAACTGGCGATAGCGGCCGCGCTGCGGACGCTCGTGACGGAACATCGGGCCGATGTACCACAGGCGCTTCGGGCCGTCGTACAGCATGTTGTGCTCGATCGATGCGCGCACGACCGCCGCGGTGTTTTCCGGGCGCATCGTCAGGTTCTCGCCGTTCAGCGCGTCGGTGAAGCTGTACATCTCCTTCTCGACGATGTCGGTGACTTCGCCGATGCCGCGCGTGAAGAGCTGCGTATGTTCGACGATCGGCGTGCGGATGTTCTGGTAGCCGTACGCGCGCAGCAGCGATTTCACGGTAGCTTCGAAGAATTCCCACAGGCCGGCATCCTGCGGAAGGATGTCGTTCATGCCTTTGACGCCGGTGAGCTTCTCGATCTTGCGTTTCTGTTCAGTCATCGTTCGTGTGTGTGGACGAATTAGTTCAGGGCCTCGGTGCGGCCGTAATTGCGTGCGACGTAGTCGCTGACGATCTGCTGGAATTCCTCGGCGATCCGCTCGCCGCGCAGCGTCTTGACCTTCTCGCCGTCGATGAAGACGGGCGCGGCCGGGTTCTCGCCCGACCCCGGCAGGCTGATGCCGATGTTCGCGTGCTTCGATTCGCCCGGGCCGTTGACGATGCAGCCCATCACCGCGACGTTCATCTTCTCGACGCCCGGATATTCCTTGCGCCAGACCGGCATCTGCTCGCGCAGGTAGGTCTGGATCTGCATCGCGAGTTCCTGGAACAGCGTGCTCGTCGTGCGGCCGCAGCCCGGGCACGCGATCACCATCGGCGCGAACGAGCGCAGGCCCATCGTCTGGAGGATTTCCTGGCCGACGATCACTTCGCCCGTACGCGGCGCGCCCGGCTCCGGCGTCAGCGAGATGCGGATCGTGTCGCCGATCCCTTCCTGCAGCAGCACGCCGAGCGCCGCCGTCGACGCGACGATCCCCTTCGAGCCCATGCCGGCCTCGGTCAGCCCGAGGTGCAGCGCGAAGCCGCAGCGGCGGCCGAGTTCGCGGTACACGGCGATCAGGTCCTGCACGCCGCTGACCTTGCACGACAGCACGATGCGGTCGCGGCCGAGGCCCAGCTCCACCGCGCGTTCGGCCGAGCCGATCGCCGACTGGATCAGCGCCTCGTACATCACGCTCTGCGCGTCCCACGGCTGCGCGCGCGCGCCGTTTTCGTCCATCATGCGCGCGAGCAGGTCCTGGTCGAGGCTGCCCCAGTTCACGCCGATCCGCACCGGCTTGTCGTACTTCGCCGCCGCCTCGATCATCTGCGCGAACTGCGTGTCGCGCTTCGCGCCCTGACCGACGTTGCCGGGGTTGATCCGGTACTTCGACAGCGACTCCGCGCAGCCCGGGTAGTCGCGCAGCAGCAGGTGGCCGTTGTAGTGGAAATCGCCGACGAGCGGCACGGTCACGCCCATCCGGTCGAGTTGCTCGCGAATCGCCGGCACGGCGGCCGCGGCTTCGGGTGTGTTGACCGTGATGCGCACCAGTTCGGAGCCCGCGTTCGCGAGTTCCTTGATCTGGATCGCCGTACCGATCGCATCGGCCGTGTCGGTATTCGTCATCGACTGCACGCGCACCGGCGCGTCGCCGCCGATCGTCACGAGTTGCCCGCCCCAGCGGACATCCACCGCATGCGATACACGGCGCGGCTGATGCCCGCCGAACACCGGTTCGGTTGAACAAATCTGACTGCTGCGTGGGGATTGAGCTTCGGATTGCATCGATAGATCCATTTACGCGGAATGCGCCGCGACACGGCGCATGAATTGAAAAAGCGCCGTGCCCTCACGGCCTGCCGATATCGACGGCAAGCCTTCGCCACGGCGCTTGACATCAGGGCAACGTGAACCGCGCCACGTTACCCCGCGCTGCCGAATATTTTGCCGGATCGACCGGTTTTCCGTCGAACGCAACCGCGTCGAGACCGGCCTTGTTGCCGATCGTGACCTTGAACGGCCCGTCACCGGCAACCTGCTTCGTTTCGCCGGCGCGCACCAGCGCCGAGAACAGCTCCTTGCCGTTCTTGTCGCGCACGCTGAACCAGCAATCCTGCTTGACCTTCAGTTCGACCATCGACTGGCCTGCCGCCACCACGACGCTCGCCGGCTCGGCCGGCGCGGCCGTGCTTGCCGCCGCCGTTGCCGCCACGGGCTGCGATGCGGCAACCGTCGCGACCGGGGCCGCGGGCGCCGGGACAGCCGACGCGATCGGCTGCGCCGGGGCAGCCGATGCGGCAGCCGGGGCCGGAACCTCATTCGCAACCGCCGCCGACGCGCCATTCGCGGCCGCTTCTTCGGCGGACGACGATGCCGCCGCCGCGCTCGCGGCCGATGCATGTTCGGCGTCGCTGCCCTTCAAGCGTGCGAGCAGACTCGACGAATCGCCGCCAGTGTGCCACATCAGTACGGCGACCACCGCGACGATGACGATCCCCGTTCCCCACAGCCACGGATGGTGGCGCGACGAGCCGCCCAGCGGAATCGACACGCGGCCGCGCGGCAGATCCGTGCCCGACGACGCAGGCATCGACAGGTCGACTTCCGGCACCCCGCGCTCGCGGCGCAACGCCTGCGCGAACGGTTCCGGATCGACGCCGAGCATCTTCGCGTAGCTGCGCACGACCCCGAGCGCGAACGTCACGCCGGGCAAATGGCTGATGTCGCCGGCCTCGAGCGCCCGGAGCTTTTGCGGAGCGACCTTGAGTCGCGCCGACACGTCGTCGACCGACCAGCCCTTCGCCTCCCGAAGCTGCGCCAGCCGGCTGCCGACCGCCGCCAGCGATTCCAGTCCCGCCGGTGCCGGCTTCGCGGCATTCGTCTCTGCGCCGTTAGACGGCTGCGGCTCACTCATCCTTGTCCTCGCGTCGATTCTTCTTCACTGGCGGCTGCCGCCGGCTCCTGCCGGCCGGCATCCGCAACGGTTCATGCCATGCGCGGCGCCGAGGCGCCGCGACCGATCGCTATTCGCGTGTTGCACCGCCAAAGGGTTCGGGCACCCCGGCCAGGCGCCCCCGTCAAACTGCCCGAACTTCGATGATTTTTCCTGCTGCGCCCGTTCGTTCCGCGAGGCGTGTACGATCCTTCACCGCGCCGGCCAGTTGCCCGCACGCGGCGTCGATGTCGTCGCCGCGCGTCTTGCGCACGGTCGTGACGACACCCGCGTCGATGAGGATCTGCGCAAAGCGCTTGATCTGCTCCGGCTTCGAGCGGATGAGGCCCGATTCCGGAAACGGATTGAACGGGATCAGGTTGAACTTGCACGGCACGTCGCGCGTGACGGCCAGCAGTTCGCGCGCATGCGCTTCGGTGTCGTTGACGCCGTCGAGCATGCAGTATTCGAACGTGATGAAGTCGCGCGGCGCGACTTGCAGATAGCGCTGGCACGCAGCCATCAGCTCGCGAAGCGGATACTTCTTGTTGAGCGGCACCAGCTCGTCGCGCAGCGCATCGTTCGGCGCATGCAGCGAAACGGCCAGCGCGACCGGCAACTCGGCGCCGAGGCGGTCCATCATCGGCACCACGCCGGACGTCGACAGCGTGACGCGACGGCGCGACAGGCCGTACGCGTTGTCGTCGAGCATCAACCGCATCGCGGGCACGACCGCACTGTAATTCAGGAGCGGCTCGCCCATGCCCATCATCACCACGTTGGTCACGACCCGTTCGGCCTTGCCGTTCGGACCGGGCGCGCGGCCCAGCGACGCTCGCAATGCAAATTCGGCCATCCGGAGCTGGCCGACGATTTCGGCTGTCGACAGGTTGCGGGAGAAGCCCTGCTTGCCCGTCGAGCAGAAGCGGCAGTTCACCGCGCACCCGGCCTGCGACGACACGCACAGCGTGCCGCGCGTCTCCTCCGGGATGAACACGGTTTCGACCGCATTGCCGTTTCCGACGTCGATCAGCCACTTGCGCGTGCCGTCGGTGGAAACGTGATCGCTGACGATGTCCGGCATCACGATCGATGCGCGGCCCTTGAGCTTCTCCCTCAGGGACTTCGCGAGATCGGTCATGCCGTCGAAATCGCCGGCGTTGTACTGGTGGATCCAGCGCTGCAACTGCTTGGCGCGGAACGGCTTCTCGCCCAGGCTGCCGCAGTACGCGACAAGACCCTCGGCGTCGAAGTCGAGAAGATTGACGGAAGTTTCGCTCGTCATGATGTGCTGCCTTGCCGCGTGCGCTGAATCCTGCCTACTTGCTGTCAGCCAGGGCTTAACGCGAGTAAACGTTCATTTCCGGGAAGAAGAACGCGATTTCGATCGCTGCCGTTTCCGCAGCGTCCGAGCCGTGCACGGCGTTCGCGTCGATGCTGTCGGCGAAGTCGGCGCGGATCGTGCCCTTTTCCGCCTTCTTCGGATCCGTTGCGCCCATCAGGTCGCGGTTCTTCAGGATCGCGCCTTCACCTTCCAGAACCTGGATCATCACCGGGCCCGAGATCATGAAATCGACGAGGTCCTTGAAAAACGGACGCGCTGCGTGAACTGCGTAGAACTTCTCTGCGTCGGCACGCGACAGGTGCGCCATGCGCGCTGCGACGATCTTCAGGCCGGCGCCTTCGAAACGGCTGTAGATCTGGCCGATCACGTTCTTTGCCACCGCATCCGGCTTGATGATCGACAGGGTGCGCTCGATTGCCATAAAAACTCCAAAAAATTAAGAAGTTACAGGTTCAAATGAATCCGCTATTGTAGCACGATCCCGTGTATCATTGCGATTGAACCCTTACACGAATGAAAGGTTCAGAATCCATATGTTTTGTGCCGTCGATCCATTGAAACCTCGCGGCACGGAACGTATCTTAGCCATAGCTGCCCCGGTTTGCTGCGCCGCACATCCCGCGCGCCGGACCGGCCCCGGACGCCCACGCGTTCAATGTTAGGAGAAACCATGAACGACTATCCGTACAATTTCGGCCGCGGCGGTTCCGTCAGCACCGCCGCGGTGCGCAACCGCGTGCTGCGGAACACGTACTGGCTGCTCGCGCTGTCGATGGTGCCGACCGTGCTGGGCGCCTGGGTCGGCGTCGCGACGGGCTTCTCGCTGTTCGCGGCCACGAGCCCGATGATGAGCCTGCTCGCGTTCTTCGCGATCGCGTTCGGCTTCATGTTCGCGATCGAGCGGACCAAGAACAGCGCGGCCGGCGTGTTCGTGCTGCTCGGCTTCACGTTCTTCATGGGCCTGATGCTGTCGCGGCTGCTGAGCTTCATCCTCGGCTTCTCGAACGGCCCGTCGCTGATCATGCTCGCGTTCGGCGGCACCGGCATCATCTTCGCCGCGATGGCGACGATCGCCACCGTCAGCAAGCGCGACTTCTCCGGGCTCGGCAAGTGGCTGTTCATGGGCGTGATCGTGATCCTGCTCGCGTCGGTCGCGAACATCTTCCTGCAACTGCCGGCGCTGATGCTCACCGTGTCGGTGCTCGCGATCGCGATCTTCTCGGCTTACATGCTGTTCGACGTCCAGCGCGTCGTGAACGGCGGCGAGACGAACTACATCTCGGCCACGCTCGCGATCTACCTCGACCTGTACAACGTGTTCACGAACCTGCTCGCGCTGCTCGGCATCTTCGGCGGCAACCGCAACTGACGTTCGCGGCGCACCATGAAAAAACCGGCCCTCGGGCCGGTTTTTTTTACGTCCGGCGCCCGGCTCAGTCGCGCTCGAACAGCGCGATCGATTCGACGTGCGACGTATTCGGGAACATGTTCACGACGCCGGCGCCCTTCAGCCGGTAACCGGCCTCGTGCACGAGCAGGCCCGCATCGCGCGCGAGCGTCGACGGGTTGCACGACACGTAGACGATGCGCTTCGGCAGCGGGCCTGTGCCACTCTGCGCGATCTCGGCCAGCGCCTTCGATACCGCGAGCGCGCCTTCGCGCGGCGGGTCGATCAGGAACTTGTCGAAGGCGCCGAGTGCGCGGAGGTCGTCGCCCGTCACTTCGAACAGGTTCCGGCACGCGAACGTCGTGTGGCCGTCGACACCGTTCTCGCGTGCGTTCGCCAGCGCGCGCGTGGTCAGCGTGTCGCTGCCCTCGATGCCCATCACTTCGCGCGACAGCCGCGCAAGCGGCAGCGTGAAGTTGCCGATCCCGCAGAAGAGGTCGAGCACGCGATCGTCGCGCGACGGCGCGAGCAGGCGCAGCGCCCGCCCCACCAGCACGCGGTTGATCTGGTGGTTGACCTGCGTGAAGTCCGTCGGCTTGAACGGCATGCGGATGCCGAATTCCGGCAGCGTGTAATCGAGCGAGACGTCGAGCGGATAGAACGGCGTCACCGTGTCGGGACCCTTCGGCTGCAGCCAGAACTGCACGTTGTGCTCGTCCGCAAACGCGCGCAGCAGCGCTTCGTCGTCCGCGTTGATCGGCTCCAGCACGCGCAGCACGAGCGCGGTGACCGACGAGCCGACCGCGAGTTCGATCTGCGGCATCCGGTCGCGAATCGACAGCCCTTCGACGAGCCGGCGCAGCGGCACGAGCATTGCCGACACGTGCGGCGGCAGCACTTCACAACTCGTCATGTCGGCGACGTAGCTGCTCTTCTTCTCGTGGAAGCCGACCAGCACGCCGCCCTTCTTCGCCACGTTGCGCACGGTCAGGCGCGCTCGGTAGCGATAACCCCACGACGGACCGTGGATCGGCGCGAACATCGTTTCCGCACGCAGCTTCGCCAGATGCCACAAATTGTCTTCGAGCACGCGCTGCTTGACCGCCACCTGCGCGCGCATGTCGAGATGCTGCATCGAGCAGCCGCCGCAGGTGCCGAAGAATTCGCACTTCGGCTGCGTGCGCAGCACGCTCGGGCGCAGAATGTCGACTACCGTCGCCTGTTCGTAGCTCGGCTTGCGGCGATAGCTCGAATAGGTCACGCGCTCGCCCGGCAGCGCGCCTTCGACGAAGATCACCTTGCCCGGCTGACCGTCCTCGGTCATCGTGCGGCCGACACCGCGCGCTTCCATGTCGAGCGATTCGATCTCGAGAACCGGGGCGGGCCCGGGCGCGACGGGCGCGTTTTTCGATTTGCGCGCAGAAGTGGGGACGGCTTCGGACACCAGCTTTTCCTGACAAACGTTGAAGAAGGCGAGATTGTAGACGACGAAGGCCCCCGCCGCGCGCTTTGGATGAGGCAGGCGTCGAACTTGCGCACGGACAGCGCTGTGGTGCGCCCGGTCCATGCGATGCGGCTTCGGGATGCACCTGCGGCGAACCTGGCCGCAAATCGCGCCGGGGCAACGCCCACGCCCCGACAGTCCGCCCAACAGGAGATTCGACCATGCGATTGATCGACTGGAACATCCAATGGGGTCGGGACGCGGACGGCGTCGTCGATCTTTCCCGTACCGTCGCGGCCATCCGCCAGCTCGGCGATTTCGACGTGCTGTGCCTGCAGGAAGTCACGCGCGGCTTCGACGCACTGCCCGGCCGGCCACGCACCGACCAGTTCGCCGAACTCGCGACGCTGCTGCCCGGCTATACGATCGTCGACGCCATCGGCGCCGACCTGCCGGCCGTCCGGCCGGGCGCACCGCGCCGCCAGTTCGGCAATGCAATCGCGACGCGGCTGCCGGTCGGGCGCGTGCTGCGCCAATCGCTGCCGTGGCCGGCCGACGCCGGCGCGCCGTCGATGCCGCGCGTCGCGCTCGATGTCGAGTTGCAGGCGCCCTTCGGGGCATTGCGCGTGGTCACCACGCATCTGGAGTATTACTCGGCGCGCCAGCGGCTCGCGCAGGTCGATGCGTTGCGCGACCGGCATCGCGAGGCTTGCGCGCACGCGAACCACCCCGCTCCCGCCGAAACCGCCGACGGGCCTTTCAGCGCGACCGGGCAACCGCGCGATGCGATCGTCTGCGGCGATTTCAACAGTGCATTCGACGGCGACGCGTACCGGCGCTTCCTGGAGCCGATTGCCGACACGCCGGGTTTCGTCGACGCGTGGGTCGCACGGCATCCCGGTCGTACACCGCCGCCGACGGCCGGCGTCTACGATACGGCGCAATGGGCGGACGGGCCGCTCGCGTGCGATTTCGTGTTCGTGACCGACACGCTGTTGCCGCGCGTCATCGGCTGCGAAGTCGACGGCAACGTACGCGCGTCCGATCACCAGCCGGTGCTGCTCGAACTGGCCTGATCGCGCCGGTTGCGGGCACGAGCGGCCCGCGCTATCCGTCGAAGCCCGCCAGGTATTCGACCCAGTGCGCGGCCGGCTCCTGCGCAAGCGCGTTCTTCACGAGCAGGATCTCGTCCGCGTACTCGCTCGGCGTCAGGCCGCCGCGCATCAACTGGAACCGGCAATACAGCAGGTAGGTGTTGACGACGTCGGTTTCGCAATAGTTGCGGATTTCGTCGATCCGCCCGTCCTGGAACGCCGGCCATACCTGGCTGCCGTCCATCCCGAGCTTGCCCGGAAAGCCGCACAGCTTCGCGAGCGCATCGAGCGGCGCGTTGGCGCGCGCCTGATACATCGCGAGCACGTCCATCAGGTCGGTATGCCGCGAGTGATAGCGCGAGATGTAGTTGTTCCATTTGAATTCGCGGTCGTCCTCGCCGAGATCCCAGTAGCGGGTGGCGGGAATGCCGTGCACGAGCGCGCGGTAATGGAGGACCGGCAGATCGAAACCGCCGCCGTTCCACGACACGAGCTGCGGCGTGTATTTCTCGATCACGCGGTAGAACGATTGGATCAGCGTGGCTTCGCTGTCCTGCGGCGTCCCGAGGGAGCGCACGCGAAAACCGTTGTTGTCGCGGAACACGCACGAGATCGCCGCGATCCGCTGCAGATGGTGCGGCAGGAAATCGCTGCCGGTCTTCTCGCGGCGGGCGGCGAATGCGTGTTCGGCCACCGCGGCATCGTCGAGCGTCGCAGGCAGGTCTTCCAGACGGCGAATGCCGTCGACATCGGGAATCGTCTCGATGTCAAAAACGAGAATCGGAGTCATCGGTTACAGAACGGCGTCCTTGCGCACGCCGTTGGAGGCGAAGAACCGCTTGAGGCGCACCAGCGCTTCCTGCTGGATCTGCCGCACGCGCTCGCGCGTGAGCCCCATCTCGTCGGCCAGCTCCTCGAGCGTCGCCGGTTCGATGTGGTTCAGCCCGAAGCGGCGCTCGATCACGTGCCGGTGCTTGTCGGACAGCCGTGACAGCCAGGCGCGCGTCAACGTTTCGAGCTCGCGGTGCTGCACCTCCGCGTCGGGCGACTGGCTCTGGTCGTCGGGCAGCAGGTCGAGCAGGCTGCTCGCCGGATCGAGGTCGAGCGGCGCGTCGAGCGACGCCGTGTGTTCGTTGAGTGCGAGGATATCGGTGACTTCCTCGGCGGTCTTGCCGGTGAGATAAGCGATGTCGTCGATGCTGGCTTCGCGGCGCTCGGCCGCCTCGCCCGTCGACATCGAATTCTTTTCGAGATGGCGCTTCGCGCGCAGCACTTGATTCAGTTCGCGGATCACGTGCACGGGCAGGCGCACCGTGCGCGCCTGGTTCATGATCGCGCGCTCGATGCTCTGCCGGATCCACCACGTCGCGTAGGTCGAGAAACGGAAACCGCGCGTCGGGTCGAATTTCTCGATTGCGTGCATGAGGCCGAGGTTGCCTTCCTCGATCAGGTCGAGCAGCGGCACGCCGCGGTTCAGATACCCCTTCGCGATACTGACGACGAGACGCAGGTTGCGCTCGATCATCACCTGCCGCGCCTCGAATTCGCCGGCCTTCGCGAGGCGCGAATAGCGCTGCTCTTCCTCGACGGTCAGCAACGGCTTCACGCTGATGCGGTTCAGGTAATGCTGGATCGTATCGGCCGTGAGCTCGGCCTGCAGCAGCGTGCGGAAATCGTCGACGTCGGGCGCCGCTTCCGGGCGGCCTTCGCGCTCGTCGTCGCCACCGTCCGCTTCGCCGTCGCGTACCTCGAGCTCACGTTCGTTTTCCGCGACGTCGTCTTCGTCGTCCGTCGAAGCAGCTACTCGCCCCACCGATGCTTGCGTGGCACGACTGATCTTCTCAGACTCGGCTTGCGGCTCGTGGCGCTTCGATTTCGGCATGGTCGTCTCGGTTATTGAGGCGGCAAATACTTCAGCGGATCGACAGGCTTACCCTGTCGGCGAACCTCGAAATGCAGCATCACGCGGTCGGCATCGCTGTTACCCATCTCGGCGATCTTCTGCCCCTTCGTTACCGCGTCCCCCTCTTTTACCATCAAAGCGCGATTGTGTGCATACGCCGTGAGGTAAGTTGCATCGTGTTTGATGATAATGAGGTTGCCGTAGCCGCGCAGACCGTTGCCGGAGTAAACGACGCGGCCGTCTGCTGCCGCCTTCACGGCCTCGCCGGCCGTCCCGCCGATATTGACGCCCTTGTTCTTCGCATCGTCGAACCCGTTCAGCACGGGGCCGCGCGCGGGCCATGCGAACGTCACGGGGCCGCTCGGCGCGGCCGCCGTATCGCTCGAGCCCGTGGCCGCAGCCGGCGGCGTGGCGGCGAGCGCGGACGACGTGCCGGCCGGCGTGGCCGGACCGCTGCTCAGCGGTGCGGTCGCGACCGCACCGCCGACGATCGGCGCGGTGGCCGGCGCGCCCGCAGCCGGTACGCCCGCGACCGCAGCGCCGCCCGGCGGCGCCACGCGCAGCAACTGGTCGACTTCGATCTGGTTCGGGTTCGCCAGATTGTTCCACGACGCGATGTCGCGATAGTTCTGCCCGTTCTCGAGTGCGATCCGGTACAGCGTGTCACCCGGCTTCACGCGGTAGAAGCCCGGCGGCGGCGGGCCGAGCGGCACCGCGGGCTGTGCGGCGGCGGTCGTGCCGAGCGACCCGGAGCGGTCGACGACGGGCGCGTTGTCGAGCCGCGTCGCACAGGCGGCCAGTAACGTGGAGAACGCAGCCACACAGATCGCGCGCTGGGCGAGCGTGAGCGGTTCCCTGGATCGGTTGTTTTGCATCGCGCGCAACATACTCATCGGTTTCAAATCACTCCGGATTTTAAAGGGACAAAGAAAACGCGATCAAGCCGGGACTCCCGCCATTGCGCGTGCGCGACGCGCTCGACGAGCGTGAGCACCTGGTGCTGCCCGCTCTGCGCGCCGACCGGCGCGACGAGCCGCCCGCCGATCGCGAGCTGCTCGAGCAGCGCCTGCGGCACGTCGAGCCCCGCGGCCGCGATCACGATCGCGTCGAACGGGGCCGCGGACGGCAGGCCGACACGCCCATCGCCGTAGTGCAGACGGATGTTCGGCACGCGCAACGGCCGCAGGTTCAGCTTCGCGCGCTCGTAAAGCGGCTTGATGCGTTCAATCGAATACACGTCGCGTGCCACGTGGCTCAGCACGGCGGCCTGATAGCCGCAACCGGTGCCGATCTCGAGCACGCGCTCGAGCGTGCGGCCGGCCATCGCGAGCTCGATCATGCGCGCGACGACCGACGGCTTTGAAATGGTCTGCTGGTGGCCGATCGGCAGTGCCGAATCCTCGTAGGCCTGTGTCGCGAGGCCGGGATCGACGAACATGTGGCGCGGCACCGCGGCCATCGCGTCCAGCACGCGCGCATCGGTCACGCCGTTCGCGCGCAGGCGTTCGACCATCCGCTCGCGCACACGTTCCGACGTGAGCGCGAATGCGCCGGCCGGCGCGACGCTCGGCGCAGCCGGCTTCGGCAGCGCCGGCTTCAGCACGGTCGGCTTCGGTGCGGTGGCCGGCTTCGCGGCGGCGACACCCGGCAGCGGCGCCCGCGCGGCGGCCGGCTTCACCGCAACCGGTTTCAGCACGGCTGCGGGTTTGTCGGCGGCCTTCGACATCGCGCCCGCCGCCTGACGTTCACCGGCCCGACCTTCCGACTTGCGTGGCGCTCGCTTGAGATCTTCGAGCGCGAGCGGGAACCGCTTCGCGCGCTCGCCGCTCATGAAGCCCGCCCTCCGGCGCGCGCCCATTCGCGCGTCGCAGGTAGCATCTGCGTATGCGTGAGATCGAGCTGCAGCGGCGTGATCGACACGAAACCGTTTGCGACGGCATGGAAATCGGTGCCCTCGCTGGCGTCCAGCGCCTCGCCCGCGGCGCCGATCCAGTAAATCGGCTCGCCGCGCGGGTCGGTCTGGCGAATCACCGGCTGCGACGGATGACGCTTGCCGAGGCGCGTGACTTGCCAGCCCTTCAGTTGGTCGTACGGCAGGTTCGGAATATTGACGTTCAGCAGCGGCTGGCCGGGCAGCGGGTGCGCGAGGTAGTGCGCGACGATTTCCGCGGCGACGCGCGCGGCGTCGGCCAGATGGGCCCAGCCCTTGTCGACCAGCGAGAACGCGATGGCCGGCACACCGAACATGATGCCTTCGGTCGCGGCTGCAACCGTCCCCGAATAGAGCGTGTCTTCGCCCATGTTCTGGCCGTTGTTGATGCCCGACACGACGATATCCGGCCTCGCATCGGCCATCCCGGTCAGCGCGACGTGCACCGAATCGGTCGGCGTGCCGTTCACGTAGAAGAAACCCGTACCCGCTGCGCGCTGCACCGACAGCGGCCGCGACAACGTGAGGGAATTCGACGCGCCGCTGCAGTTCTGCTCGGGCGCGATCACCGTAAGCTCGGCCAGCGGCTGCAACGCTTCGCTGAGCGCGGCGAGACCGGGGGCGAGATAGCCGTCGTCGTTGCTGAGTAGGATTCGCATCCGGCGATTGTAACCGAGGAAAGATGGCGCGAGAGCGACAGTCCGGCCACCGTGGACGGGCGGGTATACGCATGGGCACGCGATGCGCCGCCGCGCTGCGCGGCGGCGTTCTGCGCACCGGGGAAAACGCCGGGCCGCCGGCTTTTCCGCCCGGAGAAAATCTCCTCGGAGATGCCATCGCCGAGAAGCCCGGCGCGAAGCGCCAGACCGGTTGCGCTCAGATCGCGCCCGCCTCGCGCAGTGCGGCAATCGCCTGCCCGTCGTAGCCGAGGCCGCGCAGCACCTCGTCGGTGTGCTCGCCGAGCGCGGGCCCGAGCCAGCGCGTTTCGCCCGGCGTGTCCGACAACTTCGGCGTGATGTTCGGCAGCGGAATGTCGGTGCCGTCGACCAGCTTGAAATGCTGGATCATCTGGCGCGCGACGAACTGCGGATCGGTGAACATGTCGGCGGCGCTGTAGATGCGCCCGGCCGGCACGTCGGCCGCGTTGAGCACGGCGAGCGCCTCGTCGATCGTGCGCGGCGCGAGCCACGCGGCGATCGCGTCGTCGATTTCTTGCGTGCGCGGCACGCGCCCGTCGTTTTGCGCGAGCGCGGGATCGTCGGCGAGGTCGTCGCGCTCGATCGCCTTCATCAGCCGCTTGAAGATCGGATCGCTGTTGCCGCCGATCACGATGCTGCCGTCGCGGCATGCATACGTATTCGACGGCACGATGCCCGGCAGCGACGCGCCGGTGCGCTCGCGCACCATCCCGTACACGCCGTACTCGGGCACCACGCTTTCCATCATGTTGAAGACGGCTTCATACAGTGCAACGTCGACCACCTGCCCCGCGCCGCCGTTGACCTTGCGGTGATGGAGCGCCATCAGCGCACCGATCACGCCGTGCAGCGCGGCGATCGAATCGCCGATCGAGATGCCGATGCGCGGCGGCGGCAGATCCGGATAGCCGGTGATGTGGCGCAGCCCGCCCATCGATTCGGCGATCGCGCCGAAGCCGGGCCGATCGCGGTACGGGCCCGTCTGCCCGTAGCCGGACAGGCGCACCATCACGAGGCCCGGATTGTCGGCCGACAGCACGTCGTAGCCGAGCCCGAGCTTTTCGAGCAGGCCCGGACGGAAATTCTCGATCACGATGTCGGCCTCGCTCGCGAGCTGCCGCGCGATCGCCTTGCCGGCGTCGGCTTTCAGATTGAGCGTGACCGATTTCTTGTTGCGCGCCTGGACCGACCACCACAGCGATGTGCCGCCCTGCTCCGGGTGGAGTTTGCGCCACTTGCGCAGCGGGTCGCCGCCGTTCGGATCCTCGATCTTGATCACTTCCGCGCCGAATTCGGCGAACAGCCGCGACGCGAACGGCCCCGCGATCAGCGTTCCGAATTCGAGCACTTTGACGCCCGCGAGCGGGCCCTGGCTGACGCTCATGTGTCTCCCTGGCATGAGGAACGGCGCCGCCGGCAGGCGGCGCCCGGCTTACATCGTGCGGCGGTCGAGCATCGCGCGGGCGATGGTGCCCGCGTCGACGTACTCGAGCTCGCCGCCCACCGGCACGCCGCGCGCGAGGCGCGTAACCGCCAGCCCGCGCGCCTTGAGCGTCTGGCCGAGGTAGTGGGCGGTGGCTTCGCCTTCGTTCGTGAAGTTGGTCGCGAGCACGACCTCCTTGACGACGCCGTCGGACGCGCGCCGCACGAGGCGGTCGAAATGGATTTCCTTCGGGCCGATTCCGTCGAGCGGGCTCAGTCGCCCCATCAGCACGAAATACAGCCCGCGGTAGGTCATCGTCTGCTCGAGCATGATCTGGTCGGCAGGCGTCTCGACGACGCACAGCAGCGTCGGATCACGCTCCTCGTCGCTGCAGACCTCGCAGATCCGCGCTTCGGTGAACGTGTTGCACTTCTCGCAGTGCTGCAGGTGCTCGGTCGCGAACAGCAGCGAGCGGCCGAGCCGCTCGGCGCCCTCACGGTCGTGCTGCATCAGGTGAACCGCCATGCGCTGCGCGGATTTCGGCCCGACGCCGGGCAGCACACGCAACGCTTCGACGAGCGCGGACAAGGCGGACGGCTGTTTCATACGGCGGCAAACAGTGACAAGGACGCTGCGCTCAGAACGGCAGCTTGAAGCCCGGGGGCAGCGGCAGGCCCGACGTCATCCCGCTCATCTTTTCCTGCGACGTTGCTTCGGCCTTGCGCACCGCGTCGTTGAACGCAGCGGCGACGAGATCCTCGAGCATGTCCTTGTCGTCCGCGAGCAGGCTCGGGTCGATCGACACGCGGCGCACTTCGTTGCGGCACGTCATCGTCACCTTGACGAGGCCGGCGCCCGACTGCCCTTCGACTTCGATGAGTGCAAGCTGCTCCTGCATCTTCTTCATGTTTTCCTGCATTTGCTGCGCTTGCTTCATCAGTCCGGCGAGGTTGCCTTTCAACATGGGGATACTCCTTCTGGATCGTGTGAAAACCGGCACGCGGCGCGTGCCGGCCATTGTGTGCGGGGCGTGATTGTGCCAGTCGCGGGGCGCTCGGTTCAATGCAGCGTCGGCGGCGCGCCGTCCGGCGCCGAATCGGCGAGCGGGCGCACCGAGCCGTCGACGATGCGTGCACCGAACTCGCGCACGAGCTGCTGGACGAACGGATCGCCGTGAATCTCCTGTTCGGCTTCGCGCTGGCGCGCCGCGCGGGCGGCCGCATCGAGCGCCGCCGCGGTGCGCCGCGCAGGCCCGACCTCGACGCTCACCTCGACCGGCTTGCCGAGCGCATCAGCCAATGCCGCCTTCAACTTCGCCACCTGCGCGGCGTCCGCATACTGCGGCACCGGCACGGACAATTTCAATGCAGTCGCATCGACGGCCGTCAGCTCGCTGTTGAACGCGAGCTGGTACGCGACACCCTTCAGCGGCAGCCGCGCGGCCAGTGCCGGCCATTCGCCGTCGAAGCCGATCGGATCGAGCGCGATCGCCGGCGGCAACGGGCGCGAGTCGATCGGCGCGGCCGGACGCGCGTCCGCCGGCTTCGGCGTCACGCGCACATCGTCGGGACCGCTGTCGAATGCCGGCACGAAGCCGTCGTCGGAACCGCCGAACATCTCGTCGGCGCTGAGCGGTACGTAGTCGTCGGGCGGGATGTCTTCCCAAGGCGGCGACGGCTGACGCGAATCGGCTGCCTGCGGCGCACGGGCAACGGCACGCGGCGTCGGCACCTGGACGGCCGGACGCGGCGCGGCCGGCTTGTCGACAGCCGGCTGGGCTGCCGCCGGCTTGGCGGCAGCGCCTGCGCGGCCGCGGTCCGACGACACGCGCATCCCTGCATTGCGCAGCACGTCGAGCGCGGCGGCCGCACCGCCTGCGCGTGCCGTCGACCGCGCGGCGGCGGGCTCGGGCGATGCGGCGCGCGGCGCCGGTTCGGCCGCTGGAGCCGGTTCGTCGTTTCGCTGCACGGCGGCAACGGCAGGCGGCTCGGGTTCCTTGCGCGTGGGAGGCGGCATGTCGCCTGCGGGCGCCGCCTTCGCTTCCGGCTGCGGCGGCTCGATCGCTGGTGCGTCGGACGCTGCCGGTGCTGCCGACTCTGCCGATGACGGGACGGCAGCCGGCTTGGCGGCCGGCCGCTCGGCTTCGTCGCTTGATTGCGCCGACGCCGAACGTGCGACCGGCGCAGCCGGCGCCGCGGCGGGCGGCCGTGCTGCGGCAGCGGGCGCGGCCGATACCGGCTTCGCCGCAGCGGCGGCGGACGCCGCGGCCGCGCGCGGCGCCGGCGCCGGCACCGCACGCGGCGGCACGGACGGCTGGCCGCCCGGCGCACTGCCGGCGCCGACGGCCGGCTCGAACGCGAGCATCCGCAGCAGCGTCATCGTGAAACCGGCGTATTCGTCCGGCGCCAGGCCGAGTTCGGCGCGCCCGACGGTCGCGATCTGATAGAACAATTGAACCTGTTCGGGGCTCAGCGTCTGCGCAAAACGACGCAGGTCGGCCGCTTCCGGCCATTCGTCGAGCACCGAGCCCGGCGCGAACTGCGCCCATGCGATCCGGTGTAGCAGGCTCGCGAGATCCTGCAGCGCGGTCGAGAACGACAGGCTGCGCAGCGACATCTCGTCGGCGATCGCGAGGATTTCCGGGCCGCTGCCGGCCGCGAGCGCGTCGAGCAGGCGCACCATGTAAGTCTGGTCGAGCGCGCCGAGCATGCCTGACACCGCCGACTCGGTCACCTCGTTCGCCGAATAGGCGATCGCCTGGTCGGTCAGCGACAGCGCGTCGCGCATGCTGCCCTGCGCGGCGCGCGCGAGCAGGCGCAGCGCCTGCGGCTCGAACGCGATCCGCTCTTCGCCGAGGATCCGCTCGAGATGCGACACGATGTGCCCGGCCGGCATCTGCTTCAGGTTGAACTGCAGGCAGCGCGACAGCACGGTAACGGGGATTTTCTGCGGATCGGTCGTCGCGAGGATGAACTTGACGTGCGGCGGCGGCTCTTCGAGCGTCTTCAGCATCGCGTTGAACGCGTGGTTCGTCAGCATGTGCACTTCGTCGATCATGTAGACCTTGAAGCGCGCATCGACGGGCGCGTACACCGCGCGCTCGAGCAGCGCGGCCATCTCGTCGACGCCGCGGTTGCTCGCCGCGTCCATCTCGACGTAATCGACGAAACGGCCCTCGTCGATCTCGCGACAGGCGCGACACACGCCGCACGGTTGCGACGTGACGCCGGTTTCACAGTTGAGCGCCTTCGCGAAGATCCGCGACAGCGTCGTCTTGCCGACGCCGCGCGTTCCGGTAAACAGATAGGCGTGATGGAGACGCCCGCCGTCGAGCGCGTGCGTGAGCGCCCTGACGACGTGCTCCTGGCCGACGAGCGAAGCGAAATCCTTCGGACGCCACTTGCGTGCGAGAACTTGATAGGTCATCGGGAAATTGTATCAGTAACGCTGCGTCGCGCCGACACGCGAAACGGTGCGGACCGCGGGCAACGCGCAGGTCGAACGGAGTGTGACGCAGAAATAAAAAACGCCCGGCGAACGGGGCGAGAAGGAAGGTGACGAGCCCAACCCTCGGCACTGGCGGAAAACGATTGTGGCTGCTTCGTTCCCGACCTGACCAGGTTCACCGCCCCACCATGCGAGGAGGCCCGTCACGGCACATTCTATCACCGCTTCCGGACGAATGCGACCGTTTGTTCGCATCAATGCGAATCTCGCCGGGCAAACCGGCGCGTCGTTCAACCGGACACGTTGAATGCGGCGCGCCCCTTGTAATTCGCGGACCGGCCTCCACCTGCGTGGCACGACGGTCGAACGTCGCGTCGTACCCCTACTCGCGTAGCGGCTACTATCGCCGCCCGCAGCAGATAGCAATTTAGGCTAATATGACGCCCGAACGACCCGCGAGCCGCGGCATGCAGCGCTTACGCCCTCTTTCCGGAAGGCGGAGTGACCTGCCGCAGCGGCCGGCAGCCTACGGCGGCCGGTACGCCGCAACGCGCAAGCAGGCAGTCCCCGAACCGTAAGAGGTATTGACCCAATGAGCGAACAGATCAAACACATCAGCGACGCATCGTTCGAACAGGACGTCGTCAAGTCCGACAAGCCCGTTCTCGTCGATTTCTGGGCCGAATGGTGCGGCCCGTGCAAGATGATCGCCCCGATCCTCGACGAAGTCGCGAAGGACTACGGCGACAAGCTGCAGATCGCGAAGATCAACGTCGACGACAACCAGGCCACGCCGGCGAAATTCGGCGTGCGCGGCATCCCGACGCTGATCCTGTTCAAGAACGGCGCGGCCGCCGCGCAGAAGGTCGGCGCGCTGTCGAAGTCGCAGCTCACCGCATTCCTGGACAGCCACCTGTAATACCGGCCGTTCCGCGGACGTGTTGTCAGTCGGCAACACGTCCGTCGGCAAGCCGCCGATCGCTCGCTCAAGCGCGAATCGGCCTATGCTAGAATTAAAAAACGTCGGCAAGACGCATTTAAGTCTCTGAGCGCTTCCGCTCGCCCTCCTCCCTTATTTTCTTTCGTCGCATCTCCTCCCTGGCGGGTTCTCCGTATGCATTTATCCGAGCTCAAGTCTCTGCACGTGTCCGAACTGATCGAAATGGCCAATGGCCTGGAGATCGAAAACGCGAACCGCCTGCGCAAGCAGGAGTTGATGTTCGCCATTCTCAAAAAGCGCGCCAAGACGGGAGAGACGATCTTCGGCGACGGCACGCTCGAAGTGCTGCCGGACGGCTTCGGCTTCCTGCGCTCGCCGGAAATGTCGTACCTCGCGAGCACCGACGACATCTACATCAGCCCGTCGCAGATCCGTCGCTTCAACCTGCACACCGGCGATACCATCGAAGGTGAAGTCCGCACGCCGAAGGACGGCGAGCGCTACTTCGCGCTGGTGAAGGTCGACAAAGTCAACGGGCAGCCGCCCGAGGCCTCGAAACACAAGATCATGTTCGAGAACCTCACGCCGCTGCACCCGAACAAGCCGCTGTCGCTCGAGCGCGAAATGCGCGGCGAAGAGAACGTCACCGGCCGCATCATCGACATGATCGCGCCGATCGGCAAGGGCCAGCGCGGCCTGCTCGTCGCGTCGCCGAAGTCGGGCAAGACCGTGATGCTCCAGCACATCGCGCACGCGATCAAGCAGAACCACCCGGACGTGATCCTGTTCGTGCTGCTGATCGACGAGCGCCCGGAAGAAGTGACCGAAATGCAGCGCTCGGTCGCCGGCGAAGTGATCGCGTCGACGTTCGACGAACCGGCCACGCGTCACGTCCAGGTCGCCGAAATGGTGATCGAGAAGGCCAAGCGCCTCGTCGAAATGAAGCACGACGTCGTGATCCTGCTCGACTCGATCACGCGTCTCGCGCGCGCGTACAACACCGTGATTCCGGCATCGGGCAAGGTGCTGACGGGCGGTGTCGACGCGAACGCGCTGCAGCGTCCGAAGCGCTTCTTCGGCGCGGCGCGCAACATCGAGGAAGGCGGTTCGCTGACGATCATCGGCACCGCGCTGATCGAAACCGGCAGCCGCATGGACGACGTGATCTACGAAGAGTTCAAGGGCACCGGCAACATGGAAGTGCACCTCGAGCGCCGCCTCGCGGAAAAGCGCGTCTACCCGTCGATCAATCTGAACAAGTCGGGCACGCGTCGCGAGGAAATGCTGATCAAGCCCGAGATCCTTCAGAAGATCTGGGTGCTGCGCAAGTTCATTCACGACATGGACGAAGTCGAGGCCATGGAATTCCTGCTCGACAAGATCCGCCAAACGAAGAGCAATTCCGAGTTCTTCGACCTGATGCGCCGCGGCGGCTGATCGGCCCCGCTCCGCGACACGGCCGCCCGTGCATCCTGCCGGCGGCCGTTTTTCGATCCCAACCTGAACGTGAACGTACAGGTTGATCTATAATCGCGTCATTGTCCCTGTCGAACCTCCCCGACCGATGCCGAACGATGCCTCCACCACGCTATTGACCGTCAGCGACGCCGCGTCGCGGCTCGGCGTCACGCCGCGCACGCTCAAATATTACGAAGAGCGCGGGCTCGTTACGCCGTCGCGCAGCGAAGGCCGCTACCGCCTTTACGACGAAGCTGACCTGGAGCGCTTCGCGCGCATCCTGCGATTGCGTGCGCTCGGCTTCTCGCTGCACGGCATCACCGAAATGCTGAAGCGCCCGCTGGAAGAAACAGGCGACGGCCGGCGCCGCTATTCGGAGGCGTCGCTGCGCGAGATCCGCGCCGGCCTCGCCGGGCAGATCGATACGCTGGACCGACGGATCGCGGCCGTTCAGCGCGAGCTGAAGGAGGCCGTCGCGCTGCGCAAGGAGTTGCAACACGACGTCGACTACGTCGAACGGCGCCTCGCCGGCGAAAACGCCGACGCGCTGATCGCGCAGCGGCAGGCCGAAGCCGGTACGCGGGCCGCACGCAAGGATCGCGAATGAACGCGGTGCCTGGCCGGCCGCCGCTGTGGAGCCGCGCGAACCTGCGCGGGGATCTGTTCCCGTGGGCCCTCGCGCTCGTCACCGGCATCGACTACTTCGACAACGCCGTGTTCTCGTTCTTCGCGAGCTACATCGCGGGCGGCATCAACGCGTCGCCCGACGAACTCGTCTGGTCGTCGAGCGCCTACGCGGTCGCGGCCGTGCTCGGCATCCTGCAGCAGCAATGGTGGGTCGACCGGCTCGGCCATCGCCGCTACGTCGCGGGCTGCATGCTGATGTTCTCGCTCGGCGCGATCGCGGCGGCGCTGGCCGACACGTCGCTGGCGCTCGCGTTCGCGCGCGGCTTCCAGGGCTATTTCATCGGCCCGATGATGGGCGCGTGCCGGATCCTGATCCAGATCAGCTTCAAGCCGCAGGAACGGCCGCCCGCGACGCGCGCTTTCCTGATCATGATCCTGCTCGGCAGCGCGCTCGCACCGATCGTCGGCGGGCTGCTGGTCGCGCATTCGACGTGGCGCGCCCTGTTCGCGTGCACCGCGCCGGCCGGCATCGCGTTCGCGATCCTCGCGTTGCTCACGCTGCCCGATTCGGGCCGCACGCCGGACGACGAACGCGGCTCCGGACACTTCTGGCCGTACGTCGTGTTCGCGCTCGCGCAAGGGGCGCTGCAGATCGTGCTGCAGCAGGTGCATTACCAGCTCTACAGCGGCTCGCCGATGCTGATCGTGCTGACGATCGCGGGGCTCGGCGCGCTCGCGTGGTTCGCGTATCACCAGTGGCATCACCCGACGCCGCTCGTGCGGCTGCACGCGTTTCGCGAGCGGACGTTCCAGATCGGGCTGCTGCTCTACATGTTCTATTACTACGAGACGACGGGCTTCAGTTATCTGACGTCGCGGTTCCTCGAGGGCGGGCTCGGCTATCCGGTCGAGAACGCCGGGCGCCTGGTGGGCACGATGTCGCTGATCTCGGCCACCGCGCTGTTCGCCTACCTGCGCTACGCGAAATTCGTCACGCACAAGAAGTGGTTCGTCGTGCCGGGGTTCGCGATCGCCGTCACGGCCGCGCTGTGGATGACGCGGATGACGCCGCAGGTCGGCGAAGCCGCGCTGATCGTCCCGCTGCTGCTGCGCGGGTTGCTGCTGCTGTTCATCGTGCTGCCGGTCGCGAACCTCACGTTCCGGATTTTCGCGATCGACGAATACACGCACGGCTACCGGCTGAAGAACATCGTGCGGCAACTGACGATCTCGTTCGCGACGTCGTCGGTGATCATCGTCGAGCAGCACCGGCTGGCCGTGCACCAGACACGGCTCGTCGAGCGCGCGAACGCGTTCGATCCGCTGTTCCAGCAGACCGTCGATGCGCTGACGCGCAGCTTTGCGGCCGCCGGCCACGCGCCGAACGATGCGCACGGCCTCGCGATCGCGTCGATCGCGCGGATGGTGGCGCAACAGGCGTCGTTCCTCACGTCGCTCGACGGCTTTTACTTCCTCGCGGGCGTGGCGCTCGTCGGCGGCCTCTTCGCGGCATGGCAAAAACAGATCGATTGAGTTAAAAGACAGGCTTTGGATTTTCGTCCGCCGCCTCCATGCTTTCGAAACTGACCCGCTGGTTCGACGACCGCCGCCGCGACCGCGCGCTGCGCAGCCACCCGATTTCCGATGCGTTGTGGCAGGACACCGTCGCGCGGCTGCCGTTTCTCGACGCGCTGCCGCCCGCCGATTTGGCCCGGCTGCGAGAGCTGACGAGCCTGTTCATCGCGAGGAAGTCGTTTTCGACCGCGCACGGGCTCGAGCTGACCGACGCGATGATCGTCGCGATCGCCGCGCAGGCCTGCCTGCCCGTGCTGAATCTCGACCTGTCGCTGTACGACGGCTGGGTCGGCGTCGTCGTGTATCCGGGCGAATTCGTGATCCGCAAGACCGTGCAGGACGAGGACGGCGTCGTCCACGAAGTCGAGCAGGATGCGAGCGGCGAGGCTTGGGAAGGCGGCCCCGTGATCCTGTCGTGGGAAGACGCGCAGATGACGGACGGTCGGGACGCATACAACGTCGTGATCCACGAGTTCGCGCACAAGATCGACATGGTCAACGGCGCGGCCGACGGCTATCCGCCCCTTTTTCGCCGCTGGCATGCGCCGCATCTCGACGCGCAGGCGTGGGCCGACGTGTTCGAACACGCGTACGACCAGTTCTGCGCGCGCGTCGACGCGGTGCCGGACCGCGCGTGGGCGCGCTTCGAGCGGGACTCGCTGATCGATCCCTATGCGGCCGATCACCCGTCGGAATTCTTCGCGGTGTGCAGCGAGGCGCTGTTCGTGCGGCCGAAAGCGTTCGAGTCCGAATTTCCGGAGCTGTACCGGCTGCTCGCGCGCTACTACCGGCAGGATCCGGCCGGCACCGGCGCACTCGACGCGCGATGAAAATTATTCGTCAACCGTCTGATTTTCTGGCATAATCGCCGTTTTTCGACCTTAGGCAAGTGGCTCGCGCCGGGCTTGACGGCGGCCGAATCGCTCCCATCGGGGCGGCTCGACACGGCAAGCGGCGGGTTGGCTACCGCTATCACCAAGGAAAATCATGAAACCTGGCATTCACCCGGACTACCGCGAAGTCGTCTTCCAAGACATGTCGAACGGCTTCAAGTTCATCACGCGCTCGACGATCCAGACGCGTGAAACCATCGAACACGAAGGCAAGACCTACCCGCTCGCCAAGATCGAAGTGTCGTCGGAATCGCACTCGTTCTACACGGGTCAGCAAAAGATCATGGACACGGCAGGCCGTGTCGAGAAGTTCAAGAACAAGTTCGGCGCACGCGCGAACGGCAAGGCTGCAGCAAAGTAAGCTTTGCACCGATCCGGTGGTTGCAACGCACCGGTACCGCACGAAAGGGCAGCCCAGGCTGCCCTTTTTTGTCTCTGCTCGCCGGGAAGCGCCATCCCGCGCCCGGGCAACGACCTGACGCACAACAGCGGGCGCGACTACAATGCCGGATGCTCGAAACCGGCTCGACCGCGCGCCACCGCGCCGGCCGCCCGCCCATAACAAATCGCTCATCTGCATGAAGCCTGTCGTCCGTCTCACCGCCTCCGCCACGCGTGCGCTGCCGCGCTGGCTGCTGCTCACGCTCTGCTGCGTTTACGCGGCGTTCGGCCTGTTCGGTCGCGACCCGTGGAAAAACGAGGATGCGGCGGGCTTCGGCGTGATGTGGACGATGGCCAAGGGCGGCTGGCACGACTGGCTGCTGCCGAACCTGGTCGGCAAGTTCATCACGACCGACGGGCCGCTCGGCTACTGGCTCGGCGCGCTGTCGATCCGCGGCCTCGGCCCGTGGGTCGACGCGAGCAACGCGTCGCGCGTCGACACCGGTGTGCTGTTCTGCGTCGCGTGCGCGTTCGTCTGGTACGCGGCCTACCTCCTCGGCCGGCGCGCCGAGGTTCAACCGTTCAAATACGCATTCGGCGGCGAACCCGAGCCGCGCGACTACGGCCGCACGCTCGCGGACGGCGCGCTGCTGGTGCTCGTCGCCTGCTTCGGCCTCGCGGAACGCGGGCACGAAACGACGCCGCAGCTTGCGCAGTTCGCGTGGATCGCGATGCTCGTCTACGGGATCGTGCGCGGCATCGACAAGCCGCTGCAAGGCGCACTGTGGTGGGGCCTCGCGATCGGCCTCGTCGCGCTGTCCGGCAACCCGGTGCTGGTCGTCGCGCTGCTCGCGGGCACGGCCGCGCTGTGGCTCGTGACGCCCGAGATGCGCAACCTGCGCCTGCCGCTGGTCGGCGTGCCGCTCGCGGCCGCGATCTTCGCGCTCTGGCCGCTCGCCGCCTTCGTCGCGGCGCCGGACGACGCCGCCTGGTTCTTCAACCAGTGGATTCACGGCAGCCTGATGCGCTTTTCGGGCCCGCCGACGGCCGTGCTCGGCTATGCGGCGAAGAACCTGCCGCTGTTCACGTGGCCCGCGTGGCCGCTCGCGATCTGGGCGTGGTGGAGCTGGGCCGGCATGCGCCGCCGTGCGCACATCGCGATTCCGCTGTCGGTTGCCGTGCCGCTCGTCGCGCTCGTGATCCTGCAAAGCCAGCAGTCGAACCGCATGTACATGCTGCTGCTGCCGCCGCTCGCGGTGCTCGCGACGTTCGCGCTGCCGACCCTCAAGCGCGGCGCGATCAACGCGATCGACTGGTTCGCGGTGCTGAGCTTCACGATCCTCGGCACCTTCGTGTGGCTCGTATGGCTCGCGTCGCTCACCGGCTTCCCGCATCCGCTCGCGCGCAACCTCGCGCGCCTCGTGCCCGGCTACGAGCCGCATTTCAAGATCCTGTCGTTCGTCTGCGCGGTGATCGTCACCGTGTGCTGGTGCTTCCTCGTGCGCTGGCGCGTCTCGCGACAGCCGAAGGTGCTGTGGCGCAGCGTCGTGCTGTCGAGCGCGGGCACCACGCTGATGTGGGTGCTGCTGATGACGCTGTGGCTGCCGATCGTCAACTACGGCCGCACCTATCGCGACGTCGCGCAACAGATCGCCGTACACCTACCGTCCGACTACGAGTGCATTTCGCCGGTGCGGCTCGGCGACGCGCAGATCGCGACCTTCGCGTACTTCGGCAACATGCACTTCGATTTCTCCGGCGACTGCGACGTGATCCTGCGCCAGGACCGCGCCGACTTCGGCGAGCCGAGCGCGATGTCGCAATACGTGTGGCGTCTCGTCTGGGAAGGCCGCCGCGTCGCCGACCGCGACGAGCGCTTCCGCCTGTACGAGCGCATCGAACGGCCGAAGACGCCCGTCAAGCGGCGTCCGCCGCGCCGCCAGGCGGCCGATTGACGATGCTCGGCGACATCCGCCGGATCGTCGGTCTCGCGTGGCCGGTGCTGGTCGGCCAGCTCGCGATCATCGCGTTCGGCGTGATCGACACCGCGATGGTCGGCCGCTACTCGGCCGTCGATCTCGCCGCGCTGGGGCTCGGCTCGTCGATCTACGTCTCGATCTACATCGGCCTGACCGGCATCCTGTCCGCGCTGCAGCCGATCACCGGGCAGCTGTACGGCGCGCGGCGCTATGCCGAGATCGGCGAGGAAGTGCGCCAGGCGCTGTGGCTCGCGCTGCTGCTCTCGATTCCGGGCTTCCTGCTGCTGCATTTTCCCGAACCGCTGCTGCGCGTCGCGCACGCACCCGCCGCGCTGCACGACCGTACCGTCGACTACCTGCGCATCCTGTCGTACGGGCTGCCCGCCAGCCTCGTCTTCCGCATCTACAACGCGCTGACCAACGCGGCCGGCAAGCCGCGGCTCGCGATGATCCTGCAGATCGGCGCGCTGCTGCTCAAGTTTCCGCTGAACGTGTGGTTCATCTTCGGCGGCTTCGGCGTACCGGCGCTCGGCGGCCCCGGCTGCGGCCTCGCCAGCACGCTGATCAACTGGGCGCTCGCGCTGATCGGCTACGCGCTGCTCGCGAAGCTCGACGTGTTCGCGCCGCTCGCGATCTTCTCGCGCTTCTGCTGGCCCGTGTGGGCGCGCCAGAAGGCGATCCTGAAACTCGGCGTGCCGATGGGTCTGTCGTACCTGATCGAAGTCACGTCCTACACATGCATGGCGCTGTTCATCGCGCAGTTCGGCACGACGACGCTCGCCGGCCACCAGATCGCCGGCAACATCGGCGCGGTGCTGTACATGACGCCGCTGTCGATCGGCGTGGCGGCGTCGACGCTGGTCGCGCGCGCGCTCGGCGCCGGACGCGTCGAGGAAGCCCGGCTGCTCGGCCGGCACAGCGTGATGTTCGCGTGCGGCGTGGCGGCCGCCTACGGCGTGCTCGTGTTCGCGCTGCGCCCGCTGATCATCGGCGGCTATACGCCGAACCCGGCCGTCGCCGCGGCCGCGATGCCGCTCGTCGCGATCGTCGCGTGCTACCACGTGTTCGATGCGCTGCAGGTCACGTCGGCGTTCGTGCTGCGCGCATACAAGGTGGCGGTCGTGCCGACCGTGATCTATGCGGTCGCGCTGTGGGGCGTCGGACTCAGCGGCGGCTACGTGCTCGGCTTCGACGTCGGCGGCATCGCGCCCGCGTGGCTGACCGGCGCGCGCGGCTTCTGGTTCGCGAACACGGTCAGCCTGATGCTGGCGGGCGCGGGGCTCGTGCTGTACCTGCGCCACATCGGCCGCGCGCCCGCCACCGCCGCGGCCTGACGTACGGCGCGCTACGCGCGCTCCAGCACGTCGGCCGCGTGATACGACGACCGCACGAGCGGGCCGGCGACGACTTCCCTGAAACCGAGCGCGAGCGCCTCGTCGCGCCAGGCGGCGAAGGCGTCCGGACTCACGTAGCGCCGCACCGGCAGATGGTGCGCCGACGGCGCGAGATACTGGCCGAGCGTCAGCACGTCGACCTCGTGCGCGCGCAGGTCGCGCAGCGTGTCGCGCACCTCGTCGTCGCGTTCGCCGAGCCCGAGCATCAGTCCCGATTTCGTCACGAGCGTCGGCCGCGCGGCCTTCGCCTGCGCGAGCAGCTCGAGCGAGCCGCGATAGTCGGCGCCCGGCCGCGCCGCCCGGTACAGCGACGGCACCGTCTCGAGGTTGTGATTGAACACGTCGGGCCACGCCGACGACAACGCGTCGAGCGCACGGGCCGCGCGGCCGCGGAAGTCCGGCGTCAGCACCTCGACGCCGATGCCCGGCACGCGCGCGCGCACCGCCGCGATGCATGCGGCGAAATGCGCGGCGCCGCCGTCGCGCAGGTCGTCGCGGTCGACCGACGTGATCACGACGTAGCGCAACCCGAGCGACGCCGCCGCGTCGGCCAGCCGCGCGGGCTCGCCGGGATCGAGCGGCTCGGGACGGCCGTGCGCGACATCGCAGAACGCGCACCGCCGCGTACACAGCCCGCCCATGATCATGAAGGTCGCGGTGCGCTGCGCGAAGCATTCGCCGATGTTCGGACACATCGCCTCCTCGCAGACGGAATGCAGCCGATGCTCGCGCAGCACGGCGGCCATGTCGGCCACCGCCGCGCTCATCATCGGCCGTGCGCGCAGCCACGACGGCTTCGGCAAGACCGCGCCGGCCGCGGGCTCGACGCGCACCGGAATGCGCGCGAGCTTGTCGCGACTTCGCGCGCCGGGCTGGCCGAGCGCCGTGAGGCTGGGTCGTTCGAGCGCGGCGGCCATCGTCAGTCTCCGAGGAACGCGACGATCAGGCGGTTCACGTCGGCGGCCGCCTCCATCTGCACCATGTGGCCGCTGCCGGCGATCACCTCGGCGCGCACGCCGTCCGGCAAACCCTGCGCATGCTGCGCGGGAATCACCTGGTCGCGCTCGCCCCAGATCACGAGCGTGCGCGGCGCAAGCGTCGCGAGCCGGTCGCGGAACACGCGCCGCTGCGTGGCGCCGTCGAACGCGGCATGCGCGATTTTCTCGAGCGCGGCCTGCACGCCTTCGAGCCGCTTGTACTTGACGAGATCCTCGACGAGCTGCCGCGTGACCAGCGCGTTGTCCGCGAACAGCGCGCCGAGGTGCGGCTTCAGCGTGTTGCGGCTGTTGCCGGCGACGAAGCCGTCGATGTACGCGCGGTTGATGTCGGCGCCGAGCCCCGCGCTCGCGATCAGCGTGAGCGATGCGACGCGTTGCGGCGCACGCTCGGCCGCCGTCATCGCGACCGCGCCGCCCATCGAATGGCCGATCAGGTGCGCGCGCTCGATGTGCTGCGCATCGAGCAGCGCGAACACCGCGTCGGCCAGCTCGTCGAGGCTGCCGGTCTCGACCGCCTTGCCCGACTCGCCGTGGCCGGGCAGATCGAGCGCCCACACCGGCCGGTGCGCGGCGAGATCGGCGTGATTGAACAGCCAGTTGTTCAGGTCGCCGCCGAAGCCGTGGATCAGCACGGCCGGCGTGCCCGCACCGTCGCCCAGCTTCAGGAAGCGGATCGTGCGGCCGCCGATCTGCGCCTTCTCCGGCTGCGGGCCGGCCGCCTCGTCGGCAGCCGCGCTCGGCACGAAATCGCGCTGGAAGTCGGCGATCGCCGCATCGATGTCGGCGTCGCTCGCATCGGCGGCCGCGACGACGCCGAGCAGCGCGCCGACGGGCAGCGTCTCGCCCTCCTGCGCGACCTGCCGGCGCAGCGTGCCGTCGAACGCGCACTCGACGCCCGACGAGATCTTGTCGGTCTCGACGTCGAGCACCTCGTCGCCCTTCGTCACGCGTTCGCCGATCGCCTTCAGCCAGCCGTTGACCTGCCCCTGCTCCATCGACAGCCCCCACTTGGGCATCGTGATCATGTGAATCGACATCGTGTCAGCTCCTCGTCTTCAGGACCGCCTGCGCAATCGCATCGGCGGACGGGATATACAGGTCTTCCAGCACGCCGGCGAACGGCGCGGGCGTATGCGGCGCGGTGACGAGCTCGATCGGCGCCTTCAGCGAGCGGAACGCGCGCTGCGCGACGAGCGCGGCGATGTCGGTCGCGATCGAGCAGCGCGGGTTCGCTTCGTCGACGACCACCACGCGCCCGGTACGCCCGGCGCTCTCGAGAATCGTTTCCTCGTCGAGCGGCGACGTCGTGCGCAGGTCGATCACGTCGCACTGGATGCCGTCCTTCGCGAGCGTCGCGGCCGCGTCCATCGCGAGATGCACCATCCGGCCGTACGTGACGATCGTCGCGTCGTCGCCGTCGCGCGTCACGTTCGCCTCGCCGAACGGAATCGCATAGGATTCCTCCGGGACATCGCCCTCGCGCGTATAAAGCAGCTTGTGTTCGAGGAAGATCACGGGATCGTTGTCGCGGATCGCCTGGATCAGCAGCCCCTTCGCGTCGTACGGCGTCGACGGGCACACGACCTTCAGCCCCGGGATGTGCGTGAACAGCGACGTGAGCATCTGCGAGTGCTGCGCGGCCGCGCGCAGGCCGGCGCCGTACATCGCGCGGATCACGACCGGCGTCACGGCCTTGCCGCCGAACATGTAGCGGAATTTCGCGGCCTGGTTGAAGATCTGGTCGAAGCACACGCCCATGAAGTCGACGAACATCAGTTCCGCGACGGGCCGCATCCCGCACGCGGCCGCGCCGACCGCCGCGCCGATGTAGCCGCCCTCCGACAGCGGCGTATCGAGCACGCGGCCCGGAAACTTGTGGAACAACCCCTTCGTCACGCCGAGCACGCCGCCCCACGCGTCATCCTCGCCCGGCGCGCCCGCGCCGCCCGCGTTGTCCTCGCCCATCACGATCACGCTGTCGTCGCGCGCCATTTCCTGCGCGAGCGCCTCGTTGATCGCCTGCGAATAAGTGATCTTCCTTGCCATGTCTGTCTCCTGGAATGTTCGGTTCGCCATGTCGGCCGCCGGGTCAACCCGCGCTCACGGATACGACACGTAGACGTCGGCGAGCAGGTCGGCGGCATCCGGCAGCGGCGCCGCCTTCGCCTGCGCGACCGCGTCGTCGATCAGCGCCTTCACCTGGGCGTCGATCGCGCGCAGGTCGTCGGCGGTCAGCGCTTCGGCACGCACGACGCGCGTTTCGAAATGCTTCAGGCAGTCCTTCTCGTCGCGCAGCTTCTGCACTTCGCCTGGCGCGCGGTAGGTTTGCGCATCGCCCTCGAAATGGCCGAAGTAGCGCGTGAACTTCACCTCGACGAGCGTCGGGCCGCCGCCGTTGCGCGCACGCTCGACGGCCTCGCCCAGCGCCTCGTGCACCGCGAAGAAGTCGAAGCCGTCGACGATCACGCCCGGCATCCCGAACCCGTTCGCCCGATCGGCGATGTTGTCGGTCGCAACCGACCAGCTCGACGACGTCGCTTCCGCATAGCCGTTGTTTTCGGCGACGAAGATCGCGGGCAGCCGCCACACCGACGCGAGGTTCATCGATTCGAAGATCACGCCCTGGTTCGACGCGCCGTCGCCGAAGAAGCACACGCCGACGCCACCCGTCTTCCTGTGCTTGGCCGCGAGCGCCGCGCCGCACACGAGCGGGCCGCCCGCGCCGACGATCCCGTTCGCGCCGAGCATCCCCATCGACAGGTCGGCGATGTGCATCGAGCCGCCCTTGCCGTGGCAGACGCCCGTCTTCTTGCCGTAGATTTCGGCCATCATCCCGTGCACGTCGACGCCCTTCGCGATGCAATGGCCGTGGCCGCGGTGCGTGGTGGCCACGTAGTCGTCGAGGCCGAGGTGCAGCATCGTGCCGACGGCGGACGCCTCCTCGCCCGCGTACAGATGAACGAAGCCGGGAATCTCGCCGGTCGCGAATTCGACGTGCAGACGTTCCTCGAATTCGCGGATCGTGCGCATCAGCCGGTAGGCGTCCAGCAGCGTGTCCCTGCTGAGCTGTGTCGAAGCGGTCATGTGTGTCTCCTGGGTAGGTCTGACTGCGAATGCCGCCCCGGCCAAGCCGCGACGGCGGACTTTGGCGTTCACTCGTGCCGCGCACCGGCGTCGCGCAGCAATTGCCGCGACGATGCGTAGCGCAGCGTGCGGCCGACGTCGACCGTCAACGGCCCGCGCCAATCGAGCGAAATCTCGTAGCGATCGCCGCGCGCGACCTCGATCTCGCGCTCGCCGTCGAACGCGAGCGTGCCGCGCTCGAACGGAATCGCGTGCCACGCACCCGGCTCGAGCCGCTCGCAACTGCGCATCACGACACGGTCGACGCGCCCCGGCGCGATCGGCGCGACGAGCGGCGTGCCGGCCGCGTTGCCGGCTTGCGCGAAGCGCATTGCAAGCCCGTGCGGCGCGCTGCGTTCCAACGGCGCCCATGCGCCGCCGAGCGCGGACAGGCCGATGCCGTCCGGTTCCGCGAACGTCAGGTAGAGCGAGTCGATGTCGTCGGAGCCGGAGATCGCGCGCGCGCCGACGAAGCGCTGCCGCGCGGCGCACACGTCGACGAGCGCGATCTCTTCGCGCCCCGGCTGCGCGCCCGCGACACAGCGCACGACGAGCCGCTTGTTGCGCACGAACGCGACCTCGGCCGGCACCGCGCCGCTCGCGGCGAGCCCTGCCGCGACGCCGGCGACGGTCGCCTCGCGATGTTCGGGGAACGCGTTGTTGGTGCCGGTGGACAGCGCGACGAGCGGCGTCGCGCCGCAATGCGCGGCCACCGCGCGATGGGTGCCGTCGCCGCCGAGCACGACGATCAGCGACACGTCCATCCGGTGCAGATAGGCCGCGCCGGCCTGCGTGTCGGCGACGGTATCGGTGATCGGCAGGTCGACGAATTCGACCTCGGGCCAGCGCTCGTGCGGCGCGACCGCGCGATGCGTGTCGATCGCGCGCAGCAGCAGCGTCGCGATGCCCGTGCGGTCGCGCAGCGTCAGCACGCGCTCGACGCCCATCGCGCCGAGGCCGGCCAGCAGGCGCACGATCATGTTCGCCTTCTCCGCGGTCGGAAACACGGATGCATGCGTCGTGAGGCGGCGGATGTCGCGCCCCGACGCGGGGTTCGCGATCACGCCGACGGTAACGGGCGTCGTCACGGGTTTGTCTCCATCCAGTCGGCAGGGCCCGCGCATTGGCGCGCGCCGGCTCCGCCTGTTTCGTCCGCCGCCATCGACGGGCGGCGGATCGCCGTCGCCGATGCGATCGCGCCGGCTTGCCCTCATCTCTGCAAGCGGCGTGCCATCGTGCGTGCGACGGCCGCGAAACCCGCGTCCGCACTGGCGCGGCGGGCCTGCGCGGGTTCGGAATGCGCGACCGTGACGACACGGCGCGCATCGAATTCGCCGGGACGTCTCACGTCGCCGATACGGCGAACGCGATCGTCGCGGCGCTCGCGCCTGCGCGACGTTCCGCCGCAAACCCAGCGTTCGCGCGGCGTCGCGCAGGCGGCGTCGGGCCGCACCCCATGCATCCGGCCGTCTCAATGACGCGAGACGTGCTGCGATATCGGTGAGACGACCGTCTCACGCGCATCGCGTGCTGCGATGCAATGTGATCCGCCGGACCGGATGTGCTACAAGAACGGCGACATCCCGCCGTACGGAACCGGAGCCGACCATGCCCTACGCCGTCCCCCAGGCCCAGCACGCCGACCGTGTCCTTGGCGCGCTCGCCGGACGCCTGCCCGCGCCGGCGGATTCCGCGCGCCTCGTGTCGTCGTGGCAGCGGTCGCTGGAGCGCTACCGTCTCGACCCCGCTTCGTCGATCGGCCCGCGCGTGCTGACCGCGGCGGAGCTGCGCGAAGTACGCGACAAGGAAGAAGCCTTCCTGCGCGCGTCGGGCCAGTGCCTGACGCGGCTGCACGACATGGTCCGCGTCGCCGACTACTGCGTGATGCTGACCGACGCGCACGGCGTGACGATCGACTACCGGATCGACCGCGAACGCCGCAACGACTTCCGTCACGCGGGGCTGCACATCGGCTCGTGCTGGTCGGAAAGCGAGGAAGGCACCTGCGGCGTCGCGAGCGTGCTGACCGATCTCGCACCCATCACCGTGCACAAGACCGATCACTTTCGCGCGGCGTTCACGACGCTCACGTGCAGCGCGGCGCCGATCTTCTCGCCGGGCGGCGAACTGATCGGCGTGCTCGACGCGTCGGCCGTGCACTCGCCGGACGGCCGCGACAGCCAGCGCCTCGTCTACCAGCTCGTGCGGCAGAGCGCGGCGCTGATCGAGGACGGCTACTTCGTGCACAGCACCGCGCAGCACTGGATATTGTTCGGGCATCCGAACCGTCACTACGTCGAGGCGCAGCCCGAGTGGCTGATCGCGTTCGACGAATGCGGCAACATCGTCGCCGCGAACCGGCACGCGCGCGACGCGCTGCCGGCGTTGCGCGAGCCGCGCCATATCGACGAGATCTTCGATGCGACCGAGATGCCGCTGCGCGACGCCGCGCGGCTCGATGCGATCGTCGCGCTGCGGCTGCGCGCGACCGGCGCGCCGCTCTACGCGCGGCTGCGTGCGCCGCTACGGCGCGCCGGCCGCGAACCCGGCGCGGCATCGCGCCGCCCGGGCACCGCCGCGCCGCGTCACGTCGGCGCGCTCACGCCGTTCCTGAACAGCAGCGACCCGCACATCGCGCAACAGGCGGAACTCGCGCTGCGGGTCGCGAGCAAGCGGCTGCCGATCCTCGTGCTCGGCGAAACCGGCGCGGGCAAGGAAGTGTTCGCCCGCGCGATCCACGACGCCGGCGCACGGCGCGCGCGGCCGTTCATCGCCGTCAACTGCGGCGCGCTGCCGGAAGCGCTGATCGAGAGCGAACTGTTCGGTTATGCGGCCGGCGCGTTCACCGGCGCACGCAAGCACGGCGCGCGCGGCAAGATCGCGCTCGCCGACGGCGGTACGCTGTTTCTCGATGAAATCGGCGACATGCCGCTCGCGCTGCAGACGCGTCTGTTGCGCGTACTGGCCGACGGCGAGGTGGTGCCGCTCGGCAGCGATACGCCCGTGCGCGTCGACCTCGACGTGATCTGCGCGACCCACCGCGATCTCCCCCGGATGGTGGCCGACGGCACGTTCCGCGAAGACCTGTACTACCGGTTGAGCGGCGCGACGTTCGACCTGCCGCCGTTGCGCGAACGCGCGGACGTGCGCGACGTGATCGCCGCCGTATTCGCCGAGGAAGCGCAGGCGACCGGCCACGTGCTCACGCTCGACGCGACGCTCGCCGAACAGCTCGCCGCGTACCCATGGCCGGGCAACGTGCGCCAACTGCGCAACGTGTTGCGCTATGCGTGCGCGGTATGCGACGCCGCGCGCGTAACGCGGCGCGACCTGCCGGCCGACCTCGCCGCGCAACTCGGCGGCGCCCCGGCGGGCGCGCTGCCGGACGACGAGCGCGGCCGCATCGTCGCCGCGCTCACCGCGCATCGCTGGCGGCCCGACGCGGCCGCCCGCGCGCTCGGCATGTCGCGCGCGACACTGTACCGGCGCATCGCGAAGTACCGGATCGTCGCGCCGCACCGTGCGTGACGCACGCGCGCACGCTTCGTCAGGCGGGCTGCCCGGCCACTTCGTTCGCGTCGTCCGCCACGCCGGCCGCCTCGTCGCGGCGCGTGAACACTTCGCGCGCGGCGAACAGCGCGTTGAGCGCGGCCGGCATCCCCGCGTACACGGCCATCTGCATGAACACCTCGACGATCTCGTCGCGCGTGCAGCCGACGTTCAGCGCGGCCTCGATATGCACCTTCAATTGCGGCTGCGCGTTGCCGAGCGCGGCCAGCGCGGCGATCGTCGCGATTTCGCGCGCCCTCAGGTCGAGTTGCGGCCGGCTGTAGATGTCTCCGAAGCTGAATTCGACCAGCAGCCGCGCGAAGTCCGGCGCGATCGGCGCAAGCGCCGCGATCACGCGTTCGCCCACTTCGCCGTCGATTTCCTTGAGTTTGTTCCAGCCGCGCGTGTAGCGATCCTCAACGAGTTGTTCCATCGTGTCCGTCCTGTTCCGATAAAGCGTGAGAAGGATTCGCCCGTCGTGCCGTTTCCCGTTCCCGCGCCTCGTAGTACGCGATCTTCTCGCCGATCGCATCGAGGCTCGCCTGCAGCTCCGCGATATGCGCGCGCACCGCGTCGCGATGCGCGACCAGCAAGTCGCGCCGCGCGCCGAACGTCGATTCGCCCTGCTCGCGCAGCACCGCGAACGCCTGCATCTGCGCGATCGGCATGCCGGTCGCCTTCAGGCGCATCACGAAGTCCAGCCAGTCGAGGTCGGCCGGCGCATAGAGCCGGTGCCCGGCCGCCGTGCGCGAAATCGCGCGCAGCAGGCCGGCCTGCTCGTAATACCGCAAGGTGTGCGTCGACACGCCCGTCAGTTCGGCGACTTGCCCGATCGTCAGCGGACCGGCGGCGGTGGGTTGGGAAACGGTTTTCGACATGGCAGGAACAAGGTTAGGAGTTAGAGTTCACTCTAAGTCAAGCGTTGTCGAACAGCCAGCGTCGCGACAACCGGCGACACCGTAAAGAATGGTCAAAATCGGCGCATGGCATCGGTTTCGGCCTTTACAGCACCGCAAGCCTTCAGCAAGATTCGGTCAGCTTGTCTTAAAAAGGGCACGCATTTGTCCTATGCTTAACGGCGACGCCCGGCCATCTCGCGCCCCGTCGTCCGTTGCAACAGCCATTCATCCGTCAGAACCAGGGAGCCCTTGCCATGCTGAAAAAGCTGCTGATGCTGTTCGTCGCGCTATCGCTGTCGCTCGCCGCCGGCCTTGCCGCGGCCGTCGAAGTCAACACGGCCGACCAGGCCGCGCTCGAATCCGTGAAGGGTCTCGGGCCCGTGAAGTCGAAGGCGATCATCGACGAACGCACCAAGAACGGCCCGTTCAAGGACGCCGACGATCTCGCGAATCGCGTGAAGGGCCTCGGCACGAAGTCGGTCGGGCATCTCGAGGAAAACGGCCTGACGATCGGCGGCGCGTCGACGCCGCCGAAGGGCGTGAAGCTGTCGAAGCCGGCCGCGACGACGTCCGCGACCACGTCGACCACGACGTCGGCAGGCACCGCATCGACGTCCACGACCGCGACGGCCGGCACGACGACCGCGGCGCCCGCGCCGACGGCGAGCGCACCGGAAGCGGCGGCCAAGCCGGCCAAGACCAAGCGTGCATCGAAGAAGGAAAAGGCGGCAGCGGCTGCCGCGGCATCCGCCGACGCGGGTGCGAGCGCACCGGCGGCCGCGTCGTCCACGAAGGCGACGAAGGGTAAGAAGAAGAGCAAGAAGGACAAGGCAGCCTCCGCCGCCGCGGCGTCGGGCGCCTGATGTGCGCCGCGCGCGCGACGGCGTGCGCGCGGCATTCGTTCAACGGGCGCCGTCGTCACGGCGCCCTTTTCAGTGAAGGTGAAGAACCATGGGTCTCCTCGACATCGTTGGCGGTCTGATCGGCGGCCAGGCCGGCGGCAATTCGCAAAGCGCGCTGATCGCGACCGCGCTCGAATTCATCAACAACCAGCCGGGCGGCCTGAACGGGCTGATCGAGAAGTTCAAGGCCGGCGGCGCCGGCGACGTGATCGGTTCGTGGGTCGGCAACGGCGAAAACCAGCCGATCTCGCCGGACACGCTGCAGAACGTGCTGGGCTCGGACGTCGTCGGCTCGCTCGCGAGCAAGGTCGGCATCGATCCGGCGCAGGCCTCGTCGATCCTCGCGCAGGTGCTGCCGCACGTCGTGAACCATGCGACGCCGAACGGCGAAGTCCCGGCCGGCGGCCAGGTCGACACGGCGAACGTGCTCGGCACGCTCACGCAGCTCGCCGGCATGTTCGGCGGCAACAAGCAGGCCTGAGCGCCCGCCGCGACCGGGCGGCCCGTTCGGCCGCTCCATAAGCAAACACCCCGCCGAGGCGGGGTGTTCGTTTTTGCGCCCGGTGCGAACCGGGCACGCTGCCGATCGGCAGGCGATCAGTGTCAGTGAACGACGCGGTCGAACACGAACTGGCCGTCGTTGACGTCGACCGGGATCACGTCCTTCGGGCCGAAGCGGCCGGCGAGGATCAGCTTCGCGACCGGGTTCTCGATCTCCTGCTGGATCGCGCGCTTCAGCGGCCGGGCGCCGAACAGCGGATCGTAGCCGACCTTCCCGATCTGCTCGAGCGCCGCGGGCGACACGTCGAGCGCCATGTCGAGCTTCGCGAGCCGGTCGTGCAGGCGCGCGAGCTGGATCTTCGCGATCGACTCGATGTTGCTGCGGTCGAGCGCATGGAACACGACGACGTCGTCGATCCGGTTCAGGAACTCGGGACGGAAGTGCTGCTTCACCTCGAGCCACACGGCGTCCTTGATCTCTTCCTGCGGCGCCCCCGTCATCGCCTGGATCACCTGCGAGCCGAGGTTCGACGTCATCACGATCACCGTGTTCTTGAAGTCGACCGTGCGCCCCTGCCCGTCGGTCATGCGGCCGTCGTCGAGCACCTGCAGCAGCACGTTGAACACGTCCGGATGCGCCTTCTCGATCTCGTCGAGCAGGATCACGCTGTACGGCTTGCGACGCACGGCTTCCGTCAGGTAGCCGCCTTCCTCGTAGCCGACATAGCCCGGCGGCGCGCCGATCAGCCGCGCGACGCTGTGCTTCTCCATGAACTCGCTCATGTCGATGCGAATCAGGTGCTCTTCCGAATCGAACAGGAACGACGCCAGCGCCTTGCACAGCTCGGTCTTGCCGACACCCGTCGGGCCGAGGAACAGGAACGAGCCGTACGGACGGTTCGGATCGGCGAGACCTGCGCGCGAGCGACGGATCGCATCGGCCACCGCGCTGATCGCTTCGTCCTGGCCGACCACGCGCTCGTGCAGCTTTTCCTCGATGTGCAGCAGCTTCTCGCGTTCGCCCTGCATCATCCGCGACACGGGAATGCCCGTCGAACGCGACACGACCTCCGCGATTTCCTCGGCGCCGACCTGCGTGCGCAGCAGGCGCGGGCGGGTCGGGTTGTGCTGCTCCTGCTCTTCGGCCTGCGTGACCTGCTTCAGTTGCGACTCGAGCTGCGGCAGCTTGCCGTACTGCAGCTCGGCGACCTTTTCCAGCTTGCCTTCACGCTGCAGGCGCGCGATGTCCGCCCGCACTTTCTCGATCTCTTCCTTGAGCTGCGCGCTGCCCTGCACCGCGGCCTTCTCGGCGGTCCAGATCTCCTCCAGGTCCGCATATTCGCGGCCGAGGCGGTCAATCTCTTCCTCGATCAGCTGCAGGCGCTTCTGCGACGCTTCGTCCTGCTCCTTCTTCACCGCTTCGCGCTCGATCTTCAGCTGGATCAGACGACGGTCGAGCTTGTCCATCTCTTCGGGCTTCGAATCGATTTCCATCTTGATCTTCGAAGCGGCTTCGTCGATCAGGTCGATGGCCTTGTCGGGCAGGAAGCGGTCGGTGATGTAGCGATGCGACAGCTCGGCCGCGGCGACGATCGCCGGGTCGGTGATGTCCACGCCGTGGTGCAGTTCGTACTTCTCCTGCAGCCCGCGCAGGATCGCGATCGTCGCCTCGACGCTCGGCTCGTCGACGAGCACCTTCTGGAAGCGGCGCTCGAGCGCGGCGTCCTTCTCGATGTACTTGCGGTATTCGTCGAGCGTGGTCGCGCCGATGCAGTGCAGCTCGCCGCGCGACAGCGCCGGCTTCAGCATGTTGCCCGCGTCCATCGCGCCTTCGGCCTTGCCTGCCCCGACCATCGTGTGGATCTCGTCGATGAACACGATCGTCTGCCCTTCGTCCTTCGCGATGTCGTTGAGCACCGCCTTCAGGCGCTCCTCGAACTCGCCGCGATACTTCGCGCCGGCGAGCAGCGCGGCCATGTCGAGCGACAGCACGCGCTTGCCCTTCAGCGTCTCGGGCACTTCGCCGTTGACGATCCGCTGCGCGAGCCCTTCGACGATCGCGGTCTTGCCGACACCCGGCTCGCCGATCAGCACCGGGTTGTTCTTGGTGCGGCGCTGCAGGATCTGGATCGAGCGGCGGATTTCGTCGTCGCGGCCGATCACCGGATCGAGCTTGCCCGCGCGGGCGCGCTCGGTCAGGTCGACCGTGTATTTCTTCAGCGCCTCGCGCTGGCTTTCCGCGTCCTGGCTGTGCACCTGCGAACCGCCGCGCACCGCGGCGATCGCGGCTTCGAGCGACTTGCGCGTGAGGCCGTGCTGGCGTGCGAGCTTGCCGGCCTCGCCCTTGTCGTCGGACACGGCGAGCAGGAACATCTCGCTCGCGATGAACGTGTCGTTGAGCTTCTGCGCTTCCTTGTCGGCCTGGTTCAGCAGCCCGGCCAATTCACGGCCGATCTGGATGTCGCCGCCCGTGCCCGTCACTTGCGGCAGGCGCGAGATCGCTTCGTTCAGCGCGCCTTGCAGCGCCTGCACGTGCACGCCCGCGCGCGACATCAGCGAGCGGGCCGAGCCGTCCTGCTGCGCGACGAGCGCCGCCAGCACGTGAACGGGTTCGATGTATTGATTGTCGCGGCCGGCCGCAAGGCTTTGCGCGTCCGCGAGTGCTTCCTGGAACTTGGTGGTGAGCTTGTCGATTCTCATTTAGTCGAGACCTCCAATTTTCGATTACCACCAAGATGAGGATGGTCATGCGGCTTTCAAGCGAAATTCGGGTTGATTCAGCGCAAAAATTGCCGGATAGCCTGAAAACGGTCCAGCGGTGTGATGAGGGGGGCGGAGTCGGCGCGCGGCGCCCGTGTGTCAGTGGGCCTTCGACGACGGCTCGGCGGCGGCCGGCGCGTCGTCCGGCTCCGGCGCGGCACGCACGAGCGCGACCGGACGGATGCCGAGCAGCGCCATGAGCGGTGACGCGGGCTCGGCCAGGTCGCCCAGCGTGTGACGATCGAGTTCCGCGAAGAACGCATCGCGCGCGGCCGCCAGCACACCCTTCAGCCGGCACTGCGGCTCGATCACGCAGCCGCGCGACTCGCTGCCGTCGGGCGAAAAGCAGCCGACCAGCGCGAAGTCGTTCTCGGTCGCCCGCACGACCTGGCCGACCGTCAGTTCCAGCGAATCGGCAAACAGCCGCAACCCGCCGTTGCGGCCGCGAACGGTGTCGACCCAGCCCAGTTCGCCGAGCCGCTGGACGACTTTCATCAGATGGTTCTTCGAGATGTCGTACGCGTCCGAGATCTCCTGGATGGTCGCGAGCCCTTCACCGCGCACGGCCAGGTACAGCATCACGCGTAGCGAATAGTCGGTGTAGTCGGTGAGTCTCATGAGCGAATACGGGAAAGATCGATCGCGCCCCGATTACCTCAGCCGGGCGGCTCTCGATGCGTGCAGGGCCGATGACGGTGCCGTGGCGCGGCCGCGGGTTGCCGGAAGCGCGTGCGCGCAATAAGATGCGCAGTATCTACACGTTTTCAGGGGCTACAGGACGCTATTTTGCGTCAAAATCCGGCCGGCGTCCTGCTCGTCGCCCGCGCCGCCGCCCCGATCCACCGGCCCCTTTTTTGTCATGACTGCCCTGCCCGCCTCACCCGAACCCGCACCGGCCCGCCCTCGCGACGCCGAGCCGACCGAAGACAACATCCGCGACCTCGTCTACGCGTTCTACGACCGCGTGCGCGCCGATCCGCTGCTCGGGCCCGTGTTCGACGCGAAGCTGGCCGGGCGCTGGGACGATCATCTGCCGAAGATGGTGACGTTCTGGTCGAGCCTCGTGCTCGGCACCAAGGGCTATCGCGGCAACGTGCAGCAAGCGCACCAGCCGCTCGACGGGATCGAGCCGGCCCATTTCAGCCGCTGGCTGTCGCTGTTCCTGAAGACCGTCGACGCGCGCTACGCGCCGCCCGCGGCGATCCGTTTCATGGAGCCTGCATTGCGGATCGCGCAGAGCCTGCAGTTGAGCCGGTTCGGTTGGGACTACCGGATTCCGCCCGAGCAGCAGGCGCTTCTCGACGCGATCGCGCCGCGCCGCCGCGATACGGGCGACGATCCGCATGGGTTGCCGTCGCGCGCCCGCGGCGAGCCGTTTCCGGCGAAGATCATCGGGCGCGGCGTCGACCCGGACGCGTAACGCCCGTCACGCACGACGATGGCGCGCATGCGGCACCTCGCCGCATCGCCCGGGTGCCGCGCTCAGCGCGGCGCGTTGCCCGACTCGATGCCCCAGCGCGCGAGCGCGGCGTCGTCGGTGCTGCGCGCATCGACCCAGCGCTCGCCGTCCGGCGTCGTTTCCTTTTTCCAGAACGGCGCTTCGGTCTTCAGATAGTCCATCACGAACTCGCACGACGCGAACGCATCGCCGCGGTGCGACGCGACCGTCGCGACCATCACGATCTGATCGAGGGGCAGCAGCCTGCCGACCCGATGCACGATCGCGACGTCGATGCCCGGCCAGCGGCGGCCGGCCTCGGCCGCGATCTTCTCGAGCGCCTTCTCGGTCATGCCCGGATAGTGCTCGAGTTCCATGACGGCGACCGCATCGCCTTCGTTCAGGTCGCGCACCGTGCCGACGAAGCACGCGACCGCGCCGATCTTCGGGTTGCGCGCGCGCAACGCCGCCACTTCGGCATTCAGATCGAAATCGTCGGTCTGGACTCGCACCATAGCCATCGTCTGCTCCTGTCGACCCGAGTTAGCGCTTTAGCGCTTACTCGGGTCCCATGCATCGCTGTCGACCCGAGTTGGCGCTTCAGCGCTTACTCGGGTCCCATGCTTCGCGGTCGCCCCGAGTGAGCGCTTCAACGCTTGCCCGGGTCCCCTGCAAGCCTCAACCGCCCGTCACCGGCGGGAAGAACGCGACCTCGCACCCTTCGGTGAGCCGCGTGTCGGGGTCGGTCATCTCGTGGTTGCAGGCCATGCGCAATGCGCGCCCTTCGGCGAGCGTCTCGGCCCACGCGCCGCCGCGCACGCGCAGCCACGCGCGCACGTCGCCGACGGTCGTCACGCTGTCCGGCACGTCGGCTTCTTCGTCGGCCACGCCCAGGGCTTCACGCACGCTTGCAAAAAATTTCAGCTGAATCTTCATGGTTCGGGGAGCCGCCGCGTTACGACAGCAATTCGGAAAACGGGATGAAACGCACGGTCTCGCCTGCGCTGATCGCGTGCTGCGGCGGATTGTCGATCAGGCCGTCGCCCCAGACCGTCGACGTGAGCACGGCCGAGCTCTGGTTCGGGAACAGGTCGAGGCCGCCGGCCGCATTGACGCGCGCACGCAGAAATTCGTTGCGCCGGTCGCCCTTGCTCTGCGAAAAATCGGCACGCAGCGACAACGCGCGCGGCGCGACGTCGCGCACGCCGGACAGGCGCAGCAGGAACGGCCGCACGAACAGCAGGAACGTGACGAAGCTCGAGACGGGGTTCCCGGGCAGCCCGATGAAATGCGCGTCGGCGCGCTCGTCGCCGCGGCGCACCGCGCCGTACGCGAGCGGCTTGCCGGGCTTCATCGCGATCTGCCACAGCGCGAGCCGCCCTTCGGCCTCGACGGCCGGCTTCACGTGGTCCTCGTCGCCGACCGACACGCCGCCGCTCGTCAGGATCACGTCGTGATCGCGGGCGGCCTCGCGCAGCGTGTCGCGCGTCGCGGCCAGCGAGTCGGGCACGATCCCGTAGTCGGTCACGTGGCAGCCGAGCCGCTCGAGCAGCCCGCGCAGCGTGAAGCGGTTCGAGTTGTAGATCGCACCGGGCTTCAGCGGCTCGCCGGGCATCGTCAGTTCGTCGCCGGTGAAGAACACCGCCACGCGAATCCGCCGTGCGACCGACAGTTGCGCGCAGCCGACCGATGCGGCCAGGCCGAGCGCCTGCGGCGTGAGCCGCGTGCCGGCCGGCAGGATCACCGCACCCTGCCGGATGTCCGCGCCCTGCGCGGTGATCCATTCGCCGGCCTTCGGCGTGTGGAGGATCTCGACCGCGTCGCCGTCGGCCGACGTCTGCTCCTGCATCACGACGGCGTCGGCGCCGGGCGGCACCGTCGCGCCGGTGAAGATCCGCGCGGCCGTGCCGGCCGCGAGCGGCGCGGCCGGATGGCCGGCCGGAATGCGCTGCGACACCGGCAAGCGTCGATCGCCGTGCAGCAGGTCGGCGACGCGCACCGCATAACCGTCCATCGCGCTCGTATGCATCGGCGGCACGTCGAGCGGCGAACTCACGTCGGCCGCCAGCACGCGGCCGAGCGCGTCGAGCGTGGCGACGGTTTCGGCGCCGGGCAGCGGCTGCGCGGCATCGAGCAGCGCGGCGAGCGCCTCGGCGGTCGACAGCATCGGCGCGCGCGGCGCCGCGGGATTCGGGTTCGACATCGATGGAATCGGGAATCGTTGGAGTCAGTACGTCATTGTAGCGACGCCGCCACGCGGGCGTGCGATATGGCGGACATGCGAAGACTGTGATCGGCGCGAACCCGCGGATTTGGCACGCGTTTCGCGCCACCTGCGATGCCGCGGGCCAAACGAAACGGCCGGAACCCCGATCCGTTCGACGAATCGGCATTCCGGCCGCCCTGCACGACCGGGCCCCCAGGCCCGGCCGCGCGTCATGCGCCCGTATGGGCGGCGATGAAGTCCTTCACCTGCTGCGCATCGGCCTTCACGACCTCGAAGCGCTGCGGCAGCGCCTCGAGCCCGTCGAATGCGGCCGGCCGCTCGGCTTCGCGATCGAGCGCTTCGCGGATCGTCTCGCCGAACTTGATCGGCTGCGCCGTCTCGAGCACGACCATCGGCACGCCGGCCTCCAGATGCTCGCGCGCGACCTTCACACCGTCGGCCGTATGCGTATCGATCATCGTGTCGTAGCGCGAGAACACGTCGCGAATCGTCGCGATACGGTCGGCGTGGCTGCTGCGGCCGGACACGAAACCGAATTCGGCGACGCGCGCGAAATCGCCGCTCGCCGCGAGATCGAAGCCGCCCTTCTCCTCGACGTCGCGGAACAGTTGCATCACGCGGGCCGGATCGCGGCCGAGCAGGTCGAACACGAAGCGCTCGAAGTTGGATGCCTTCGAGATGTCCATGCTCGGGCTGCTCGTGTGATAGGTGTTCTCGGCGCTGCGCACGCGATACGCGCCGGTGCGGAAGAACTCGTCGAGCACGTCGTTCTCGTTGGTCGCGACCACCAGCTTCGCGATCGGCAACCCCATCATCCGCGCGATGTGGCCCGCGCAGACGTTGCCGAAATTGCCCGACGGCACCGTAAACGACACGCGCTCGTCGTTGGACCGCGTCGCCGCGAAGTAGCCCTTGAAGTAGTACACGACCTGCGCGACGACGCGCGCCCAGTTGATCGAGTTGACGGTGCCGATCTTCTGCCGCGCCTTGAACGCATGATCGTTCGACACGGCCTTCACGATGTCCTGGCAATCGTCGAACACGCCTTCGACCGCGAGGTTGAAGATGTTCGGATCCTGCAGGCTGAACATCTGCGCCGTCTGGAACGCGCTCATCTTCTTGTGCGGCGACAGCATGAACACGCGCACGCCGGCCTTGCCGCGCATCGCGTATTCGGCCGCGCTGCCGGTGTCGCCCGACGTCGCGCCGAGGATATTCAGCGTTTGGCCGTGCTTCGCGAGCGTGTACTCGAACAGGTTGCCGAGCAACTGCATCGCCATGTCCTTGAACGCGAGCGTCGGGCCGTTCGACAGTTCGAGCAGCGACAGCGCCGCACCGTTCTCGGTGCCGAGCGTCTTCAGCGGCGTGATGTCGGACGCGTTCTCGCCGTGACGCGTGTTGCTGTACACGGCGGCCGTATACGTGCGGCGCGTGATCGCGCGCAGGTCGTCGGCCGGCACGTCGTCGCAGAACTTCGACAGGATCTCGAATGCGAGATCCGCGTACGGCAGCGTGCGCCAGCGCGCGAGCTCGTCGGCGGAGACCTTCGGGTATTCGGCCGGCAGATAGAGCCCGCCGTCCTTCGCGAGACCGCCGAGCAGGATGTCGGAGAACGTGTGGCGCTCGCCGATGCCGGCGCCGCGCGTGGAGATGTAGTTCATGTCGTCAGCCTCAGTTCAGCGCTTCCATGCGCAGCTTCGTCACCTTCGACACGACGGTCGCGAGGCTCTCGATTTGTGCGATCGCCGCATTGACGTTCTTCTCGACCGTTTCGTGCGTGATCAGGATGATGTCGGTTTCGCCGTTCGCGCCGTCGATCTGCTCCGATTCCTTCTGCAGCAGCGCGTCGATCGAGATGCCCGATTCGGCGAGGATGCGCGTGATGGCGGCGAGCACGCCGGTCTGGTCGGCGACGCGCAGGCGCAGGTAGTAGCCGCTCGTCACTTCCTCGATCGGCAAAATCGGCGTATTCGACAGGCTGTCCGGCTGGAACGCGAGGTGCGGCACGCGATGCTCGGGATCGGCCGTATGCAGGCGCGTGACGTCGACGAGATCCGCGACCACGGCCGACGCAGTCGGCTCCGCGCCCGCACCCTTGCCGTAGTACAGCGTCGTGCCGACCGCGTCGCCATGCACGACGACCGCGTTCATCGCGCCCTCGACGTTCGCGAGCAGGCGCTTTTCCGGGATCAGCGTCGGGTGCACGCGCAGCTCGATGCCGTTCGCGGCGCGGCGCGCGATGCCGAGCAGCTTGATCCGGTAGCCGAGCTCCTCCGCGTAGCGGATGTCGGTCGCGTCGAGCTTGCTGATGCCTTCGACGTACGCGCGGTCGAACTGCACCGGCACGCCGAACGCGATCGCGCTCATGATCGTCGCCTTGTGCGCGGCGTCGACGCCTTCGATGTCGAAGGTCGGATCGGCTTCCGCGTAGCCGAGTTCCTGCGCGGCCTTCAGCGCGGTCGCGAAGTCGAGCCCGCGGTCGCGCATTTCCGACAGGATGTAGTTCGTCGTGCCGTTGATGATGCCGGCGATGTACTGGATGCGGTTCGCGGTCAGGCCTTCGCGCAGCGCCTTGATGATCGGGATGCCGCCGGCGACGGCCGCCTCGAACGCGACCATCACGCCTTGCTCGCGCGCGGCTTCGAAGATCTCGGTGCCGTGCACCGCGAGCAGCGCCTTGTTCGCCGTCACGACGTGCTTGCCGTTCGCGATCGCGCGCAGCACGAGCTCGCGCGCGATGCCCGTGCCGCCGATCATCTCGGCGACGATCGCGATCGACGGATCGTCGACGACCGCGTTGAAATCGTCGGTGATCTGCGCGGTGCCCGCGTGAGCGCCGAGCGCGGCCTGCGCCTTGGCCGGGTTGCGCACGGCGATGCGCGCGACCTCGATGCCGCGCCCCGCGCGTCGTTTGATTTCTTCCTGGTTGCGGTGCAACACCGTGAAGGTGCCGCTGCCGACGGTGCCGAAGCCCAACAGGCCAACTTTGATCGGTTCCATGCTGCGTGTGATCGATGAGTAAGAAGTAGTGAGTTCCGTGCGGCCGCTGCCCGCTCAGACCGAATGGCGCTTGCGGTAGCCGTCGAGAAAGCGTGCGATCCGGTTGATCGAATCGGCCAGGTCGTCGAGGTTCGGCAGGAAGACCACGCGGAAGTGGTCCGGCGTCGCCCAGTTGAAACCCGTGCCCTGCACGAGCAGCACGCGCTCCTCGAGCAGCAGGTCGAGAATGAACTGCTGGTCGTTCTGGATCGGGTAGAGCTTCGGGTCGAGGCGCGGAAACATGTACAGCGCGGCCTGCGGTTTCACGCAGGTCACGCCCGGGATCGACGTCAGCATGTCGTACGCGAGTTCGCGCTGCTTGTACAGGCGCCCGCTCGGCACGATCAGCTCGTTGATGCTCTGGTAGCCGCCGAGCGCCGTCTGGATCGCGAACTGGCCGGGCACGTTCGCGCACAGGCGCATCGACGACAGGATGCCGAGCCCTTCGAGGTAATCCTTCGCGCGCCGGCGGTTGTCGCCGCCGAGGCCCGACACGGCCATCCAGCCCGCGCGATAGCCGCACGACCGATAGCTCTTCGACAGGCTGTTGAACGTGACGGTGATCACGTCCTCCGACAGCGCACCCAGCGCGGTGTGCTCGAGGCCGTCGTAGACGATCTTGTCGTAGACCTCGTCGGCGAACACGATCAGCCCGTGCTGGCGCGCGATCTCGAGCAACTCGAGCAGCAATTCGTCGGAATAAAGCGCGCCGGTCGGATTGTTCGGGTTGATGACGACGATCGCCTTCGTGTTCGGCGTGATCTTGCTGCGGATGTCGTCGAGATCGGGCATCCACGCGTTCTGCTCGTCGCACACGTAGTGCACGGGCGTGCCGCCCGACAGGCTCACGGCCGCCGTCCACAGCGGGTAATCGGGCGCGGGCAGCAGCACTTCGTCGCCGTCGTTCAGCAGCGCCTGGGTCGCCATCACGATCAGCTCGGACGCGCCGTTGCCGATGTAGATGTCGTCGAGGCCGACGCCGACGACGCCCTTTTCCTGCGTGTAGTGCATCACGGCCTTGCGCGCCGAGAACACGCCCTTCGAATCCGAATAGCCGGACGATGCCGGCAGGTTGCGGATCATGTCCTGGATGATCTCGTCCGGCGCGTCGAACCCGAACGGCGCGAGGTTGCCGATGTTCAGCTTGATGATGCGGTGGCCTTCTTCCTCGAGGCGCTTCGCGTGCTCGAGCACCGGGCCACGGATGTCGTAGCAGACGTTGAGCAGCTTGTTCGACTTCTGAATCGGTTTCACGACGACACGGTTCCTGGATTGGCCTTGCGGCCGGGGGGACGGGATCAAAACTGGAAAGCGGCCGGTCTGTGCGCGCTGTCTAGGCTGGGAAAAAGCGGCGGTCGGACGCAGCTTGTGGCGGCGCACGACGCAAGTGGCGCCCGCAGGCGACCAAAAAGTTATAATTTAGCGGATTTTGGCCGACTTTCGCAATGCACCATAGCCGCGCCGGGCCCGCGCCGTCGGGCGTCCGCGCGTGCCCGAGGGCGCGAAACCGGCCAGCCGGGCCGTACGGCCCCGCCAACCCATTCCCCTACGGAACCGCGGAATACCGATTTGAAACTGCACCAGGACACGAGCGGCGCGCTCAATACCGTCACCGGCTACGGCCCCGATTATGTCGACGTCAACCTCGAACGCCATGAAACGAGCGTCATCGTGCTGCCCGGCGCGCCGGTCCAGGCGTGGCCCGTGTCGTCGTTCGACGCGCTCGCGCCCGAGCATTTCGCGATGCTGCTCGACCCGACGCCCGAGCTCGTGATCTTCGGCAGCGGCGCGCGGCTGCGTTTCCCGCACCCGCGGCTCGTCGCGGCGCTCACCGCGAAGCGGATCGGCGTCGAGACGATGGATTTCCAGGCCGCCTGCCGCACCTACAACATCCTGATGGCCGAGGGCCGCAAAGTCGCCGCCGCGCTCTTAATTGAACGTTAAGCCCCGATGCGGTAAAAATCGGGCCGGCGCAGCGGGTCGATCCCCCGATCGCCCAGTCAGGCCGCCCGGCCCCCGGCGCATCCGCCGGCGGCCCGTCACAACAACCAAACAGGCTGAAAACCCATGAACGATACGCCGTCGAGGCTACCGCTCAATCGCATCACGCTCGTCCTCCTGCTCGTCGCGCTCGCGATCGTCTGGTTCGCGCCGCTCGGGCTGCGCCACCTGATCCCGAGCGACGAAGGCCGCTATGCGGAAATGGCGCGCGAGATGTTCGTCACCGGCGACTGGATCACGCCGCGCTACAACGGCTACAAGTACTTCGAGAAGCCGCCGCTGCAAACCTGGCTGAACGCGCTGACGTTCGCGTGGTTCGGCATCGGTGAATGGCAGGCGCGCCTCTATACCGCGGTGGCGAGCTTCGCCGGCGTGCTGCTCGTCGGCTACACCGGCGCGCGCCTGTTCAACCCGCTGTCGGGCTTCCTCGCGGCCGTCGTGCTCGCCAGCTCGCCGTACTGGAACCTGATGGGCCACTTCAACGCGCTCGACATGGGGCTCGCGTTCTGGATGGCGCTGTCGCTCTGCTCGCTGCTGCTCGCGCAACGGCCCGGGCTGCGCCCGGCCGCGGTGCGCGGCTGGATGTGGGCGTGCTGGGCCGCGATGGCGTTCGCGGTGCTGTCCAAGGGCCTCGTCGGCCTGATCCTGCCCGGCGCCGTGCTCGTGCTGTATACGCTGATCGCGCGCGACTGGGCATTGTGGAAGCGCCTGTACCTGGTCAGCGGCCTCGTGATCTTCTTCGCGATCGTCCTGCCGTGGTTCGTGCTCGTCCAGCAGCGCAACCCCGAATTCTTCAACTTCTTCTTCATCGTCCAGCAGTTCCGCCGGTACCTGACCCCGGAACAGAACCGCCCGGGCCCGCTGTACTACTTCGTGCCGGTGCTGCTGGTCGGCTTCCTGCCGTGGCTGTCGGTCGCGTGGCAGAGCGTCCGTCATGCGCTGCGCATGCCGCGCCAGCCGAACGGCTTCTCGCCGATGCTCGTGCTGCTGATCTGGAGCGCGTTCATCTTCCTGTTCTTCAGCGCGTCGCATTCGAAGCTGATCTCGTACGTGCTGCCGGTCGCGCCGGCGCTCGCGCTGATCATCGGCGCGTACCTGCCGCTGATGACGGCCGAGCGCTTCCGTCGCCATCTGCTCGGCTACCTCGTGTTCTTCGTCGCCGCAGCGTTCGGGATCATCTTCCTCGCTTACCAGGGCGACGCCCGCACGCCGAACGCGCTGTACCGCGCGTTCCAGATATGGCTGTACGCCGGTCTCGCGGTCTCGGCCGCGCTGACGCTCGCGGCCGCGTGGCTGAACCGCCGCGCGGGCGTGGCCGCCGCGCTCGCCGCGTTCGGCGCCGCGTGGCTCGCGTTCGGCACGATCGGCGGCACCGGGCACGACGAGTTCGGCCGCTACAGCTCGGGCGCGCTGCTCGCGCCGGCCGTGCGCGCCGAACTGGCGAAACTGCCGCCCGACACGCCGTTCTACTCGGTCGAGATGCTCGATCACACGTTCCCGTTCTACGTGGGCCACACGACGATCATGGTGCAGCGCCAGGACGAGCTCGCGTTCGGGATCTCGGTCGAGCCGAACAAATGGATCCCGACCGTCGGCGAATGGATCGCGCGCTGGAAGCAGGACACCCATGCGCTCGCGATCATGGCGCCTGGCCAGTACGGCGCGCTGGTCAAGGAAGGCGTGCCGATGCGCGTGATCGCGCGCGACAACCGCCGCGTGATCGTCGAGAAACCGCAATCGTAAGGACGCCCGCCGCATGAATCCCGTTTCGTTCGTCTGCATCGTCACCGGCGTGATGCTCAACGCCTGTGCGCAACTTCTGCTGAAAGCCGGCGTCAACGCCGTTGGACACTTCGAATTCAGCCGTGCGAACATCATCCCGGTCGGGCTCAAGATCGCGACCCAGTTGCCGATCATCGGCGGCCTCGGCTGCTACGTGCTGAGCGTCGTCGTGTGGATCCTCGGGCTGTCGCGGGTCGACGTGTCGATCGCGTACCCGATGCTGTCGCTCGGCTACGTCGTCAACGCGTTCGCGGCGTGGTACCTGTTCGGCGAGGTGTTGTCGGTCCAGCGGCTCGTCGGCATCGGCATCATCCTGATCGGCGTGCTCGTGCTCGCGCGCAGCTGAGCACGGCCGGCCGCGTTAAGCGTCCGCCTACAAAAAATCACGGTGCGAATCGGCCAACCGGTGTTTAATGCCGGTTTCGGACGGATCGCCCGACCCTTTTATTACACGCCATTACAGGCCAAACGCGTTCATGAGCCAGACTACTGCTCCGTTTCTGCCGTTCACCCGCCCCGAGATCGATGAGGAAACCATCCAGGGCGTCGTCGACGTGCTGCGCTCGGGCTGGATCACCACCGGCCCGCAGTGCCAGAAATTCGAGGCCGCGCTGTCCGAGTACTGCGGCGGCCGTCCGGTCCGCGCATTCAATTCGGGCACCTGCACGCTCGAGATCGGCCTGCGCATCGCGGGCGTCGGCCCCGGCGACGAGGTGATCACGACGCCTGCGTCGTGGGTCTCGACCAGCAACGTGATCATCGAAACGGGCGCGACGCCCGTGTTCGCCGACATCGATCCCGTCACGCGCAACATCGACCTCGACAAGCTCGAACAGGCGATCACGCCGCGCACGAAGGCGATCATCCCCGTGTTCCTGTCCGGCCTGCCGGTCGACATGGACCGCCTGTACGCGATCGCCCGCGCGCACAAGCTGCGCGTGATCGAGGACGCCGCGCAGGCGTTCGGCTCGACGTGGCGCGGCAAGCGCATCGGCGCAATCGGCGACATCGTGTCGTTCAGCTTCCACGCGAACAAGAACCTGACGACGATCGAAGGCGGCGCGCTCGTGCTGAACGACGAGGACGAAGCCGTGCTCGCGCAGAAGTACCGGTTGCAGGGCATCACGCGCACCGGCTTCGACGGGATGGACTGCGACGTGCTCGGCGGCAAGTACAACCTGACCGACGTGGCCGCACGCGTCGGCCTCGGCCAGTTACCGCACATCGAGCGCTTCACCGCGCAGCGCCGCGCCCTCGCCCGCGCGTATTTCGCCGCGTTCGACGGCGGCGCGGCCGTGAAGCTCGGCGTCGGCCTGCCGGTCGCCGAATTCGAGAACGGCAACTGGCACATGTTCCTGGTCACGCTGCCGCTCGAGCGGCTGTCGATCTCGCGCGCCGAGTTCATGGCGCAGATGAAGGAACGCGGCATCGGCACGGGCATCCACTACCCGGCGATCCATCTTTTCACGCTGTACCGTGCGCGCGGTTTCAAGGAGGGCATGTTCCCCCACGCCGAGCGGTACGGCGCGTCGACCGTCACGCTGCCGCTGTTTACGCAGATGACGGAAGGCGACGTGCGTCGCGTGGTCGACGCCGTCAATCAGATTTGCGAACAATACGGAAAATAAGCGTACATGAGTCACCTTGAAGCACGCGCCGGGCATTCGGGCGCCGCGCACCTGGACGCCGGCCGGCCCGAAGTATCGGTCATCATCCCCGTGTACAACGAGGAAGACGGCCTCGCCGCGCTGTTCGCGCGGCTGTATCCGGCGCTCGACGCACTCGACGCGTCGTACGAAGTGATCCTGATCAACGACGGCAGCCGCGACCGCTCGGCCGCGATGCTCGCCGACCAGTTCCACGTGCGCCCCGACACGACGCGCGTGGTGCTGCTCAACGGCAACTACGGCCAGCACATGGCGATCCTCGCCGGCTTCGCGCAATCGCGCGGCGAGATCGTCGTCACGCTCGACGCCGACCTGCAGAACCCGCCCGAGGAAATCGGCAAGCTGATCGCGAAGATGCGCGAGGGCCACGACTACGTCGGCTCGATCCGCAAGCAGCGCCAAGACAGCCTGTGGCGGCGCAAGGCGTCGCAGATGATGAACCGGCTGCGCGAGCGCATCACGCGCATCAAGATGACCGACCAGGGCTGCATGCTGCGCGCGTACAGCCGCCGCATCATCGACACGATCAACGTGTGCGGCGAAGTCAACACGTTCATCCCCGCGCTCGCGTACACGTTCGCGCAGAACCCGACCGAAATCGAGGTCGCGCACGAGGAACGCTTCGCGGGCGAATCGAAGTATTCGCTGTACAGCCTGATCCGGCTGAACTTCGACCTGGTGACGGGCTTCTCGGTCGTGCCGTTGCAGTGGCTGTCGTTCATCGGCGTGATCCTGTCGCTCGGCTCCGCCGCGCTGTTCGTGCTGCTGCTCGTGCGCCGCTTCATCGTCGGCGCGGAAGTGCAAGGCGTGTTCACGTTGTTCGCGATCACGTTCTTCCTGCTCGGCGTGATCATCTTCGCGCTCGGCCTGCTCGGCGAATACGTCGGCCGCATCTACCAGCAGGTGCGCGCGCGGCCGCGCTACCTGATCCAGGCCGTGCTCGAGCAGCACGACGGCGTGCCGCCGGTGCCGGCCGCCGCGCACCGCCCGGGAGCCGCGCAATGAAGCCGCGCGCGGTCGTCTTCGCGTATCACAACGTCGGCGTACGCTGCCTGCAGGTGCTGCTCGCGCGCGGCGTCGACGTCGCGCTGGTCGTCACGCACGAGGACAATCCGAACGAGAACATCTGGTTCGGCAGCGTCGCGTCCGTCGCGGCCGAACACGGCATTCCGGTCGTCACGCCGGCCGATCCCGCCGATCCGGCGCTGCGCCGGGCGGTGTCCGATGCGCAGCCCGATTTCATCTTCTCGTTCTACTATCGGCACATGCTGCCGGTGGACCTGCTCGCGATCGCGCCGCGCGGCGCATACAACATGCACGGTTCGCTGTTGCCGAAATACCGGGGTCGGGTACCGACCAACTGGGCCGTGCTGAACGGCGAGACCGAAACCGGCGCGACGCTGCACGAGATGGCCGCCAAGCCCGACGCGGGCGCGATCCTCGCGCAGACCGCGGTGCCGATCCTGCCGGACGATACGGCCGCGCAGGTATTCGACAAGGTCACGGTAGCCGCCGAGCAGACGCTGTGGCGCGTGCTGCCCGCGCTGCTCGCGGGCGAGGCGCCGCACCTGCCGAACGATCTCGCGACCGGCAGCTACTACGGCGGACGCAAGCCCGAGGACGGCCGCGTCGACTGGTCGAAGCCGGCCGCGCAGGTCTACAACCTGGTGCGCGCGGTCGCCCCCCCGTATCCGGGCGCATTCACGGACGTCGGCGGCGCGCGCTTCGTGATCGCGCGCGCGCGCCTCGCGGCGCCCGGCAGCGCGGCGGCGGCGGCCGCGGCAGATTTGCCGCCCGGCCTGCACGTAAGCGATAATGCGCTATTCGGCGTCTGCGGCGACAGCCGCGCCCTATCCATTCTCGAGCTGTGGCAGCAGCGCGACGGCGGCGAAACCGTCGTGACGCCCGCGGAATTCGCGCAGTTCATTCATTCTTCCCGTCATTCATGAAAGCAAAAAAAGTCCTGATCCTGGGTGTGAACGGCTTCATCGGCCATCACCTGTCGAAGCGCATTCTTGAAACCACCGATTGGGAAGTGTTCGGCATGGACATGCAGACCGACCGGCTGGGCGACCTCGTCAACCACGAGCGGATGCATTTCTTCGAAGGCGACATCACGATCAACAAGGAGTGGGTCGAGTATCACGTGAAGAAGTGCGACGTGATCCTGCCGCTCGTCGCGATCGCGACGCCGGCCACCTACGTCCAGCAGCCGCTGCGCGTGTTCGAACTCGACTTCGAGGCGAACCTGCCGATCGTGCGTTCGGCCGTCAAGTACGGCAAGCACCTCGTGTTCCCGTCGACTTCCGAGGTCTACGGCATGTGCTCGGACGAGCAGTTCGACCCGGACGCGTCGGCGCTCACCTACGGCCCGATCAACAAGCCGCGCTGGATCTATGCGTGCTCGAAGCAGCTGATGGACCGCGTGATCTGGGGCTACGGGATGGAAGGCCTGAACTTCACGCTGTTCCGTCCGTTCAACTGGATCGGCCCGGGCCTCGACTCGATCTATACGCCGAAGGAAGGCAGCTCGCGCGTGGTCACGCAGTTCCTCGGCCACATCGTGCGCGGCGAGAACATCAGCCTCGTCGACGGCGGCTCGCAGAAGCGCGCGTTCACCGATATCGGCGACGGCATCAGCGCGCTGATGAAGATCATCGAGAACAAGGGCGGCGTCGCGTCGGGCAAGATCTACAACATCGGGAATCCGAAGAACAACTTCTCGGTTCGCGAGCTCGCGCACAAGATGCTCGAACTGGCCGCGGAATTCCCCGAGTACGCCGATTCGGCCAAGCAGGTGAAGCTCGTCGAAACGACGTCCGGCGCCTACTACGGCAACGGCTACCAGGACGTGCAGAACCGCGTGCCGAAGATCGACAACACGATGCAGGAGCTCGGCTGGGCGCCGCAGGCGACGTTCGACGACGCGCTGCGCAACATCTTCGAAGCGTATCGCGGCCACGTCGCCGACGCGCGCGCGCTCGTCGAACAGCAAGGCTGATCGGGACGCTCGCTTGGCTCGTATCGTCCTCAAGATCGACGTCGACACGCTGCGCGGCACGCGCGAAGGCGTGCCGAACCTCGCGCGCATCTTCGATCGCTTCAATGCCCGCGCGACCTTCCTCTTCAGCCTCGGCCCCGATCACACGGGCTGGGCGCTGCGGCGCGTGTTCCGCCCGGGCTTCCTGAAGAAGGTGTCGCGCACGTCGGTGGTCGAACACTACGGCGTGAAGCAGCTGATGTACGGCGTGCTGCTGCCCGGCCCCGACATCGGTCGCCGCGCGATCGCCGACATGCGTGCGATTCACGAGGCCGGCTTCGAATGCGGGATCCACACGTGGGATCACGTCTACTGGCAGGACAACGTGCGCGTACGCGATCGCGACTGGACCGCGCGCGAAATGCAGAAGAGTCACGCGCGCTTCGTCGAGATCTTCGGCGCGCCGCCCGTCACGCACGGCGCGGCGGGCTGGCAGATGAACGACGCCGCGTTCGAGCAGATCGACGCGTGGGGGATGCGCTACGCGTCCGACGGTCGCGGCCACTCGCCGTACCTGCCCGTGGTCGGCGGCCGCACGCTGTCGCACGTGCAGATGCCGACCACGCTGCCGACGCTCGACGAAGTGCTCGGCGTCGACGGCGTCGACACGCACAACGTCGCCGCGCACCTCCTCAAGTTCACCGAAACCAATCCGCACGACCAGGTGTTCACGCTGCATGCGGAGCTCGAAGGCCAGAAGCTCGCGCCCGTATTCGAGCAACTGCTCGCCGGCTGGCATGCGCAAGGCCACACGTTCGCGACGATGGGCGACTACCATGCGACGCTGGACCGCGACTCGCTGCCATCGTACCCTGTCGCGTGGGGCGAAATCCCCGGCCGCTCCGGTGAACTGATCGTCCAGCCCGACTGAGTTCGCGCGCGCCGGCGTCGCCGCCCTTGCGAAGCGCTGCTGCGCCGCCCCGCCGAACCGCGCCGCCGCAGCGGCGCTCTTCCATAACAACAGGAGAAACACGTGTCCGTCGAAGTTGACCGTCAAGTTCCCGATTTCACCGCACCGGCCACGGGCGGCGACATTTCGCTGTCCGACCTGAAGGGCAAGAAGCTCGTGCTGTACTTCTATCCGAAGGACAACACGCCGGGCTGCACGACTGAAGGGCTGCAGTTCCGCGATCTCTATCCGAAGTTCAAGAAAGCCGGTGCGGAAGTCATCGGCGTGTCGCGCGACAGCCTGCGCTCGCACGACAATTTCAAGGCCAAGCTCGAGCTGCCGTTCCCGCTGATCTCCGATGCCGACGAAGCGCTGTGCGCGTTGTTCGATGTCATCAAGATGAAGAAAATGTATGGCAAGGAAGTGCGCGGAATCGAGCGCTCGACGTTCCTGATCGACGCCGACGGCGTGCTTCGCCAGGCATGGCGCGGCATCAAGGTACCGGGTCACGTGGACGACGTGCTAAAGGCTGTACAAGCGCTTTGAGGCGCGTTATATTGGGCCGCAATGAATGCCAGTTCGCCCCATATTTCTCGTAGCTGCGCCGGTGCCCGTTGCAATGCTTGCCGGCACCTGACGCGCATCACGACGGCATCAGCCGAGCCGCATGTCCCTGTCGACGGGGCAGCGGCTTTTTTTATGGAACGCGCGCCGGCCCTCCCCGGTCCGGCCCTTACCGCATCGAGGAGCTGATCGACACTTAGGCGAACCGGCTAGACGAAATTCCTGTGCGCCACCGCGCGCAAACTGCATGCGTCTACGTCACGCAGGATGCGATCAGCGGCGCACTTCATGCGACACGATTCCTCCCGAGGGACACCATGCCTTTGCCTACTCCCCCCAGCAAGCTCGGCAGCCTGCTGCCGCCCGACGAATACAAGGCGAAAGCGCGGCCCGCGAAAGCCGCGAAGAAATCCGCCGAAGGGGACGCATCCACAGCCGGTGACTATGGTTCGGCCAGCGTGGCCCCACCGATGATCGAAGCCGCGAACACGGCCGCGCCGTTGCGCGCCGTCGCGTCTTCGGTGTCCGGCGCCACGAGCGCACCCGCGCGCGGCCGCAAGACCAAGCAGACGGCCGCCCTGCTGCAGCCGCTGCCGGCGCCCGTCGAGCCCACGGCGCCGGTCGTCGCACGCAACGACAAACCGGCCGCCGGCAAACCGGCGGCCACGCCCGCGCGCGACGCCGGCGCCGCGACGAAGTCGCGCGGCCGCAAACCCGCCGAAGCCGAACAGCAGAAACTGTTCGTGCTCGACACCAACGTGCTGATGCACGACCCGAGTAGCCTCTTCCGCTTCGAGGAACACGACGTCTATCTGCCGATGATGACGCTCGAGGAACTCGACAACCACAAGAAGGGGATGTCCGAAGTCGCGCGCAATGCACGCCAGGTCAGCCGCACGCTCGACGCGCTCGTCGCCGACGGCGGCCCGATCTCGGCCGGCATTCCGCTGTCGCGCCTCGGCAGCCGCGACGCGCTCGGCCGCCTGTACTTCCAGACGAAGCTCGCCGACATCGCGCCCGTCGAAGGCCTGCCCGAAGGCAAGGCCGACAACCAGATCCTCGGCGTCGTGCGCGCGCTGCAGCGCGACCGCCCCGATCGTCAGGTCGTGCTGGTGTCGAAAGACATCAACATGCGGATCAAGGCGCACGCGCTCGGCCTGCCCGCGGAAGACTACTTCAACGACCAGGTGCTCGAGGATTCGGATCTCCTGTACAACGGCGTGCGCGAACTGCCGCAGGACTTCTGGACCAAGCACGCGAAGGGCATGGAGAGCTGGCAGGACACGAAGACGGGCACCACGTACTACCGCGTGACGGGTCCGCTCGTCGCGTCGATGCTCGTCAACGAGTTCGTCTATCTGGAGCCGCAGAACGGCGAGCCGACGTTCCACGCGATCGTCCGCGAGCTGAACGGCAAGACGGCGCTGCTGCAGACGCTGCGCGACTACAGCCACCACAAGAACAACGTGTGGGGCATCACCGCGCGCAACCGCGAGCAGAACTTCGCGCTGAACCTGCTGATGAACCCCGAGATCGACTTCGTCACGCTGCTCGGCCAGGCCGGCACCGGCAAGACGCTCGTCGCGCTCGCGGCCGGCCTCGCGCAGGTGCTCGACGACAAGCGCTACAACGAGATCATCGTGACGCGCGCGACCGTGCCCGTCGGCGAGGACATCGGTTTCCTGCCCGGCACCGAGGAAGAGAAGATGCAGCCGTGGATGGGCGCATTCGACGACAACCTCGAAGTGCTGCAGAAGACCGACGACGCGGCCGGCGAATGGGGCCGTGCCGCGACACAGGAACTGATCCGTTCGCGCCTGAAGGTGAAGAGCATGAACTTCATGCGCGGCCGCACGTTCGTCGACAAGTACCTGATCATCGACGAGGCGCAGAACCTGACGCCGAAGCAGATGAAGACGCTCGTCACGCGCGCGGGCCCCGGCACGAAGATCGTCTGCCTCGGTAACATCGCGCAGATCGACACGCCTTACCTGACCGAAGGCAGTTCGGGCCTGACCTACGTCGTCGACCGCTTCAAGGGCTGGGGCCACAGCGGCCACGTGACCCTCGCGCGCGGCGAACGCTCGCGACTCGCCGACTACGCGTCGGACATTCTGTAACGCGCGAGCCGGCCGATCGGCCGGCTGTCGACGCCACGCGGCGCTCCGTTTCCGGAGCGCCGTTTTTTATTTGGGGTCGAAGACATAAGTAACGCTTCGTCACGCAACAACGCAGTTTACGCGCGAAACTTCAAGTAAATTCTCAAGAATGGTTGCTTAAGTCCCGCCGGTACGTCTACCATCGGGTCTGTCTGTCGTCATACGATTCGCGAGCGCGCCGCGCTCGCCCGCCTTGCCATGCTTCGAATCTGGGTTCCCGTCGCCGTCGTCTCCCTGCTTGCGGCCTGTTCCAGCGTGCCGCCGCAGTCGGCATCGCGCTCCGCTTCGGGCATGAAGATCACGACGCCGCGTGCATTCCCGGCGCCCGCCAATTTCCCGAAATTCGTCGACCACAGCGTCGGTCAGGAAGAAATCTCGATCCAGGCGATGAGCCTCGTCGGCGTTCCGTATCGCTGGGGCGGCAACACGCCGGCGAGCGGCTTCGACTGCAGCGGGCTCGTCCGCTACGTGATCGGCCGTGCCGCAGACGTGAACCTGCCGCGCACGACCGCCGACATGAGCAGCCGCGGCGTGTCGATCGAACCCGACGAGATCGCGCCGGGCGACCTGATCTTCTTCAATACGACCGGGCGGCCGCATTCGCACGTCGGTATCTATGTCGGCAAGCTGCGCTTCGTCAACGCACCGTCGACGGGCGGCACCGTACGGCTCGACTACCTGACGAACCCCTACTGGGCGAAGCGCTTCGACGGCATTCGCCGCGTCGCGCCGCCGCGCTCGGCCCCGACGCCATTCGATGCGCCGACCTACGAAGCCAAGCGCGACGAACCGCGCAATGCGCCGGCGGTCGCGGCCGCTCCCGTGGTCGTGACGGCTGCCGCCGCACCGCGGCAACCCGCGTATGCGCCGCCGCAAGCGAGAGCGACGCAGGCGCCAGCCACCCCGACCACGCCGGTCGTGACGGCCGCCGCAGTTGCACCGGCAGCGCCGGTCGCCGATCCGTACGAACCGCCGCCGCCGCGGATGCAGGTGGCGCAGCAGCAAGCCACGTCGGCGAATGACGCGATGCCCGCGATGACGGCCAATACCGCACCGGCCGCCCCGGCAGAAGTCGGCACGCAGATCCCGACGACCGCGCTGACGGCTGCCCAAGCGGCCGCCTTCGATGCCGAGCCGCCGCCCGCGACCGCGTCGACGCCCCCACGCGGTATCGAGCCCGCGCCCGTGCAGGTGTGGCGAGCATCGACGCAATCCGCGCCCATCAGCCCGCGCACCGGTACGGCCGACGATCCGATCGCGCGGTTTGCGAACGGCAGTTATTGAGCGATTGCCCGAGTCCGCCCGTCAACGACGTTGGCGGCATCTGCCGCCCCTCCCGCCTCGTCGCCGCTCTCTTGCCAGCCTCCAAAAGAAAATGCGCCGCAGCCTTTCGGCTTGCGGCGCATTTCATGTCGATCCGGCCGTGTCGGCGCTCAGAAGATCTGGCGTCCGAGCCACCACCCGCCGGCCGCGAATAGCGCGGCCGCCGGCAGCGTCAGCACCCACGCCCACACGATGTTGCCGGCGACGCCCCAGCGCACGGCCGACAGCTTCTGCGTCGCGCCGACACCGACGATCGCGCCGGTAATCGTGTGCGTGGTCGACACCGGAATGCCGAGGAACGACGCGATGAACAGCGTGATCGCACCGCCGCTTTCCGCGCAGAAACCGCCGACCGGCTTGAGCTTCGTGATCTTCTGGCCCATCGTGCGCACGATGCGCCAGCCGCCGAACAGCGTGCCGAGGCCCATCGACAGGTAGCACGCGCCGATCACCCAGGCCGGCGGCGCATCGGCGGTCGCCGACGCGTAACCGCTCGCGATCAGCAGCATCCAGATGATACCGATCGTCTTCTGTGCGTCGTTGCCGCCGTGACCGAGGCTGTACAGCCCGGCCGACAGCAGTTGCAGCCGGCGGAAGCGCCGGTCGACCTTGCTGGGCGCGGTACGGAAATACAGCCACGACACGCCGAGCATGAACAGCGAACCGAGGATGAAACCGAGCAGCGGCGAAATGAAGATGAACGCGATCGTCTTCAGCAGCCCGTCGATGTTGAGCGCGCTCCAGCCGGACTTCGCGAGCGCCGCGCCGACGAGGCCGCCGATCAGCGCGTGCGACGAGCTCGACGGAATCCCGTAGTACCACGTGATCACGTTCCAGCCGATCGCGCCGACCAGCGCGCCGAACACGACGTAATGGTCGACGATCTCGGGATCGATCGTGCCTTTACCGACGGTCTGCGCGACTTTCAGGTGGAAGATGAAGTACGCGATCACGTTGAACGCGGCCGCGAACACCACGGCCTGCTGGGGCTTCAGCACGCCGGTCGACACGACGGTGGCGATCGAGTTCGCCGCGTCGTGAAAGCCGTTCATGAAGTCGAATACGAGCGCGACGAGCACCAGCGTCGCGACCATCCATAGGGCGAGTTGTATCGAATGCATCGTGGTCCGCTCAGGCGTTTTCCAGCACGATGCCTTCGATGATGTTCGCGACGTCCTCGCACTTGTCGGTGATCTCCTCGAGCAGCTCGTAGATCGCCTTCAGCTTGATGAGCGTCTTCACGTCGTCTTCCTCGCGGAACAGCTTCGACATCGCCGCGCGCAGCACGCGATCGGCTTCCGACTCCCAGCGGTCGATTTCCTCGCACTGCTTGAGGATCTGTGCCGACTGCTTCATGTCGGACAGCAAGCCGACGGCCTGCTGCACGTGTTGCGCCGATTGCGTGACGATGTGCGCGAGCTGGCTCGCCTCGGACGTGACGGACTGCACGTCGTACAGCGACACGGCCGTCGCGACGTCTTCCATCAGGTCGAGGATGTCGTCCATCGTCGTGATCAGCTTGTGGATCTCGTCGCGATCGAGCGGCGTGATGAAGGTCTTGTGCAGCAGATCGATCGCCTCGTGCGTGAGCTTGTCGGCGGCCTTCTCGGCGATTTGCACGTTTTGCTTGTGAATCTCGGCGTCGGCGAGATTGTCGATCAGCAGTTCGAGCTCGCGGCCACCGGAAACGATGTGCTTCGCGTGCGCGTTGAAGAGTTCAAAGAACTTGCCCTCGGTGGGCATGAATCGACCGAACATGGGATTCCTGAGAGATTGTCAAACTACTGTCACGAAAACGGGCGACATTGTACCGTTTCCGGTCGCGACGCGACGTGCGCATATGCGCACGCCGGGATTGGATACAACATTTGGCGAAATAGGTGTTTACAACCGGCTTTACTCGCCGTAGAAGGTTTGCGCCCCGGCAAAGTTGTCGAACTTCGTGTATTGCCCCAGGAACGTGAGCCGAACGGGCCCGATCGGGCCATTACGCTGCTTGCCGATGATGATTTCGGCCGTCCCCTTGTCAGGACTGTCGGGATTGTAGACTTCATCGCGATAGATGAACAGGATCACGTCCGCATCCTGTTCGATTGCGCCCGATTCGCGCAAATCCGACATCACCGGACGCTTGTTCGGGCGCTGTTCGAGGCCGCGGTTCAGCTGCGACAGCGCGATCACCGGCACGTCGAGCTCCTTCGCGAGACTCTTCAACGAACGTGAAATCTCCGAGATTTCCGTCGCGCGGTTCTCGCCCTGCGACGAACCCGACATCAGCTGCAGGTAGTCGACGATGATCAGGCCGAGCTTGCCGCACTGGCGTGCGAGACGCCGCGCGCGCGAGCGCAATTCCATCGGGTTCAGGCCGCCCGTCTCGTCGATGAAGAGCTGCGCCTCGCTCATCTTCTGCACCGCGTGCGTCAACTTCGGCCAGTCCTCGTCCGTCAGGCGGCCGGTTCGCATCCGGTGCTGGTCGAGCCGGCCGATCGAGCCGAGCATACGCATCACGAGCTGGGTGCCCGGCATTTCCATCGAGAACACCGCGACCGGCAGCCCGTACTCGACCGCGACGTATTCGCCGATGTTCATCGAAAATGCGGTCTTACCCATCGACGGTCTTCCGGCCACGATGATCAGTTCGCCACCGTGCATCCCCGACGTCATCCGGTCGAGGTCGACGAAGCCGGTCGGCGTGCCGGTGACGTCGCTCGGATTCGCGGTGTGGTACAGCGTGTCGATCCGCTCGACCACCTGCGTGAGCAGCGGGCCGATCTCGAGGAAGCCCTGGTTGCCGCGCGCGCCCTCTTCGGCGATCGAGAACACCTTCGATTCGGCTTCGTCGAGCAGTTGGCGGACTTCCTTGCCCTGCGGATTGAAGGCGTCGGCCGAGATTTCGTCGGCGACCGACACCAGCCGGCGCAGCACCGCGCGGTCGCGCACGATTTCCGCGTAGCGGCGGATGTTCGCCGCGCTCGGCGTGTTCTGCGCGAGGGCGTTCAGATACGCGAGCCCGCCGACGTCGTCGGCCTTGCCGGACGTGGTCAGCGCTTCGTACACGGTCACGACATCGGCCGGGCGCGTCGCCGCGATCAGCCGGCCGATGTGCTCGTAGATGATCCGGTGGTCGTAGCGGTAGAAGTCGCCCTGCGACAGGAAATCGGCAATCCGGTCCCATGCCGCGTTGTCGAGCAACAGGCCGCCGAGCACCGACTGCTCGGCTTCGACCGAATGCGGCGGGACTTTCAGCGATTCGATTTGGGGATCTTGCGGCGCGTTCATGGGTTGGGATTATCGCGAATAGATGGCGGCAGCGCTACCACCGCTTGCCGGGCGAGCGGGCAACAAAAAAGGCAGGCCCCGGTTACCCGGGCGCCTGCCCTTGTCCGGACGGCGGAAGCCGCCCGGCAAGCTTGCATACGCTTACGCGTGGTCGCCGATCACGTTGATCGTGACGTCGACGACGACGTCCGTGTGCAGCGCGACCTGGACGTTGTGCTCGCCGATCATCTTCAGCGGGCCTTCCGGCATGCGCACTTGCAGCTTCTCGACTTCGTAGCCTGCCTTCTTCAGCAGTTCCGCGACGTCGCCGTTCGTGACCGAGCCGAACAGACGGCCGTCGACGCCCGACTTCTGCGTGATTTCGAACGTCTGGCCGTTCAGCTTCTCGCCGACTGCCTGCGATGCCGCCAGCTTTTCAGCGGCGATCTTTTCGAGTTCGGCGCGGCGCACTTCGAATTCGGCGATCGCTTCCTTCGTTGCACGGCGAGCCTTGCGGTTCGGGATCAGGAAGTTGCGAGCGTAACCGTCCTTGACCTTGACGATATCGCCGAGGTTACCCAGATTGGCGACTTTTTCCAACAGAATGATTTGCATTCGAATTCTCCTTATTGCGTCGCCTGATTACGCCTTGTGCTGATCGGTGTACGGCAGCAGCGCGAGGAAACGCGCACGCTTGATGGCCGTATCCAGCTGACGCTGATAGTGCGCCTTCGTACCCGTCAGACGAGCCGGCGTGATCTTGCCGTTTTCGCCGATGAAGTCCTTCAGCGTTTCCGTGTCCTTGTAGTCGATCTGCTCGACGCCGGCAGCCGTGAAACGGCAGAACTTCTTGCGCTTGAAGAGCGGGTTTTGTTGCTGACGACGCTTGTCGAATTTCTTACCAGTCGGGCGGGGCATGATTTCAGTCCTTTCCAATGTCCTGCAATGCTGTGATGTGAAACACCAAGGTTCTCGCGTTGCGGCTTTTCTTGGCCAGGAAGCCCGTGAACAGCGTTTCGACGCCCATTTCACGACTTTCCAGCTTGCCGCTCGCCTCACCGGCCGCCACCGCCTCGATCGTCATTTCGACCTGACGGGGAATGCCTGCTTCGACGACTTCCGTGCGGTGATGCAACGTGGCGCTTGCGATCGGAACACCTGCCGGCGTATATCGCACCGGTGCGCGTTCGACGACGCTCGCCGTCAATTGCAACCTGTTCACGTGAGTGGCGCGCTCCTTGATGGCTTAATGCGTGACGAACTTAAGCCTGCGCTTCGGCCGGCTGAGCTGCAGCCGCCTTCTTGGCTTCTTCGCGCTGAACTTCCTTCATCATCGGCGACGGGCCGGTTTCGGCCTTCTTCATCTTGACGATGAGGTGGCGCAGCACGGCGTCGTTGAACTTGAACGCGTGTTCGAGTTCGTCGAGCGTCGTCTGGTCGCACTCGATGTTCATGCAGACGTAGTGAGCCTTCGCGAGTTTCTCGATCATGTAGGCCAGTTGGCGACGGCCCCAGTCTTCGACGCGGTGGATCTGGCCGCCGTGCGACGTGATCGTGGTCTTGTAACGCTCGATCATCGCGGGCACTTGCTCGCTTTGATCGGGGTGCACGATGAATACGATTTCGTAATGACGCATTACACACTCCTTGTGGATTGAAGCCACCCGGGCGTCTGAACCGGTGTGGCAAGTGAGAAGCCGAAGATTTTAACCCGGTTACGGGGCGCATGCAAGGCCAATCGACGATGCGCAAGCGGATTCGGCCGTGTTTTCAAAGACTTGAGCGGGTATGCCAGCGCAAATGCCATCGGTTCGGCGTTGTGGCGCCGGGGTCGGAACCGCCACGCCGCCGGCGCGGTCATTCGCCGTGCGTGCCCGCGAGCCGCGCGTCGAGCGCCGTCCGGAACGCCGCGAGCGCCGACGGTTCGGCATCGGTCACGGCCCACCACGTCATCCCGGCCGCGCTCCAGCGGTCGAGCGCATAGCCCTGCGACACGGTCGCATACGGGGCCGCCGGCCGCTCCCCGGCCGGCTGCACGTAGACGTCGACCACGTGCTGCCGGTGGCGGTAGACGAGCACCGCGACACGGCGACGCCCGACGTAGTCGAGCCGGCCCCCGACCAGCGCGAAGCCGCTCGCCGCAAGGTCCTCGACCGGCGGCGCATAGTCGAGCCGGCCGTTGAACCACGGCTTGACCGTGTGCCGGTCGGTCGAGATCACGTCGATGTCGCGCGCCGACAGGTCGGCCCGCACGTGGCTCGCGACGAGTTCGTCGACCGTCCGGTCGACGTCGGCATGGCGGGCGGACCATCCCATGCCGCCCGCCGCCGCGAGCGCCATCAGCAACGCGACGCCCCAGCCGAGGCCCGGCCACGCGGCCACGCGCGGCCCGGCACCGGTCGATACCGGTCGTGCCGCCGCGCCGCGCCCGGGCAGCCACGAGAACCGGTCGCGCCCGCGCGCCCGCGGCGGCAGCGACTGGGGCTCAGGCCGCGGCTCGGCCCGCGACGGCGCCTGGGCATGCGCGTCGGCGGCCGCCGGCAGGCTCGCGAGAATGCTCGCCCGCAGCGCGTCCGGCGCGCGGTGATAATCGGCCTGCCGTACGGCCTGCACCAGCGTGACGATCCGCGCCCGTTCGCGGCGGCACGCGTCGCACCCTTCGACATGCTGCTGGACCCGCAACGCATCGGGCGCCGACAGCTCGCGGTCGACGTCCGCGTCCAGCAATGCTCGCGCTTCGTTACAGTCCATCGATAGCCTCCGATGCGGTTCCGCCTGCCGGCGTACGGCCCGGCCGGCCTTCGGTCGCCGGCGCCGGCGCCGGCGCGCCGCCCAGCAGCGCGGCGAGCTTGCGCCGGCCGCGCGCGAGCCGCGACATCACCGTGCCGACCGGCACGTCCGCGATCGCCGCGATCTCGCGGTAGCTCAGGTCCTCCATCTCGCGCAGCACGAGCACCTCGCGGTATTCGGGCGGCAGCTTCGCAAGCGCCGCATTCACGAGCCGCACGTTCTCGCCGCGCAGCAGGTGCGCCAGCGGATCCTCCGTGGCCGGCTGCCAGTCGTCGGGCACGTCGGCGTCGTCGAGCGTGTCGGGCAGCGCGACCTCGTGCGCATGCGTGCGCCGCCGCCACTCGGTGTACCAGGTGTGACGCACGATCGTCAGCAGCCACGGCCGCGCGTTGTCGCCGCGACACGAATCGACGAAACGCAGCGCGCGCATGCACGCGTCCTGGACGACGTCGTCCGCATCGCCGGCGCTGCCGCTCAGCCAGCGCGCGAGGTTGTACGCGGCGTCGAGATGCGGCAGCACGAGCGCGCGAAACCGCTCGCCGCGCGCGACCGCATCGTCCGCCGCCCGTTCATCGACCGCCTGTCCGGCTTGCCCCACATGGCCTCCCTGGTCCCGGCGGCCGACGCCGCCCGTTCCGCGCACGGCGCCCGGACAGACCGGCAACGTGCGCGCTCGATGACCTTACCGCTGCTGCGTCGAGTTTATTCCCGTGCCGTGCGCACGAAGCGTAAAAAATCGCCGGACGGCCGCGCGGGCCGCCCCGTCACGGCGTGGTGCTCCAGTAGCCGGGGCGCACGTACGCGGCGCGCAGGTAGTCGATGAAATAGCGCACGCGCGCCGGCACGTAGCGTTGCTGCGGGTAGACCGCGAGGATGTCGTAGTCGGGCAGCGCATATTCGTCGAGCACGGTCTCGAGTTCGCCCGTTTCGAGCTGCGCGGCGATTTCCCACGTCGAGCGCCAGCCGAGCCCGAGCCCTTCGGCCACCCAGCGGTGCAGCAGCTCGCCGTCGTTGCAGTCGAGATTGCCGGTCACGCGCATCGTCGCGATCTTGCCGTGGCGCTGGAAATACCAGCCGCGGTTCTGGCCGCCCTGCAGGTTGAACGCGAGACAGTTGTGCTTCAGCAGGTCGTCGAGCGACTTCGGCCGGCCGTGCTTGCGGAAATACCCGGGTGTGCCGCACACCACGCGCCGGTTCGACGCGAGCTTCACCGCGACGAAGTTCGGATCGACCGCGCCGCCGATCCGGATCGACAGGTCATAGCCCTCGCGCACGAGATCGACGACGCGGTCGGTCAGGTTGAACGACAGCTGCATCTCCGGCTTGTCGGCCAGAAAGCCCGGCGCGTGCGGCGCGACGTGCTTGCGGCCGAACGCGGCCGGCGCCGACACGATCAGGTGGCCGCTCACCGCGCGCCGCCCGGCGGCCAGCTCGTTCTCGGCCTGATCCCATTCGGCGAGCAGCCCGCGGCAGCGCTCGAGGAACGCGGCCCCCTCCTCGCTGACGACCAGCCGCCGCGTCGAGCGGTACATCAGCTTCACGCCGAGGCGCTTCTCCAGCGCGTCGATGCGCCGCCCGAGCACCACCGGCGACACGCCCTCCTCGAGCGCCGCCGCCGCGAGGCTGCCCGCGTCCGCGACCCGCACGAACGTCTCGATCTGCTTGAAACGATCCATCTCGCGTCTCCACCCGGCTCCGACGCCGGCGGGAAGCCCCGTCCGGCCGTCATTCCATACTTTTAGTTTCGAAATAAGCGACTTCGGCTGATCTTATCAAACCTTTCCTGCATCCCTAAAGTGTTCCCAACAGACCGATTCGCAAGATCCGCCACATTCAAGGAGACATTCATGGCCAAGATGAGAGCCGTCGACGCAGCCGTACTCGTGCTCGAGAAGGAAGGCATCCAGACCGCGTTCGGCGTGCCGGGCGCCGCGATCAACCCGTTCTACTCGGCCATGCGCAAGTCGGGCGGCATCAGCCACGTGCTGGCCCGTCACGTCGAAGGCGCATCGCACATGGCCGAAGGCTTCACGCGCGCCGCACCGGGCAACATCGGCGTGTGCATCGGCACGTCGGGCCCCGCCGGCACCGACATGATCACCGGCCTCTACTCCGCGTCGGCCGATTCGATTCCGATCCTCGCGATCACGGGCCAGGCGCCGCGCGCACGCCTCTACAAGGAAGATTTCCAGGCCGTCGACATCGAATCGATCGCGAAGCCTGTCACCAAGTGGGCCGTGACCGTGCGCGAACCGGCGCTCGTGCCGCGCGTGTTCCAGCAGGCGTTCCACCTGATGCGTTCGGGCCGTCCGGGCCCGGTGCTGGTCGACCTGCCGATCGACGTGCAGCTCGCCGAAATCGAATTCGACATCGACACGTACGAACCGCTGCCGGTCTACAAGCCCGCGGCCACCCGCGCGCAGATCGAGAAGGCGCTCGCGATGCTGAACGACGCGGACAAGCCGCTGATCGTGTCGGGCGGCGGCGTGCTCAACGCGGCGGCCGAAGACCTGCTCGTGCAGTTCGCCGAAACGGTCGGCGTGCCGGTGATCCCGACGCTGATGTCGTGGGGCGCGATTCCCGACGACCACCCGCTGATGGCCGGCATGGTCGGCCTGCAGACGTCGCACCGCTACGGCAACGCGACGATGCTCGCATCCGATTTCGTGCTCGGCATCGGCAATCGCTGGGCGAACCGCCACACGGGCAGCGTCGAGGTCTACACGAAGGGCCGCAAGTTCGTGCACGTCGACATCGAGCCGACGCAGATCGGCCGCGTGTTCGGCCCCGATCTCGGCATCGTGTCGGACGCGAAGGCGGCGCTCGAGCTGTTCGTCGCGGTGGCACGGGAATGGAAGGCCGCCGGCAAGCTGAAGGACCGCAGCGCGTGGGTCGCGGAATGCCAGGAACGCAAGCGCACGCTGCAGCGCAAGACCCACTTCGACAACGTGCCGGTCAAGCCGCAGCGCGTGTACGAAGAGATGAACAAGGTGTTCGGCCGCGATACCTGCTACGTCAGCACGATCGGCCTGTCGCAGATCGCCGCCGCGCAGTTCCTGCACGTGTTCAAGGCGCGCAACTGGATCAACTGCGGCCAGGCCGGCCCGCTCGGCTGGACGATCCCCGCCGCGCTCGGCGTGCGTGCGGCCGATCCGAGCCGCCCGATCGTCGCGCTGTCCGGCGACTACGACTTCCAGTTCATGATCGAGGAGCTGGCGGCCGGCGCGCAATTCAAGCTGCCGTACGTGCACGTCGTCGTGAACAACTCGTACCTCGGGCTGATCCGTCAGGCGCAGCGCGCGTTCGACATGGACTACTGCGTGCAACTCGCGTTCGACAACGTGAACGCACCGGAGCTGAACGGCTATGGCGTCGATCACGTGGCCGTCGCCGAAGGCCTCGGCTGCAAGGCGCTGCGCGTGTTCAAGCCGGAAGAGATCGAGCCGGCGCTGCGCCAGGCGCAAACGCTCGCGGACGAGTTCAGCGTGCCGGTGGTCGTCGAAGTGATTCTCGAGCGCGTGACCAACATCTCGATGGGCACTGAAATCGACGCGATCAACGAGTTCGAGGAACTCGCCGAGAAGGCCGAGCACGCACCGACCGCGATCTCGATGCTCGACTGAACCGCACGCCATTTTTTGACTGACCGACCGAAGAGGCTTAGCTCATGCCGAAGTTTGCTGCAAACCTGACCATGCTGTTCAACGAAGTGCCGTTCCTCGACCGCTTCAAGGCGGCCGCGGACGCGGGCTTCGACGCCGTCGAGTTCCTGTTCCCGTATCCGTATGCGAAAGAGGAACTCGCCGAGCGGCTCGAGACGCACCGCCTGCGCCTCGTGCTGCACAACCTGCCCGCCGGCAACTGGGATCAGGGCGAGCGCGGCATCGCGTGCCTGCCCGATCGCGTGAGCGAATTCCAGGAAGGGGTCGGCCGCGCGATCGAGTACGCGAAGGCGCTGAAGGTGCCGCAGTTGAACTGCCTCGTCGGCATCCCGTCGGCGAGCACCGCGCGCGACAAGACGTTCGTGACGATCGTCGACAACCTGCGCTTCGCCGCCGATGCACTGAAGCGCGAAGGCATCCGCCTGCTGGTCGAGCCGTGCAACAGCTTCGACATCCCGGGCTTCGCGCTGAACCGCTCGTCCGAAGGGCTCGACGTGATCCGCGCGGTCGGCTCGGACAACCTGTTCCTGCAGTACGACATCTATCACATGCAACGCATGGAAGGCGAACTGGCCGCGACGATCGAACGCAACCTCGCGTCGATCGGCCATGTGCAGCTCGCGGACAACCCGGGCCGCAACGAGCCGGGCACCGGCGAGATCAACTACGCGTTCCTGTTCGCGCTGCTCGATCGGCTCGGCTATGCCGGCTACGTCGGCTGCGAATACAAGCCCCGCACCACCACGACGGAAGGCCTCGGCTGGCTGCAAAGCGTGGCCGGCTGCGCACCGGCGTCGGCGCGTCGCGCCGCCTGAGTCGCGCCCTTCCCGTTTTCAGCCCTATAGGAGACTTTCACATGGCAACCATCGGTTTCATCGGCCTCGGCATCATGGGCGCGCACATGGCGCGCAACCTGCTCAAGGGCGATCATCAGCTCGTCGTGAACGGTGCGTTCCCGATCCCGGACGACCTGCGCGCGAGCGCGAAGGTCGTCGCGAACTCGACCGAAGTCGCGCAGCACGCGGACATCATCATCTCGATGGTGCCGGACACGCCCGACGTGCGTAACGTGCTGTTCGCCGACGACGGCGTCGCGAAGGGCCTGACGGCCGGCAAGCTCGTGATCGACATGAGTTCGATCTCGCCGCTCGACACGCAGGCCTTCGCGAAGCAGATCAACGCACTCGGCTGCGACTACCTCGACGCGCCGGTGTCCGGCGGCGAAGTCGGCGCACGCGAAGCGACGCTGACGATCATGGTCGGCGGCCCGGAAAAGGCGTTCGAGCGCGCGAAGCCGCTGTTCGAGAAGATGGGCAAGAACATCACGCTCGTCGGCGACAACGGTGCCGGCCAGACCTGCAAGGTCGCGAACCAGATCATCGTCGCGCTGAACATCGAGGCGGTCGGCGAAGCGCTGCTGTTCGCCGCCCGTTCGGGCGCCGATCCGGAGCGCGTGCGCCAGGCGCTGATGGGCGGGTTCGCCGCGTCGCGCATCCTCGAAGTGCACGGTGCGCGGATGACCAAGCGCACGTTCGATCCGGGTTTCCGCATCGAGCTGCACCAGAAGGACCTGAACCTCGCGCTCGACGGCGCACGCAAGCTCGGCCTCGCGCTGCCGCACACCGCGAGCGCGCAGCAGCTGTTCAGCGTGTGCGCCTCGCACGGCGGCAAGGCATGGGATCACTCGGCCCTCGTGCGCGCGCTCGAGATCATGTCGAACTTCGAGATCGAGAAGACGCAGGGCTGAGCGCACGCCGCGGCATGCCGTCGCGTTCGGCGGCTGCTTCGCCGGCTGCATTCGGCGAATGCCACGGCAAATGCAATGACGCGCGATCCACCGCCACGGCGGATGCGCGAACGACACAGGCGACCCGGCCGCGGCCGGTCGCATCGATGCGCGAGCACACGCGCATCACGGTGGGGCGCCCCGCCGCGTATCGCTGAAACGCGTGCGCGACGGGGCGAAAAAACGCCGCTCTGGGCTGAGAGCGGCGTGGTGGGGTCCGCAGCGGCACCCGGCGGCGCCGGGGAAGCCTTGGTCGGTCAGACGTCGTCGTCGGGTGTCCGCCTGTCGGATTTCGCGTATTACATTTCTTTACGTTCGAGCGTGCGATTTTTCATGCAATCGTCGCGTTGAACGCCTACACTTTCGCCACGCCTTTCGAGAAAACCGCCGCGCTTGCGCGCCCTTCGGGGCCTGCATCCAGCGCGGTGTTTTTTTCGCCACTTCACGGCGCGTTTTCTTTTCAACCACCTAAGGAGTGCAACGATGGGTCTTCTTTCGTTTATCAAGGAGGCGGGTGAAAAACTGCTGGGTCATGCCGACGCGCAAGCGGCGGAAGATCCGAATGCCGCGAACCAGACCGCGGCCGATGCCATCAAGAACTACATCAACACGCAAGGTCTCGACACGTCGAACCTGACCGTCGCGTTCGACGGCGCATCGCGCACCGTCACGCTGTCGGGCAGCGTCGCCGATCTCGACACGAAGGCGAAGGTCAAGGTCGCGGCCGGCAACGTGCAAGGCGTCGCGGGCGTCAACGACGACGATCTGCAGCCGGACGATCCGGAAGTGCAGTACCACGACGTGAAGCCGGGCGACACGCTGTCGGCGATCGCCAAGGAAGTGTATGGCGATGCGAGCAAGTACCCGGCGATCTTCGAGGCGAACAAGCCGATGCTGTCGAGCCCGGACCGGATCTACCCGGGCCAGAAGCTCGTGATTCCGCCGCAGTCCTGATCGTGCAGTCCTGAGCGTTCTCGCAGCACCGACGCAAAAATGGCAGGCCATCGGCCTGCCATTTTTTATGCGCGCCGTACGCCGCCCGAGCGGCGGCCAGCCGTCACAGCGTATCGAACGCGTGCTGCAGTGCGTCTCGATCCCGAACGCCGTTCGCGAGCGCGAGCATCAGCAGCACGCGCGCCTTGAACGGGTGCAGCGAGCCCGCGCTCACGAAACCGAGCGCATCGTCGCTCGCGGCGCCGTTGCGCATCACGTGCCCCGAACCGACGCGCGACGCACGGACCACCGCCACGCCCGCGTTCACCGCATCGGCGAGCGCCGCCTGCAGCGTCGCATGAATCGAGCCGTTGCCGGTGCCCGCGACGACGAGTCCGCGCACGCCGGCCGCGACGAGCGCATCGACGGCCGTGCGCGTCGCGCCCGCATAGCTCGCGACGACTTCGACCGGCGGCCAGGTCGCGGCGATCGCCAGTTGCGTGTCGCGCGTGCGCGTGACGCGGCGCGCGAATTCGACGCGGCCGTCCTGCACCCAGCCGAGCGCGCCGAGTTCCGGCGACTGGAACGCGTCGACCGCATAGGTGCTCGTCTTCACGACATCGCGCGCGCCGTGGATCCGGTTGTTGAACGCGACCAGCACGCCCTGCCCGCGCGCGGCCGGATGCGCGGCCACCGTCACCGCGTTCAGCAGGTTCAGCGGGCCGTCGGACGACAGCGCGGTGGCCGGCCGCATCGCGGCCGTCAGCACGACCGGCTTGTCGCCCCGCACGACCAGATGCAGCGCATACGCGGTTTCCTCCAGCGTATCGGTGCCGTGGGTGATCACGATGCCGTCGACGGCCGGGTCGGCCATCAGCGCGTCGATCCGCGCGGCGAGCGTGTTCCACAGCGGCAGCGCGAGATCCTTGCTGTCGATGCTGGCGACCTGTTCCGCGTCGATGCGAGCGACCGACGCGAGCGCCGGCACGGCGTCGACCAGGAAATTGACGCCGAGCGCGCCGGCCTGGTAGCCGGCCGTGCTGGCCGCGTCGGGCGCGGCGCCGGCGATCGTGCCGCCGGTGGCGAGTACGGCGATGCGCGGCAGTGTCGCCGCGGACGAAGGGGATGCGGTGTTCGGTGTATTCATGGCCGCGATTGTAATGGCTCGCGGCCGCGAGCCGGCAGGTTCCGGCGCGGCGGCCGGCGACGGCCGGCGCGCATCATGGTTTGTCCTGATCTCCGGGCCGCGCGCGGCGTCAACGGCCGTGGCGTCCGCAACGTTATAGAAAGTGCCGTTTTGGTGTTTTCACCTTGATTTGCCATAATCGGAGCGCGTGGTGCGATGTGGTCCTGTCCTCATCGCGTCGCGCTTCGTGACGGCGTCGATCACACGCAATTCACCCCATGGGAGTGTCGAAATGAAAATCCAATCGCTCGTAGCCGCAGTGCTTCTCGGCGGCATGCTGGCTTCCCCCGCCTTCGCGGCGAACAGCCAGCAGGACAAGATGAAGGCCTGCAACACCCAGGCAGCCGGCAAGACGGGCGACGAACGCAAGGCGTTCATGAAGGACTGCCTGTCGGCGAAGCCCGCGAAGGCGATGACGCAGCAGGAAAAGATGAAGGCGTGCAATACGCAGGCCACCGGCAAGAAGGGTGACGATCGCAAGGCGTTCATGAAGAGCTGCCTGAGCAACCAGCCGGCCGCCTGAGTCCCGGCGCTCCCGTCCCGAATGCCGCGCCCCGCTTCGGCGGGCGCGGCATTTTCGTTTTCGTTGCACGCGCATCGACGCATGCATTCCCGTCTTTCCCGCCCCGTTTTTTCCGGCTGCCGGCCCGGTGCCGCCACATGGTGCGGCATTTCGCCGCGTTTTCTTCTATGATGGCTGCAACGCGGCCCACCCAAGACCAAGAAGCGCCATCGGGCCGCCCTCGAGACGGACGCGCACGCGCGTCAAACGGAGGCTTGGATGGCATGGAGACAACACCGCTGGTTCCGCCGCTGGCTGATCGTGATCGTGTTCTGGGCAGTGCCCGTCGCGATCGTCGCCGTCCGCGAGATCCGCGAGGAAATGGCCTACAACAAAGCGGACCTGCAGCTCGCGCTGACCACCTGGCAGCTCACCGACACGCAGCAGGCCGCCGGCGCCGCCGCGAAGTGTCACGGCGATCCTGACGAAGCGCGCGCGGCCGGCTGCCCGGCCGACGTGCTCGCCGCCAACGCGCCGCGCCAGCAGGCGGCGCGCGACGAATACGTGGTACGCCGCAATACGCTCGCCGGCTATCTGTGGCATGCGTTCGTCGGCTACTGGGTCGTCCCGGCCGCGTTCCTGTTCGCGTGCGGCATCGTGATCGCGCTGATCCGCCGCGCGCTTCGCCGCCCGCCGATCAAGCCGCCCGTTCCGCCCGTCACACACTGACACGGGCGCGCGCTGCAGACGCCTCGCCCTCCCGCCCGGCCGTCGCGCGCCCCGCATGCCGACCCGCCCCTCGCGCGTCGGCGCCGCATCGTCCGTTGGCGCGCCGCGACACCCTCACGCGATTTGACGCTTTTTCACGCGGCAACGAAAAGAGGCCGTAATCCGCTGTGATATAACTGCCGACGTGATCCGCTCCTTGAGCGAGACTCACTCCGAACGTCATCCGATGGAGAACAACGATGCAAAAACGGAATCTTGTGCTGAAAGCCGCCGCTGCGCTCATCGTCGGTAGCCTCGCGCTCACCGGTTGCACCACCACCCCGGACAAGCCGGACAACGCCGCGACCAACGCGTCCAAACGCCAGTCGATCGACGCGAGCGTCGACGCCACGCTGTCGCGCATGTACTCCACGGTCAAGGGTTCGCGCGAACTCGTCGCGAAATCGCGCGGCGTGCTGGTCTTCCCCGAAGTGCTGCAAGCCGGCTTCATCGTCGGCGGCCAGTCCGGCAACGGCGCGCTGCGCGTCGGCGGCAGCACGGTCGGCTACTACAACACGTCGTCGCTGTCGGTCGGCCTGCAGGCCGGCGCGCAGTCGAAGGCGATCGTGTTCCTGTTCATGACGCAGCAGGCGCTCGACGAATTCCGCAACTCGGACGGCTGGGCCGCCGGCGCCGGCGCATCGGTCGCGCTCGTGAAGATGGGCGCGAACGGCGCGGTCGACTCCAACACGGCCACCGCACCGGTCCAGGTCGTCGTGCTGACCAACGCCGGCCTGATGGGCGACGTGTCGATCAACGGCACGAAGGTCACGAAGCTCAAGATCTGACGTTGACGCCCTGCCCGCGCGTGCCGCGCGCGGGTCGTGCGCAAACGGCGATGTCCTCGCGGGCATCGCCGTTTTTTTATCCGCCGGCGCGCTGCGCCAACGCGGTCGGGTCGGCCGGGCCGCTCAGGTCGTCGAATCGATCACCTTGAAGCGCGAGCGTTTCTGCGCGCGGATCACCGACTGGTACACGTCCACGTACTGCTGCGCCATCCGGCGCGACGTGAAGCGCGCCTCGAAGCGCTGCCGCACGCGCGCACGCGGCAGCAGGTGCAGCCGGTTCACGGCGGCCACCGCGCTGATTTCATCCTCGACGATGAAACCCGACACGCCCTCGTCCACCACTTCCGGCACCGCACCGCGGTTGAACGCGATCACCGGCGTGCCGCACGACATCGCCTCGATCATCACCAGGCCGAACGGTTCCGGCCAGTCGATCGGAAACAGCAGCGCGTGCGCGCCCGACAGGAATTCAGCCTTCTCGTGATCGGCGATCTCGCCGACGTATTCGACGTGCGGCAACGCGAAGAGCGGCTTGATCTCGCGGTCGAAGTATTCCTGGTCGGCCGCGTCGATCTTCGCGGCGATCCGGATCGGCAACCCGCACTGGCCGGCAATGCGGATCGCTGTGTCGACGCGTTTTTCCGGCGAGATGCGGCCGAGGAACGCGAGATAGCGCGGCTCGACGGGCTGCGGCATGTACAGCGTCTCGGGCAACCCGTGATAGACGGTCGTCAGCCATTTCGCCTGCGGCAACGGCTGGCGCTGCGAATTGGAAATCGAGATCACCGGCGCCGTGTTGAACGTGTCGAACACCGGTTGCTGCTCGGGCAGGTCGAGCCGGCCGTGCAGCGTCGTCACGTAAGGCGTTTCCTGTCGGTTGAAGACCGAGAACGAGTAGTAGTCCATGTGGAAATGGAGCACGTCGAAATCCTTCGCGCGGCGCGCGACCGTCTCCATCAGCAGCATGTGCGGCGCGACCCGGTCGCGGATCGACGAATCGAGTCGCAGCGCGCGCGGCCACACGGGCTCGAGCTTCGCCCGCGTCGTCGAATCGCCGCTCGCGAACAGCGTCACATCGTGGCCGAGCTCGACGAGCGCCTCGGTGATGTAGGACACGACGCGCTCCGTGCCGCCGTACAGCTTCGGCGGGACGGATTCGGTCAGCGGGGCGATCTGCGCAATTCTCATGGTCCACGTCTCCTGTGTCCTGTCCGTTGCGGGACGGCCGGCAGGGGGCCGCGCTTGCGCGCGCACGCCCCGCGTCCATCCCGCGCCGGCCGGCGCGGCGCCAGCCGGATATCCCATTATTATTCGCGATCCCGATGAGCGGAACCGCCGGCCTTTCATTTTTTGGGGGTTGTTACAGACCGGATACATTCCGCCGCACGGGCCCGGCCGCCTCGCATCGAGCCCCCTCGGTGCCGATCCGGTGCCTTCGCGCGCCGTTCGCGACCCAACGCACGCCATCAGGCCGTCAGCGCGACGGCCACTTCCAGGCCGGCAGGTCGCGCGAGTCGGCATCGACGAGCGCGGTCGCGCCGAGCTGCTTGTCGAGCACCAGCGATTCGCAGCCGGCCTCGCGCTCGAGCGTCGCGATGAGCCGCGCCGCGTGCGACACGACCAGCACCTGCGAATGCCCGGCGGCCTGCGCGATCAGGCGGCCGAGCGCCGGCAGCAGATCGGGATGCAGGCTCGTCTCGGGTTCGTTCAGCACCATCAGCGCCGGCGGCCGCGGCGTCAGCAGCGCGGCCGCGAGCAGCAGGTAGCGCAGCGTGCCGTCGGACAGCTCGGCCGCCGCCAGCGGCCGCAGCAGCCCCGGCTGGCGCATCAGCACGTCGAAGCGGCCGCGGCCGCCCGGATTGTCGATCTCGACCGACGCGCCGGGAAACGCGTCGTCGATCGCCGCGTCGAGCGCCGCCGCGTCGCCGATTTCGCGGATCGTCTGCAGCGCGGCGGCCAGGTCGGCCCCGTCGTCCGCGAGCACCGGCGTATGGGTGCCGATGTGCGACTGGCGCGCCGGCGCCTGCGCATCGGTCCGGAAATGGTCGTAGAAGCGCCACGAACGAATCCGCTCGCGCACCGCGATCATCTCGGGCGCGCCGGTCGGATCGGCGAACTCGGTCATCATGCTGTCGAAGCTCGCGACCGGTTGCGGAATCGTCCGCCAGTCGCCCGACGCGGTACGCATGCGAATCTGCGCGCCCTGCCGGTCGACCAGCAGCGTGGACGGGCGCGGCAACGCGCCGCCCCAGATGCATTCGCGCTTGATCACCGGATCGAGCGCGAACTGCGAACTGCTCGGCAGCGGCAGGCCGAGATCGATCGAATAGCCGAAATCGTCGCACGCAAAGCCGAGCTTCAGGCTCACCGGCCCGTTGCGCACGGTGCCCGTCACCGGCACCTCGCCGGCCAGCATCGCGCGCGAGAAGCGCTCGGGCCCGGCCCACAACGTCGACGGCAAGCCGCCCTCGCGCGCGAGCGACGGGATCACGCGGCCCTGCGCGGTGTCGGCGAGCAGCCTCAGCGCGCGGTACACGCTCGACTTGCCGCTGCCGTTCGGCCCCGTGACGACGTTGAGCGCCGCGAGCGGCACGATGAGCTCGCGCAGCGAGCGGTAATTGGCGATGGCGAGCGTCTTCAGCGCGGTCATGGGAATGGGCGATGGGGCATGGCGGGCCGGCGCCGGGCCGCGTTCAGCGGCCGTCGACGGCCTGCGGGTCGGCTGCGGTGTTGGCCGCCGTGCTGGCGGCGGGCGAGCGCGCGTGCGGCCGTTCGGGATTCGGCGCATCGGGCGCGGATTCGTGCGGATACAGCTCCATCCGGCTGCGCGGCAGGCATTGCGGATAGCGGTTCTGCAGATAGGCGATCAGCCCTTCGCGCACGCGGCAGCGCAGATCCCAGCACGACGACGAGTCGGCCGCGCTGACGAGCGCACGCAGTTGCATCGTGCGCTCCGTCGCGTCGGTCACCTGCAGCACCTGCACGCGGCCGTCCCATTCCGGCGCGGCATGGACGAGCCGTGCGAGTTCCTCGCGCAGCGGCGCGAGCGGCGTGCGGTAATCGACCGACAGGTAAACGGTGCCGATGATCTCCGCGCTGCTGCGCGTCCAGTTCGTGAACGGGTTCTCGATGATCCACTGCAGCGGCACGACGAGACGCCGCTGGTCCCACAGCCGCACCGACACGAACGAGCCGGTGATTTCCTCGATGCGCCCCCACTCGCCCTGGATCACGACCACGTCGTCGAGCCGGATCGGCTGCGTGAGCGCGATCTGCAATCCGGCGATCAGGTTGCCGAGCACTGGCCGCGCGGCGATACCGGCGACCAGCCCTGCCACACCGGCCGACGCCAGCAGGCTCGCGCCGATCTGGCGCACGTTCGGGAACGTCATCAGCGCGGCGCCGGTGCCGATGATCACGATCAGCACCATCACGGTCCGCACGAGCACCTTGGCCTGCGTATGGACGCGCCGCGCCTGGAGATTGTCGGCCGTATCGATCGGATGGGCCTGGATGATCGCGTCGCCGACGCCGGCCGCGAGCCGCACCAGCAGCCACGTGAGGGACACGATGGAGCCGACCGCGGCCGCGGTGCGCATGCCGCGCACGAACGATATGCCGTCGTCCGCCTGGAGCCACAGGAATTCGAGCGCCAGCAGCGCCAGCACGACGAGCGACGGCTTGTCGATGTAGCGCAGGATCGCGCTCATCAGCGGATACGGCTGCGCGACGCGCTTGACGATGCGTGCGCCGAGGCGGTGCACGACCGCGACGATCAGTATGACGATGACCGACACGCCCAGCGTGCCGAGCCATGAATGCAACGGCGCATCGGCGATGCGCTGCAGTTCCTCGATTGAAATCATCGGCGCCCTCGCGTGATGAAGCGCACTGGCTTCGTCCTGGGATGCGTCGGCGACGTCCGGGCCGCGCACGCGCCCGGACACGGCGTCAGATCAGTTGCCGCTCCGGCAGGGAAACGCCTTGCCGAGACCGAGCGACACCGCGGTGCTCGCGTTGTAGTCGGCCAGCTTCGGATTTTCCGCGATGTACTTGCGCACCGCGTCCGTCATCTGTTGCGCCCGGATGTCGGGCGGCAGGCAGAAGTACTGACCGACGCGCGGCCCCGTGGTGCCGCCGATCGCATCGATCGTGTTGTAGACGCCGTCGGCAGCGCCTTCGATATAGGCCGCGCACGACGCCCGCGACTTGACGTCCGTCTTCGCGCACAGCCGGTCGAGATCCGCGCCCGTGAAAGCCGCCGCCGACAACGGCACGGCAAACGCCGCGGCACAAAACATTGCGCGCAACATGGTGTTCCTTATGTCAATGCGGCGGGGGACCGCCTGCTGCGTTGGCCGGTGCGGCGCCGGATGCCCCGTTCCGGCCGGAAGGCGGCCGGGCGGACAGGCGCCGCCGCACCAAAAACCGTTATTTTGCACTCTTTTGAGCATCTGCCGGCGTCGCTGCACCGATACGCGTCGTCCGCTTGCTCAGGATCTCGATCGCGTCCGGCGCGTTGTAGTGCTTCGCGAACTCGAGCGCGGTGATGCCGAGCTGGTTCTTCACCTGCGGATCGGCGCCCTGGTCGAGCAGCAGCGTGACCGTCGACGCATGGTTGCCGCGCGCGGCCATCATCAGCGGCGTCGTGCCGTTCGGCGACGCGGTGTCGATGTACGCGTCGTGGTCGAGCAGCGCCTTGACGACCGCGTCGTGGCCGTTGGTCGCCGCGTAGTGCAGCGGCGCCCAGCCCTTCTTGCTGACTTCCGCGCCCTTGTCGATCAGCAGCTTGACGAGATCGAGGTCGCCGTTCAGCGACGCGAGCATCAGCGCGTTTTCGCCGGCCTTGTCTTCCTTCTCGAGATCGACGTTCGGCGTCGTGGCGATCGCCGCCGCGACCTTGTCGGATTTCTCGCGCGCGGCGATCACGAGGATCGGGTCGCCGTTCGGCGCGAGCGTGTTCGGATCGAGCTTGCCGCTCTTGAGCTGCTTGCCGATATCGGCGATGTCGTCGAACTTGACGGCCTTGACGATCGCGTCGAGCGACTCGGCATGCGCGCCGGCGGCGGCGAACAGCCCGCTCGCGACGAATGCGGCCGCAACGAGTGCGCGTTTGGGCAGATGGTTGGTCGGCTTCGTCATTGTTGTGGGCTCCTTCCCTGGGTTGTCGGCTGCGCGCCCGTCGTTAGCGGGCGATCTTGAACAGCCGGAAAAAGTTCTGCGTCGTCGCATCGGCGAGCGCCTCGACGGCGATCCCGCGTTCGGATGCGATAAAGCGTCCGACATGGCTGACGTACGCAGGTTCATTCGGCTTGCCGCGATACGGCACCGGCGCGAGGTACGGCGAGTCGGTCTCGATCAGCAGCCGGTCGAGCGGCACGCGCCGCGCGACGTCCTGCACGTCGGTCGCGTTCTTGAACGTGACGATACCCGACAGCGAGATATGGAAATTCTGCGCGAGCGCCTGCTCGGCGACCGGCCACGGCTCGGTGAAGCAGTGCATCACGCCGCCCGGCACGTCCGCGCGTTCCTCGGCCATGATGCGCAGCGTGTCTTCCGACGACGCGCGCGTGTGAATGATCAGCGGCTTCATCGTCGCGGTCGCCGCGCGGATGTGCGTGCGAAAGCGCTCGCGCTGCCATTCCATGTCGGCGATCGAGCGGCCTTCGAGGCGATAGTAGTCGAGGCCGGTTTCGCCGATCGCGACGACCTTCGGGTGCGCGGCCAGCTCGACGAGCTCCGCGAGCGTCGGCTCGCGCGCATCCTCGTGATCGGGATGCACGCCGACCGATGCGTACACGTTGTCGTGCGCGTCGGCGATCGCGAGTACGTCGGGCAGCGTCTCGAAATCGACCGACACGCACAGCGCGTGCGTGACGTCGTGCTCGCGCATGTTCTCGAGAACGGCCGGCAGACGGTCGGCCAGGCCCTTGAAATTGATGTGGCAGTGAGAGTCGACGAACATCGTGTTTCCTGAATACGTGAGACGGGCGCTCATGCGCCCGCCGGCATGCGGCACCGGGCGACGTGGGCGGACCGGCCGGCCACGCTCGCGCCCCCGCGTGATCCGTTCATCGTTTCGCAACCCATCGGAAACAATGCCGGATCAAACGAACATTTCCCGATATCCGAGAAACAATTCCTCGAACACGAGCCGTGCGTTGAGCGGATGGTTCTCGACCGTCCGCTGCCGCGTCACGGCTTTCATGAAGCGCGCGAATGCGTTCGCGTCGACCGCTTCCGCGCAGCGCGCCAGGGCTGCCGCATGCATCGGGAAGTAGCGCGGCGCACCGGCCATTCGCTGGGCAAGCAGATCGTACAGCCAGCGCTGCAGCCAGCCGAGCACCAGCGGCACCGGCAGCTTCTGCAGCGTCTCGCCGCACGCGAACGGATCGCAGGCCGCACCGGCGGCCAGTTGCCCGAGCGTGTAGTCGCGCAGCGGACGGTTCTCGTCGCTCGCGAGCGCCAGCGCGGCGAGCGGCGCGCCGCCGGCTTCGGCGAGCAGCGCGCTGGCGTGGTCGACACCCTGCGCCGCGAGCCACGCGGCGGCGGCCTCCGGCGCCGGCACGGTCATCGGCCACTGGCGGCAGCGGCTGACGATCGTCGGCAACAAGCGGTCGATGCGCGCCGACACGAGCAGGAACACGACGCCCGGCGGCGGTTCCTCCAGCGTTTTCAGCAGCGCGTTCGACGCGGCCACATTGAGCGCCTCGGCCGGATACAGCACGACGACGCGCGCGCCGCCGCGGTGCGAACCCACCCCGCAGAAGTCGAGCAGCGCGCGCACCTGCTCGATCTTGATTTCCTTGCTCGGCGCCCGCGTCTTCTTGCCGCCTTCGTCCGCGTCGGCCGGCTTCGCGTCGTCCGCCGCACCCGGCGCCTCGCCCGCCAGCGCCTCGGGCAGCACGATCCGGTAGTCCGGATGGTTGCCCTGCGAGAACCAGTTGCAGGCCGCGCAGGCGCCGCACGGCTCGCCGTTCGGTTGCGGCGATTCGCACAGGAAACCCTGCGCGAGATGCTGCGCGAACTGCAGCTTGCCGATCCCGGCCTGGCCGTGCAGCAGCAGCGCATGCGGCCATTGCGCGCGCAGTTGCTGCAGGCGGTTCCAGTCGTCGGTTTGCCACGGATAGATCATGGGGGCGTTCCTTGCGGGTTACAGCGCGGCGAGCACGCGTTCGAGCTGCTGGCGGATCTCGGGAATCGATCGCGTCGCGTCGACGACCGCGAAGCGGTGCGGCGCCTCTTCCGCGCGCCGCAGGTATTCGGCGCGTGTACGGGTAAAGAACGCGTCGGACTCGCTTTCGAACTTGTCCGGCATGCGCGCGGCGCCGCGACGCTCGCTCGCGACCTGCGGCGCAACGTCGAACAGCACCGTGAGGTCGGGCTGGAAACCGCCCTGCACCCAGCGCTCGAGCGTCTCGAGCTTGTCGCGCGGCAGCCCGCGGCCGCCGCCCTGGTACGCGAAGGTCGCGTCGGTGAAGCGATCCGACACGACCCAGTCGCCGCGCGCGAGCGCCGGCTCGATCACGAGCGCGAGGTGCTCGCGACGCGCGGCGAACATCAGCAGCGCTTCCGTCTCGAGATCCATCGGCTGGTTCAGCAGGATCTCGCGCAGTTTCTCGCCGAGCTGCGTGCCGCCCGGCTCGCGGGTGACGACGACCTGCCGGCCGGCCGCGGCCAGCCGGTCCTGGAGGCGTTCGCAGAACCATGACAGGTGGGTGGTCTTCCCCGCCCCGTCGATGCCTTCGAACGTGATGAATTTACCGCTCGCCATTATTGACCTCGTATGTACTTGTCCACGGCCTTGTTGTGGTCGCCGAGCGTGTCCGAGAACACGCTCGTGCCGTCGCCCTTCGCGACGAAATAGAGCGCGCTCGTCGGGGCCGGATTGATCGCCGCCTGCAGCGCGGCGACACCCGGCAACGCGATCGGCGTGGGCGGCAGCCCGCGTCGGGTGTAGGTATTGTAAGGAGTGTCGGCCTGCAGGTCGCGCTTGCGCAGACGGCCGTCGTACGCGTCGCCGAGCCCGTAGATCACCGACGGATCGGTCTGCAGCGGCATGCCGATGCGCAGCCGGTTCGCGAACACGGCCGCGACGAACGCGCGGTCGGCCGCATGGCCGGTTTCCTTCTCGACGATCGACGCGATCGTCAGCATTTCGTAAGGCGTCTTGTACGGCAGCCCCGGCGTGCGTGCGGCCCATGCCTCGTCGACGCGCGTCTGCATCAGGCGGTAGGCGCGCCGGTAGATGTTCAGGTCGCTCGTGCCCTTGTCGAACAGGTAGGTATCGGGAAAGAACAGCCCCTCGCCGCTGCCGCGCTGTACCGCGCTGTCCGATGCGCCGATCGCGCGCAGCAGCTCGGCGTCGCTCATGCCGGCCGTCGAATGCGCGAGATCGGGGTTCGCGTCGAGCTCCGCGCGCATCCGCTTGAAGGTCCAGCCCTCGATGACCGTCGCGACGTACTCGTTCACGTCGCCGCGCGCGATCTTCTGCAGCACGTCGTAAGGCGTGATGCCGGTCTTGAATTCGTAGTTGCCCGATTTGAGCCGGCTCGACAGCCCGAGCACGCGCGTCATCGCGACGAAGGCGAGCGGCTCGACCGGCACGCCGCCGCGCTTGAGCTGCGACGCGACGCTCTTCACGCTGCTGCGCGGCTTGATCGTGACGTCGAGCGATGCCGAACCCAGCGACAGCGGCCGGGTCGCCCAGTAATACCCGCCGCCCGCGCCGGCAGCGGCCACAACGACGGCCAGCGCCACGATCGTCGCGGCGCATTTCTTCAGTAGGGACATGGAAACGTGACTCAGGTAAGACCCATATAATACTTGCTCGCCTCCGTCAAAGTCAGGGTTGACTGTTCCCTCATTCCATGACCACACCGTTCGCTTCACCGGCTGCCCAGGCCGCATCTGCCTCGCTCCCCGTTTTCCCCCGCCCGTCCGCCGCCGATTTCGACGCGCCGGGCGCCTGCATGCCGCTGCCGCAGTTCGGCGTGATCGACGTGGCCGGCGACGACGCCGCCACGTTCCTGCACAGCCAGCTCACCAACGACATCGAGCATCTCGATGCCGGCAGCGCGCGGCTGTCCGGGTACTGCTCGCCGAAGGGCCGCCTGCTCGCGTCGTTCCTCGCGTGGCGGGCCGGCCACGGCGTGCGCCTGCTCGTGTCGAAGGACGTGCAGCCGGCCGTGCAGAAGCGGCTGTCGATGTTCGTGCTGCGCGCGAAGGCGAAGCTGACCGACGCGAGCGACACGCTCGCGGTGGCCGGCTTCGTCGGCGACGTGCGCGAGGTGCTGTCGGGCATCTTCGATGCGCTGCCCGACGGCGTGCACGTGAAGGTCGACGGCCCGGCCGGCGCGCTGATCCGCGTGCCCGACGCGGCCGGCCGCAAGCGCTATCTGTGGATCGGCCCGCGCGCCGAAGTCGATGCGCGCGTCGCCGCGCTCACCGGCACGCTGCCCGTCGTGTCGCCCGCCGTGTGGGACTGGCTCGACGTTCGCGCGGGCGAGCCGCGCATCACGCAGCCGGCCGTCGAGCAGTTCGTCCCGCAGATGGTCAACTTCGACGTGATCGGTGCCGTTAACTTCAGGAAAGGGTGCTACCCGGGCCAGGAAGTCGTGGCGCGCAGCCAGTACCGCGGCACGATCAAGCGCCGCACTGCGCTCGCGCACGTCGCCGGCGAGACCGATACCGTGCATGCCGGCGTCGAGCTGTTCCACAGCGACGACCCGGGCCAGCCGTGCGGGATGATCGTCAATGCGGCGGCCGCGCCGGCGGGCGGCGTCGACGTGCTGGTCGAGATCAAGCTCGCCGCGCTCGACAGCGGCTCGGTGCACCTCGGTTCGGCCGACGGCCCGGCACTCGCGTTCGACGCGCTGCCGTACGCGTGGCCGACCGAAGCGTGATGCACTGACAACCCGTTCGCGGGCCGGCTCGCGAGTCGCAGCCGGCCCGCGACGTTTCCTGCGAGAGATTCGCCCGATGTGTCTGATTGCCTTCGACTGGCAGCCCGATGCCGCCGCCGGTCCCGTCTTTACCCTCGCCGCCAATCGCGACGAATTCTTTCGCCGGACCAGCGCGCCGCTCTCGTGGTGGGAGGACGTGCCGGGCGTACTGGCCGGCCGCGATCTCGAAGCGGGCGGCACGTGGCTCGGCGTATCGCGCGACGGCCGCTTCGCCGCGCTGACCAACTACCGCGCGCCGTTCGACATCCGCGCGGGCGCGCCGACCCGCGGCAAGCTGGTATCCGACTTTCTCGGCGGCGCGTCCGTCGCGCCGCTCGACTATCTCGCGCAACTTGCCGAACACGCGGCCGTGTACAACGGCTTCAACCTGCTCGTCGGCGACTGGCGCCGGCGCGAACTCGCATGGTTCTGCAACCGCGCGCCCGAGGGCGAAAGCCGCGTCGCCGCGCCCGTCGCGATCGCACCGGGCGTGCATGCGCTGTCGAATGCGCGGCTCGACACGCCCTGGCCGAAAGTGGTGCGCAAGCGCGCGGAGCTCGGCACGCTGCTCACCGACAATCCGACCCCGTCGCTCGACGAACTGATCGCGCTGATGCGCGACCCGCACGTCGCCGACGACGACGCACTGCCGCACACGGGCATTCCGATCGAGCGCGAGCGTGCGCTGTCGGCCGCGTTCATCGAAACGCCCGAATACGGCACGCGCGGCACCACGGCGCTGCGCGTCACGATGAAGGAAGGCGTGCGGCTGACGGTCGAGGTCAAGGAGCGCAGCGACGACGACGGCTCGCACCGGACCGTCCGCCCGGGCGCGTTCGAGCGCGCGTTCGCGTTCGATATCGACGCGACGCGACCGCGCTGAGCGCACGCCTTGCGCGCTACGGCGCGCGTGCCATCTCGACGTGCGGCACGCCGGCCTCGACGAACGGTTCGCCGACCGCCGCGAACCCGTGCCGCAGATAGAACGACACCGCCGAATCCTGTGCGTACAGCCGCACGACGGCTTCGCCGCGACGCCGCGCGGCGTCCAGCAGCGCATTCAGCACGGCCGACCCGACACCCTGCCCGCGCATGTCGGCGAGCACCGCGACGCGGCCGATCGTGCCGGACGGCAGCAACCGCCCCGTCGCGACCGCGCGGCGCAGCCCTGTCGCCGCATCGGTCCGGTACGCGACCGCATGCAGCGACAGCGGATCGTCGTCGTCGAGTTCCCATTCCGGCGGAATCTGCTGTTCGCGCACGAACACCGCGTCGCGAATCCGCGCAGCGTCGCCGCCCAGCACCGTCCAGTCGCCCGTTTCCACCTCGCCCGCGCCGTTCGTCATCGCAGCTCTCCCGCAGCGAGCGCGCCGTCGCGCGCTCGCCGTCAAACCTCGTCGAATGCAGCCTTCAGCGCCGCGACCGCATCGGCATGCGCGGCCCGCACCTCCGGCACGTAGCCGCCCATCTTGAAGAATTCGTGGATCATCCCCGGATAGCGGACCAGCGTGACCGTGTTGCCGGCCGCGCGCAACTTGTCCGCGTACGCGGCGCCCTCGTCGCTCAACGGATCGAATTCGGCCGTCGCGATCCAGGCCGGCGCGACACCCGCGAACGACGGCGCATCGCGCGTGCCGTCGAGCGGCGCGAAACGCCAGTCGTCGCGGTCCGCCCGATCGCGCACGTATTGCGTGAAGAACCACTGGATCGTGTCCTGCGTCAGCAGGTAGCCGTTCGCGAGCCGTGCATGCGATTCGGTGTCCTGGTAACCCGTCACGCCCGGATAGATCAGCAGTTGCAGCGCAAGACGGATGCCCGCGTCGCGCGCGAGCACCGCGCAGACCGTCGCGAGCGTCCCGCCCGCACTGTCGCCGCCGACCGCCAGCCGCGCGGCGTCGATGCCGAACGCGGCGGCCTCGCGATGCAGCCACTGCAATGCGTCGTCCGCGTCGTTCACCGCGGTCGGAAACCGGTGTTCGGGCGCGAGCCGGTAGCCGACCGACAGCACCGCGCATTGCGCATCGTGCGCGAACATCCGGCACAGCGCATCGTGCGTATCGACGCTGCCGACCGTGAAGCCGCCGCCGTGGTAGTACACGAGCGCGGGCAGCGGCTCCGCCAGGCTCGGCTCGACCGGCAGATAGAGCCGCGCACCGATCGTGCGGCCGTCCCTCGTCGGCACGACGCATGCCTCCACCGAATGCATCGGCGCCGGCGCGACGTCGAGGATCGGCGCGCTCTTCTCGTACGCGGCGCGCGCCTGCTGCGGCGTCTGGTGGTGGTACGACGGACGTTTCGCGCGCTCGATCATGTCGAGCACCTGGGCGATCTTCGGATTCAGCGGCATCGGTGTGGACGGCGCCCGCGTGGCGCCGTGAACGGACAAGCGTGACATGATGCCACGCGCGCGCCCGGCGGGCGCGACGCGCGGTGCGCCGGCCCGCCCGTGCGCCAAAACGGGACGGCCCTGCCTCATCGAAGGGACAGGGCCGTGCGCGACGGATGCTTACGCGTCGCTCGGGCCGGGCTGGGCGTCAGGCGCGGTGCGCGAGCGTTGCCGCTTGATGTCGCGGCCGACCGCGAGCCGCCGCATGTACTTGAACGTACCGAGCGCCTTCGCGACGAAATTGCCGTCGCTGTCGCGCACTTCGCCTTCGCAGTAGGCCATCGTCGTCGAGCGGTGCATCACGCGCCCGTAAGCGCGCAATTCGCCGCGGCCCGGCTGCATGAAGTTCACCTTCATCTCGACCGTGACGACGCCGACGCCGTCGTCGGTCAGGCTGCGCGCCGCCATCGCGAGCGCGATGTCGGCGAGCGTCATCGTCACGCCGCCGTGCGCGATGCTCCACGTGTTCATGTGGCGCTCCTCGAGCGGCAGCGCGATCTCGCTCGCGCCATCCTTCGCGGACACGAGCTGCACGCCGAGCAGATCGACGAACGGGCTTTCGATCGACGGGCCTTCCGTCGGGGTTGCCGCGTCGCTCATCGTGCGTTGTCGACGATGTAGTCGACGCACTCGCGCGATTCGGCCACCGCGACGACGAATTTCTTCACTTCCTGGTGAACCGGATGCACCTGGTATGCATCGAGCGCGGCCTTGTCGGCGAAATCGGAGACGAGCACGATGTCGGCGGTCGCGTCGAGGCCCGGCGTCGCCACGCCGACGTCGATCTGCAAGGTGCCCGGCACGAGATCGCGGCAGCCTTCGAGCTTCTCCTTCAGCTTCAGCGCGTTCTGCGCACGCGTCGCGCCTTCCGCCGATTCCTTCAACTTCCACATGACGATATGTCTGATCACTTCGTTCGCTCCTGTTCGTGTTGGTTCGCGAATTTGCCCAAACCCTTACCAGCTGGTCGATCTATGCACTTTCGCTGTTCGCTTACGTTCGCCTGAAATCGTGTCCAGCCGAAGAAAAAGGGGGAATCCTTCTCGACGCTGCATGTTGTGCCTAGCAGTTCGAAGACGCCCACCTGCTTGAGCACCTGCGCGATCTTATCGTTCGCCGGCACGTCGCAATTCACCTCGACAGCCCCTTTGGTCTCGCGAATCAACCGGCGCAGCTCGGCGACGAAAAGCAACGTGCCATCAGCATACATCTTGACGGTTTGCGAAAAATCCAACACGACAGCTTGCCGATCACGGAACACCCTACGTCTTAGTCGTGTAAGCGCGTCGAGCAGCAGCGTTCGACGATCGTTGTGCGTCAATTGGAAATAGGCAGGGGCATACTCCCTTCGTGACCGCCAGCAACTGTCCGAAAGGCGAACTTTACGCGTCCTTGTGAGGCGCGCTGGTAAACGCGGTCTTCGTCGATCTTGAACCACACTCCTAGTCTTCGAGCTTCCATCGGATCGGGGTACCGTCAGGCAATTCCTTGATCTGAACCGCCAAGCTCGCACGAAGCTGCATAGCCTTTACGGCATTCATTGCGCAGAGATTCTCTACGGCAAAATGACCACCAACAACAAATGGGGTCTTTGGTACAAGCCGCATGCCAGGCATCAACTTTCCTCCAGATTGCTGCCACTCATGAGCCAACGGGTAGCCCGTTCGATACTCATAGTCATCAAGAATGAGCTTTGCCCACCCTTCCAGATCATGTGAAAGATGCTCGAAGTTGGCGGTTTCGGGGTCGAACAGGTACACACCGTCCGCCCTCATACAGAACTGCCCTCCAAAAATATCTTCAGCAAAAAACACTGCTTCCGCTCCCATGCCTTGATATTCTTCGATCCAGAGATCTGACGCATTCCACTCGACTAGTCCGATCTCATCACCGATGGACTGTGACGGAAAGACGTGCAACGCCGATTCAAACGCATAAAACCCATTCTTTTTTTCAAGCAACGCAAGCAAATCTCTCGGGACCTCTCCAATCACACTAAGAAAAGCCTCGTCCACGCTTGGCATGGTTGACGACAACGACGCGCCCCCAATCCCTATCAGTTTTTCCAGATACTTGCCCATTCGCTAATCCGTTATCCGTATGTTGACCTGTGCACCGTTTGGCAACCCTCGACATTGAGCGCCAATACATGATCCGGCCCCACGATTATCTGACGGGCTGATCGGACGAACAGATGCACCCGTCCCCCCCTCTCTAAACATCGCAGGCGGATACTCATCCCGATCTTTACCTGATATAGGATCAGTACCTCTCAACGAATCTCGCCGATTTGCTGCTGCCCCAGCACGATCAATTGTCAGAGTGGACGGCTGTCCCGCATTTTGCGCGTCCTCAATGTGGGCCGCGGTCTCGGGAAAACGCCCCCTGCTCACCGTCACATCTTTTACCCCTCCCAATCCAACCCTTCCGGCCGCCCCCGTCGGACCACCCAATCCACCGCCACCGCCGCCGCCCTCCAGCAGCATCTCATCGCGGGGCCGCCTCAGGAAATCTACCCCAGCAGATTGGAATGCATCCCCTCGGATCGTGCTTTGCAGCCCAGACGGATCAACTCGATTAATCGAGTTGTTGCCAACATAAGTATATAGATTCAGATCGTCACTGGGACCGCTCGGGTCCGTCTGCAAGAACCGTCCAAGCGTCGACGAATAGACCCTCGCTTTGTAATAGTACAGCCCCAGTTCCGCGACGTACTGCTGCCCGGTATACCCAAATCGGCCAGCGCTGTCGGCGTTCGTCTCGCCAAACGGGCCGTACCGATATGCGCCCACGCTCTTACCGGATCCATCCGATACCCCCACGATACTTCCAAGGTGATCCGTATAGAACCAATTCTTCCAGTTCGTACTTGCATCGGCATATCGAACGATCGGCTCGTCAATCCCGGGCCCATGCACGTAGCGGCGCTTCAGACTCCCATCGGCGCCATATTCGGCTACCAATCGCCCCCCGTCGTACAGCAGATTCGTCGTCGAACCGATGACCGTTTGGCGCAATCGTCCGACAGGATCGTAAGCCAGCGTCGCCTGAACCGTCTGGCCGGACGCCGATCGCAGTCGATTGTCCGAATCGTACGCATAGGACAAGCGCCCATCGTTCGTCATGTTGCCGTTCGCGTCGTACACCGGCGATCCCTGCGGGAGGGTCGTGTACTGATTCAGGCCGTTCGCCACGAAGGCTTTCGCTCCAGACGTGCTGCCCGACCATTGGTAAAGTCCGTTGGACGTCGTCAAAGACGTAAGGTCGCCGAGCTGATTGCGCGCATACGTAAACTTGACATTCTGTGCGGCGGATTGCAGGTAATGCGCCAGACTGGACAACTGATTTTGATCGTCATATTGCCGCTCAGTCCGGGTCCCATTCCCCAACGTGACCGTGGTGCGACGGCTCAGATCGTCATACGCATACTGCGCCAGTACCTGACTATCGTTCTCTCTGATAGAGTCCGTCCGGTTCAGCGCGTCGTATCTCGTTGATACAAAGAATCCGTCAGGCCATGTCAGCCGTGTCCGATTGCTGGCCGCGTCATACATTGACGACATCGTCTTGCCGTTCTCGGACTCGCTTGTCAGGCGCCCCGCCATATCCCACCCGTATATAACGGGATACGATCCGTTCGAGAAGGAAGCCCCAGTCCGAAGGCCGCGCAAATCGTACGTGAATTGAACGTTGTTTGCGCTGTTTGGATACGACCGCGAAATCAACCGATTCAGATCATCCCATCCCTGCGTGATGACCTCGCCACTACGCCGACGAAGGCTCGTGACATTACCGTTCGCGTCGTATCCCGTTTCTTCGTAGTCGTTCTGATTCCCCAGGTTCGGACTATTCGGTAACGGATAGTAGGTTCGAGTCAACCGATCGAAACCGTCATACGCATAAACCGTAGCGTAACCTCTCGCGTCCTTGACCGACGTCACGTTGCCGTTTGGCGAGTACGTGAACGTTGCATAGGTCTGCGCCAGCGGAGTCCCCACTGCTTTGCTGACCGATTGCACAGTATCGTCGTTGTAGTACGCGGTCGCGGTCACTCGATTGCCGCCCTGAGCATCCGACAAATACTGTGTAACACGCGATACCCGATCCAGATCGTCGTACGCGGTGTCCGTCACTGCAGTAGGCGCGGCAGTCGGACAGGTGGTTGAGGATCCCGTGACTCCCGGCCCCCAGATACGAAGAACCTTACCGGTTTCGCTGTACTGCGTGCAATTAACCAACCACTGCGCGCCCAACTGGCTTGCCCGAATGATAGGCCGACCATCCGGGTCGTAGGTCGTGCGCGCCTCCTTTCCCAGCCCATTGATCGCCACCACCACGCGACGGCTGGCGTCATATTGGTACTTCGCTACCTGGGCGACATCGATTCGCGGTCCATCGACCTCAGTCACGTTGCCGACGCTGTCGTAACTGAATCGCGTCGTCAGGTTCATGCGTCCGGCACCAGAGTCGACCACCGACGCACTCGGGACGTAGTGGTTACCGGCGTTATAGCTCGTCGACGTCGTGGTCACGTCACCGTTGCCATTAATCTTGACGGTGATTGTCGAGGGCAGAACGAACGAGGGATAACCGTTGGGCGTGAAAGTCTCGTATCCATAGGTTGCGACCGGCGACACGCCGGTAGCATCTGCAGGCGACGTGATGGTCAACGGTTGCCCTTGGTCGGTGTAGCTGAATGACGTGACTTTGCCTCGCGCATCCGTTGCAGCGGCAACCTGATTGAATTTTCCTTCGTAGTTGAAGCTCTGCGTCAACGGCGCGACGTTGGTTCCCGGTGCAGCGACTTTCGATACCGTCCTGACGTTGTTCGTGCAACGCTTGTCTGGTCCGGCACACGTGGCATCGTCATAACTGTAGGTTAAGCCGTTGTTCTCCGGAAATTGTGTCTTAATCAGACGACCGAGGCCGTCGTAGATATTAATGGTGTAGTTACCGAGCGGCGTCGCCGACTGGACGACGTTACCCAGTGCATCGATATACCGCGTCCGTGAAATATTGCCGGGGGCCACTTCCTCGGTCCGAGATCCCGCAAAGTAGTATTCGTACGTTTTGCCTCGCGCGTTGGTCTGAGTCTTGACTCGGCCCAAGCTGTCGTAAACGTTTGTTGCTACCGAAATCGTTGGGAAGCTCGGATAGAACAGACCCGACATCTGCCCTGGCTGCGCATAAGCAAACGTCGTGTTCTTCCCGGACGGATCCGTGAATGTAGTGAGATTGGCATTTCCGTCATAACCATAGCCAACCGCAAACGACCCATTATCCACCTTCGTGATGCGGCCACCGGCCATCGTGAAGGTCAGTGTGCGCCCAAGACTATTTTGCACTTGAGTCAGATCGCTACCCGAATAGGTGTATCGGATCTGAATGCCACTGGGATCGGTGTAGCTTTCAGCCTTCCCCACAGCGTTGAACTTGAGCAGTCCACGATGAACCGACTCGTAGCTATAGGTACCGTCTGCGTTCTTCAGCAGTCGTGCGGAACTACCGGGAGGCGGATTGTAAGTGCCGTCCGGCAATGCAACGAATACTTCGCCGTTCAGGCCGCGCGTCACGATCACCGTATTGTTCACGAGTTGATCGCCGTACCAGCGCTGCCCTAATGCCGCGATTACGATGTTCAGGATCCGATACGTTGGATCGCCGAGAACATCAAGCGACACTTTATGTTCGATGATCGCACCTACCGCATCAAGCGCGGAGTCCTCTCCCATCGCCTGGAACCCATCCGATCCCGCCGTGACGGTCTGATTAAAGTTGTGAGTCCACCCCTTACCGAGCGGACCGTTCTCGTTGCGCATTCCCGAGCTATAGAGGCGCGTGAACGTCAGGCTTTGCGGCGATGCCCCGACGCCTGAGGTCAAGTCATCGTTGTTATAGAGAAAATTACCCGCGACAGTGTCAACCGGATCCCCTACTGGCAGAGTGAACGGCGATACGTTCTGAAAGAAACTGGGGGGTAATTGATTCTGATTGACATTCAAATTCACCTGCGAGGCGATCTGGTTCGCCGTGGAGAATCCGCCGTACAGATTCTGGTCAATCATTGCACCAAGATATCGACCTGACCCAATCACATACCAGCCCGCACCGGCCCAGTTGCCTTCGCCTATATCACATCGTGCCGGTACGATGACTCGTCGCCCAGCGTTGATCTCGTTACTGAAGGTGCCAATGTAGTTGCCACAGTTGATGAGATTGGGTTGCACCTGACTCGTAAAATTCGCGGAGCTGGCGTTGTAGATCCGCAGGCCCGCCGCTGATGCGATATCGATTAACTTTACGGTGGAGACTGCCGCGACCCCTGTCGTCTGCTGGACGGCAGTCGACTCTAGAATACTGGCGTGAGTGGCCCAATTCGCAAACGAGCCATCTTCGAGATTGACATTGCCGTCTTCATTGGCGACCGCCAATGCATTCATCGGCAGGTCAACGTAGGCGTTGTTGACGTAGCCGACGATCCCCACGCGATGATGCGCCAGGTCAACAGTGCTGTTCAGTTGCCCGGTAATGTAGCCCGACTGGTCGTTCTGAGCGATCCACTGAGCGCCAATTGCCGCAAGCGTCGACCCGAGCAAAGGCTCCGACGTATCAGTCGCCCCGGATGCGCGCAAATCACTGATGACTCGCCGATAATTTTCAGCAAGACCACGCCCCGCAGGCCCCCATCCGTTGGCGATCACATAGGTGTTCGTCCCGCCTGCTCTCAGCGATTGAACAGCCTGCTGGTTTGCAGAGTTACTATTTCCGTCAGCTGAATAAGGATGAAATACAGTGAGCGTAATAGGTGTGCCACTGCCTGGCGTTGCAGCCGCCCCCGGATTACCGACTTGCACACCATCGACTTTCAGTAGCGGCTGATTTGCCGTGTTATAGGTGATCGTCAGGCGTTTGCCGTAAATTGCGTCTGATGTATAGGTCTGGTCGATGCCTTGATACTGGATCCGCAATGTCGGCTTGAGACCGTCTGGAAGATCGGTATATTCAACCGCTCCCCAGCGTGTATCTTGATAGGGCAGCGCAGCTTGCCGGATTGCACCGTAGAACTGATCGATCGTCTTGCCGCCAATGACGTCGTCGAGCGTCGCGGTCGGCATGTTTGTGCGTAAGTAATTGGCCAGTTTGCTGGCATACGACGTCAAGTTGTTCCGGATATTTGTCCGGTTCATATTCTGAACGTAGGTCGTCGTGACATCCGCGCCGGCATACGCCGCCTGAAAATAGCTGTTGAAGTCGTATCCTGTCGTATCCGGACTCGCGAGCGCGATGCCCCCCTTGCGAGTGTGCGTTTTGAACGAAGGATCGAACACATACCACGTGCCGTCGATATTTACCTTCACCCATGCGTGCTCGATCGACAGGCTGGTCAGAGGCTTATTCAGCCCAGGACAGCTTCCACCTCCATCGGCACCAATTTCATAAACTGGAATTTGTCCCTGGCTCAATATGCTCGCGATGCCGCAAACATTGGACGTATTGACGCCCCACCAGGCGGCGACCTGCTCGGGTGAGAGCCGAATCACGCCACGAACATAACTGGCCTGGATATTCGATGCCCGAAGTAATGCAACCATCAAGGCGGCTTGATCGTAGTCGGTGCCCTGATTGTCCAGCACAGCGCCTAGCCCGCCTTTCTGGACGCCATAGATGGGGTAGTACTCGATATTATTACGGACATACTGGTAGATAAGATCCGGGCTGTAACGCAATGCTCGCGCCAACTCCGCGATCGACGCTGGACCGCGAGCATTCGTATCTCCATTGACACGTGACGCCGCCATCTTCTTTGCCACCGGTTTCGTCTGAGAAGCCGGCAAATCAACACCCTGATTCAGATTCGCAGGAAATGCATGCTTCGGCAGTTCGACGAGCGTAGATCCGCCGACGACCGGCGGCATGATCACGCGAATAGTGCCGCTCGGTGCAAAATTCCCAGACTCTGGAGATCCACTGCTCGCACCGGTCGCGCCAAGAACACTACGGCCCGGCGCTGTCACTCCCGGATAACGCAACGGCAGTTGCCCTGGAACAAGTTGCACCCTGTCTCCAGGCTTAATCGGCGAAGATTTCAGAATAGGGGGCAACGCTGCGCCAGGTTTGCCCAAATGAATCGATGAAGCGGCCCGCGGAGAACTCGCAACAATAGGCTGGACTTGTGCGCTCACTGAAATACAGACAAGCACAGCGACGGCAAAGCTCGCCCCGCGGAAAATAAACCGTCCCATTCTATTCATTTTAATTCCTGGCTTATTCATAAAATCCGAATCAATCTTTCCCGCGTCACTTCGTCGCTAAGAAACGGACTCGCCCCCGGCTACTCAATCACTTTGACGGCGAGGCAACCTGGTCCTGGTCCCACAAAAGAAACCAACTGATGGCTGGCACGGTCGCCGCAGCACCAGATCGGATCGTCGTGACCTTTTGGCGATTACCGGCCTCGTCGTAGGCGTACTGCACGTTGGTCCGCGACTGGCCAACCCCATAGGTCACCTGCGTCACGCGGCCGAGCGCGTCATAGGAGTAACTTGTCGTTACGTCCGCCTGAACGGATATAGCAACGATAGACAGGATCATACCGACTGTCATTTTTATAAACATACGCCCCCACTCATCTCAGGTTTATCGCTGAACCACCATGATCAATTGAGACTGCTATACATACCCAAAATAGCCGAACGTCCCATCCTTGCACGGCAAGGCTAATCGAAAGATTTGCATTCCACACGATCAACAACACGGCTTGCTGTGAGTGACTGGACACATCACTAGCCGTCGTATAGGCATCAGCCGATGAGCAGTTGTCTGAGTTGATGGCGGGTGTGGCGGTCGATACCAGCATTCGCCCCCCAATCTATAATCAACTGCGGATTTTTGGCGGTCGAAGCAACCCTTGCAGCGAAGGAATACACTGGAGCAACAAAAACAAAAGCGATGTAAATTTATTGAATATTATCAAAGACCTCATCGCCACACCCTTATAAATACACCTACATACCCCAAAACCTAACCACCTTCCCTCACCCCAAAACTAATAATCTGACAAGATTGAGGCGCATTAGCGTCGTCGTAATAAAGGAAAATCTTCGCTCCCGTCGTTTTCGCGAGACTCACCGTATACCACAATCGATTCATATCAGCGACCGTGGCGGAAGAAGGCAGCGAAATATTTCCGTTACTGCATGCAGACCCGGTGTACCAAAGCACTACCGATTGCCCGCCAAGCACATAATTTTCCAATCGCCAAGACGCCGGATCACTCGAAATTGATACCGAACCACAATAGCTGGGAGAGTTAAATAAAAAAAGAAGACTTGCAATAAATATCGCGCGCATTAGATTGCCCTCTCGATTTTTTTCGATTCGTTACAATGATTTTCCACATCTGCAAAAAACTTGCAAGAGATTTTTTAATTAAATGAGACTATCAACAAATTCGATCCAATTTACTCCAAATCCTCTTAATTGCACCTTTTCGGTCGCATATTCCTCTATTTTCACTAGCAACAAGATGACTCGTGATGGCTTGCATATCTCGGCCGGCGCTAACGCGACCAGGATCGTACTTACATACAATCCTGGTCGCCCTGTTCCTCTTGAAGCCAGCCGGTCCCGATCGCCTGTTACGATGGCAAAGTGGTTTGTGTGTCAGCGATCAATGCGTCGTAACTGCGTTCGCACTGCTGGCCGGCGATGCCTCGCTCGTCAGCGATCTTCGCCAGCTCTCGCGCGCGCTCGTCAGCCCGGCCGAACACTTCGGCGAGCAGATCGAGGGCGTTGCCGGTTGCCGGGCCTCCGATGGCAGCGCCGGCACGCCTAGCGTCGGCGACGAGTGCGGCGACTTGCCTGCGCAGGCCGTCAGCAGCAGCGCCGGCAACAGCGGCATCAGCAGCCGCTTGGTCACGTTGTTTCGCAGCATCGGTTGCGATCTCCTCTTGAGCCGCCAACCGGCGGCGAAACTCGTTACGCTCGTTCGTCAGGTCATCGATCTGCCGGGCCTGATCCACGACCTTCGCGGATTGGTCGGCGTCACGATGCCCCTTGAAATAGCCGCAGGCAGCGCCGGTAACGACGAGCAGCCAGATACGCGGATCGATCCACGTCATGCGATCACCTCCCCGCCAGCCGCGCGGTATGCCGCCAGCAATTTCTCGATGTCGTTCTCGTGCTGGCCGTATCCGGCTCCCGGCAGACTGGCCCATACGTTCGATACCTTGGCCACCGCCTCACGAAACCGCCCCGCGTCGATCAACGGCAGCGCACCGTGCTCGCGGAGCTGCTGCAGCGCGTACCGATCCTGTGACACCGGCCCGAAGTCGGGCAGCTTCATCTGCATCTGATAGATCTGCCACCAACGCGTGAGGATCTGGTAACAGCCAACCGCAGTCGACGGCACGCGGATCTGTCGATTGAGCACGTTCGGATGCGCGGCATAGCTCGCAAACAGCAGCGGCCGCGATGCCGTCGCGCCGACCAGCACGTTGTAACCGTCGTCCGACTTCGCGAGCAGCGGCGAGCCGATCTCGCTAACCGCGATGGTGTCGAGAAACGCCAGCCGGTTCTTTCCGCCTGCGGCGGCAACACTGATTCGTGCCATCGTTACTTCTCCCCAAACACACGCTTCGCATGCCGACGCAGCAGCACTTCGCCCCGACGACGGCGGCCCCGATAGGGCCGCCGAGCGCACCGATCGTCGCACCAACCTTCGCGCCTATCACACCGCCCGCGAGACTGCCGGCGATGCCGGCGAAGCGGCTCGCCTTGCGCTCGTTCGTGTCGGTGCTCGACGCGACGGCGTACGCTTCGCGAGCCGCAAGGCCAACCTTCAGCACGGTCCCCGCCACGGCCAGCTCCAGCTTCCCTGCCCACGGCGCAACTCGACCGAAGAGCGCACGTCCCGCGTTGACGACCCGCCCGATCCTCCCGATACACCTCCTCGAAGTCGAGCGTTTCGACGAGATCCGGCGGATCAAGCGCCGACAGATCGATCACTGTCATATCGTCACCTCAAATACAACATCGTCGCCGTTGTAGCGCCCGGCGATTCGAAAAGTTACTTTGCCGTCCACGACAGACAGCTCCTTCACGCTATCCAGCGCGATACGCGGCTCCCATCGCCCGATTGCACGCGTGGCTTCGGCCTGTGCCGCCGATATCCATCCGCGCGTGACGGGCAGGTTGACCATCGCAGGGAGATCCGAGCCGTAATCGGGCCGCTCTCGGCGGGTTCCCTTACCCGTGCTGAGAATGTCCGCGATGCTCTGCACCAGATGCTCGACTCCACCGATCAGTCGGCCCATGCGGCGACACATACCGACCAGCGCGACCATCACTGCGCCTTCGTCGGAATGCGCTTGAAGCACTCGCGCGATTCCAGATACGCGATATGCTCCGGCTCAGTCACTTCCGTTTTGCCGGCCAATACGGCAGCGTGCGAGCCGTCCGGAAACACGATCACACGGCTACGGAATTCGATATCGATGAATGTGACGGGTGCTACCGCCCCGCCTTGCTCCTTATCTTTCGACATGCAACCTCCGCGAAATAAAAACCCCCGCGTTTTGCGGGGTTTGAGTATGGAAATACACTCAATCAAGCTTTTGTTCGGCTCCGTAACAACCGAACGTCGTCTGTGTGTGCTTTGACGCAGAAATATCCGCCCGCACGCCATATCAGCAACCGTTTCTGAGCATCCGAGGTGGACATAGAGGCACCATCTGCTTTGCCGAAAGCAAGCGGATCACGGCAGAGTAACAGGACATTTGCGAAATTGAATCGAACATAACTATCAACGAAATAGCTCTGCTCCTTGCTATATACGGACGGAGCCGCCGTGTACACCCTGAATCCAGCTCCCTGCAGTCCCGTCACAAGGTCCGGTTTCAGAACCTGATAAACGTATCTCGTCTCGTCGATCGCACCGATCGATCGCAGAACGGTAGAAGTGACCGGCCCGAGTGTCAGCGCCACCATCCACACCGAATAAAAGACGAGCGCACCTATAAAAATCGTAGTCTTAAAAATATCAAATGGCTTTTTGTCCGATAGCTTATCCAGCAAATAAACCATACCTGGAAGCACTCCTATTACGCTGTAAAACACGCACCCGGCAAACACACCAAAAGCCCTCCATCCTGACAAATCTTCACCAGCGAATATTCCAAGACAAACAACCAAGGACGGCAGAACTGATATAGCAGCAATCGTGGGCGCAAACGCAACCTTAATAAATTGAACCAGTTTGCTTATCCATCCACTCTTACCGGGATCGGAAAGCACTTTCCAGTTCCACCATACGATGGACAATTCAAATATCGCCATTCCGGCCATACCCAAAGAAAAGCACCAGCCGGCGGACAGATCCCAAACGAGCGACAGCACTCCGAACACAAGCAACCAAGCAAGCGGCGACCCGAGAAACAAAAGTGCGAGTGGTTTCCTTACGCTACCGCTCTTTGCGGCCTTCGCGATCTTATTCTGCTCTTCGTATGCGCCGACGGCACTCACCGAAATAATCGACGGTATACCAAACTGAATCGCTAACAAGAGTGTCAGCAAACAGGATGCAACGATCATCACCACCAGCCCCGGCACCGAAACCACCGCCTCCGGAAACAACTGCGGCCAACCGATTTTCTTCAAATACGCCCATATCAACATGGCCGGCATCACCAGTCCGATCGGAGCCAGTTTCCACAGTACATCCAACGTGTCTTTCAGGACGCCGAGCGCCGACACGTAGTTTTTATAGAACTGCCTGAAATCCTCCCAGTCAGTACCGCCCTGATTATTTGCCGCATCTGCTTTATCGTTAACATCTTTCGGGTTTCCGCCATCAGCACTCATCAAGTCGACTCCTTCACAAAGTAGCTTTGTTGTGCAGAAATCGATTCTAGAAGCTTCCTGTGCGATATCATCCTCGCAAAAATCGCAGGGTTAAATCCGTCAGATCGGCAAACTGACCCTCTCACCGTCTCCCTGCTCCCAGTGGCTGTGCTTGCTAACCGACGTACCAGCCGTGACAACATCGTCGGTGAACTCTGCACCGCCGACGACCTTCATTGCGCCACCGCCGCCGTCGCCCGGCTTGCCCTGCATACCACCATTGAACGTGAGCAATTGCTCGGTGGTCGTATTCCCTGTGAACGTCAAGTCAGGACCATCTGCCAACAGCTTCGCGCTGCGCAGCGTTGCGCCGTCCGCCTTCAGCTCGAACTCCGTGCCACCAATGCGAAACACGATCCGACCGCCGGCCGGCACCGACAGCACGTATTCGTGGCTCGCATGGTTGTACTGCTCGAACGCGCTGTCTGGAAAGTCGGTCGCGATCTCGTCAGGACTCGATCGACCTGGCCCGCCGTGCTGTTCCGTGTAGTAGCCGGGCGCGACGAACGCCCCCGCGAGATCGCCGCACGGTGCCCACAATGCGACCTCTTCGTCGACGGACGGCGGACGCCAATGCCGAACCTTGCCGGCAGCACCGGCCTGGAGCCGGCGAATCACCGCGTTGACCGTCTGGGTCGTATTCAGAAAGCGGCTCAAGGCATCCATATATGTGCTCGTTCAACCATTCGACATCGACGCCGTATAGCGTGTGCAGTTCCTGCACCAGCTTGTCGGACAGCGACAGCAGTTCCGTTTGAAATGCGCCGACCATCAGGCCGTACGCCTGTCCAAGCTGCGCCGCGTTGACGAGCTGCCCCTTCTTCTCGGCGAGCGTCAGCAGTTTGATTTCGCGATCGACGGTCTCTGTCTTCGCCCGTTCGGCGACGAGATCGATACCCGTACCGCTGGAGCGGCCAGCCGCGACCTCGCGCAAGTGCCGGATGTACGCGACGCGGATCTCGTCGATCGACGCCACGCGGTAATCAATCTGGACCTTGTCGACGAACCGCGAAACGGCCGACTGGTCAAGGTCGAGACGGTCAGCGATCTGCAACTGAGTCTGACCTGCCCCCGGTTTTAGTCCGAACTGCAGTTAGAGTCCGAGGTTAAAAACTGCTGCTTTGCATCGTGCGCCCGAGCGAACTGCACCGGCGTCAGATAGCCGAGTGAACTATGAGGCCGCTCGGTGTTGTACTCGATACGCCATTCCTCAATCAGCTGCTTGGCGTGGCTCATTGAGACGAACCAGTGCTCGTTCAGGCATTCATCGCGGAACCGCCCGTTGAAGCTCTCGATATAGGCATTTTCCACCGGCTTGCCAGGCCGAATGAACGACAGCGTGACGCCGGCTTCGTAGGCCCATGCATCCAGCACCTTACCAGCGAACTCCGGCCCGTTGTCGACCGTGATGGATGCGGGTAAGCCTCGCATCTCCTTGAGCCGCTCGAGCACTTGCTGCGCGCGTAGGCCCGGTAATGAAGTATCGACCTCGATGGCCAAGCACTCGCGCGTGTAGTCGTCGACCACGTTCAGGCATCGAAACCGCCGACCATAGGCCAGCCCATCAGAAACGAAGTCCATCGACCAGCTCTGATTGGGGCCCGTTGGTAACGGCAGCGGCACGCGATCGACAGCCGCAATACGCTTGCGTCGTCGCTTGCGCACGCCCAGTCCCGCCTTGCTGTACAGGCGCCAGATGCGCTTGTGGTTGGCAAAGCAGCCATCCCGCTGCAACAGCACGTGAATCCGGCGATAGCCATATCGGCGCTTCTGCGCGGCGATGGCCATCATCCGGCCAGTCAGCGCTTCGTCGTCAACTCGGCGACGTGATTCGTAGTGGAACAGCGAGCGCGAAATCCCTACCAGCCCGCAGACCCGGGTAACACCCATGGCGCGTTCGGTCATCAAGATGCGGACCGCTTCGCGCTTGGCCTGCGGGCTTGCTACTTTCGGGCCAACAGGTCCTTCAGCGCGGCGTTGTCGAGCATTGATTCGGCCAACAGGCGCTTGAGCTTGTTGTTCTCCTGCTCCAGTTCCTTCAAGCGCTGCGCTTCGGAGACCGTCATCCCGCCGAACTTCGCTTTCCAGTTGTAGTAGGTCGCTTCCGATATGCCGTACTTGCGGCACAGCTCCGCCGGCTTCGGGCCAGCCTCGGCTTCCTTCAAGATGCCGATGATTTGCTCTTCGGTGAATCGCTTTTTCATTGCCGTTCCTCTCTGGAACGGACTCTACACCGTCACCGTACTAAACGCCGGGAGCAGGTCAAGTCGGCATGAATATGACCCCCTATGGAAACTCGCCAGTAGAGAAAAAACGCGGGTGCGAGCCCCCCGCATGTGTCGATGCCCAGAGGGTCCCGGCAGACGCGCCGATTACACGGTCGCCCGGCCGGCCCCGTAGCCCCGCGCGACTCCGTCATCCGCCTAGTGGCGGATGGGGCGTATCGCATCCGTGCTAGCATCGTCACGCCCGGCAAGCGGGCGATAACAACGAGGAAGACCTATGAACTTCATTCATTCGAGAGAGCATCTCAACGAGGGCGACGTTGTCGTGGTCAATTGCGACTACCAATGCAACGTCATGCTGACTACAGATAGCAACTTCCAACGCTATCGATCTGGACAACGCTTTGAGTATTTCGGCGGAAACTACAAGAGGTTGCCTGCTCGGATCGCTGCTCCGTCAACGGGCTACTGGAATATCACGATCGACCTCGGAGGGGGTAGCGCCAATATTCGCTACTCCATCAACATCGTGAGAAACAGCTAATTCACCCACCGCCCGCTGCCGGGCAACCTCAAGCGCGCCCACTACGTGCTTGAGGGTGCCATCCGCGTGGTAGGTCGAACACGTCAACCCACCACTACCTCAAGTGTTCCGCCAAGCGGCCCAAATCAATTCCCCCGAATCGTCACGAATGAGGCTGGCCCAATTTCCGTCCCGGTCTTAATTGGAGAATTCCGGCTCTTCGGGGCGGGCCGAACCGGCCCGATCGGTACACTGGCGGGCGAATTCCGCCGGTGTCATCCACTGCAGCGCAGAGTGAGGGCGCGCCTCGTTATAGTACTCGCGCCAGACCTCGATTTTGCGTCTGGCGTCCTCCAGCGACAAGAACCAATGCGCGTTGAGGCATTCCTCCCGGAAGCGTCCGTTGAAGGATTCATTCTTTGCGTTGTCGGTCGGCTTGCCAGGACGCGAGAAGTCAATCTCCACGCCATTCTCGTACGCCCATTTGTCGAGCACCTTCGAAATGAACTCGCTGCCATTATCTGCCTTGGTATAGCGGGGAAGCGGACGATGATGCGCAGGCCGAGCCAGCGCGGCGACAACGTGTTCGCCACGCAACGAGCCATCGACTTCAATCGCCAAGCATTCCCGCGTGTAGTTGTCCACGATCGTGAGCGTGCGTAAGCGTCGACCATCAAACAGTGCATCAGCGACGAAATCCATACTCCAGATTTCGTTGATTGCGCTCACTGACTGCTTCGGCTGTCGGCGTCGGGCAGACTTGTTTCGCCGGGGTCGCTTGTGGCGCAACGAAAGGCCCAGTTCGCGATACACGCGTTCTACTCTCTTATGGTTGTCCCTCCAGCCTTCCCGGCGAAGCATCACGTACACGCGCGGCGCACCGTAATGCACCCGCACTTCCGTGATCTCCTTGATGCGCATTTCCAATGCGCTTTGATCCCGCGCGGCTGACTTGCATCGGTAGACCGTGCGGGATAGCTGCAACAACGCGCAGGTCTGCCGCTGACTTGCGCCGAAACGTTGCATCAAGTCCGTGACAAGCTCACGGTGCCGGGAAGGCTTCAGAGTTTTTTTGACAGCACGTCCTGGAGCATGGCCTTGTCCAGCGACAGATCGGCCACGAGCCGCTTGAGCTTCGCGTTCTCTTCCTCAAGTTGCTTCAGCCGACGCAGCTCCGAGGGTGATAGCCCACCGTACTTCGTCCTCCAGTTGTAAAACGTCGCGTCGCTGATCCCCATCTTACGGCAGACCTCCGCGACCGGCGTGCCCAGCTCGGCCTGCTTCAACGCATAGGCGATCTGTTCTTCGGTGAACTTGCTCTTCTTCACGGCATGACCTCCTGGTCTCGATGACAACGTCATGCCGGAATTTTCCACTTCCAAATGGGACAGTTTTGTGGGCCAGGGTCACCTACCAAACTTACCGCCACCCATGGCGCCGTATCTCAAGGTTCGAGAAACGCGAACATACCGACGTCGAGTTGCACGGCCGATATCGATCCGGAAAACGCCCGGCGCCGGGCTCGTCACGCCACGCCGAGATGCGTCCCGCCACGCCCCACCCCGGCTCGTCCTTCCGTCGGCCACTAGATGCTTCGCTGGTTCACACGCCGTGAAAGCGCTTCGGCGCTCTCCTTCCGCTCGCTGTACCGATCGACCAGATACGGGCCGATGTCTCTCGTCAGCAACGTAAATTTCACCAATTCCTCCATCACGTCCACGACACGATCGAAATAAGCGGATGGCTTCATCCGCCCCGCTTCGTCGAATTCCATGAAAGCCTTCGCCACCGACGACTGGTTCGGGATGGTCAGCATGCGCATCCAGCGTCCGAGCACCCGCATCTGGTTCACCGCGTTGAACGACTGCGAACCGCCGCTGACCTGCATCACCGCGAGCGTCTTGCCCTGCGTCGGTCGCACGGCGCCGACCGACAGCGGAATCCAGTCGACCTGCGACTTCATGATGCCCGTCATCGCGCCGTGCCGCTCCGGCGAGCACCACACCATCCCTTCCGACCACATCACGAGTTCGCGCAGCTCGACGACCTTCGGATGACTGTCGGGCGCGTCGTCCGGTAGAGGCAGTCCGCTCGGATTGAACACGCGGACTTCGGCGCCCATCGCCGTGAGCAAGCGTGCCGCCTCCTCGACCAGCAGGCGGCTGAACGAGCGCTCGCGGAGCGAGCCATAGAGCAGCAGAATTCGGGGAGGATGCGTCGACGGCGCCGCCGGCCGCAATTGGGCAGCATCCGGCACGCGGAACTGCTCGGTGTCGAGTTGCGGTAGATCGTTCGTGTCGTCGGTCATCTGCAGATTCTCCGGTGTACTCAGGCCCGATGCTCATACCAGCCCTTCGACCGGTTGACGACACGCACGACCAGCAACATCGCCGGCACCTCGACCAGCACGCCGACGACGGTCGCCAGCGCGGCGCCCGAGTGAAATCCGAACAGGCTGATCGCCGCGGCGACGGCCAGCTCGAAGAAGTTGGATGCACCGATGAGCGCCGACGGACATGCCACGCTGTGCTTCTCGCCGACCGTACGGTTGAGCCAGTAGGCCAGTGCCGAATTGAAGAACACCTGAATCAGGATCGGCACCGCCAATAGCGCGATCACGAGCGGCTGCGCCAGAATCGCGTCGCCTTGAAAGGCGAACAGGAGGACGAGCGTCGCGAGGAGCGCGGCGATCGACCAGGGAGCAGTCCTCACCATTGCGGCATCGAATGCAGCCGCGCCCTTGGCGAGCAGGCGCTTGCGCCACAACTGCGCGAAGATGACCGGAATGACGATGTACAGCACGACCGAGGCGAGCAGCGTCGCCCACGGTACGGTGATCGCCGACATGCCGAGCAGCAGCCCGACCATCGGTGCGAACGCGATCACCATGATGCTGTCGTTCAGCGCGACCTGCGACAACGTGAACAGCGGGTCGCCGCCCGTGAGTCGACTCCACACGAACACCATCGCCGTACACGGCGCCGCGGCCAGCAAAATCAGGCCCGCGATGTAGCTGTCGAGCTGGTCCGCCGGCAACATCGGTGCGAACAGGTGGCGAATGAACAGCCAGCCCAGGAATGCCATCGAGAACGGCTTGACGAGCCAGTTCACGGCAAGTGTGACGCCGATGCCTTTCACGTGTCGACGTACCTCGTGCAACGCTGCGAAGTCGACCTTGACGAGCATCGGAACGATCATCACCCAGATCAGCAGCCCGACGGGCAGATTGACCTGCGCGTATTCGATCCGGCCGAGCTGCCGGAACAAACCGGGCAGCACCCGGCCGAGCGCGATACCCGTAACGATGCACAGCGCGACCCAGAGCGTGAGGTAGCGTTCGAAGAAATTGATGGCCGGCTTGGCAGCGGCCTTGCTCGGCGGGGCGGTGTCGTACGCGGTCATTGCACGGGGTTCGGTCTCGAAGGCGTCGCCCGCCGCTCACGTCGGCGGGCCGTCGTACGGGCGATCAATGTCGCGCGATATCGGTCAATGCGTGCTGAAGCTCGGCATTGCTCATGCGCTCGAGCGGCAACGCCAGCAACTGCAGCATGCGATAGCCGATCGCTTGACGCGTCAGGTCGAACGCCAGTCGCCTGCCTTCGTCACCGCCGGCCGCATTCGACGGATCGGCGTAACCCCAATGGACCTTGACGGGGCCGCCGGGCCAGTACGGACACGTTTCGGCTGCCGCACTATCACACACCGTGATGACGACACGCATCTCGGGCGCGCCGTCGCCGGTGAATTCGTCCCAGCTTTTGCTGCGGTATCCGTCGACGTCGACGCCGGCGTTCGTCAACGCCTCCAGCGCGAACGGGTTGACGCGACCGCTCGGCGCGCTGCCGGCGCTGTACGCCCGGACGTCCTTGCCGAGCGTCGCGGCCCAGAAATTGAGCATGCCCTCCGCCAGCACGCTGCGGGCGGAGTTGTGGGTGCAGAGAATCAGTACGTTCGTGGTCATGGGCGAGGCACGCGCATGCGTGTCGGGGCGTCAGGATCGGCAGCGATCGGGCGTCGGGCACGCCACCACCGGCGAACAGGGATTCCCGCCGCAGCAGTTCTCGGTGAGGTAGGCCAGCAACCCGTTCATCGTCGCGAAATTTCCGCAATAGAACACGAAGCGGCCTTCTTGCCGGCTCGTCACGAGTTGCGCATGCGCGAGCTCCTTCAAATGGAACGACAGCGACGACGGCGGCACGTCCAGCAACGTGGCGATTTGCCCGGCCGGCATGCCTTCCGGCCCGGCCTGGACGAGCGCACGAAACACCGCGAGCCGGGATTCGTGTGCGAGCGCTGCAAGCGCAGCGATGATCTGATTCGTTTCCATACTTCCATAATAGTCGAAATATGGAACGTTGTGTAGCGAGTCAGATGAGCGACGATAGCCGCCACGCCTGCCCAAGGGGCGGTTCCGGTGGAGCGAAATACACGAGCCCGGTTGAAGAACAGGAACGCGGATTGCACTGCCGCGTGCGCACCGCCCGCGGGGGCGCCAGCTCGTGAGCCAAATGGCGAGACGAGCACGACGATTCCTTTCCTGTTCGGCATCAATCGCCGGCGCGATACGGTATTGCCGATCGGTTTCGTCACCGGATATCCGAAGTGAATTAATCCGCATCCGTTAAATTGCACATTTTACCGGCGAGACGAGTAATAATTGCGGCCGTCTTTTCAATTCAATATTCGAAAACAAAAACATTATTGACTTCGACTTTCCCGTAAATTTAGAATCGCCTACAACGGCTTACGTATCATCTTCTTCGCCGCCCCGGATTCGCCACTCACCCGCGCGAAGGGCCTGCGCATCGCCTTTTTCGCGGAACATCGACGCGTCGCCCCTGTCGTTTTCAGCTTTCGGCATTTACCGGCCATTCGGTTATTGCCAACCTGTTTCCTTTTCGAAGAATCGCAACATCCCGATTAATTCCCGTCATTCGCCAGAACGAATACAAGATGGGATCAAGCGGACCCGAGATCCGCCGATTAGAACATCCAGATAAAAATCGCCATTCATCAGGAGGGACATCAACATGCATCGCCTTGCGAAGTCGCTGTGTCTCGGGCTCGTCTGTGCCGGTCTGCTGTCGGCCTGCAACGACGACGACGTCAAATCGAACAGCCCGCCGTCGAACACCGCCGCGTTGTCGTTCCGCATGGATACCGGCGGCCAGATCAACGCGTTCTACCGGCAGGACAAGGTCGCCGCGCACCTGCTCGTGCGCTCGTCGACGAAGCCGCGCCTGCTCGTGGTCTTCCCCGCCGGCAACAGCGGCACCGGGCTGTGGTTCGACGACACCGCGCAGCCGGTGAACTGGAGCCTCGACACGCCGCCGTCCGCGTTGTCGGCCCCGGACGCACACGGGCGCCCGCTCTACGGCATCGGCGCCGACGTGTCGGTCGACACCGGTACGCTGACGATCCGCCAGGGCGTGCTCAGCAACGTGCGCTTCCTGCGCGACTTCAACGGCGGCGCCACGATTCCGCAACAGATCCTCACCGCGCCGACGGTCCAGGGCAGCACCGCGCAATGGCAACGCGACCGGATCGACGGCGCGCCCGGCTATGCGCTGCGCATCACGCTGCGCGACGGCGGCAGCATCGCGCCGGCAGCGGGCGGCAAGCTCGTGCTGAGCGCGCCGGCGGGCTCGCACACGCTGAAGCTGCACGTCGATGCGCTGTCGGGCGAGACGCCGCTGTCGCCGATCACGCACGCCGACCTGTTCGCCCCGTCCGTGAATCCCGACCCGGTCAGCCAGAACGTGCTCGAATTCCTCAGCTTCAACGACAAGCTGCTGGCCGGCTCGTGGCAGTACGACACGTATTTCGGCCGCGACACGCTGATCTCGGTCCGCATGCTGATGCCCGTGCTCGAACCGGCGGCGATCGAGGCCGGGCTGTCGTCGGTGCTGAGTCGCCTGTCGGCCGACGGCAAGGTCGCGCACGAGGAAGGCATCGGCGAATTCGCGCTGATCGACAACCAGAAGAACGGGCGGCCGAACGATGCGACACCGACCTACGACTACAAGATGATCGACAGCGACTACCTGCTCGCGCCGATCGCGGCCGCGTGGCTGATCGACGATACGCGCGGCCAGGCGCGCGCGGCCGCGTACCTGGCGCAGCGCGGCAGCGACGGACAGACCAACGGCAGCCGCCTCGTGGTCAATCTGCTGCACGTCGCGACGACCGCGCAGCCGTTCGCGCAGCAGCCGTCGGTCGCGAACCTGATCCATCTGCGGCCCGGCGAAATCGTCGGCAACTGGCGCGACAGCACCGACGGTCTCGGCGGCGGCGTGTACCCGTACGACGTGAACGCGGTGCTCGTGCCGGCCGCGCTGCGGGCGGCGAACGCGTTCCTCGCCCGCGGCCTGCTCGATCCGTACCTCGACGCCGGGCAGCGCGCGACGCTCGCCAACACGGCGAACCAAGCGGCCATCTGGGAAACCCAGGCGCCGCCGCTGTTCCAGGTCAGCGTGCCGGCCGCGCAGGCGGCCACCGACGTGTCGGCCTATGCGCCGTCCGCCGGCGTGCCGGCCGGCGCCGCGCCCAACGCGCCGCTGGCCTTCTACGCGCTGTCGCTCGACCAGCAGGGCAATCCGATTCCGGTGATGAATTCCGACGGCGGCTTCGCGCTGCTGTTCGGCACGCCGCCGGACGACCAGCTTCAGCGGATCGTCGCCGACGTCACGCGGCCGTTCCCGACCGGGCTCGTGACCGATGTCGGGATGCTGATCGCGAACCCCGCGTACGCGAACCCGTCGCTGTGGCCGAAGTTCACGAGCTCCGCGTATCACGGCACGGTGATCTGGTCGTGGCAGCAGGCGATGTGGGTGGCCGGGCTCGATCGTCAGCTCGCGCGCCAGGACCTGTCGGCCACGACGCGCACGCTGCTCACGCAGGCGCGACAGACGATCTGGCAGGTGATCTCGAACGGGCGCGACATGCGCACATCGGAAATGTGGACGTGGTCCTACGTGAACGGCAAGTACCAGACCGACGCATTCGGCACGCGCAGCGCCGACGCGACCGAAGCCAACGCCGCGCAGCTCTGGAGCACGACGTATCTCGCGATCCGCGATCCGCAGCAGCGCGCGGGCAAGTACTGGTGGCAGGCGTCGCAGCCGATGGAAGAGGCGCAGCCGAAACAGGCGACGGCGGTGGCGTCGCGCTAGCGCGTCGCCGCGGGCGTGCCGGCCGGCACCGGCACTGGCCTGAAAAAGCCCCGGTGGCGCACCCGCCGCCGGGGCGTCGGCGGGATGCGGATCATCGCGACACCACGCGGTTGCGCCCTTCCCGCTTCGCCTGGTACAGCCGCTCGTCGACCGCCCGCAGCAGCGCATCGACCGTGCCGCCGTCGATGCCGTATTGCGCGACGCCGACGCTGACCGTCACCTGCACGCGCTTGAAGTCGAGCCCGAACGGCGCACTCGCGATCGACGAACGCACGCGCTCGGCCGTCATCCGCGCGCCCTCGAGCGGCATCTCCGGCAACAGCGCCATGAACTCCTCGCCGCCGACCCGCGCAAGCGCACCCGCCGGCCGGATCGCCTCGAGGCACTGGCGCACGACGCCGCGCAGCACCTCGTCGCCGATCTGGTGCCCGTATGCATCGTTGATGTTCTTGAAATTGTCGAGATCGAGCGCGAGCAGGCAGAACGGCGTGCCGTCGCGCTCGGCCCGCACGATCTCGCGCTCGACCTGCGCGATGAACTGGCGGCGGTTCGACGCACCCGTCATCGGGTCGGTCGCGGCCATGTACTCGAGCTTCTGGTTCGTGCGCCGCAGCTCCTGCAGCGCGCTTTCGGTGCGCGCCATCGATTCCGACAGCCGGCTCATCAGATCTTCCTGGCTGTAGATCGCCGAGAACGAGCGCGTCGTCTGCAGCGCCTGCACGACGCCGTAACTGAGCAGAAAGAATCCGCCCGCGAAGATCGCATGCGCGAGCCACCACATGTGATTCCACGGCTTGCCGAGGATGAACGCGAGCGACGACAGCGCGAACGCCATGATCGACACGCCGTAGATCACCATCAGCGGCGAGCGGATCCGCCGCGCGAGCAGCACGCACACGTTCAGCAGCGAGAACACCAGCGCGCCGCCTTCCATCGACAGCCGCGTGCCGAGCGCGCCCGCGACCGGCGAATACGCGATGTACGCGACCGCCACGTTGACGATCACGAAGAACACGATCCACGGCAGCCACATCCGCGCGCTCGTGCGCTTGTCGATCCGGTCGGGCGGACGCGAATACGACAGCAGGCCCGTGAGCAGCAGCGCCGACATCACGAAACGCGACGCGGGCCCGTACAGCAGGAACAGCCAGATATTGTGGTGCGCCATCCCGGTGAATGCGCCGTGCAACGCATAGATCATCGCGAAGCCGAGAAAGCCGAGCGTCAGCCAGCGCAGCAGCGGCTCGCCCGACGACCGGTAGCACACCCACGTCACGTAGGTGACGAACGCACCTTCGATCGTCGCCGCCGCGATCGCGATTTCATGGAAGGCGTGATTCTCGAACACGACGCTCCGGTCGCTGAAGAACCACAGATAGGCAATCAGATAGGCAGGCAGCAACGCGAATCCGACCAGCAGGCATTTCGCGTAGAGCCTCGCGGCCGCGCTGACGACGCGCGGCGGTTCCCCGGCTGCATAGGTCGTACTCATTCGGTCCCCGGTCGGTCTGCTGCGTTGATTCGAATCTTCGCGGCGCGGATCGCGCGACGCACGATCCGGCCCATCGTGCCGAAAGGCAAATGTCAGAGCAAGTATAGGTGGGGCAATTCGTTTGACAAGTCAGGGGAAACGGCATTGCCGGGTGCGTGCCTTTTGGTTCCCCGTCGTAGCGAATGGCGCGTCGGCTGCGCCGATTCGCTAAAGCGACGTGCGGCGTGCGGCGACGCCGCAGCGCCGCTGCACGCCGCCGCGCAAAGATCAGAGGATTTCGAACAGGCCGGCCGCGCCCTGCCCGCCGCCGATGCACATCGTGACGACCACGTACTTCACGCCGCGCCGCTTGCCTTCGATCAGCGCGTGGCCGGTCAGGCGCGCGCCCGACACGCCGTAAGGATGGCCGACCGCGATCGCGCCGCCGTTCACGTTCAGGCGATCGTCGGGAATCCCGAGCGTGTCGCGGCAGTACAGCACCTGCACCGCGAACGCCTCGTTCAGCTCCCACAGGCCGATGTCGTCGACTGTCAGCTCGGCCTGCTTCAGCAGCTTGGGCACCGCGAACACCGGGCCGATGCCCATTTCGTCCGGTTCGCAGCCGGCCACCGCGAAGCCGCGGAACGCGCCCAGCGGCTGCAGCCCGTCGCGCTGCGCGGCGTCGGCGCTCATCACGACGCAGGCCGACGCGCCGTCCGAGAACTGGCTCGCATTGCCCGCGGTGATCACGCCGCCCGGCACGGCCGAACGGATCTTCGACACGCCTTCGAGCGTCGTGTCGGGGCGGATGCCCTCGTCGGCCGACACCGTCACTTCCTGCGTGAACAGGCGGCCCGTCGCCTTGTCGGCGATGCCCGCGAGCACGGTGATCGGCACGATCTCGTCGCGGAAACGCCCGGCTTCCTGCGCGGCCGCGGCGCGCAGTTGCGACTGCACGCCGTACGCGTCCTGCCGCTCCTTCGAGATGCCGTAGCGCTTCGCGACGTTCTCGGCGGTCTGCAGCATGTTCCAGTAGATCTCGGGCTTGTGCTGGACGAGCCAGCCTTCCTGGATCATGTGCCGGTTCATCTCGTTCTGCACGCACGAGATCGATTCGACGCCGCCGGCCACATAGACGTCGCCTTCGCCCGCGATGATCCGCTGCGCAGCCAGCGCGATGGTCTGCAGCCCCGACGAACAGAAACGGTTCACCGTCATCCCCGGCACGCTCACCGGCAGCCCGGCGCGCAGCGCGATCTGCCGCGCGATGTTCGCGCCCGTCGCGCCTTCGGGGTTCGCGCAGCCCATGATCACGTCCTCGACGCGCGCCGGGTCGAGCTTCGCGCGTTCGAGCGCGGCCGCGACCACGTGGCCGCCGAGCGTCGCGCCGTGCGTCATGTTGAAGGCACCGCGCCAGGATTTCGCGAGCGGCGTGCGTGCGGTCGATACGATTACGGCTTCGGTCATGCGAGTCTCCTTCGGTCCTGCTTCATGTCCTGAATCGGATGGGGAATGCGCTACGCCGCCGGGCGCGCGCCCGCGGACGTCGCATGCGCGACGCCCGCTGCCTGCATCTGCTGCCATGCGTGTGCGAGCGACCCGTTCAGGTCGATCGCACGGCACGCATCGTTGATCACCGCGGCTTCGAATCCGGCCGCGCGCGCATCGAGCGCCGACCACGCGACGCAATAGTCGGTCGCGAGCCCGCAGCACCACACGCGCTTCGCGCCGAGTTCACGCAGGTAGCCTGCGAGCCCCGTGCGCGTCGTGCGGTCGGCTTCGACGAACGCGGAATAGCTGTCGACCTGCGCGTCGCCGCCCTTGCGGATCACCAGCCGCGCGTGCGGGATGTCGAGGTCGCGATGCAGCGCCGCGCCGTCGGTGTCCTGCACGCAGTGCACGGGCCACAGCACCTGCTCGCCATACGGCAACGCGAGCGTCGAGAACGGCTCGCGGCCCGGATGGTTCGCCGCGAACGACACGTGCTCGCGCGGGTGCCAGTCCTGCGTGAGCACGACCTGGTCGAAGCGTTGCGCGAGCGCGTTGATCACGGGCACGACCGCATCGCCGTCGGGCACCGCGAGCGCGCCGCCCGGCATGAAGTCGTATTGCACGTCGATCACGAGCAGGACGTCGTCGGTGCGTTTCATTGCGTGTCTCCAGACAGGATCGGCCGCGCCGCGATGCGGCGGCGTCAGCCGTTGAACCCGCGGCCGGCCTTCGCCAGTTCCGCGATCGACGGCGCGAGCCGCCAGGCGTCGCCGTTCGGCGCCGCCGCATAGCGGCGAATCGCGCGCTCGACGTTGTAGAGGCCGACCGTGTCCGCGTACAGCATCGGGCCGCCGCGCCACAGCGGGAAGCCATAGCCGGTCAGGTAGACCATGTCGATGTCGGACGCCTTCGACGCGATCTTCTCCTCGAGAATCTTCGCGCCTTCGTTGACGAGCGCGAACACCAGCCGCTCGACGATCTCGTCGTCGCCGATCTTGCGCCGCTCGACGCCGCGCTCCTTCGAATACGCGACGATCATCTCGTCGACGAGCGACGACGGCTTCGCCTTGCGATCGCCCGGCACGTAGTCGTACCAGCCGGCGCCCGTCTTCTGGCCGAAGCGGCCCTGTTCGCACAGGCGGTCGGCGATCTTCGAATACTGCAGCTCGGGCTGCTCGACGTAGCGCCGCTTGCGGATCGCCCAGCCGATGTCGTTGCCGGCGAGGTCGCTCATCCGGAACGGCCCCATCGCGAACCCGAACTTCTCGATCGCGCGATCGACCTGCGCGGGCAGCGCGCCTTCCTCGAGCATGAACAGCGCCTGGCGGATGTACTGCTCGATCATCCGGTTGCCGATGAAGCCGTCGCACACACCCGACACGACCGCCGTCTTGCGGATCTTCTTCGCGACCGCCATCACGGTCGCAAGCACGTCCTTCGCGGTCTGCGCGCCGCGCACGACCTCGAGCAGCTTCATCACGTTCGCCGGGCTGAAGAAGTGCATGCCGACCACGTCCTGCGGACGCTTCGTGAACGCCGCGATCTTGTCGACGTCGAGCGTCGACGTGTTCGACGCGAGGATCGCGCCCGGCTTCGCGACTTCGTCGAGCTTGCGGAACACCTGCTCCTTCACGCCGAGTTCCTCGAATACGGCTTCGACGATCAGATCGGCGTCCTTCAGGTCGTCGTAGGACAGCGTCGGCGCGATCAGCGCCATGCGCGCGTCGAGCTTCTCCTGCGTGAGCTTGCCCTTCTTCACCTGCGCGTCGTAATTCTTGCGGATCGTCGCGAGGCCGCGCTCGAGCGCCTCCTGCTTCGTCTCGAGCAGCGTGACGGGCAGCCCCGCGTTGACGAAGTTCATCGCGATCCCGCCGCCCATCGTGCCCGCGCCGATCACGCCGACCCGGCGGATCTCGCGCAGCGGCGTATCGGCCGGCACGTCGGGAATCTTGCTCGCCGCGCGCTCGCCGAAGAACGCATGGCGCAGCGCGCGGCTTTCCGGCGTCATCATCAGCGCGACGAAACCTTCGCGCTCGGCGATGCTGCCCTTGTCGAAACCGTTCAGCACGCCGGCCTCGATCGCGTCGATGCACTTGTGCGGCGCGGGGAAATTCGGCGCGGCCGCCCGCGCGGAATTGCGCGCGAACTGGATGAAGCCCGCCGCGTTTTCATGGACGATCTTGCGATCGCGCACGCGCGGATGCGGCCCCTTCTGCGCGCCGACCTTGCGTGCGAACGCGACGGCCGCGTCGAGCAGGTCGCCGTCGGCCATTTCGTCGAACAGCCCGCTCTTCGCGAGTTGCTCCGACGGGACCGGCGCGCCCGACACGATCATGTTCAGCGCGGTTTCGAGCCCGACCGCGCGCGGCAGGCGTTGCGTGCCGCCCGCGCCCGGCAGCAGCCCGAGCTTCACTTCGGGCAGCGCGACCTGCGCGCCGGGCGCCGCGACGCGGTAGTGCGCGCCGAGCGCAAGTTCCAGGCCGCCGCCCATCACGACGCTGTGCAGCGCCGCGACGACCGGCTTCGCGCTCGCCTCCACCGCACGGATCACGGTGTGCAGCGTCGGCTCCTGCAGGGCCTTCGGCGTATTGAATTCGGTGATGTCGGCGCCGCCCGAAAACGCGCGGCCCGCGCCGGTCAGCACGATGGCCGTGACCGACGGATCCTGCGCGGCGCGATCGAGCGCGTCCATGACGCCCTGACGGGTCGACAGGCCGAGCCCGTTGACGGGCGGGTTGTTGAGCGTGACGACGGCCACGCCGTCGCGAGTCGTGTAGTCCACTGCCATCTGCCTGCCTCCATGCATCGCGCGCCGGATTGGCTGCGCTTCATTGTGCGCGGTCGAACGGCCGCATGTCCGGATGAACGCAGGCAGCATACAACGAAAAAGCACGGTCGTTCAATTTGAATTTCGTTCCCGATCCGGGGACGGATCGGGCGACCGGTTCGCGGGCCCGGAACGGCCCGGGCGTCGGGCTTACGGCTCGCACACCGCCGTCGGCAACACGTAATCGCGGAACGTCTCGCGCAGCTTCAGCTTCTGCAGCTTGCCGGTCGCGGTGTGCGGCAGCGATTCGACGAACACGACGTCGTCGGGAATCCACCATTTCGCGACCTTGCCCTCGTAGAACGCGAGCAGCGCGTCGCGGCTCAGGTTCGCGCCTTCGCGCGGCACCACGACGAGCAGCGGCCGCTCGGTCCATTTCGGGTGCGCGCAGGCGATGCACGCGGCTTCGGCCACCCCCGGGTGCGCGATCGCGACGTTCTCGATGTCGATCGAGCTGATCCACTCGCCGCCCGACTTGATCACGTCCTTGCTGCGGTCGGTGATCTGCAGGAAGCCGTCGGGGTCGATCGTCGCGACGTCGCCGGTCGGGAACCAGCCGTCCGACAGCGGCGACGCGTCGCCGCGAAAGTAGCGGTCGATCACCCACGGCCCGCGCACCTGCAGTTCGCCGAACGCGACGCCGTCCCACGGCAGCTCGCGACCGTCCTCCCCGACGATGCGCATGTCGACGCCGCAGATCACGCGCCCCTGCTTCTCGAGCAACCGGCGCTGCGCGTCGAGCGGCCGCTGCGACTGCGCCCAGTTGAGCTTCGCGAGCGTGCCGAGCGGCGACAGCTCGGTCATCCCCCACGCATGGATCACGCGCACGCCGTATTCGTCCTCGAACGTGCGCAGCATCGCGGGCGGGCACGCGGAGCCGCCGATCACCGTGCGGTTCAGCGTCGAGAAACGCACGCCGGCTTCGCGCATGTAGTTCAGCAGGCCGAGCCACACGGTCGGCACGCCCGCGGAGAACGTCACGCGCTCGGCCTCCATCAGCTCGTACAGCGATTTCCCGTCGAGATCCTTGCCGGGCAGCACCAGCTTGCCGCCCGTCAGCGGCACCGCGTACGGCAGCCCCCATGCGTTGACGTGGAACATCGGCACGACGGGCAGCACGGCGTCCATCGCGGACAGGTTCATCGCGTCGGGCAGCGCGGCGCCGTACGCATGCAGCACGGTCGATCGATTCGAATACAGCACGCCCTTCGGATTGCCGGTCGTGCCGGACGTGTAGCACAGCCCCGACGCCTGCTGCTCGTCGAGACGCGGCCAGTCGTAGCGGCCGTCCTCGGCGTCGACGAGCGTTTCGTAGCAGAGGAACGGCGTCGCGCCGGACGGCAGGTGCGCGGCATCCGTCATCGCGATCCAGCCCTTCACGTGCGGGCATTGCGGCGCGATCGCGTCGACGAGCGGCGCGAAATTGATGTCGAACAGGACGTAGCGGTCTTCCGCGTGATTGACGATGTACGCGATCTGTTCGGGAAACAGGCGCGGGTTGATCGTGTGGCACACGGCGCCCATCCCGCCGATCCCGTAATACGCCTCGAGATGCCGGTAGCCGTTCCACGCCAGCGTGCCGACGCGGTCGCCGGTTTCGACGCCGAGCCGCCCGAGCGCCTGCGCCAGCCGCTTCGCGCGGCGTTCGCAATCGCGGTACGTGTAGCGATGCAGGTCGCCTTCCACGCGCTTCGACACGATCTCCGTGTCGCCTGCGTGCCGCGCGGCATGCGAAATCAGCGACGACACCAGCAGCGGCACATCCATCATCTGGCCCAGCAACGGCTTACCCATCGTCTTGTTCTCCCCGAGGATGCGAATCGGTGACCAGCGTGCGGGCCGTTTCCGTACGGAAGCAGTCCGGTGCGCGCCCGTCGGCGGCCCCGGACGGGCGTGGCGCGCGGTGCGCGGGCCGCCATGCGGGCGGCGCGGCGCCGCCTTACAATATCGGCTTACCCAGAGGCGCTCAACATGTCGTTTTCCCGAAGCGCAGCCGATGCGGCTGACACCCTGCCCGACCTCGCCGCGACGCTCGGCGCGCCCGCCGAACATGCGTTCGTCACGCTCGGCGACGCGTTTCATACGCGGCTGCCGGCCGCGCCGCTCGCCGCGCCGTACGTCGTCGGCTTTTCCGACGAAGTCGCGCAACTGCTCGACCTGCCGCCCGCGATCGCCGCGCAGCCCGGCTTCGCCGAGCTGTTCGCCGGCAACCCGACGCGCGACTGGCCCGCGCACGCGATGCCGTACGCGTCGGTCTATTCCGGCCATCAATTCGGCGTATGGGCCGGCCAGCTCGGCGACGGCCGCGCGCTGACGATCGGCGAATTGCCCGGCACCGACGGCCGGCGCTACGAACTGCAGATCAAGGGCGGTGGCCGCACGCCGTACTCGCGGATGGGCGACGGCCGTGCGGTGCTGCGCTCGTCGATTCGCGAATTCCTGTGCTCGGAAGCGATGCATCACCTCGGCATCCCGACCACGCGCGCGCTGACGGTGATCGGCTCCGACCAGCCGGTGGTGCGCGAGGAGATCGAGACGGCGGCCGTCGTCACGCGCGTGTCGGAAAGCTTCGTGCGCTTCGGCCACTTCGAGCACTTCTTCTCGAACGATCGCCCCGATCTGCTGCGCCAGCTTGCCGATCACGTGATCGACCGCTTCTATCCGGCCTGCCGCGACGCGGACGATCCGTACCTCGCGCTGCTCGAAGCCGCGACGCTGCGCACGGCCGACCTCGTCGCGCAGTGGCAGGCCGTCGGCTTCTGCCACGGCGTGATGAACACCGACAACATGTCGATTCTCGGCGTGACCATCGATTACGGTCCGTTCGGCTTCGTCGACGCATTCGACGCGAACCACATCTGCAACCACTCCGATACCGGCGGCCGCTATGCGTACCGGATGCAGCCGCGCATCGCGCACTGGAACTGCTACTGCCTCGCGCAGGCGCTGCTGCCGCTGATCGGGCTGCAGCACGGGATCGCCGACGACGATGCACACGCCGAGCGCGCGGTGGACGATGCACAGGCCGTGCTCGCGAAGTTTCCGGAGCGCTTCGGTCCCGCACTCGAACGCGCGATGCGCGCGAAGCTCGGCCTCGCGCTCGAGCGCGAGAACGACGCCGAGCTCGCGAACAAGCTGCTCGAGACGATGCACGCGAGCCACGCGGATTTCACGTTGACGTTCCGCCGGCTCGCGCAGGTCTCGAAGCACGACGCGAGCCGCGACGCGCCCGTGCGCGACTTGTTCATCGACCGCGAAGCGTTCGACGCCTGGGCGAACCTCTACCGGGCGCGGCTGTCCGAGGAAACGCGCGACGACGCGGCTCGCGCGGTTGCAATGAACCGCGCGAACCCCAAATACGTGCTTCGCAACCATCTCGCCGAAGTCGCGATCCGGCGCGCGAAGGAAAAGGATTTTTCGGAAGTCGAGCGACTCGCGCAGATCCTGCGCCGCCCGTTCGACGAACAACCGGAGCATGAAGCGTACGCGGCGTTGCCGCCCGACTGGGCCGGGTCGCTCGAAGTGAGCTGCTCGTCGTGACCGCACGACGCGTCCGACCCGACCGACCGATCAGGAGAACCCTCACATGTCACACGATTCCGACGACAAAACCTACCCGTACCAGAAGGACGACGCCGAACTGCGCCGGCGCCTGACGCCGATGCAGTACGAGGTCACGCAGCACGCGGCGACCGAGCGCGCGTTCACCGGCGAATACACCGACACCGAGGACGCCGGCATCTACAAGTGCGTCGTCTGCAGCACGCCGCTGTTCGAATCCGGCGCCAAGTTCCACTCGGGCTGCGGCTGGCCCAGCTACTTCAAGCCGCTCGACAGCGAGGTGATCGACGAGAAGATCGACTACTCGCACGGGATGGTGCGCGTCGAGGTGCGCTGCAACCACTGCGGCGCGCATCTGGGCCACGTGTTCGAGGACGGTCCACGCGACCAGACCGGTTTGCGGTACTGCATCAATTCGGCTGCGTTAAACTTCGAGTCCCGACCCGAAAACGAATGAGCGGCGCCGGGCGGATCTGCCGGGCGGCCAGCCGCGGGCCGGACCGCCCCGATCCGCGACGGCGATGCCTGGCGGGTCCCTACAACGATGACAGGCCGCACCGGCGGCCCGTCACGCAGCTGCGAGCGCCATGAAATTCCTGTTCGATCTGTTTCCGATCATCCTGTTTTTTGTCGCCTTCAAGGTCTGGGGCATCTTTACCGCCACCGCCGTCGCGATCGTCGCGACGCTGGCCCAGGTCGCATGGGTCGCCTTCCGGCACCGGAAGGTCGACACGATGCTGTGGGTCAGCCTCGGCGTGATCGTCGTGTTCGGTGGCGCCACGCTCGTCCTGCATGACGAGAAATTCATTCAATGGAAACCGACCGTGCTGTACTGGCTGTTTGCGATCGGGTTGCTCGCCGCGCGTTATGCGTTCAGCAAGAACCTGATCGAGAAGATGATGGGCAAGCAGCTCACGCTGCCGTCCCCCGTGTGGGACAAGCTGAATCTCGCGTGGGCGCTGTTCTTCGCGGTGCTCGGCGTCGCGAACTTGTACGTGGTGCACAACTTCACCGAATCGCAATGGGTGAATTTCAAGCTGTTCGGTACGACGGGCGCGATGGTCGTATTCATCATCCTGCAGAGCCTGTGGCTCACGAAGTACCTGAAGGACGAATGACATGAGCGACGCCTTTCTGCACGCTTCCCCCGACGAACGCATCGCGCTGATCGAAGCGCGCCTCACCGCGTCGCTCGCGCCGCTGTCGCTGACCGTGCGCGACGACAGTGCGCAGCACGCAGGCCACGCGGGCGCCGCCGCCGGCGGTCATTTCACGGTCACGATCGTATCGTCCGCGTTCGCGGGCAAGCCGCGCGTCGCACGGCACCGGCTGGTGTATGATGCGCTCGCTGATGCGATGCAGCGCGGCATTCACGCGCTCGCGATCGTGGCTTACACGCCCGAAGAATTCAACGAATCTTCAATCTAGTCTCATTAGGAATTCCCGATGATCCTGAAATCCCCCCGCCTGTGGGTCGCGGCGGCTGCTTTTGCAGCGGCACCGGCATTTGCCCAGAACATCGCCGTCGTGAACGGCACGCCGATTCCGAAGTCGCGCGCCGACGCGATGGTCGCGCAGCTCGTCCAGCAAGGCCAGACCGACGGCCCGCAACTGCAGCAGGCCGTGCGCCAGGAACTCGTGAACCGCGAAATCCTGATGCAGGAAGCGATTCGCGAAGGCATCCCGAATCGGCCGGACGTGAAGGCGCAAGTCGCCGTCGCGCAGCAGACGGTCGTGCTGCGCTCGATGATCGAGAGCTTCCTGAAGAAGAACCAGCCGACCGACGCCGAAGTGAAGGCGCGCTACGACCAGCTCGTCAAGGGCGTGGGCGGCAACCGCGAGTACCACCTGCACCACATCCTCGTCGACAACGAGCAGCAGGCGAAGGACCTGATCGCGAAGATCAAGGGCGGCGCGAAGTTCGAGGATCTCGCGAAGCAATACTCGAAGGATCCGGGTTCGGGCAAGAACGGCGGCGATCTCGACTGGTCCGACCCGAAGGCGTACGTGCCGGAATTCGCGGCGGCCGCACAGAAGCTGCAGAAAGGCCAGATGACCGACACGCCGGTGAAGACGCAGTTCGGCTGGCACATCATCCGCGTCGACGACATCCGCGACATCGCACCGCCGCCGTTCGATCAGGTGAAGGCGCAGATCGCGCAGCAGCTCGTGCAGCAGAAGCTGCAGGCGTTCGAGGAAGGTCTGCGCCAGCAGGCGAAGATCCAGTAACGCCGGCGCGCGTCATACACGCATCGAGAAGCCGCTCTTCGGAGCGGCTTTTTCTTTGGGCGCGCACGAACATGGGTGTCGAGACGCGGCGGCGCCTGGCCGACGCGCAATAAAAAGCCGCTCCGAAGAGCGGCTTTCCCGTGCCGGGCATCGCCCCGCCCGCAGCATTCGCTACGCGGGATAAAACACGTCGCGATAACGCGCTTCGCCCGACGGCAGCGGAGCCGATGCGTCGAACGGCAGCGCGAGGAAATACTCGGGCGGCACGCCCGGAAAGACGATGTCGCCGTGCGGTTCGAACCCGAAGCGTGCGTAATACGCCGGCTCGCCAAGCACCACGCAGCCGCGCGCGCCGAGCCGCCGCAACGCGTCGAGCCCCGTGCGGACGAGCCCCGCGCCGATGCTTTTGCGCTGGCAATCGGGCCGCACCGCGAGCGGCGCGAGTCCGTACCACTGCTGGCTGCCGGCCGGCTCGCCGCCGATCGCGACCGGCGAAAACGCGACGTGCCCGACGATACGCCCGTCGCGCTCCGCGACGAGCGAGACGCTCAGCGCACCGTCTGCGCGCAGCGTCTCGACGATGCGCTGCTCGAACGCTCCACCCTGCGGCTCGCCCGCGAACGCCGCACGGATCACGCGGCCGATCGCGTCGGCCTCGCCCGCACGTTCGTCGCGCAGCGTGACGACCTCGACCGGCGCGTTCGGGTCGAACATCATCCGGATCAGCCGATCCAGCGGCGCGCGTTGCGGAACACACGCATCCACGGGCTCGCTTCACCCCAGCCTTCCGGGTGCCAGCTCATCGTGACCGTGCGATGCACGCGTTCCATATGCGGCATCAGCACCGAGAAGCGGCCGTCGGCGGTCGTGACCGACGTGATGCCGGCGGGCGACCCGTTCGGGTTGAACGGATAGCGCTCGGTCGCTTCGCCGCGGTGGTCGACGTAACGCATCGCGACCGCGACGCGATCGATGTCGCCCTGCTGCGAGAAGTCCGCATAGCCTTCACCGTGCGCGACCGCCACGGGAATGCGCGAGCCTTCCATCCCCGCGAAGAAGATCGACGGCGACTTCTCCACTTCGACGAACGAGAAGCGCGCCTCGAACTGCTCGGACTTGTTGCGCGTGAACTTCGGCCACGCTTCAGCGCCGGGGATCATCGACGCGAGGCTCGACAGCATCTGGCAGCCGTTGCAGATACCGAGTGCGAACGTGTCGGGACGCGCGAAGAAGGCCGAGAACATGTCGGCGAGGTTCGCGTTGAAACGGATCGTCTTCGCCCAGCCTTCGCCCGCGCCCAGCACGTCGCCGTACGAGAAGCCGCCGCACGCGACCGCGCCCGCGAAATCGGCCAGCGTCGCGCGGCCCGCGAGCAGGTCGCTCATGTGCACGTCGTGCGCGTCGAAGCCCGCGCGATCGAACGCATACGCGGTTTCCAGATGCGAGTTCACGCCCTGTTCGCGCAGGATCGCGACGCGCGGCCGTGCGCCCGTCGCGATGAACGGCGCGGCGACGTCGTCGGCCGGATCGAACGTCAGCACCGGCGAGAGGCCCGGATCGGCCGCGTCGAGCAGCGCGTCGTATTCCGCATCCGCGCAGGCGGGGTTGTCGCGCAGGCGCGCGATGCGCCAGCTCACTTCGCTCCATGCACGATGGAGTTCGGTACGCGGCGCGTCGAAGATCTTCTTCGCATCGCGGTACACCTCGATCACGTCGCGATCGTTGACCGAGCCGATCACGTGCGAACACGTCGACAGGCCGAACTCGCGCAACGCACCGAGCACCGCGTCGCGATCGGACGCGCGCACCTGCACGACGGCGCCGAGCTCTTCGGAGAACAGCGCGCGCAGCGTGCGGTCGTCGCGACGGCCGCTCGTCTGTTTCGCCCAGTCCTTCGCGTCGCCGTAGTCGGATTCGTGGTCCGGGTCGAGCGTCAGCATGTCGACGTTCAGCGACACGCCCGCATGGCCCGCGAACGCCATTTCGCACACGGTCGCCCACAGGCCGCCGTCCGAGCGGTCGTGGTACGCGAGCAGCTTGCCCTGTGCATTGAGCGACTGGATCGCGTCGAAGAAGCGCTTCAGGTCTTCCGCGTCGTCGACGTCCGGCGTCGCATTGCCGACCTGCTGCGTGACCTGCGCGAAGATGCTGCCGCCCATCCGGTTCTTGCCGCGGCCGAGGTCGATCGCGATCAGCACGCTGTCGCCCGCGTCCGCCACGCGGCGCAGTTGCGGCGTGAGATGACGGCGCACGTCCTCGACCGGCGCGAACGCCGAGATGATCAGCGACACCGGCGACACCACTTCCTTCGCGACGCCCTGCTCGTCCCACTTCGTCTTCATCGACAGCGAATCCTTGCCGACCGGGATGCCGATCCCGAGCGCCGGGCACAGCTCCATGCCGATCGCCTTGACCGTGTCGAACAGCGCGGCGTCCTCGCCGGCCGTGCCGCACGCGGCCATCCAGTTCGCCGACAGCTTCAGCTTGTCGAGCGACGCGATCGGCGCGCTCGCGATGTTCGTGATCGCTTCGCCGACGGCCATGCGGCCCGATGCCGGCGCGTCGATCACCGCGAGCGGCGTACGCTCGGCCATCGTCATCGCCTCGCCCTTGAAGCCCGCATAGTCGAGCGCGGTGATCGCGCAGTCGGCCACCGGCACTTGCCACGGGCCGACCATCTGGTCGCGCACCGACGTACCGCCGACCGAACGGTCGCCGATCGTGATCAGGAACGACTTGCTGCCGACCGTCGGATGCTTCAGCACGTCGAGCGCGACTGCCGACAGCGCGACGCCCGTCACGTCGACCGGCGCACGCTCGGTGCGCACGCGCGCGACGTCGCGGTGCATGCGCGGCGGCTTGCCGAGCAGCACTTCCATCGGCATGTCGACCGGGTATTGGTCGGCGCCGGTCGCTTCGTCGTCGACGAGCTTCAGCTGGCGTTCGTCGGTCGCGACGCCGACCACCGCAAACGGGCAGCGCTCGCGCGCGCAGATCGCCTCGAAGCGCGGCAGGTCGGCCGGCGCGATCGCCAGCACGTAACGCTCCTGTGCCTCGTTCGACCAGATTTCGCGCGGCGACAGGCCCGATTCCTCGAGCGCGACCTTGCGCAGTTCGAAGCGCGCGCCCTTGCCCGCGCCGTCGACGATCTCGGGGAACGCGTTCGACAGGCCGCCCGCGCCGACGTCGTGGATGCTCAGGATCGGGTTTTCCGCACCGAGCTGCCAGCAGCCGTTGATCACTTCCTGCGCGCGCCGCTCGATTTCCGGGTTGCCGCGCTGCACCGAGTCGAAGTCGAGCTCGGCCGTGTTCGCGCCGGTCGCCATCGAGCTGGCCGCGCCGCCGCCCATGCCGATCCGCATGCCGGGGCCGCCGATCTGGATCAGCAGCGAGCCCGCCGGCACGTCGTGCTTGTGCGTGTGCTGATCCGCGATGTTGCCGAGGCCGCCCGCGATCATGATCGGCTTGTGATAGCCGTGCACCGTGCCGCCGACGTTCTGCTCGTACACGCGGAAGTAGCCGCCGAGATTCGGGCGGCCGAATTCGTTGTTGAACGCGGCGCCGCCGAGCGGGCCGTCGATCATGACCTGCAGCGGCGACGCGATGCGGTCCGGACGGCCGTACGGGCCGTGCTGCTCGTTCGGGTTGCGCTCGGCCACCGGCTGCGCCGCGTCTCGTGCGTTTTCCCACGACTGGCGGGCGTCGGGCAGGTCGAGGTTCGACACGGTGAAGCCCGTGAGGCCGGCCTTCGGACGCGCGCCGCGGCCCGTCGCGCCTTCGTCGCGGATCTCGCCGCCCGCGCCGGTCGCCGCGCCCGGGAACGGCGAGATCGCCGTCGGGTGGTTGTGCGTCTCGACCTTCATCAGCGTGTGCGTGAGCTCGGTGTGGCGGCCGTAACGCTCGCCCGGCTCGCCGGCCGCGCCCGCCTTGCGCGGGAACCAGCGCTCGGCTTCGGCGCCGACCATGATCGACGAGTTGTCCGAATACGCGACGATCGTGCCCTGCGGGCTCAGCTTCTCGGTGTTGCGGATCATCGCGAACAGCGACATGTCCTGCGCTTCGCCGTCGATCGTCCACTGCGCGTTGAAGATCTTGTGGCGGCAGTGCTCGCTGTTCGCCTGCGCGAACATCATCAGCTCGACGTCGGTCGGGTTGCGTTCGAGCTTGCGGAACGCGTCGACCAGGTAGTCGATCTCGTCGTCGGCGAGCGCGAGGCCCAGCTCGACGTTCGCGCGCTCCAGCGCGCCGCGGCCGGCGCCCAGCACGTCGACGCTCGCGAGCGGCTTGGCCGGCAGCTCGTCGAACAGGTGCTTCGCGTCGTCGCGCGCCGCGACCACGCTTTCGGTCATCCGGTCATGCAGCGCGGCCGCGACGGTCGCGCGTGCGTCGTCCGACAGCGCCTTCTTGCCGCCGAGGAGGCCCGACTTCAGCGTGACCGTGAATTCGACGCCGCGCTCGATGCGGCGCACGTGCGTGAGGCCGCAGTGCTGCGCGATGTCGGTTGCCTTGCTCGCCCACGGCGAGACCGTGCCGAAGCGCGGCAGCACGACGAAGGTCTCGGTCGCGCCCTTCTCGCCCGCCGGCCGGAACGGCTCGCCGTAGTGCATCAGCGCATCGATGCGCGCGCTGTCGTCGGCCGACAGCGGCTCGGCCGCATTGACGAAGTGCAGGAACTGGCCGCGCACCGCGACGATGTTGGCGTCGATTTGCCTGAGCGTGTCGAGCAGACGGGTTTGACGGAAATCGGAGAGGGCCGAAGCGCCGGGAAAACACGAGAAGTGAGCCATGGGCTGGACTGACGTCGATGAGTCGCGCGAGGTGGCGACGTGGGGCGAAAGGAAGGCCGTAATTATACCCGGAAGTCGGCCGCCCAAGCCCCCCGATCGGTTGTCCGCATGCACCGCGCCGGTGCCCGGGCGCGCCGGCGCGCACGGCCGCGCGCCGGACCGGCCTGCGCGTGCCTGCACGCCGGCCGCCGCGGCGCGGTCGCGCGGCCCATGTTCGGCCGGCGCCGGCTCGCGCGCTTTTGGCGCTATCATTCCGGGTTCACCGGGCCCGGCCCTCAGCGAATTCTCACCGGGCGGCGTGCGCGCCGCCCGTCATCGAAGCAATCCAATGGATGTCATCGTCATCGGCGGCGGAATCAGCGGCGTCGCCACCGCCTACCAGCTGCGCGCGGCCGGCCATCGCGTGTGCGTGGTCGAACGCCACGCGACCGTCGCGCAAGGGGCGACCTACGGCGACGGCGGCGCGCTGCTGCCGAGCCCGCTCGACGTCTGGTTCGGCCCGACTTTCATGCGCCAGCGCCAGTCGCGCGACAGCGGCGTGGTCTACAAGCCGGGCTTCAACGGCGGCGTGCGCCACTTCGTCAAGCAGCTCGGCACGCTGCGCGAGTCCGACGCGTTCGCCGCGCAGTACGCACGACTGCGCCCGCTGATCGACGTGTCGCGCGACGCGCTCGCCGATATCGAGGCGCGCCTCGAGCTCGAATTCGAGCAGAAGCCCGGCATCCTGCACGTCGTGCGCGATCCGCGCGACTGGGACGCGCTGCAACCGGCGCTCGACCTGCTGCGCACGCTCGACCAGCCGTACCGCACGCTCACCGCCGACGAATGCGCGGCGCTCGAACCGTCGGTGCCGGCCGAGCCCGGCTTCGCCGGCGGCGTGCTGCTCGAAACCGAGCGCACCGGCAACTGCCCGCTGTTCGCGAAACTGGTCAAGCAGACGCTCGACGAGCACGGCGTGCAGTTCCGCTTCGGTGCGGACGTCGCCGCGATCCGCGTCGACAACGGCCGCGCGGCGGTCGAACTCGTGCCGCCGGGCAACCGGAGCGCGGCGAAGGCGCGCGAGGTCGACGTGATGTCCGCCGACGCGATCGTGGTCGCCGCCGGCGCCGGCAGCCTCGCGCTGCTCGAACGGCTCGGCTGGCGCCTGCCGCTGCACCCGGTGCGCGTCCATACGCTCACCGCGCCGGTCGCGTACGAAGAACACGCACCGCACCTGAGCGTCGTCGATTCGATCAAGCGGATCTCGATCACGCGCACCCACCAGCGGCTGCGCATCGGTGGAGCCGCCGTGCTGCAGAGCGTGGCCGAGACCGCGAAGCCGCTCGCCGAGCCGCTGTCCGAAGCCGCGCTCGCGCTGCTCGGCCAGGCCGTCCACGACTGGGTGCCGGGCGCCGCGAAGATCTCGGCCGCGCTGTCGTGGCAAGGCATGCAATTGCTGTCGCCGGACGGTCTGCCCGTCGTGGGTCCGACCCCGCATCCGCGCGTGTTCGTCAATTTCGGCCATGGCCCGGCGGGCTGGGGCCTCGCATGCGGGTCTGCTAAAGTGGTGACCGACTATCTGGGCGGCAACGTCCAGCACTGGCCCGCCGACACGCTCGCCGCGCTGAGCGCCGGCCGCTTCACGACCTGACCGCCGCGGGCCGACCCGTGGCGGCATCCTTGCCTGCCGCCACGATCTCGCGATGACCGTTACCCATCCCCTTCCCGATTCCGATCCGATCGCGCTGCTGCGCGTCGCCGACCTGCGCGCGGCCGAAGCCGATGCAACCGCCGCGCTGCCGCCGCACACGTTGATGGGCCGCGCCGGCGCCGCCGCCGCGCGCTGGCTGTCCGAGCGCGTCGCCGGCGACGATCGCCCCGTCTGGTTCGCGGTCGGCCCCGGCAACAACGGCGGCGACGCGCTGGTGGCCGCCGCGCAGCTCCAGCAGCTCGGCGTCGCGACGCATGCGTGGATGCCGGTGCCGGTCAAGCCGGACGACGCGCAATGGGCGCTCGGCCTCGCGCGCGCGGCGGGCGTGCCGTTGTCGACCACCCCGCCTGCGTCGCTGGAAGGCTACGCGTGGGTCGTCGACGGGCTGTTCGGCATCGGTCTCGGCCGCGCGCTCCACGGCGCGTTCGCCGAGCAGGCCGCACGCATCGCCGCTCATGCGCGCGGCGGCCGCCGCGTGCTCGCACTCGACGTGCCGAGCGGGCTCGACGGCGACACGGGCCGGATCGTCGGCGCGGGCGTCGCCGTCGCGGCCACCCACACGCTCACCTTCATCGGCGCGAAGCCCGGCCTCTACATGGGCGACGGCCGCGATCTCGCCGGCGAGATCCACGTCGCGTCGCTCGACGTCGCGCCGCCCGCCGCGCCGGCCATCGTGCTGAACGCGCCCGCGCGGTTCGCCGCGGCGCTGCCCGCGCGCGCCTTCTCGTCCCACAAGGGCACGTACGGCAGCCTCGCGGTGCTCGGCGGCGACACGGGCATGTGCGGCGCCCCGATCCTCGCCGCCCGCGCCGCGCTATTCGCGGGCGCCGGCAAGGTGCACGTCGGCTTTCTGGGCGCGGGCGCGCCGCCGTACGATCCGCCGTTTCCCGAACTGATGCTGCATCCGGCCGACACCCTGGACCTCGGCGCGATGACCGCCATCGCGGCCGGTTGCGGGCTCGGCACGCGCGAGGCCGCGGCGACGCTCGTGCGCGACGTGCTCGCACGAGACGTCGCGACGCTGCTCGATGCCGACGCGCTGAACCTCGTCGCGACGCACGCGGACCTCGCGACCGCCGTCGCCGCACGCGGCGTGCGCGGCACGCCGTGCGTGCTGACGCCGCACCCGCTCGAAGCCGCACGCCTGCTCGGCGGCGACACGGCAGCCGTGCAGCGCGATCGCGTCGCGGCCGCGCAGGCGCTCGCCGCCCGTTACGCGGGCATCGTCGTGCTGAAAGGCGCGGGCACGGTGATTGCGGCACCCGACGGGCGCGTGACGATCAACCCGACCGGCAACGCGGCGCTCGCCACCGGCGGCACCGGCGACGTGCTCGGCGGCCTGATCGGCGCGCTGCTCGCGCAGCGGGTCGCGCCGTACGAAGCCGCGCTGGCCGGCGTCTATCTGCACGGCCTTGCGGCCGATACGCTGACCGCGCACGGCGCCGGCCCGGCCGGGCTGACCGCGGGTGAGCTCGCGCCGATGGTGCGCACGCTGATCAATCGCCTTTTTTATCCGTCGCCGCGCGCCGACACGTAACGCCGCTATACTGACTGCCCCGCCGCACGGCGGGCCTTCTCGTCCGCCGGCTTTCCGATCCCGATGAGCCGGCGCGGCATTCCTCCCGATTCACGCTTCACTCGAACCGCCATGACGCTGAAATCGCTCCCCGCCTGGACTGCCCTTCAATCCCACTTCGAACGGATCCGCCACGCGCGGCTGCGCGACTGGTTCGCGCCGGAAAACGACCGCGCGCCGACCCGCGCCGAACGCTTCACGATTCCGGGCGGCGGTCTCGCGGCCGATTTCTCGAAGAACCGCATCGACGACGAAACGCTGCGCCTGCTCGTGCAGCTCGCGCGCGACGCGGGCGTCGAAGCGCGCCGCGACGCGATGTTCGCGGGCGAGATCGTCAACCCGACCGAAGGCCGCGCCGCGCTGCACACCGCGCTGCGCGCGACCGACCCGCAGGCGCCGTTCCACGCGCAGGTGAGCGCCGAGCGCGCGAAGATGGCGACGTTCGCGCGCGCCGTGCGCGGCGGCACGTGGACGGGCTATACGGGCAAGCGCATCCGCCACGTGATCAACATCGGCATCGGCGGCTCCGATCTCGGGCCGAAGATGGTCGTGCATGCACTGCACCACGTCGCGACGCCCGACATCTCGACCCACTTCGTGTCGAACGTCGATGGCGCCGATCTCGCACGCGTGCTCGAACAGGTCGATCCCGAGGAAACGCTCGCGATCGTCGTGTCGAAGACCTTCACGACGCTCGAGACGATGACGAACGCGCGCTCGCTGCGCGACTGGTTCGTCGCGCGCGGCTGCCCCGAGGAGGCGCTCGCGAAGCACTTCGTCGGCGTGTCGGCGAACCCGGCCGAAGTCGTGAAGTTCGGCATCGCCGCTGACAACGTGTTCGAAATGTGGGATTGGGTCGGCGGCCGCTATTCGCTGTGGTCGGCGGTCGGCCTGTCGATCATGATCGCGGTGGGCCCCGAACAGTTCGACGAGCTGCTGGCCGGCGCGAACGACATGGATCGCCACTTCCGCGAAGCGCCGCTCGAGCGCAACCTGCCGGTGCTGCTCGGCCTGATCGGCATCTGGTACCGGAATTTCTTCGGCTCGCAGAGCTATCTCGTCGCGCCGTATTCGGAAGCGCTGCACTACCTGCCGTCGTACCTGCAACAGCTCGAAATGGAGAGCAACGGCAAATCCGCGCGCCTGGACGGCGCCTTCGTCGACTACCCGACGTCGGCCGTCACGTGGGGCGAGCCCGGCACCAACGGCCAGCATGCGTTCTTCCAGATGCTGCACCAGGGGCCGACGATCGTGCCGATCGACTTCATCGCGGTGCTGACGCCCGAGCATCCGCTCGCGAGCCACCATCCGAAGCTGCTCGCGAACTGCTTCGCGCAGAGCGAGGCGTTGATGCTCGGTCGCACGCTCGAAGAAGCGCGCGAGGTCGCCGGGCCCGGCAAGGAAGCGCTCGCGCCGCACCTGACGTTCCCCGGCAACCGCCCGACCACGACGCTGCTCGTCGATGCGCTGACGCCGCGCACGCTCGGCGCGCTGATCGCGCTCTACGAACACAAGGTGCTGGTGCAGGCGACGGTGTGGGACATCAATCCGTTCGACCAGTGGGGCGTCGAGCTCGGCAAGATTCTCGGCAAGGTCGTCGAAGCCGACCTGTCGGCCGAATCGGTCGATCCGGCGAAGCACGACTCGTCGACCACGGCGTTGATCGAGCGCGCCCGCGCGGCGCTCAAGCGTTGAAGCGCTGACGCGACCGCGTCATGCCCGTGCCGGCCGCGCGATCCGCCCCGCGCGGCCGGCCGGAACGTTCACGCGTTGCGCGAAGCCGCGTGCGGCGCGACGATGCGCCCCGCGTCGATCGTGACCGTCGTTGCGCAGCGGCGCGCGAGTTCGGCATCGTGCGTGACGAGCACGAGCGTCGCGCCATGCGTGCGGTTCAGTTCGAACATCAGGTCGATGACCGCGTGGCCGGTCGCGGCGTCGAGGCTGCCGGTCGGCTCGTCGGCGAACAGGATCGCCGGGCGCGTGACGAACGCGCGTGCGAGTGCGACGCGCTGTTGTTCGCCACCCGAAAGCAGCTTCGGATAATGCGCGGTACGCTCGCCGAGACCGACCTGCACGAGTAGCGCCCGGGCGCGATCGGCCGCATCGCGCGCGCTGATGCCGCCCTGCAGTTCGAGCGGCAGCATCACGTTCTCGAGCGCCGTCAGGTGCGGCATCAACTGGAACGACTGGAATACGAATCCGACCGCGCCGTTGCGCAGCGCCGCGCGTTCGTCCTCGTCGAGTTGATCGAGCGCGCGACCGAGCAGGCGAACCGTGCCGCTCGTCGCGCTGTCCAACCCCGCAAGCAGGCCGAGCAGCGTCGATTTGCCCGAACCCGACGCGCCGACGATCGCGAGGCTGCTGCCCGGCTGCACCGCGAGCGTGATGCCGTCGAGAATCGTCAGCTCGCCCGTTGCATCGGCAACCCGCTTGCACACGTCATGGACTTCGATGATCGGATCGGTAATCTTGAACATGGACACGACATTTCGCTGGAAAAGACGCGCGGCGGCCGCCGCACTGCTGGGCATCCTGCTGGCCGTCGCCGCGCCCGCACGCGCCGCGACGGCGCCGGCATCGAGCCCGCCCGTGATCGTCGTGCTCGGCGACAGCCTGTCGGCCGAATACGGATTGCCGCGCGACACCGGCTGGGTGTCGCTGCTGCGGCAACGGCTTTCGGCCGAGCGAATCGATTATAGCGTCGCGAACGCCAGCGTCAGCGGCGACACCACGAGCGGCGGCCGTGCGCGGCTGCCTGCGGTCCTGCAGCGGCTCAAGCCGTCGATCGTCGTCGTCGAGCTCGGCTCGAACGATGCGCTGCGTGGCGTGCCGCTCGCGACGACCGAGCAGAACCTGCGCGACATCATCGCGAGCGCGCGGCGCGCCCAGGCGAAAGTCGTGCTGGTCGGCATGTACGTGCCGCCCAATTACGGCCCCGACTACACGCAGAAGTTCCACGCGGTCTATACGCGGCTGTCGAAAGATCTCGGCGTGCCGCTCGTGCCGTTCCTGCTGGCCGGCATCGAGGACAAGCCCGACATGTTCCAGGCCGACCAGATGCATCCCGCGCAGCAGGCCCAGCGCATTCTGCTCGACAACGTGTGGCCGACGCTGAAGCCGTTGCTCGGCAAGCCGCACGGCTGACCGCCGCGCCGCGCGCCGGAAAACGAAAAGCCCCGCTTCGAGCGGGGCTTTTCGATGGTTGCGGGCGAAACGATGCTCAGTTGTCGCCGTCCTGCTGCTGGCTGGCCGTCGTGCCGTACAGCTTCACCTTCGAGCGATCGCGCAGCGCGGCGAGATACGCTTCGCCTTCGCTCTGCGCGTCGACCTGCGCCATCTGCTGCTGCGCGGCCGCCAGTTGCTGCGGATCGACCGCCGAACCGGGGATCACCGCGTTCACACGGTAGATCGCGTAGCCGTCTGCACCGAGGTCGACACCGACGTAAGCCGGCAGCGTCTTCGCATCGACCTTGTAGACGGCGCTCAGTGCCGCCGGCGTCAGGCCCTGCGATTGCGTGCGCGACACCTTCTGCGCGGCCGCGAAGCCGTCGGTCGACTTCGACTTCTGCAGTTCGGCCAGCTTTGCCGCACCGTCCTTCTTCGCGAGTTCCGCGGCCTGCTCGGCGATGACCTTCTGGCGCACGGCGTCCTTGATCGCGTCGAGCGCGGGCACGGCAGCCGGCTTGTAGTCGGTCACGCGCGCCGAGATCAGCGTGTTGTTGCCCACGTCGATCGCCTGCGTGTTGTTCTGGTTCTTCACCGCGTCGTTCGCGAACACGGCGGCCAGGAACTTCGGATTGTTCAACGGGCTCGTCGGCGGCAGTTGCGGGTTCGGCGTCGGCGTGACGGTGGCCGTCTGGATCGTCAGCTTGTACTTGTCCGCGGCCGGCTGCAGCGTCTTCGCCTTTTCGTAGACGGTCGACGTGAAGCCTTCCGCGTTGTCCGAGAACGCCTTCGATGCGTACTGCTGCTTCAGGTCGGCCGCGATCTGGTCCTTCACTTCCGCGAACGGCTTGACGACCGCCGGCTTCACTTCGGTCGCCTTCAGGATGTGGAAACCGAGGTCCGACTGCACGATCCCGCTCACGTCGCCCTGCTTGAGCGAGAACGCGGCATCGTCGAACGCCTCGCCGCCCGCGGTCGAGCCGCGCGTGATGAAACCGAGATCGCCGCCCTTCGCCGCCGACGGCGCGTCCTGCGAGCTCTTCTGCGCGATCTGCGCGAATTGATCCGGGTGCGCCTTCACGTCGGCGAGCAACTGCTCGGCCTTCGCCTTTGCGGCTGCCTTGTCGGCCGCGCTGGCGCTGCCCGGCGCGGCGATGAAGATGTGGCTCACGCGCACCTGCGCTTCGGTACGGAAGTGCGTCGGGTTGTCGTCGTAGAACTTCTTGATGTCCGCATCGGTCGGCTGCGCGCTCGCGGCCGCCGCGGCCGGCGAATAGACGAGGTACTGGATCGTCGCGGTTTCCGGCGTCGCGAAGCTCTGCTTGTGCGCGTCGTAGTACGCGGTGAGCTGCGCGTCGGTCGGCTGGACCTTCGCCGCGAAGTCGCTCGTCTTCAGTACGAGCGCCTGTACTTCACGCTGCTGCGCGGCGAGTTCGGACAAGCGTTGCGCGAGGCTCTTCGGCGTGAACGCGCTCGATACGATGCTGGCCGGAATCTGCTGCAGCGCGAGGCTGTAACGCACGCGCTCCTGGTACTGCTCCGGCGTCATCCCCTGAAACGACAGCAATTGCGCATAGCGTTCGACGTCGATCGAACCGTCGGGCTTCTTCAGCGCCGCGATCATCGGGTCGCTCATCAGGGCGTCGCGCACGGCGTTGTCGGATGCGGTCAGGTGCAGGCGTTGCGTCTCGTCGGCCAGCACGCGTTGCTGGATCAGGCCGTCGAGCACCTGCTTGCGATGCTCGGGCGTGTCGAACATCTTGATGTCGAACTGCCCGCCGAGCGCCTGGCGCGCCTGGTCGATCTGCTGGCGGAACGCGCCGTCGAATTCGACCCGCGTGATCTTGTGCCCGTTGACTGCTGCGACGTTCGCACTGTCGTCGAAGAAGCCGCGGAAGCCTTGGATTCCGACGAAACCCAGCCCCGGCAAGACGATCAGGAGCAGGAGCGCCATCATCAGGCGCTGGTGATTACGGAAGAAATCGAGCATGCGTGACGGGAAAATTGGACAAAACGTCCGATATTACAACATACGGGGTGGGACGGGCGAAAAGCGGCCCTCGCCCGCGTGGTCGCCCCCTTGACCGAGGCCGCGCGCACGCCCCGCTCACGGCGATTCGTTTGCGAAGCCGGCTTGCCCGCACCGACGGCCGCCGAATCACGCTGCCTCGGCGTGCGCATCCGTGGCCCGCAGCCGAGCGGAACGTCACGGGTAAAAAGAGATCAGGCCCGACCGCGCTCCCGCGACCGGGTCGCCGCCGGATCGTGACAGCCCAACCCGAGCCGGCCGGCGGTATCCCGCACGACGCCGATCGATCGACGCCTCGCCGACGCGTCATAGGACTTTGCATATCGAAAATCGATCGTTCGTCGCGCATGCCAAGCCGTATACGCTAATCGCGCCATGCAACCCGTGCCACGCTCGTCGGCCGAGCGACGAAGGGGCGCGGCCTATTCGACCATTCAACCCAACCGACCCATTCGATGAGTTTTCTTCACCAGGCGCGCATCGTCGCATTGGCCGTCTCGCTCGGCCTTCTGGCGGGCTGCAACGGGGACAGCGTCGACCGCTCGAACGTTTCGCCCGCCGCCACCGAAAATGCTGCAAACGGCGCGACGATATTCACGATTCCGCTGTACCAGTTCTACGCCACGCGACAGAGCTACATCGCTCAGGGCCTTGCGCCGAATACGTTTCTTCACGGTCGCCGGCTCTCCGATGCGTCGTCCACCACGGTGACGAAGCCCAATCACGACACGCTGTATTCCATCGCCATGCTGCAACTGGACGCGAGCCCCGTTCAAATCGATACGCCCGCGAGCGGCAGCCGTTATTTCTCGCTCGCGTTGATGGACGCCTATACGAACAACTTCGCGATTCGCGGCACGAGCGCCGACAACGGCGTTGCGAAGGTCTTTTGGGTCGTGGGGCCGAACTGGCACGGAGAAGCGCCCGCAGGGGTCATCGTGCTCCGCTCGTCGACCAACGCGGTCTGGGCCCTGGCGAGGACTTACGTGAGCGACGCGAGCGATTATCCGGCCGCGTGGGCGGTTCAGAACCAATTGGTGGCGTCGCAACCCGCTGGAACCGGCGGCACGACGTGGGACAGCGTGGACAAGCAAAAGCCGCCCGGTTATACCAACTGGCCAGCGTATTTCCAGTACGTGAACCAGCTGTTGAAAAAGAGCCCGCCCACGCCGCAGGACGCGGCCGTGCTGTCGGCGCTCGACGCGATCGGCATCGGCCCGGCGCAGACCTTCGACCCGTCGTCTGCCGACATCGCGTCGATCAGCGCCGGCGCAACGCAGGCGCTGGCGAGCCTGACGACCGGTGGCAAAACGCAGCAAGCGTCGGCCCAGACGAGTACCAGCGCAAATGGCTGGACAGACGGTCCGGCGGACGTCGGAAACTATGGCACCCACTACACGTTGCGGGCGAACGTTGCGCTGAACGGCCTCGGCGCGCTGCCCGGCAGCGAAGCGATCTATTACACCAGCACGGAAGCGGCGAACACGCCGGGTGCGAACTACGACGGCAGCGGCGTCTATCAGATGACTTTTCCGGCCGGGCAGCTTCCGCCGGCACGCGCGTTCTGGTCATTGACGCTGTACGGGGGCACGAACCAGGCGCAAGCATACTTCTATCCGAATCCCGATCAAGTCTATGCGCTGTCCTACCCGGCCTCGAACTTTCAGTTCGCCAGCGACGGCTCGCTCGTGCTCACCGTCAGCCACACGCGACCCGCGGGCGTACCGGCCAGCAACTGGTTGCCCGCTCCTGCCGGCGCGTTCAATCTGACGCTGCGTACGTACTTGCCCGATACGCCGCTCCTGAACGGAACCTACAAGCTGCCGCCGGTGATACGCGTTCAATGAGATGCCGTTTGCGCACATCGGAAACAACCGGTGCTCCCGCGGCGTGAAATTCCGGCGAACGGACGGGACGCGTATCCGCAGGCCGCACGTCGTGCGCATCGCTTCGCGTCCCGCCGGAAAACCGCGCAGGCGGTTTCCTTCTCTGCGCGATCGTTGCATCTACGCGGGCAGCACCGGAAGGCGCAAATGAAAAAGCCCGCGCAAGGCGGGCTTCTTCATTTTCTGGCGCAGCGGACGGGACTCGCGCATCCCTTCGAGTCCCGCCGGAAGCCGCACCGGCGGCTTCCTCCGCTCCACAGTCGTGCGCCCGCCAGCGGGCGCAACGGGAATACCAAATGAAAAAGCCCGCACGAGGCGGGCTGTTTCATTTGTTTGGCGGAGCGGACGGGACTCGAACCCGCGACCCCCGGCGTGACAGGCCGGTATTCTAACCGACTGAACTACCGCTCCTTGGTCTGGCTGAATCGTGAAACTGGTGGGTGCTGAGGGGTTCGAACCCCCGACCTACGCCTTGTAAGGGCGCCGCTCTACCAGCTGAGCTAAGCACCCGTTTCCGATTCGTTCCGACTGCGATCTGCGCTTGCGCATCAACAATCAGCGAGCCCGCAAGTTTAATTCATCCCCGATCATTTTGCCAAGCCTGCGCGTGAATTTTTTTAACGCGCGCGTTCGCACGATTCCGATCCGCATAAAAAAACCCGCGGACACCGCCGCGGGTTTCGTGAACAACCGTCTACAACGACGGTGCTCGGGGCCTCAGTGCTTGACGACTTCCGTCGAGCCGGCATCCTTCGCCGCCTCGCCAACCGGTGCCGCAGCCTTCGCCTCTTCTTCCGGCGGCAGCGGAGTCGGCGAACGCTCGAGCGCGAGCTCCAGCACCTTGTCGATCCAGCGGACCGGCACGATCTCGATCGCGTTCTTCACGTTGTCCGGAATGTCCGCGAGATCCTTCACGTTCTCTTCCGGAATCAGCACGAGCTTGATGCCGCCGCGGTGAGCCGCCAGCAGTTTCTCCTTCAGCCCGCCGATCGGCAGCACTTCGCCACGCAACGTGATTTCGCCCGTCATCGCGACGTCTGCCCGCACGGGAATACCCGTCAGCACCGACACCAGCGCGGTCGTCATCGCGCCGCCGGCGGACGGACCGTCCTTCGGCGTCGCGCCTTCCGGCACGTGGATGTGGATGTCCTGCTTCTCGAACGCTTCGTCCTTGATACCGAGACGACGCGAACGCGAGCGCACGACCGAACGTGCGGCCTCGACCGACTCCTTCATCACGTCGCCGAGCGAACCCGTACGGATCACGTTGCCCTTGCCCGGCATCACCGCGGCTTCGATCGTCAGCAGATCGCCGCCGACTTCCGTCCACGCGAGGCCCGTCACCTGACCGACCTGGTTTTCCTTCGCCGCGAGGCCGAAGTCGTACTTGCGCACGCCGAGGAACGTATCGAGGTTCTCGCCGTCGACCTTGATCGCGCCCGATGCCTTCTTCAGCAGCAGCATCTTCACGACCTTGCGGCAGATCTTCGACACTTCCCGCTCGAGCGAACGCACACCGGCTTCGCGCGTGTAGTAGCGGATGATGTCGCGGATCGCCTGTTCGGTGACCTCGATCTCGCCTTCCTTCAGCCCGTTGTTCTTCTTCTGCTTCGGCAGCAGGTAGCGCTGCGCGATGCTGACCTTCTCGTCTTCCGTGTAGCCCGACAGGCGGATCACTTCCATCCGGTCGAGCAGCGGCGGCGGGATGTTCAGCGAGTTCGACGTCGCGACGAACATCACGTCCGACAGGTCGAAGTCGACCTCGATGTAGTGGTCGGCGAACGTGTGGTTCTGTTCCGGGTCGAGCACTTCGAGCAGCGCCGACGACGGATCGCCACGGAAATCCATGCCCATCTTGTCGACTTCGTCGAGCAGGAAGAGCGGATTGCGCACGCCGACCTTCGCGAGGCTTTGCAGGATCTTGCCCGGCATCGAACCGATGTACGTGCGGCGGTGGCCGCGGATCTCGGCTTCGTCACGCACGCCGCCGAGCGCCATCCGGACGAACTTGCGGTTCGTCGCACGGGCGATCGACTGGCCGAGCGAGGTCTTGCCGACGCCCGGAGGCCCGACGAGGCACAGGATCGGCGCCTTGACCTTGTCCACGCGCTGTTGCACCGCGAGATACTCGAGGATCCGTTCCTTGACCTTCTCGAGGCCGAAGTGATCCTCGTCGAGCACCTGCTCGGCGTTCGACAGGTCGTTGTTGACCTTGCTCTTCTTGCGCCACGGCAGGCCGATCAGCGTGTCGATGTAGTTGCGCACGACGGTGGCTTCCGCCGACATCGGCGACATCAGCTTCAGCTTCTTCAGCTCGGCGTCGGCCTTCTTCTTGGCTTCCTTCGGCATGCGCGCGGCGTTGATGCGCTTCTCGAGTTCCTCGAGATCCGCACCTTCCTCGCCTTCGCCCAGTTCCTTCTGGATCGCCTTGACCTGTTCGTTCAGGTAGTACTCGCGCTGGCTCTTTTCCATCTGGCGCTTCACGCGCCCGCGGATGCGCTTTTCGACCTGCAGGATGTCGATCTCGGCTTCGAGCTGCGCGAGCAGATGCTCGAGACGCTCGATGACCGGGAACATTTCGAGAATGTGCTGCTTCTGGTCGAGCTTCAGCGGCAGGCGCTCGGCGATCATGTCGGCGAGACGGCCCGCTTCGTCGATGCCCGACAGCGACGTGAGAATCTCCGGTGGGATCTTCTTGTTCAGCTTCACGTACTGGTCGAACTGCGACACGATCGCGCGACGCAGCGCTTCCGTCTCGGCGCTGTCGGCGTGGTCAGGCTCGAGCGGCATCACTTCGCAGGAGAACTGCGTCTCCTGTTCTTCGATGGACAACGCCTTCGCACGCTGCAAGCCCTCGACGAGCACCTTCACGGTGCCGTCCGGCAGCTTCAGCATCTGCAGAATGTTGGCGATACAACCGACCTCGTACATGTCCTTTTCGGTCGGTTCATCCTTGGCCGCGGTTTTCTGGGCGACGAGCATGATGTGCTTGCCGCCTTCCATCGCTGCTTCGAGGGCCTTGATCGATTTCGGCCGGCCCACGAAGAGCGGAATGACCATGTGCGGGAAAACGACGACGTCCCGCAGCGGCAGCAGCGGGAGCGTGATGCGTTCCGGCGGGAGAAGTTGGGTGCCTGACATTTCATTTCCCCATGAGTGGAATCAATTGTTCGGTAATTGAGGCCGCCACAACGAATTGCAAGCCTTCAAGTGCGGGAAATATTCGGTAAGAAAGTAACCACCGCGTGTCGAGTCAGAGTTACCCACAAGATAAACGAAAAAAAGCCGCCCACGGACTCATGAACGGCCTTTTTCGCAGAACATCGTCGGCAAGCCGGTCAGTTCGAACCCGCCACCTTCGGCGTGTCCTCGTAGATCAGCAAGGGCTTGCCGTCCCCATCGATGACGTTCTCGTCGATGATGACCTTGCTGACCCCTTTCATCGTCGGCAGCTCGTACATCACGTCGAGCAACGCCTGTTCGATGATCGAACGCAAACCGCGCGCGCCGGTCTTGCGGCGGATCGCCTTGCGGGCGACTGCCTGCAACGCGCCCGGCCGGATTTCCAGCTCGACGCGCTCCATCGCGAACAGCTTGTGATACTGCTTGACGAGCGCGTTCTTCGGCTCGACCAGGATCTTCATCAGCGCGGCTTCGTCGAGCTTGCCGAGCGTCGCGACCACCGGCAGGCGGCCGATCAATTCGGGGATCAGACCGAATTTGATCAGGTCTTCCGGTTCCGTTTCGCGCAGCACTTCGCCCGCGTCGCGCTCCTGCTTGCTCTTGACCGTCGCGCCGAAGCCGATGCCCGTCTTTTCCGTGCGATCGGTGATCACCTTCTCGAGGCCATCGAACGCGCCGCCGCAGATGAACAGGATGTTGGTCGTGTCGACCTGGATGAAATCCTGGTTCGGGTGCTTGCGGCCGCCCTGCGGCGGCACCGACGCCATCGTGCCCTCGACGAGCTTCAGGAGCGCCTGCTGGACGCCCTCGCCCGACACGTCGCGCGTGATCGACGGGTTGTCCGATTTGCGGCTGATCTTGTCGATTTCGTCGATGTAGACGATCCCGCGCTGAGCCTTGTCGACCTCGTAGTTGCAGTTCTGCAACAGCTTCTGGATGATGTTCTCGACGTCCTCGCCGACGTAGCCGGCTTCGGTCAGCGTCGTCGCATCGGCGATCACGAACGGCACGTTGAGCAACCGCGCCAGGGTTTGCGCGAGCAGCGTCTTGCCGGAGCCCGTCGGGCCGATCAGCAGGATGTTGCTCTTCGACAGCTCGACGTCGTCCTTCTTGTCGAGATGCTTCAGGCGCTTGTAGTGGTTGTACACGGCCACCGCGAGGATCTTCTTCGCGCGCTCCTGGCCGATCACGTACTGATCGAGGATGTCGCGAATTTCCTGCGGGCTCGGCAGATCCGACCGGGACAGGCTGGCCTCGACGCCGGCGGCAGCCGCCTCGTCGCGAATGATTTCGTTGCAGAGATCGATACATTCATCGCAGATGAACACCGACGGGCCCGCGATGAGTTTTTTCACCTCATGCTGGCTTTTCCCGCAAAACGAGCAATACAACAGCTTCTCGCTGTTCGAACCTTTTTTGTCCGCCATGAATGTAGAGCCTCCGGACAGGTAAATGACATGATACGCCGATTGCTCCGGACGCCGCGCCTAGGGCGCGACCGGAGCCGGCTGGATGCGCTTGCCGCAGATGCTCAGGGCACTCGGGACATTGCGGGGGCGCCGCACGAATCGGGGCGGCACCCCGTTTAAGCTCACGGGCGCTTCAACAGCACCTGATCGATCAGCCCGTACGCCTTCGCGTCCTCGCTCGACATGAAGTTATCACGGTCGGTGTCGCGCGCGATGCGCTCGACGTCCTGGCCCGTGTGCTGCGCGAGCAGGTTGTTCAACCGTTCCTTCAGGTAGAGGATTTCGCGCGCCTGGATCTCGATGTCGGACGCCTGGCCGCGCGCGCCGCCCAGCGGCTGGTGAATCATCACGCGCGAATTCGGCAGGGCGAAGCGTTTGCCCTTCGCACCCGACGCGAGCAGGAACGCACCCATGCTGGCCGCGAGACCCATGCACAGGGTCGACACGTCCGGCTTGATGAACTGCATCGTGTCGTAGATCGCCATGCCGGCCGACACCGAGCCGCCCGGGCTGTTGATGTAGAGGCTGATGTCCTTGTCGGGATTCTCGCTCTCGAGGAACAGCAATTGCGCGACCACGAGGTTGGCGGTCTGGTCGTTCACTTCGCCGACCATGAACACCAGGCGCTCCTTCAGGAGACGCGAATAGATATCGTACGAACGCTCGCCGCGGCCGCTCGTTTCGACGACGATCGGCACCAGCCCCAGCGCTTGCGCCTCGAAACCCTGCGGCGCGTTCGAAGCAAGCATGTCCAGCAATTCAGCGCGAGTGATCATTCAATGAACCTTGTTCGAATGGAAAATTGAACGGAGGGAAGCCGCCCGCTCAATCGCCATATTAATGGCAACCGTGCGCTTGACGTAAAAACGGCGTGCGGGCCGTCGCTCCGACAGCCGGCACGCCGCTAGAGCGACACTTACGCTTGCGCCGATGCGCTCGCGAGTGCCTCGAAGCTCACTTCCTTGTCCGTCACCTTTGCCTTGCCCAGCACGAAGTCGACGACGTTGCTTTCAACGACGAACGCTTCCATCTCGGCGAGGCGCTGCTGGTTGGAATAATACCAGCGGACCACTTCCTTCGGGTCTTCGTAGCTCTTCGCGAACTCGTCGACTTCCGCGCGGATCTGTTCCGGCTTCGCTTCGAGGCCGTTCGCCTTCACGAGTTCGGCCAGCACGAGGCCCAGCTTCACGCGGCGCTCGGCCTGCTCGGCGAACATCTCGGCCGGGATCGGTGCGTCCTTCGCGTTCGGCACGCCGCGCTGCGCCAGATCCTGGCGAGCCATTTCGACGAGGCGTTGCTGATCCTGCTCGATCAGCGCCTTCGGCACGTCGAGCTCGGAAATCTTCAGCAGCGCGTCCATCACCTGGTTCTTGACGATCGACTGCGTGCGGCGCTTCGCTTCGCGCTCGAGGTTTTCCTTGATCTCGGCGCGCATCTTCGTGAGGTCGCCGTCTTCGATGCCGAGCGACTTCGCGAATTCGGCGTCGATTTCCGGCAGGTGCGGCCACTCGATCTTCTTCATCGTGACCGTGAACTGCGCCGTTTTGCCGGCGACGTCCTTGCCGTGGTAGTCATCCGGGAACTTGAGGTCGAACGTACGCTGTTCGCCGACCTTCAGGCCCAGCGCCGCCGTTTCGAATTCCGGCAGCATGCGGCCTTCGCCGAGCACGAACGGGAAATCTTCGGCCGTGCCGCCCTGGAACGCCACGTCGTCGATCTTGCCGGCGAAGTCGACCGTCACGCGGTCGCCGTTCTTCGCCGCGGTGTCCGCGCCGCCGTCGCCGTGCTCGCCCGCTTCGCCGCGTGCGTGGTAGTGCACGCGTTGCTTGCGCAGGATGTCGAGCGTGCGGTCGATTTCGGCGTCGCCGATCGACGTCGTCGAGCGCTCGACTTCAGCCGTCGCCAGATCGCCGATCTTCACTTCCGGGTAGACCTCGAACGTCGCGTCGAACGCGTATGCGTCTTCAGCCTGTTCCTGCTTCGGCTCGAAGCTCGGCTGCCCGGCGACGCGCAGGTTTTCCGCGCGGCTGATCGTGAAGAATTCCTGGCCGATCTTGTCGCTCAGCACTTCCGCCTCGACCTGACCCGCGTACTGTTGCGCGACCATCTTCAGCGGCACCTTGCCCGGGCGGAAACCCGGCATGCGCACGTTCTTCGCGAGTTTCTGGATGCGGGCGTCGATTTCCTTCTGCACGGTGTCTTTCGGCAAAGAAATCGTCACGCGGCGTTCAAGCTTGCCGAGGTTCTCAACAACGTTAGCCATGGCTTCAATCGTCCTAAAATTATTCGAGCGAATCGGGTTTTCCTTGCCGTGCCTGCCTGCAGCGTGAGGTGCGTCGCACTCGCACGCCGCGCCGGAGCGCCACGCCATCCCTGCACGCGCCGAATGGCTAGCGCAAGCGGCTCGGAGCACGGCTTTGGCCGGAAGAATCGACTATTCTAGCAAACAATTTTCCTCATACCGCCAGATCGGCGCGACACGCATGCGTCCTGCCCCGTCGGCGGCGCGTTGCACGGCCATGCACGCGGATCGTGGCTATGCCGAACGGCGTATCCACCCCGGGCCGTCCATCCTGTAAGCTCCGATAGCATGTGAGCCGCCTTCGCGGCCCGCCCCTTATTCTTCACACCAATCACGCCTTCCGGAGACACCATGCCGCAACACCCGTCCGCGCCTGTCGTCGTCGTCGCGCCCGATTCGTTCAAAGGCTCGCTTTCCGCCGAGCAGGTCGCGGACGCGATCGCCACCGGCATTCGCCGCGCCCGGCCCGATGCCGTCGTGCGCTGCTGCCCGATGGCCGACGGCGGCGAAGGCACGCTCGACGCGATGCTGGCCGGCGGCGGCACGCGGCGCACGCTGCGGGTGGCCGGCGCGTCGCTGGCGGCGCGCGACGCGGCGGTGGGCGTGATCGATGCGCGCACCGCGATCGTCGAGACGGCCGAGATCGTCGGGATTACCGACCCGGTCGGCATGAGCGTGCCGGTCGACGCGCGCAGCACGCGCGGGATGGGCGAGGCGATCCGCGCGCTGCTCGACGACGGCGTGCGCCGCTTCTTCGTCGCGCTCGGCGGCAGCAGCACCAACGACGCGGGCGCCGGGCTGCTCGCGGGCCTCGGCCTGCAGTGCTTCGACGCGGGCGGCCAGCCGGTCGAGCCCGTGCCGTCGCGGCTCGCCGACATCGCGCGCATCGACGCGTCGGGGCTCGATCCGCGCCTGAAGGAAACGGAATTCGTCGGCATGTCCGACGTCGACAACCCGCTGACGGGCGCGCATGGCGCCACCGCCGTGTTCGGTCCGCAAAAGGGTGTGACGGCGGCGCAGGTCGCGCCCCTCGATGCGGCCCTCGCCCGCTTCGCCGACCTGCTCGAAGCCGCGCTCGATCGCCGCGGCCGCGATCTGCCGGGCGCGGGCGCCGCGGGCGGCCTCGGTTTCGCGCTGCACATGCTCGGTGCACGCTTCGAGGCCGGCGCCGAAGTGGTGGCGCGCCAGGTCGGGCTCGACGCCGCTCTGGCCGGCGCCGACTGGCTGATCACCGGCGAAGGCCGCTCCGACGTGCAGACGCTGCACGGCAAGGCGCCGTTCATCGCATGCCGGCACGCGCAGGCCGCCGGCGTGAGCGCGTCGCTGCTGTCGGGCGCGGTCGACCCGGCCGCGCTGCCGCGTCTGTCCGAGCATTTCTCCGGCTGCTTTTCGCCGGCTCCGGGGCCGATCACGCTCGACGTCGCGATCCGCGACGCGGCCAACCTGCTCGCGAACGAAGCGGAACAGTTGACACGCCTGAAGTACGGTGCACACTGACCGTTGACCCGAGCGCGCGATACAGGAACAATCGGGCCCGCCCTTTTTCTTCAGGATTCGACATGAAAGGCCGCCAAGCCGGGCTCGATCAGTTTCTGACCTATCGCCTCCATGCGCTCACGAAGCGCTCCGACCGCGGGATCGGCGAGGTGTACCGGCACAAGCTCGACATCTCGCTGCCCGAGGCGCGCGTGATCGCCGCCGTCGGCGCGTTCGGCCCGTTCTCGATCATGGATCTCGCGCGCCACACCAATCTCGACAAGAGCCAGGCAAGCCGCGCGGCCGAAGCGCTGCTGCGCCAGGGGCTGCTCGAGCGCAGCGCGAGCGACGAAGACGGCCGGATCGTGCTGATCGCGCTGACCGCCGACGGCCGAGCGCTGCATCGCAAGATCATGCCGATCGTGCGCAAGTGGAACGACGGCCTGCTCGCTTGCCTGTCCGACAGCGAACGTCAGACGTTCGAGCGGCTGCTCGACAAGGTCGTTGCGCACGCAGTCGAGCGCGACGACTGAGTAACCGGCTTCGAAGTCAAGCGCGATGAAGTGAATCGTCGCGAGGCGTGTCGGCCCCGCCGTCGCCGGTTCGCGAAGCGCAGCGGCGGCATTGATCAGACGAATCGGACGAGCCGCCCGCGTCGCGTCACACCCGATCCGGGTGGCTTGTCCGGGCGCGCCGTCCGGGCGGCCCGTCTTGCACCGCGACGGCATCGCGCGAAGCACGCGCGGTCGCGTTGCCGGCGTCGCCGACGGCCGCGAATCCGGCAGCCTCGTGCGCACTACAACCCACTGTTCGCCGCATGCTGACGCAACAATCCGAGCACCGCGTCGCAGTACGGCGTCGGCACGCCAAGCTTGCGGCCGAGTTCCGGAAACACGCCGAGGATCGGCCCGATCTCGAGCGAGCGCCCCGCCTCGAAATCCTGCAGCATCGACGTCTTGAACGCGCCCAGCTTGCGCGTGACCGCGATCCGCTCGGGGCCGCTCATCCCGGCGGACAAGCCGAGCTTCGCGCCGATCGCAGCCGCTTCCTCCATCATCCGCAGCGCGAGATCCTGCGTGAACGGATCGTCGAGCAACTGCTCGGCCGTCGACCCGGTCAACGCGCTCAGCGGGTTCATGTTCATGTTGCCCCACAGCTTCGTCCAGATCTCGGTCCGGATCGCGGGCGTCGTCTCGACGTCGAAACCGCCGGCCGCGAGCGCCGCGGCGAACCGCGCCGTGGCCCCGTCGAGCCGCGGATCGGGCGTGCCGACGATCAGCCGGTTGCCGCGCCCGCGCCGCACGACGCCCGGCGCGTCGGTACTCGACGACAGATGCACGACGCAGCCGATCGCCTGCGCGGGCGGCAACGCAGCCGACACCGCGCCGGCCGGATCGACCGCATCGAGCGGCACACCGTCGATCGCCCCTTCGAGCCCGTGCGTGAACCACCACGGCAGCCCGTTCATCGCCGCGACGATCACCGTATGCGGCCCGACCAGCGGCGCAATGCGCGCGGCCAGCGCCGGCAGCGCCTGTGCCTTCAGCGCGATCACCACGTAGTCGTGCACACCGAGCGCGGCCGCATCGTCGCTTGCGCGCATCGGCACCGACGCGATTGCGCCCGCCTCGTCGATCACGCGCACGCCGTGCGCATTCAGCGCATCGAGCGTCGCGCCGCGTGCGTACGCGCTCACGGTCATGCCGGCTCTCGACAACGCGGCCGCGAGCAATCCGCCGATCGCGCCGACCCCGACCACCGCCGCGCGCACCGACCCTGAATTCGTGTCGTTCATGATGGCATTCCGTCTCCCGGGAGCTGACGAGCATAACGCGCAATGGTTGCAGACACAACCATTCGGGCGGCGCAGCGCGCATCCGGCGGCACGCGTTCGTGCGCCTCAGCGCGGTACGCTGCCCGCCTCCACCGCTTCGTCGTCGATCGCGCCGCTGGTCGCGCCGAGCACGCCGGCGATCTGGCTCTTGTCGTGCATGCCGAGCTTGCGGTACGCGCAGCGCAGGTAGTGGCGCACGGTCGTCGGCGAGATCGCCATCTGCTGCGCGACTTCCTTGTGCGAACGCCCGGCGCCGTAATAGCGGATCGCCGCGAGCTCGCGCGGGCTCAGCCGGTCGAGCAGCGAGCGCGGCCGCGCCTCGATCTGGAACAGCCCCGCGACGGGCACGCACTGGATGCGCAGCGCGTCGCCGACGAACGGCCGGCCCGGCTGGCGCCGCAGATGCGCGACAAGCGGCTCCGGCACGCGCGCACCGGCCCAGGCCGGCCATTCGGTGCGCAGCACGTCGTCGAAATCGTGATCGGCGTGGTGCAGCACACCGAAGTTGTCGCACAGCGCACGCGCCGCCGGCACGACCGTGTCGGTGCGCTCGCGTTCGCGCGTGAGCTGCGCGGCGCGGTTGATCGTCAATGCGGCCGCGAGATGCGGAATGACTTCCTCGAAACGATGCGCGTCGTCGTCGCTGAACGGTCGGTTCAGGCCCTGCCGGTAGATCGACACGAACGTCGTCAGGCCGAAGCGGCGATCGAGCGTACACACGAACATCAATTGCGCGAGCCCGTACTTCACGCACCAGTCGCGAAACCGCGCATCGAGCCCCGGCTCGACGACCGACAGCCGCACCGCGCGGCCGTGCGCGCCGTGCAGCGTGCGGCGCGCGAGCGGATCGCAATCGCGCACGCGCTTCCAGTCGATGAAGAACGCGTGCGGCAACCGGTATAAAAAGCTGTTGTGCATCACCGGGCCGGTCGGCACATGGGTCGCGACGCCCGTCCACGCGGCATCGAACGGAACGAGCGCCTGCAGCAGCGAAAAGAACCGGTATTCGAATTCGCCGATGGCGGACTGCGCGGCCACCGCGTACAGGTCGAGCAGCATCAGGCCGAGTTCGCGCTGCGCTGCGTCGCCGCGCGTGACGCCATCGAAATCGGCGCGCCGGGACGGCAGCGGCGGCCACGCGAATTCGTCGAGCGCGATGGCGGCCGGCACGTCGCGCAGCGCGTCGAGGTCCTGCCCGATATCCGTCGTGATCCTCACCTTCCGCTCTCCTGTCCGGTCGGGCCGCCGATGTGCGCAACGATACCGGCCGATTATAGCGAGCGACTTTTTTGGCGGGCCACGGCGCCGAAACGCTCGCCAGCCCCATCCATTTGAACGGTACACCGCACGTTGCTGCTGCGCAGCACGGCGCGCGGCGACGTTGCGCGGCGTTCAGGCCGTGCAACGCGGGTTTTCCGCACCGTTCATCTGGACGACTGTTCGACGGTTTTCCCGCTGCGGACACTGCGTCGCGACAACACCAACGACGAACCGACGCAGGAAGGTATGGAGAACCCCACGTGACGACACCCCGCTTCATCCGCACGGCCACGGCCGCCGCGGCGCTTGCCGCATGCGGCGGCGCGCACGCGCAGTCCGCCCTCACGCTGTACGGCGCGCTCGACGTCGGCGTGCAGTACCTGACGCACGCCGACGGGCGCCATTCGGCCGTGCGGTTGCAGAACTACGGCATCCTGCCTTCGCAGGTCGGGATCAAGGGCCACGAGGATCTCGGCGGCGGCTGGCGGGCGCTGTTCAAGCTGGAACAGGGCTTCAACGTCAACGACGGCACCCCGACCGTGCCCGGCTACGCGTTCTTCCGCGGGGCATACGCGGGCATCGCGGGACCGGTCGGCACCGTCACGCTCGGCCGCCAGTTCAGCGTGCTGTTCGACAAGACACTGTTCTACGACCCGCTCTGGTATGGGTCGTACAGCGGCCAGGGCGTGCTCGTGCCGATCAACGCGAACTTCATCGACCACTCGGTCAAATATCAGTCGCCGACGTTCGCCGGCTTCGACGTCGAAGCGCTCGCCGCGACCTCCGGCGTCGCGGGCAATACGCGCGCCGGACGCGTGCTCGAGCTCGGCGGCCAGTACACGAGCAACGGCCTGTCGGTGAGCGCGGTGCTGCATCAGGCGCACGGCGACGTAGCGGCGGCGGCCGACGCGTCCGCGCGGCGTCGCGAACTCGGCACGCTCGCCGCGCGTTATGCGTTCGCCACGCTGCCGCTCACCGTGTATGCGGGCGTCGAACGCCTGACCGGCGACCTCGACGCCGCTCGCACGATCGTCTGGGGCGGCGCGCGCTACCTGACGTCGAACGGGATCGGCCTGAACGCGGGCGTCTACCACACCGATGCGCGCACGCCGGCGATCGGCCACCCGACGTTGTTCATCGCGAGCACCACGTACGCGCTGTCCAAGCGCACGGTCGCATACCTGAACCTCGGCTATGCGCGCAACAGCGGCCAGAGCGCGCAGACCGTCTACGAATACGACCCGACGCCGCTCGCCGGCGCGTCGCAGTTCGGCGCGATGGTCGGCATGTACCACCTGTTCTGATTCCCCCCAACGAGATCCCGTCATGAAGACCCTGCCCCCGGATGTCGCCCTCTCGCGCGACGGCCATGCGTCGACGTTCGCGCGCTCGACGCTCGTCGCGCTCGTCGTGTTCGCGGCCATCACGCCGCTGTTGCTGCTCGTGGCGCCCGCCGTCGCCGGTCAGCTCGCCACGCAGCTCGGCTTGTCCGCGTCGCAGATCGGCACCTACTTCTTCGTCGAACTCGGCGCGTTCAGCCTCGCGACCGTGCCGTCGTACCTGTGGCTCGGACGTGTCGACGCGCGTCGCGTCGCGGCGTTCGCCATCGCGCTGTTCGGCGCGGGCAACCTGCTGACTGTGCTATGGATGCCGGGGTTTGCCGCGCTGCTCGCGCTGCGCGCCGTCACCGCCCTCGGCGGCGGCTCGCTGATGGTGCTCTGCATGACGAGCGCGGCGACGAGCAGCAACAGCGACCGCGTGTACGGCCTGTGGGTCGTCGGCCAGTTGATCGCGGGCGCGATCGGCCTGTTCGTGCTGCCGCACGTGTTCGCCGCGTTCGGGCTACGCGCGCTGTACGTCGCGCTCGCCGTGCTCGCGCTGCTCGCGGCGCCGCTGTCGCGCGGCTTTCCGACGTCGCTCGGCACGCGGGCGGCGTCCGCGTACGCGGCGCGCGGCGACGCGCCGCCGACGCCGCGACGCTTCGTCGTGCTCGCCATCGGCGCGGTGCTGACGTTCTATCTCGCGATCGGCAGCGTGTGGACGTTCGCGAGCCGGGCGGCGGCCGAGGCCGGGCTCGATCCGCAGTCGACCGGCAACGTGCTCGCGATCGCGAGCGTGATGGGGATCGCCGGCGCGGCGCTCGCGTCGTGCGCGGGCGGGCGGCTCGCGCGGCGCGCGATGCTGGCGACCGGCTATGCGCTGCTCGCGGCGTCGCTCGTCGCGCTCGCGGCGACGCGTGACACCGGCGGCTATGGCGCGGCGATCTTCGCGTTCAAGTTCGCGTGGACCTTCGTGCTGCCGTTCATTCTCGCGACGGTCGCGCAGATCGACACGTCGGGCCGCCTCGTCGCGACGCTCAATTTCGTGATCGGCGCGGGGCTCGCCGCCGGCCCGCTGCTGGCCGGCCTGATGCTCGACGCCGGCGGCACGATGCGCGCGCTGTTCGCAGCCGCGACGGCCGTCGCGATCGTGTCGTTCGCCGCGCTGCGCCACATCGATCGCCGCGCGCGCCTTTCCGTTTCCTCCCAACCGTGACAGGTCACGCATCCATGAATCGCACTGCCTTCTTCACCGACGAACGCACTTTCTGGCATACCGGCGGCACGCACGCGCTGTTCTTTCCGGTCGGCGGCTGGGTCCAGCCGCCGTCGAGCGCGGGCTACGCGGAATCGCCCGATTCGAAGCGCCGCTTCCTGTCGCTCGTGCAGGCGTCGGGCCTGGCCGCGCAGCTCGACCTGCGCGGCGCCGAACCCGCGACCACCGCCGACCTGCTGCGCATTCATCCGGCACACTATCTCGACGCGTTCCGCGCGCTGAGCGACACGAACGGCGGCGACCTCGGCGATCTCGCGCCATTCGGCAAGGGCAGCTACGAGATCGCCGCACTGTCGGCCGGCCTCGCGATCGCGGCGATCGATGCGGTCGTCGGCGAGCACGCGGCGAATGCGTTCTCGCTGTCTCGGCCGCCCGGCCATCACTGCCTGCGCGACCGCCCGATGGGCTTCTGCATGCTCGCGAACATCCCGATCGCGATCGAGGCCGCCCGCGCGAAGCACGGCATCGAGCGCGTCGCGGTGATCGACTGGGACGTGCATCACGGCAACGGCACACAGTCGATCTACTACGACGATCCGGATACGCTGACGATTTCGCTGCACCAGGACCGCTGCTTCCCGCCCGGCTACGGCGGCGCGGACGATCGCGGCGAAGGCGCGGGCGTCGGCGCGAACCTGAACGTGCCGCTGCTCGCGGGCAGCGGCGACGATGCCTATCGGTATGCATTCGAGCGAATCGTGCTGCCGGCGCTGGCGCGTTTCCGCCCCGAGCTGATCGTCATCGCGAGCGGCCTCGACGCGAGCGCGGTCGATCCGCTCGCGCGCATGCAGCTGCATACCGACAGCTACCGGTTCATGACCCGCGCGGTAAAGGAAGCCGCGCAACGCCATTGCGGCGGGCGGCTCGTGATCGTTCACGAAGGCGGCTATTCGGAGGCGTACGTCCCGTTCTGCGGGCTGGCGATCGTCGAGGAACTGTCCGGCCTGCGCACCGAGGTCGCCGACCCGATGCTCGACCTGGCGATCGCGCAGCAGCCGGGCGAGCGGTTCGTCGCGTTCCAGCGCGAACTGCTCGACGAACTGGCCGTGTCGTTCGGGTTGTAGCGCGCGCTGACGAACGATACCGGGCCGGCATGCGCCGGCCCTTGCGCGATCGGTACGGATGGGGTTTCCTGTGTTTTTACTCCCGTTCCGGCCGAGGCCGCACTCTTCCGATGAAATCGTCCCCGCGCGATAACGACGACACTGCCAAAACGCGCCGCCAGCCGTCGAAGCTGGCCCTGAACATCGCCGCCGTGACGGTCGGCCTCATCACGTTCGCGATCGGCGCGGCGTGGGTGATCTATAGCTGGATCGTCGATCGCGAAGCGCAGTATTTCGCGATTCCGCTGGTGTTCTCGGTGCCGGTGATCGTGGCCGTCGCGATCCGCAGCTTCTGGGAATAGGCGCGCCGGAAACGACGAAGCGCCGCGGTCGGGGCGACGCGCGGCGCTTCGTTTCACGCTCGTTTCAACTGAAGCGGTGCGCTCCGCGATCCGCTTGCGAGCGAGTCACAGGCCGGGACGCGGGCACGGATTGGGGGCTGCGCCCTGATATCCGCCGGCGACGGCAGCCAGCGCGGCGCCGGCCAAGGACGTGCCGAGCGCTTTCAACACCCCCTCCGTCGACAACGGCTCGCCGCTCGACATCACACGCCCCGAATACGCGGAGCACGCGGACGACGATGCAACCGTCTTCACGGGTGTGGCACTCCACGCGATGTTGTCGGCAGGCGTATTGGCGAAAGCCGGCGCGGCCGGCGTCAGGCGGGAATCGCGGGTTTGGCTGCGCAGTGACGAACGACGGGAGCGTGGTGTTGATGCGCGAGGGTTTGATCCAGTTCTCCCTTTCGAGCGCCGAGGCGTCGACGTTGCAGAGCTATTTGGTGAAGCGAGCGGTCGCCAGCCTCTTCGCGAGCATGGCCTGACTTGCAGTATGACGGCGCTGATTCGGCAAGCGTCGGCGCCCGTTATCTTCAGATCAGTTGCCCACGCAGAGAAACTGAACCGTGTTCGTGCCGGTTCCTGTGAACGTAATTGAAGTGCCGGAACCCTGACTGACCTGCACTGCGTTTGCTGCGGTCGTGTCGTTAGCCGTGCATGTATAACTCGACGCAGACGCGTAGACAGCCGCCCCCGTAAGCTTGACCGTTGCATGCCCGGACGCCAATATGATCGACCCCTGCACCATGTGTGGGGCGTTCGCACCGTTTCCGGTCGTGCTATACAACGGCATTGACCCCGTACCGGCGGCTGAAATATTTCCCTTTGCGGAATAGTTCCCTGTATCCGAAAACGTGTGCTCGTTGACACCGGAAAGATTCTGTAGCGCAAGAAGGCCATTTGCAAATATCGCACGAAGTGACGCCGTCGTTGCATCGCTTCGAATTGCCGCAACCTTGCTCCCCGCGCCTCCGAACCATACGATGGCATCTTTTCGCGGCAGCGCGATTGCGTTGCCTTCGCCGGCCGTCGCATTCAAAGCGTTACTGTGAAACACGATCCCGTTTTCAAAGGCAGTGTTGTTGCTGACAATGCCAATGGCAGTGCTCGCATTGGCCGCACCGTTCTTCACGTCCGGACGCCCCGATGACAGCCAAAGCCCCGGTGTAATGCCAGTCCGGAACATGTTATACGGATCCACACCGACGACGGAGCCTTGATTGACGACGTCGATTTCATGACCTTGAGTCGTCCCGGCCCCCGGCTTTCTCCTCACTTCGGAATAGGTGGCATATGCGGTCTGAACATGTTTCGTATTGTCATTGATCGCATAGCCCGCAACGCCCTGAGCCGCCATTGACCCGGTCAACGAATTATCAGAAGTACGGGTCGCGCCCAACAAACCCATTCCGCCGCCCGCCGATTGCGACCACGTTTGGGCGCATGCTGTCGTACATGGGATCAATGAGTTAAGCCATGTAACTTGATTGCCGAACGACGCGACGGCGGATGTCGCGTTACCGGCTGTCGAGGGACGCCTTGCACTGGGCTGAGAAGTAGGTTGCGATTGCCCAGATGCCAACTGGATATGTAACAGCGATGCGGTCAACGAAACGAGCGCGAGCAGCAAGGGGATACGAACATTCTTCATGGTGACAATCAGCCTAGACGTGAAACTTCGAACGTGTATTCGAGAAGGCCATGAGCGATGATTCTGGGCGCTTCCGACGGTCTGACGTCGATGCTTGCACAGTATGCAATGAACCCAAAAACCCGCGCTGCTCGTGCTCAATCGCGTCAACCTTCTGGTTGGGCCAGAGCCAGACCGCCAGCGCCGTGAGAAATAACGGCGGCGTGGTATTGACGCGCAAAGGGGCGATTCAGTTCTCGCTATCGGACAACGTAGCAATCCTTTTGGAGAGCTATCTGGTTAAGCAAGCCGCGGCCACCTTCCTTTATACCGGCGTCGACGCCGGTCTGCTCATTTGGTTCGCTTGGACTCGCTCCGCTCTTCGATTTCTTGGAGCGTCAGCCGTTGTGGCAGCCGCAGCGGCCGATTTCCTTCCTGGTAGATGGCTCCCTCTCCGACGTAGTACGCGTTGCCCACCTTGATGGGGCGAGTAGATCTTCCCCTGCTTGATCCATCGCGAAGCCGTCCGCATCGTGGACGGCGAAAAACTCGCGCTCGAGCCGCAGGTTTAATCTGATCTTCATGAGCGACCTCATAGCTTAGAGGGCCACAGCGGCTTGATCCAGTTGGGTTCACAACCGAAGCGTCAACCCCGTAAAACAGCGGCACGTCCATCACCAGTTTGAATTACTAATCGCAAATGGCGAGACTTCACCAATAAGCCCCTGAAGGGTTGAGATATTACCAACAAGAATAAATCTTCTTAAAGTATGCCAAGAATTATCAGATATCGTTGCGGACGGGTCGGATTTGCCGACCATGGTAAAATATGACAACTCACCCTTCGATCCAAATCGATGACTCAGATAAAATGTTGTGTCGAAATTTGAATAAATTGCCATACACACGCCTTGCCCAGGATTATTCGTGGCGTTTGGTATAGAGCAAAGAATCACCGCCTTCCCGACCCCAGAATAATTTACAAGAGAAGGCCACTGGGTGATATCGTTAGTATAAACACCATTTACAGAGATCGAATACGGAGATATCCCACCATTTATATCTGCGTAATAGGCATAACGCATAAATGAGGCAGTCGCAAAAATTGCCGGCAACTCAGATGCATGTTGGACAACATCTTGTGCACCAGTCAATTTTTGAATGGACATATCAACCACCATTGCTTCTTTTGGAAGATATACGCCATCCCCAATGGTGACTCCAAAATTAAACTGATATGGCAGCAGTGCACCATCCCCAACACACCCTTGGTCTCCACTACTTGGATCATTATAATTCCGAGGCTGCACGCCCAGCAAAATTCCGTTTTGAGCAGGCACCCCAATTGAGGCTCCACTCCAATTTTCCAAAATTCCGGTTAGGGACGATGGATTTCCACGACAATCTCCGCCTTGCGTTGGATTATAGGCATTACCCTGTACACTTCTGGCAGTCATCTGAAAATCAGCGCCCGCATTATCATGCGGCACCGCGGTATCCCCAAGTATTTTAAAGTTTGTTATCATAGGGTAACCATATCCATTAAGCTCAACATGGATTATATTATTATCTTTTGTATATACTTGGCAAATTCCGGAAGCATGGATAAAAACCAAAAACAGAAAAATCATCAACTTTTTCATTATCCCCTCACTTGCGCAGATCGCCCATCTCGAGCGGCCGCCGAAAATTTCACTCCTTAACATCACAAAACCAAACACAAGCCACAAGAAATTCAGGAGACAACACAAGATAGCGACTGTTGACCAGACACCGCCATTACTATACAGTTCTACCTCACCCCGACCATCCGGTCAATATCACTCCCATGAACAGCATGGCCTGGTGATAATCACCCGGAATTCGCGCACCGACGACACTGACCCTGAACCAGAATTAGTCCCGGTCGGAAGTGGAGATTTCCGGCTTGTGACCCTGGCCCAAGAAATAGTCCGGTGCAAAAGTAGAGAAATTCGGCATGATGTGTCCAAGCGGACACGAAGGCCATGCCATGAA
>NZ_LPJG01000027.1:0-203660 GCF_001532755.1 Burkholderia sp. MSMB2157WGS | reverse complement strand
GACCGTGAAACGACTCTACGCCGATGATAGTGCGGATTCCCGTGTGAAAGTAGGTAATCGTCAGGCTCCCTAAGCCAAGAACCCCCGCCCAAAAAGGCGGGGGTTTTTGCATTTCGGCGCCCAAAAAAACATGCGGAGAAGCGCCGTTGTGGCAGGAGCTGGATGTCGACCGAAGGTGTCGGCTCAAATCGGAATCACCTCCACGAAATTGGCGCAAATGCACCTCGCCTCTCGGGGTGCCTGCACGCCAGCAATGGGTGTTGCTGCACACACGGTCCTCTTACTTCTCGTTTGCGTGGGTGGTCATCAGATGCGCAACGAGAAATCGCCTTGGCACTTCTCCGTGGCAATCTCCGCCCGGCCCTTGCGCGGAACCGACGCCAACGAGATGTTGCGAGTTCTCCTCGTCCGATAATCGATCGGTGCGCGTCGATCGTCGGTGTATTTGGCCCATCTTCTACCTCGGTACGCTATGGCTATCGTCTGGCAGCGGGATATGTCTCGCGCTCGCTCTGTCCCCCCGCGCGTAGTTGGCAAGAACGGGCAGAATGTCGGCGCTCCCAGCCCCTCTCGTCGCCGCTGGTAAACGTTCGTTCCCCATGAAACCACGCGACTGAACTGCGTCAAGAGACGAACGATGTCGCTATCAAGCGCCACTTTTAGTCTATTCGCCGCATTTCACCTCTAAATAGACGTATCGGCGCGTGACCCACGCCTGAATCATTGGGGCAGGAGGTGCCCCCAGTCGACGATCGGCCGCGCCGTGTGCGTATCGCGGGCCAAAGAAGATCAAAGGTCGGCGCGGTTCTTCTCGATGGTCAGCTGCGGACCGTCCTGCCATGCGTAAATTTTCTTGATGAGCGTGGCAGCATCGCCTGCGTGGCCTCGCGCTTTTCCCATCGGTGTGAAGGGCGTGCTGTTTGCGTCGACGCCTGGAGCGAGGCTTGTATGTGTCGTATTCGGATCGCCGAACGGAGGGCCTCCCGCAGCGGGGATTGTGTGCTGTGTTTCGGCCGTGATTCCGGGTCAGCTCGAGCATTGTCGGGTAGTGCTCGTCGGATGTCGATGCTCCGGCGCCACATATCGGCTCCGACGTCTTCGGGAGTGGGAGGCATGGCCGAGGGTACTGGCGCCGAACCCAGCGCCGGCATTTGCGCCCAGCTGGACGAGTCGGGCACTGTACGAGCGGTTGCGGGGTTGCGTGTACGCTGACGAGTCGCTGCGGTAAGGCGCTCCGACGACGACGCTGGGCGACTTGCACGACGATACGCGGCGGCGCCGACCAGCGGAACATTCGATGCGGCGCCAAGGGATGGAGCGGCCGGAACAGGGAGCTCGTCGTCACCAGGTGGCGGCCATCATCACATCGAGGCATGCAGAACCGCCGGATACATCCCGCGAGACGTCGTTGGACCATCCCACGCTGATCCATCAGTTGTGCCGCGCACTAGTCGACACCCATCCAAACCCCCAAAGCCCCTCGGGCTTCGGTCGCGACCGTTGAGTCACTTCAAGCACCGGGCGCGCTTCCAGTGTTCCGGGCGAAGCGGTGAGCCACGCTGCTGTCTGATCACCTGATCGGCATCGAGCGGCGCCACGAGTTTGCCGAAGCGGTGGAATGTCCCGTTGCGACCCCAAAGGAATGCCGTTCCGGAGCAAGCGGGCATATGCGGAGGCGGGCGGGCGATTCGTGCAGGAATCGCCATCGAACCTTTCTCGAACCACCGGCGCCAGCCCGCCAGGTCGGCCCGGCACGAAATTTGCCGAAATTTTGTGCCTACCGCTTGGCATTGCGCGAAAGAGGCCGTATGATGGCGGTCTTTCGTTTTTAGCGCAGATGCAGATCGGCGTTGAAGACGGAGTCTGACGAAGATGTGGCACCGGTCGGCAACATCTCGCGCTTGCCTTAGCCGGGCGAGGGCGGGGATCGGTGGGAGGCGGAAGTCGGGAAGAGAATGAAAATAATCTTCCGGATGTGCTTGACAGGAGTGCGATGCACCCCCATAATCGTCAGTTCTCTACGGAGGGGTGCCCGAGTGGCTAAAGGGGGCAGACTGTAAATCTGTTGGCTTACGCCTACGTTGGTTCGAATCCAACCTCCTCCACCAAGATATCAGCGCAGTGAGCGGTAAGGAATCGTTAGTGGCCCGTGCGGGTGTAGCTCAATGGTAGAGCAGAAGCCTTCCAAGCTTACGACGAGGGTTCGATTCCCTTCACCCGCTCCAGACCGCTAAGTTGAAGCGTAGCGCCCATGTGGCTCAGTGGTAGAGCACTCCCTTGGTAAGGGAGAGGTCGGCAGTTCGATCCTGCCCATGGGCACCAGCAGTAAAAAGTCAGTGTCTTGTTTGCGCGCGGCGCAACCTGTGAAATTCCTTTTGGGAGTTGAAAATGGCCAAGGAAAAGTTTGAGCGGACCAAGCCGCACGTGAACGTTGGTACGATTGGTCACGTTGACCACGGCAAGACGACGCTGACGGCAGCGATCACGACGGTTCTGACGAAGAAGTTCGGCGGCGAAGCGAAGGCGTACGACCAGATCGACGCGGCACCGGAAGAAAAGGCGCGCGGCATCACGATCAACACGGCGCACGTCGAGTACGAAACGGCTAACCGCCACTACGCCCACGTCGACTGCCCGGGCCACGCTGACTATGTGAAGAACATGATCACGGGCGCAGCGCAGATGGACGGCGCGATCCTGGTTTGCTCGGCAGCAGACGGCCCGATGCCGCAAACGCGCGAGCACATCCTGCTGGCACGTCAGGTTGGCGTTCCGTACATCATCGTGTTCCTGAACAAGTGCGACATGGTGGACGACGCGGAACTGCTCGAGCTGGTCGAGATGGAAGTTCGCGAACTGCTGTCGAAGTACGACTTCCCGGGCGACGACACGCCGATCGTGAAGGGTTCGGCAAAGCTGGCGCTGGAAGGCGACACGGGCGAGCTGGGCGAAGTGGCGATCATGAACCTGGCAGACGCACTGGACACGTACATCCCGACGCCGGAGCGTGCGGTTGACGGTGCGTTCCTGATGCCGGTGGAAGACGTGTTCTCGATCTCGGGCCGCGGTACGGTGGTGACGGGTCGTGTCGAGCGCGGCATCATCAAGGTCGGCGAGGAAATCGAAATCGTCGGTATCAAGCCGACGGTGAAGACGACCTGCACGGGCGTTGAAATGTTCCGCAAGCTGCTGGACCAAGGTCAGGCAGGCGACAACGTGGGTATCCTGCTGCGCGGCACGAAGCGTGAAGACGTGGAGCGCGGCCAGGTTCTGGCGAAGCCGGGTTCGATCACGCCGCACACGCACTTCACGGCTGAAGTGTACGTGCTGAGCAAGGACGAAGGCGGCCGTCACACGCCGTTCTTCAACAACTACCGTCCGCAGTTCTACTTCCGTACGACGGACGTGACGGGCTCGATCGAGCTGCCGAAGGACAAGGAAATGGTGATGCCGGGCGACAACGTGTCGATCACGGTGAAGCTGATCGCTCCGATCGCGATGGAAGAAGGTCTGCGCTTCGCAATCCGCGAAGGCGGCCGTACGGTCGGCGCCGGCGTCGTCGCCAAGATCATCGAGTAAGCCAGTTATTCGTTGATCGACAGTTTTGGGGCTGGCAGCAGCCAGCCCCAGCATGGTTTAGGGGTATAGCTCAACTGGCAGAGCGTCGGTCTCCAAAACCGAAGGTTGGGGGTTCGATTCCCTCTGCCCCTGCCAAAAATCGCCACGTGTCCTACGTGGCATTTGTTTTAAGGTGTTATGGCGAATCCATCCGTCGAAACTGTAAATACCTCCGGCGATAAGCTGATGCTGGCCCTGGGCGTATTGCTGGTCTTGGCCGGATTCGCGGGCTTCTTCTGGCTGGCCAATCAGCAGTGGTATGTCCGCGGTGCCGCGTTGGCGGTAGGTATCATCGCCGGCGTGGCCGTCGGGCTCATGTCCGCTCCTGGCAAGGGTCTCATCGCGTTTGCCAAGGATTCGTACAAGGAAGTCCGGAAGGTCGTGTGGCCCACCCGCAAGGAAGCAACGCAAACCACACTCGTCGTGTTCGGTTTCGTGCTCGTGATGGCGATTTTCCTCTGGTTGAGCGACAAATCGATCGAATGGGTGATTTTCTCGGCGATTCTGGGTTGGAAATGATATGAGCGATACTCCGGCATCCCCGAGCGGAAAACGTTGGTACGTCGTGCACGCCTACTCCGGTATGGAGAAGAGCGTGCAACGTGCGCTTCAAGAGCGCATCGAGCGTGCCGGCATGCAGGACAAATTCGGTCAGATTCTGGTCCCGACCGAAGAAGTGGTTGAAGTCAAAGGCGGTCACAAGGCTGTGACCGAGCGTCGTTTCTTCCCCGGCTACGTGCTGGTGGAAATGGAAATGACGGACGAAACGTGGCACCTCGTGAAGAACACCGCGAAGGTCACCGGTTTCGTCGGTGGGGCACGTAACCGCCCGACCCCGATTTCCCCGAAGGAAGTCGAGAAGATCATGTCGCAGATGCAGGAAGGGGTCGAAAAACCGCGCCCGAAGACCCTGTTCGAAGTCGGCGAGATGGTGCGCGTCAAGGAAGGCCCGTTCACGGACTTCAACGGCACCGTCGAAGAAGTCAACTACGAGAAATCGCGCGTGCGTGTGTCGGTCACCATTTTTGGCCGCTCCACCCCCGTCGAACTCGAGTTCGGTCAGGTCGAAAAAGTTTGATCCCGATTCGGTGGGCAGCCCAGGCTGCCCACCTTCGCGCTTACGGCCCGCGTCATGGCCGTTGAGGAGCGTCAGTAGCCAGCGGCGAAAGCGCGTTATCACTCACCGAACGCCTTCTCCGGCGTTCCAATGAGGTTTCAAATGGCAAAGAAGATTATCGGCTTTATCAAGCTGCAGATCCCTGCAGGTAAAGCCAACCCGTCGCCGCCGGTCGGTCCGGCACTGGGCCAGCGCGGCCTGAACATCATGGAGTTCTGCAAGGCGTTCAACGCGCAGACTCAAGGTATGGAGCCGGGTCTGCCGGTGCCGGTGGTCATCACGGCATTCGCTGACAAGAGCTTCACGTTCGTGATGAAGACGCCGCCGGCGACCGTCCTGATCAAGAAGGCGGCGAAGGTGGACAAGGGTTCGAGCAAGCCGCACACCGACAAGGTCGGTTCGATCACGCGCGCTCAAGCCGAAGAAATCGCGAAGACCAAGATGCCGGACCTTACGGCAGCTGATCTGGACGCAGCCGTTCGCACCATCGCTGGTAGCGCACGCTCGATGGGTATCACTGTGGAGGGCGTGTAAATGGCTAAGATCTCCAAGCGCCGTCAGGCATTTGCCGCCAAGGTCGACCGTCAGAAGCTGTACGCGATCGAAGACGCACTGAGCCTCGTGAAGGAATGCGCGAGCGCGAAGTTCGACGAGTCGATCGACGTCGCAGTCCAGCTCGGCATCGATGCGAAGAAGTCGGACCAAGTCGTGCGTGGTTCGGTCGTTCTGCCGGCAGGTACGGGCAAGTCGGTTCGCGTTGCCGTGTTCGCGCAAGGCGAGAAGGCCGAGCAGGCTCGTGCAGCAGGCGCGGAAATCGTCGGTATGGAAGACCTGGCAGAGCAGATCAAGGCTGGCCAGATGGACTTCGACATCGTGATCGCTTCGCCGGACACGATGCGTATCGTCGGTACGCTCGGCCAGATCCTCGGCCCGCGCGGCCTGATGCCGAACCCGAAGGTCGGTACGGTCACGCCGGACGTCGCAACCGCCGTCAAGAACGCGAAGGCTGGTCAGGTGCAATTCCGTGTCGACAAGGCCGGTATCATCCACGCGACCATCGGCCGTGCATCGTTCGAGCCGACCGCGCTGCGTTCGAACCTGTCGGCGCTGATCGACGCGCTGCAGAAGGCAAAGCCGGCAACGAGCAAGGGCGTGTACCTGCGCAAGATCGCACTGTCGAGCACGATGGGCGTCGGCGTGCGTGTCGACCAGGCTACGCTGGCAGCACAGTAAGCAAGTATTCGGGCCGCTTCGTTCGCGAAGCGGCCCACATGGGCTTTGGGCGGTTGTTCGTGCAGCAAGGCGGACAACCGGTTATCAAAGACCGTTGGTGGGGCGCAGCAGTCAGGTGATCCCTTAATTCAAGCCAACGCAGATGGCGAACCCGAAAAAGTTTTGCAGTGGTGAAGCCGCAGGCCGCGAAGCGATTCGCGGCGTGAGGTGGAAATACTCCTAACGAGGTCGGACGCCGTTGTTGAACGAGGTACGTGAGGTTTCGACCATGCCGGTCGCACCCAACGTATCGTTTCTGGAGGCTAACCGTGCCGCTTAATAGAGAAGACAAGCAAGCCGTCGTCGCTGAGGTTTCCGCGCAAGTCGCGAAGGCCCAGACCGTTGTGCTGGCTGAGTATCGTGGAATTGCGGTTGGCGATCTGACCAAGCTGCGCGCGCAAGCGCGTGAGAAACAGGTGTACCTGCGCGTGTTGAAGAACACGCTGGCGCGTCGCGCCGTTGAAGGTACCCCGTTTGCTCCGCTGGCAGAGCAGATGACTGGTCCGCTGATCTACGGCATCTCGGAAGATGCAATTGCCGCTGCTAAGGTCGTCAACGACTTCAGCAAGAGCAATGACAAGTTGGTCATCAAGGCTGGTTCGTTCGATGGCAAGGTGATGGACAAGGCTGGCGTGCAAGCGCTGGCAAGCATCCCGAGCCGTGAAGAACTGCTCTCGAAGCTGCTGTTCGTTATGCAAGCGCCTGTTTCGGGCTTCGCGCGTGCTCTGGCCGCGCTGGCCGAGAAGAAGCAAGCGGAAGCTGCGTAATCGAGCGTGCATCAGCGTCACTGATCGCTGGCTGTATCCGAATTCAATTTAGGAGTATTTCAAATGGCAATCGCAAAAGAAGACATCCTGGCAGCAGTCGAAGGGATGACCGTTCTGGAACTGAACGAACTGGTCAAGGCGTTCGAAGAGAAGTTTGGCGTGTCGGCAGCTGCAGTGGCAGTCGCTGGCCCGGCAGGCGGCGGCGCAGCTGCTGCAGCAGAAGAGAAGACCGAATTCACGGTCGTCCTGGCTGAAGCCGGCGCCAACAAGGTTTCGGTCATCAAGGCCGTTCGCGAACTGACGGGCCTGGGCCTGAAGGAAGCGAAGGACCTGGTTGACGGTGCACCGAAGCCCATCAAGGAAGGCGTCGACAAGGCTGCTGCTGAAGAAGCCAAGAAGAAGCTGGAAGAAGCTGGCGCGAAGGTCGAAGTCAAGTAAGTTTCGGCGCGCTGTGCGAAGGCTGGCGGTATTTTCACCGCCGGCCTTTTTGTGCTTTGTGGGGACGTTATTCTGGCACTCATTCGGGAGCCCGAATAGTCGGCCCCAGAAGCCAAAGAAAACCGCCTGATCGTTGTGATGCATCACGCACGATTGGCGGTTCTCTTTGTCTTCTGAAGCGACTGCAGAAGGCAAGTTTGGTCGGGTAGCGGGCAACACAGGCATCCGCTGCCGTCAGCCAGCGGTTGGTAGCGGCCAACCACCAAGCTTCTCGGCTCGTTCAAGCCGTCGAACGGCCATCGGGTCTCAGTCGGTGAACACTCGGGTTTGAAACGTCCAGGTATTCCGCCTCGATAGCACCCGCCGTGATTCGGAGATCGTATGCAATATTCCTTCACCGAGAAGAAGCGCATTCGCAAGAGTTTCGCGAAGCGCCCCATCGTTCACCAAGTTCCGTTCTTGCTGGCTACTCAGCTTGAATCATTCAGCACGTTTCTGCAAGCCGATGTGCCGGCGACGCAACGCAAGCCTGAAGGTTTGCAGGCCGCGTTCACATCGGTATTTCCCATTGTTTCGCACAACGGTTTCGCGCGCCTCGAGTTCGTGAGCTATGCGCTGTCCTCGCCGGCATTCAACATCAAGGAATGCCAGCAGCGTGGCCTGACGTACTGCTCCGCGCTGCGCGCGAAGGTCCGCCTCGTCATCCTCGACAAGGAATCGCCGAACAAGCCGGTCGTCAAGGAAGTGAAGGAGCAGGAAGTGTACATGGGCGAAATTCCGCTCATGACGCCGACGGGCTCGTTCGTCATCAACGGCACCGAGCGTGTCATCGTCTCGCAGCTGCATCGTTCGCCGGGCGTGTTCTTCGAACACGACAAGGGCAAGACGCACAGCTCGGGCAAGCTGCTGTTCTCGGCACGGATCATTCCGTACCGCGGCTCGTGGCTCGACTTCGAATTCGATCCGAAGGACATCCTGTACTTCCGCGTCGACCGTCGCCGCAAGATGCCGGTCACGATCCTGCTGAAGGCCATCGGTCTCACGCCGGAACAGATCCTCGCGAACTTCTTCGTGTTCGACAACTTCACGCTGATGGACGAAGGCGCGCAACTCGAGTTCGTGCCCGAGCGCCTGCGTGGCGAAGTCGCGCGTTTCGACATCACGGATCGCGACGGCAAGGTCATCGTCCAGAAGGACAAGCGGATCAACGCGAAACACATTCGCGACCTCGAAGCCGCGAAGACCAAGTTCATCTCGGTGCCGGAAGACTATCTGCTCGGCCGCGTGCTGGCGAAGAACGTCGTCGACGGCGACACCGGCGAAGTGATCGCGAGCGCGAACGACGAAGTCACGGAAAGCGTGCTCGAGAAGCTGCGCGAAGCGGGTATCAAGGACATTCAGACGCTCTACACGAACGATCTGGATCAAGGTCCGTACATCTCGTCGACGCTGCGTGTCGACGAAACGACCGACAAGACGGCCGCGCGCATCGCGATCTACCGCATGATGCGCCCGGGCGAGCCGCCGACCGAAGAAGCGGTCGAGGCCCTGTTCAACCGTCTGTTCTACAGCGAAGAAGCGTACGACCTGTCGAAGGTCGGCCGCATGAAGTTCAACCGCCGCGTCGGCCGTGACGAGATCGTCGGCCCGATGACGCTGCAGGACGACGACATCCTCGCGACGATCAAGATCCTCGTCGAGCTGCGCAACGGCAAGGGCGAAGTGGACGATATCGACCACCTCGGCAACCGTCGCGTGCGTTGCGTCGGCGAACTGGCGGAAAACCAGTTCCGCGCGGGCCTCGTGCGTGTCGAGCGCGCGGTCAAGGAACGCCTCGGCCAGGCCGAAAGCGAAAACCTGATGCCGCACGACCTGATCAACTCGAAGCCGATTTCGTCGGCGATCCGCGAGTTCTTCGGTTCGTCGCAGCTGTCGCAGTTCATGGACCAGACCAACCCGCTGTCGGAAATCACGCACAAGCGCCGTGTTTCCGCACTGGGCCCGGGCGGTCTGACGCGCGAGCGCGCAGGCTTCGAAGTGCGCGACGTGCACCCGACCCACTACGGTCGCGTGTGCCCGATCGAAACGCCGGAAGGTCCGAACATCGGTCTGATCAACTCGCTCGCGCTGTACGCGCACCTGAACGAGTACGGCTTCCTCGAGACGCCGTACCGCAAGGTCGTGGACGGCAAGGTGACCGACCAGATCGACTACTTGTCGGCGATCGAGGAAGGCCGCTACATGATCGCTCAGGCGAACGCCGCGATCGACGAAGACGGCCGACTGATCGACGAACTCGTGTCGTCGCGTGAAGCCGGCGAAACGATGATGGTCACGCCGGACCGTATCCAGTACATGGACGTCGCGCCGTCGCAGATCGTGTCGGTCGCAGCGTCGCTGATCCCGTTCCTCGAGCACGACGACGCGAACCGTGCACTGATGGGTTCGAACATGCAGCGTCAGGCCGTGCCGTGTCTGCGTCCGGAAAAGCCGGTCGTCGGGACGGGCATCGAGCGCACCTGCGCGGTCGACTCGGGTACGACGGTCCAGGCGTTCCGCGGCGGTGTGGTCGATTACGTCGACGCAGGCCGTATCGTGATTCGCGTGAACGACGACGAAGCGGTCGCGGGTGAAGTCGGTGTCGACATCTACAACCTGATCAAGTACACGCGTTCGAACCAGAACACGAACATCAACCAGCGTCCGATCGTGAAGATGGGCGACAAGGTCTCGCGCGGCGACGTGCTGGCCGACGGCGCCTCGACGGACCTGGGCGAACTCGCGCTCGGCCAGAACATGCTGATCGCGTTCATGCCGTGGAACGGCTACAACTTCGAGGACTCGATCCTGATCTCGGAGAAGGTCGTGGCCGACGATCGCTACACGTCGATCCACATCGAAGAGCTGAACGTCGTCGCACGCGACACGAAGCTCGGGCCGGAAGAAATCACGCGCGACATCTCGAACCTGGCGGAAGTCCAGCTCGGCCGTCTCGACGAATCGGGCATCGTGTACATCGGTGCGGAAGTCGAAGCGGGCGACGTGCTGGTCGGCAAGGTCACGCCGAAGGGCGAGACCCAGCTGACGCCGGAAGAGAAGCTGCTGCGCGCGATCTTCGGCGAGAAGGCGTCGGACGTGAAGGACACGTCGCTGCGCGTGCCGTCGGGCATGAGCGGCACCGTGATCGACGTCCAGGTGTTCACGCGCGAAGGCATCCAGCGCGACAAGCGTGCGCAACAGATCATCGACGATGAACTGAAGCGTTACCGCCTCGACCTGAACGACCAGCTGCGCATCGTGGAAGGCGACGCGTTCCAGCGTCTCGCCCGCATGCTCGTGGGCAAGGTCGCGAACGGCGGTCCGAAGAAGCTCGCGAAGGGCACGAAGATCGACCAGGCTTACCTGGAAGACCTCGACCATTACCACTGGTTCGACATCCGCCTGGCGGACGACGAAGCAGCGGCGCAGCTCGAAGCGATCAAGAACTCGATCGAGGAAAAGCGTCACCAGTTCGACCTCGCGTTCGAAGAGAAGCGCAAGAAGCTCACGCAAGGCGACGAACTGCCGCCGGGCGTGCTGAAGATGGTCAAGGTGTACCTGGCGGTGAAGCGCCGTCTGCAGCCTGGCGACAAGATGGCAGGCCGCCACGGTAACAAGGGTGTCGTGTCGAAGATCGTCCCGATCGAAGACATGCCGTACATGGCCGACGGCCGTCCGGCAGACGTCGTGCTGAACCCGCTCGGCGTGCCGTCGCGGATGAACGTGGGTCAGGTTCTGGAAGTGCACCTCGGCTGGGCCGCGAAGGGCCTCGGCTGGCGTATCGGCGAAATGCTGCAGCGTCAGGCGAAGATCGAGGAACTGCGCGCGTTCCTGACGAAGATCTACAACGAGTCGGGCCGCCAGGAAGATCTGGAAAGCTTCACCGACGACGAGATCCTCGAACTCGCGAAGAACCTGCGCGAAGGCGTGCCGTTCGCGACGCCGGTGTTCGACGGTGCGACCGAGGAAGAAATGGGCAAGATGCTCGACCTCGCGTTCCCGGACGACATCGCCGAACAGCTCGGCATGAACCCGTCGAAGAACCAGGTCCGCCTGTACGACGGCCGCACGGGTGAAATGTTCGAACGTCGCGTGACGCTCGGCTACATGCACTACCTGAAGCTGCACCACCTGGTCGACGACAAGATGCACGCGCGTTCGACCGGCCCGTACTCGCTCGTCACGCAGCAGCCGCTGGGTGGTAAGGCGCAGTTCGGCGGCCAGCGTTTCGGTGAAATGGAAGTGTGGGCACTCGAAGCGTACGGCGCGTCCTACGTGCTGCAGGAAATGCTGACGGTGAAGTCGGACGACGTGACCGGCCGGACGAAGGTGTACGAAAACCTCGTCAAGGGCGATCACGTGATCGATGCAGGCATGCCGGAATCCTTCAACGTGCTCGTGAAGGAAATCCGCTCGCTCGGTATCGATATCGATCTCGACCGCAATTAATCGGACTACGGAGAGAAAGCAATGAAAGCTCTGCTCGATCTATTCAAGCAAGTCCAACAGGAAGAAGTTTTCGACGCGATCAAGATCGGTCTGGCCTCGCCCGACAAGATCCGTTCGTGGTCGTTCGGCGAAGTGAAGAAGCCGGAGACCATCAACTACCGTACGTTCAAGCCGGAACGCGATGGTCTGTTCTGCGCGAAGATCTTCGGGCCGATCAAGGACTACGAGTGCCTGTGCGGCAAGTACAAGCGCCTGAAGCACCGCGGCGTGATCTGCGAGAAGTGCGGCGTCGAAGTGACGCTGGCGAAGGTGCGTCGCGAACGGATGGGCCACATCGAGCTGGCCTCGCCGGTCGCGCACATCTGGTTCCTGAAGTCGCTGCCGTCGCGTCTGGGCATGGTGCTCGACATGACGCTGCGCGACATCGAGCGCGTGCTGTACTTCGAAGCGTACGTGGTGATCGAACCGGGCATGACGCCGCTGAAGGCGCGGCAGATCATGACCGAAGAGGATTACTACAACAAGGTCGAGGAATACGGCGACGAATTCCGTGCCGAGATGGGCGCGGAAGGCGTGCGTGAACTGCTGCGCGCGATCAACATCGACGAGCAGGTCGAGACGCTGCGCACCGAGCTGAAGAACACCGGCTCGGAAGCGAAGATCAAGAAGTACGCGAAGCGCCTGAAGGTCCTCGAGGCATTCCAGCGCTCGGGCATCAAGCCCGAGTGGATGATCCTCGAAGTGCTGCCGGTGCTGCCGCCGGAACTGCGTCCGCTCGTGCCGCTGGACGGCGGCCGTTTCGCGACGTCGGACCTGAACGACCTGTATCGCCGCGTGATCAACCGTAACAACCGGTTGAAGCGCCTGCTCGAGCTGAAGGCGCCTGAAATCATCGTCCGCAACGAAAAGCGGATGCTGCAGGAAGCCGTCGACTCGCTGCTCGACAACGGTCGTCGCGGCAAGGCGATGACGGGCGCGAACAAGCGTCCGCTGAAGTCGCTCGCCGACATGATCAAGGGCAAGGGCGGCCGTTTCCGTCAGAACCTGCTGGGCAAGCGCGTCGACTACTCGGGCCGTTCGGTCATCGTGGTCGGCCCGACGCTGAAGTTGCACCAGTGCGGTCTGCCGAAGCTGATGGCGCTCGAACTGTTCAAGCCGTTCATCTTCAACAAGCTGGAAGTGATGGGCGTCGCGACGACCATCAAGGCTGCGAAGAAGGAAGTCGAGAACCAGACGCCGGTGGTGTGGGACATCCTCGAAGAGGTGATCCGCGAGCACCCGGTGATGCTGAACCGTGCGCCGACGCTGCACCGTCTCGGTATCCAGGCGTTCGAGCCGGTGCTGATCGAAGGCAAGGCAATCCAGCTGCACCCGCTCGTCTGCGCGGCGTTCAACGCCGACTTCGACGGTGACCAGATGGCCGTTCACGTGCCGCTGTCGCTCGAAGCGCAGATGGAAGCGCGCACGCTGATGCTCGCGTCGAACAACGTGCTGTTCCCGGCCAACGGCGATCCGTCGATCGTGCCGTCGCAGGATATCGTGCTGGGTCTGTACTACGCGACCCGCGAAGCGATCAACGGCAAGGGCGAAGGCCTGTCGTTCACGGGCGTGTCGGAAGTCATCCGCGCGTACGAGAACAAGGAAGTCGAGCTGGCCTCGCGCGTCAACGTCCGGATCACCGAAATGGTCCGCAACGAGGACACGTCGGAAGGCGCGCCGGAGTTCGTGCCGAAGATCACGCTGTACGCGACGACCGTCGGTCGCGCGATCCTGTCGGAGATCCTGCCGCACGGCCTGCCGTTCTCGGTGCTGAACAAGCCGCTGAAGAAGAAGGAAATCTCGCGCCTGATCAACACGGCGTTCCGCAAGTGCGGTCTGCGTGCGACGGTCGTGTTCGCCGATCAGCTGATGCAGTCGGGTTTCCGTCTCGCGACGCGCGCCGGCATCTCGATCTGCGTGGACGACATGCTCGTGCCGCCGCAGAAGGAAACGATCGTCGGCGACGCCGCGAAGAAGGTGAAGGAGTACGACCGCCAGTACATGTCGGGTCTCGTCACCGCGCAGGAACGCTACAACAACGTGGTCGACATCTGGTCGGCAACGTCGGAAGCGGTCGGCAAGGCGATGATGGAGCAGCTGTCGACGGAGCCGGTGACGGACCGCGACGGCAACGAGACGCGCCAGGAGTCGTTCAACTCGATCTACATGATGGCCGACTCGGGCGCCCGGGGTTCGGCGGTTCAGATTCGTCAGCTGGCCGGTATGCGCGGCCTGATGGCGAAGCCGGACGGCTCGATTATCGAGACGCCGATTACCGCGAACTTCCGCGAAGGTCTGAACGTGCTGCAGTACTTCATCTCGACCCACGGTGCACGTAAGGGTCTGGCTGATACGGCACTGAAGACCGCGAACTCGGGTTACCTGACGCGTCGTCTCGTCGACGTCACGCAGGATCTGGTCGTGGTGGAAGACGATTGCGGCACGTCGAACGGCGTGGCGATGAAGGCACTCGTCGAAGGCGGTGAAGTCGTCGAAGCGCTGCGCGACCGTATTCTCGGCCGCGTCGCGGTTGCGGACGTCGTGAATCCGGAAACGCAGGAAACGCTGTACGAATCGGGCACGCTGCTCGACGAAACGGCAGTCGAGGAAATCGAACGCCTCGGCATCGACGAAGTGCGCGTGCGCACGCCGCTGACCTGCGAAACGCGTTACGGCCTGTGCGCATCCTGCTACGGCCGCGACCTCGGCCGCGGCTCGCTGGTGAACGTCGGCGAAGCAGTCGGCGTGATCGCGGCACAGTCGATCGGCGAACCGGGCACGCAGCTGACGATGCGTACGTTCCACATCGGTGGTGCGGCATCGCGTGCGGCAGTGGCTTCGTCGGTCGAAGCGAAGAGCAACGGTATCGTCCGCTTCACGGCGACGATGCGCTACGTCACGAACGCGAAGGGCGAGCAGATCGTCATTTCCCGTTCGGGCGAAGCGATGATCACCGACGACTTCGGTCGCGAGCGCGAGCGTCACAAAGTGCCGTACGGCGCGACGCTGCTGCAGCTCGACGGCGCGACCATCAAGGCCGGCACGCAGCTCGCCACGTGGGATCCGCTGACGCGTCCGATCATCACCGAGTACGGTGGTACGGTGAAGTTCGAGAACGTCGAGGAAGGCGTGACCGTCGCGAAGCAGATCGACGACGTGACCGGCCTGTCGACGCTGGTCGTGATCGACGTGAAGCGCCGCGGTTCGCAGGCTTCGAAGAGCGTGCGTCCGCAGGTGAAGCTGCTCGACGCGAACGGCGAAGAAGTGAAGATTCCGGGCACGGAGCACGCGGTGCAGATCGGCTTCCAGGTCGGCGCACTGATCACCGTGAAGGACGGCCAGCAGGTGCAGGTCGGTGAAGTGCTCGCACGTATCCCGACCGAAGCGCAGAAGACGCGTGACATTACCGGCGGTCTGCCGCGGGTGGCGGAACTGTTCGAAGCGCGTTCGCCGAAGGATGCCGGCATTCTCGCGGAAGTCACCGGTACGACGTCGTTCGGTAAGGACACGAAGGGCAAGCAGCGTCTCGTCATCACGGATCTCGAAGGCAACCAGCACGAGTTCCTGATCGCGAAGGAAAAGCAGGTTCTGGTTCACGATGCCCAGGTCGTCAACAAGGGCGAAATGATCGTGGACGGTCCGGCCGATCCGCACGACATCCTGCGCCTGCAGGGTATCGAAGCGCTGTCGCGCTACATCGTCGACGAAGTGCAGGACGTGTACCGTCTGCAGGGCGTGAAGATCAACGACAAGCACATCGAGGTGATCGTTCGCCAGATGCTGCGTCGTGTGCAGATCACCGACAACGGCGATACGCGCTTCATCCCGGGCGAACAGGTCGAGCGTTCCGACATGCTGGACGAGAACGATCGCATGATCGCCGAGGGCAAGCGTCCGGCTTCGTACGACAACGTGCTGCTCGGTATCACGAAGGCGTCGCTGTCGACCGACTCGTTCATCTCCGCGGCATCGTTCCAGGAAACGACCCGCGTGCTGACCGAAGCGGCGATCATGGGCAAGCGCGACGATCTGCGCGGCCTGAAGGAAAACGTGATCGTCGGCCGTCTGATTCCGGCCGGTACGGGTCTCGCGTTCCACAAGGCACGCAAGGCGAAGGAATCGTCGGATCGCGAGCGTTTCGACCAGATCGCAGCGGAAGAGGCATTCGACTTCGGCACGCCGAGCGCGCCGGCGGAAGAGCCGCAACACCCGGCAGCCGAGTAAGTGCGGGGGCGGCGCGAGCCGCGTTGCATCGCTGTCGCTTACCGTCCGATTTCAACCGGACGGTAAGCGAGGCGGCCACGACACCCTGGAGGCGGATTCGCCTGCAGGGTGTTTTTCTTTGCTGAATGGCTAACGCGTACGATGTGCGTTTCGTTGTTTCGAGATGGACGCGATGCTAGAGTCGATTTCCGTCCACGCTCGCGACACATTCGCCGCAACGGCTAATGCCGTTACATCGTTACCCGAATGGGTACTGCCGGGAAAAGCCGCCATCCGGTGACGATCCCGGCCGTCGATCACAGCGGGATAGGCGCGGTGATGGAGCGCCAGGCGCCGTTTTTGACGGCAAATAGCGAAGCCGCACAAGCGAGCGTGCAGCGCGACGACGTTGCGATCGTTTTTCGCGGCCGCGTATACGACTTTTCGAATCTCGCGTTGTCCTACGTCGGCGACTCACGACGGTTTGTCCCGGTGCATCTGGATGCGCGGCCGGAATTTGACAGGCCTTGAGTCGGCGAGGCATCGGCTATCCGGGCGTGAGTGCCCCGGGTAACGGTTGGCACGTCACCTGCGCCGTCCCGCTATCCGAACGGCCAACGATGCGTTATTTACCGTGCGCTGCGCGCGCGGGTTGTTAGAACTTCGGTCATCACTCCGCCGCGCTCGTTCCCATCGTTCATGTCTCGCGCCCTCGAAATTCTCGACGAAGTCTTGGGTTATTCCGCGCTTCGCGACGCTGAGCGAAATCGGCGTGCGCGCCGCGTATCTGGCGCACTGATCACAGTGAAGAACGGTCAGTAGGTGCAAGTCGGTGAAGTGCTCGCACGTATCCCGACCGAATCGGGGAAGAGCCGCAACAACCGGCCGCCGAGTAAGCGAGCGGCGCGAGCCGCGTCGTCAGGCTGTCATCGAAACCGCCCGGTTCACCGGGCGTTTTTTGGGTGCGCGTGACATGGACGCGCGCGGTCGTGAGTCGTGCCGCAGGCGGTCGCGGACGTGAAACGACGTCTTCCGCCAACGAACACCTGACGGTTGCCTCGATCCCGATTTCGTGGGGCGCGGTGGCATGCCCGATCGGATGCCCGGCTACGCTTCCCGGGATGGCTTCGACTGACGCTCGAACTGGCGAGTCAAATGCCACTCCAGAAACAGGCTGTGCATCACCGCCAACGCGAGGATGAGCGTTACGTACGCGAAAGAGCGTACCCGAGGCACGACGAGATACAACACGGCCACCAGAACTCCGTCGGGCAATGCCCGGATTACCGCTCCCAGCAAGATGCCGCGCCAGCCGCCACCATATCGTGTGCTGAGCGGAGCAGGGAACGGACCGTAAAGCAGGAACCTCTTGATCGCACTGCGCGAGTCTTTCAATCGCATGCCTCCCCGTTGCGTGTCAATGCGGTACGAAATATCGATGAGCGAGCATCGAAAGATGCTCGCTCATGTTTGCAGCGGAAATCGCCTGTCAACGATCAAAATCTACAGTTCCAGCTCTGGCCAAGATAACTCCCGGCGCCGCCCAAAAAGGCGCCGAGCGGGCCGCGAACAGCGCCGACCAGAGCCGCGCCGCCAACTGCTGCCCAATTGATCGGTGCTGGATTCAGTGCGCACGAGAACGCGCCGCTGACTTGCTTCACTTCATTCGCTACAAGTTCACGCATCATCGGGTCTCCTAATGGAATAAGGTTGAATCTATGGCTCGATTCGCCGGTGCCAGGCTCAACCTCGAAACCGATTGTATCGACGGCCCTCCCATAAAGAAATATGGAATTTCTCACGGTTTTCACCGAAGCCGCCCAGCGACGGACGTCGGCAGATGCCGCGGATTTTTCGCCGGGACTCGGTTGCAATCCGTCGAGAGAACATTGTCCGAGTGGCTAACTCCGCGCGAATCGGCTTCGCGCGACGCAAAGATTGCTAGAATCCGGATCGTTGCCGTCAGCAGTCTTCCACCTCTTCATTCATGTCCCGCGCCCTCGAAATACTCGACGAAGTCTTTGGTTATTCCGCCTTTCGCGGCCAGCAGGGCGAGATCGTCGAGCACGTCGCCGGCGGCGGCGATTGTCTCGTGCTGATGCCGACCGGCGGCGGCAAGTCGCTGTGCTACCAGATTCCCGCGCTGCTGCGCCGCGAGGCCGGGCAGGGCGCCGGCATCGTCGTGTCGCCGCTGATCGCGCTGATGCAGGACCAGGTCGCCGCGTTGAGCGAAGTCGGCGTGCGCGCGGCCTATCTGAATTCGACGCTGTCGGGCGCCGAGGCGGCGGCCACCGAGCGCGCGCTGCGCGAGGGCGAAATCGACCTGCTGTACGTCGCGCCGGAGCGGTTGATGACGGGGCGTTTCCTCGAGCTGCTCGAGCGCGCGAAGATCGGCCTGTTCGCGATCGACGAAGCGCACTGCGTGTCGCAATGGGGGCACGATTTCCGCCCGGAATACATCCAGCTGTCGGTGCTGCACGAGCGCTTCCCGTCGGTGCCGCGCATCGCGCTCACCGCCACGGCCGATGCGATCACGCGCGACGAGATCATCCATCGTCTCGCGCTCGACGACGCACGCGTGTTCGTGTCGAGCTTCGACCGGCCGAACATCCGCTACCGGATCGTCGAAAAGGACAACGCGCGCGCGCAGCTGCTCGATTTCATTCGCGCCGAGCACACGAATGCCGACGGCACGACGGACGCGGGTGTCGTCTATTGCCTGTCGCGCCGCAAGGTCGAGGAAACGGCCGAATGGCTGAAGGCGCAGGGCGTGCGCGCGCTGCCGTATCACGCGGGCATGGAGTTCGAGGTGCGGCAGAAGCACCAGGAAATGTTCCAGCGCGAGGAAGGCATCGTGATGTGCGCGACGATCGCGTTCGGCATGGGCATCGACAAGCCCGACGTGCGTTTCGTTGCGCATCTCGATTTGCCGAAGAGCGTCGAAGGCTACTACCAGGAAACCGGCCGCGCGGGCCGCGACGGGCTGCCGGCGAACGCGTGGATGGCGTATGGTCTCGGCGACGTCGTCCAGCAGCGCAAGATGATCGACGAGTCCGATGCGGACGATGCGCACAAGCGCGTGCAGACGTCGAAGCTCGATGCGCTGCTCGGCTTGTGCGAGACGATCTCGTGTCGCCGCGTGCGGCTGCTGAACTACTTCGGCGAGGCGAGCCAGCCGTGCGGCAACTGCGACACGTGCCTCGAGCCGCCCGCGTCGTGGGACGCGACGCGCGAGGCGCAGATGGCGCTGTCGTGCGTGTTCCGCGCGCAGCGCGCGAGCGGCTTCAACTTCGGCTCGAGCCATCTGATCGAGATCCTGCGCGGCGGGCGCACCGAGAAGGTGTTGCAGCGCGGCCACGATCAGCTCAGCACGTTCGGCATCGGCGCGGCGCTGTCCGAGCCCGAGTGGCGCGCGATTTTCCGGCAGTTGGTCGCATACGGCTACCTGGCCGTCGACCATGGCGGCTTCGGCGCGCTGATGCTCACCGAGGCCGCGAAGCCCGTGCTGAAGAACGAGGAAAAGGTCACGCTGCGCCGCTATGTGAAGCCGCAACGCACCCGTCAGTCGTCGAGCCGAAGCGCCACGCGCGTCGATCCGACGGCTGGCATGGGCGCTCGCGAGCGCGCACGGTGGGATGCGCTGCGTGCATGGCGCGCGGAAACCGCGAAGGCCGACGGCGTGCCGGCCTACGTGATCTTCCATGACGCGACGCTCGCCGAAATCGCGCGCAATGCGCCGGAGACGATCGAGGATCTTCGCCACATCCCCGGCATGGGCGTGCGCAAGCTCGAACGCTTCGGCGACGAGATCATCGACGTCGTCGAATCGGCCTGACACAGGTGTTCCGCCCCCTTCTGTCAATCGCGCGGTCGGTCGGCACATCACGCAAGCCGTTGACTTCGTTGGTATTTCCGGAATATCATGTTGGGTTCCGGTATTCGGTGGGCCGAGTCGCGTTCGAAGGTTCGTGTCCGTCTCGCCAGTTCGGAAGTCAACTGTGCGCCGATTCTCGCTTTGCCCGAAATCGATGCGCAGATTTTGTTCAATTTCAGGAATAAACAATGCCAACCATCAACCAACTGGTTCGCAAAGGCCGTCAGTCGGAAACGACGAAGAGCAAGAGCCCGGCCCTGCAGGACTGCCCCCAGCGTCGCGGCGTGTGCACCCGTGTGTACACGACGACGCCGAAGAAGCCGAACTCGGCACTCCGTAAGGTCGCCAAGGTTCGTCTGACGAACGGCTTCGAAGTGATTTCGTACATCGGCGGTGAAGGCCACAACCTGCAGGAGCACTCGGTTGTGCTGATCCGCGGCGGCCGTGTGAAGGACTTGCCGGGTGTGCGTTACCACATGGTTCGCGGCTCGCTGGATACCCAGGGCGTCAAGGACCGTAAGCAAGCGCGCTCGAAGTACGGCGCGAAGCGTGCAAAGGCTGCCAAGTAAGCAGTTTTTGATCAGGGATCGCCGCAGGGCGGTCAAGGCGGGAGTGCCGGATTGCCGGTGCTGTCGAGTAAGTGGTCACCCGGCCAAGCTGGTTAGTCGTGAAGATGTGATCGGGTTTGTTGGTGGCCGCGGAGCTGGTTGCAGCTCCAACTGAACAAGTAAAGGAAGAATCATGCCGCGTCGTCGCGAAGTCCCCAAGCGGGAAGTGTTGCCGGATCCGAAGTTCGGTAACGTTGATGTTGCCAAGTTCATGAACATGCTGATGCTGTCCGGCAAGAAGTCGGTCGCAGAGCGCATCGTTTATGGCGCATTCGAACAAATCCAGACCAAGGGTGGCAAGGACCCGCTGGAAGTGTTCACGGTTGCGCTCAACAACGTGAAGCCGGTGGTCGAAGTGAAGAGCCGCCGCGTTGGTGGTGCCAACTATCAAGTTCCGGTCGAAGTGCGCCCGTCGCGTCGTATGGCATTGGCGATGCGCTGGCTGCGTGAGGCTGCGAAGAAGCGCAGCGAGAAGTCGATGGCTCTGCGCCTGGCAGGCGAACTCACCGAAGCGGCCGAAGGCCGTGGCGGCGCGATGAAGAAGCGCGATGAAGTTCACCGCATGGCAGAAGCCAACCGCGCGTTCTCGCATTTCCGTTTCTAAGCGCCTGGCTGGGCTGTTTGCGGAAATAAATTCCGGGCGGGTGCGCTTTTCAGGCGCCTCGCCCGTTTGTGTTGAGGCGTGATGCAGCAGGGCTGCATCACGTCATCCCAGTAGAGGATCAAAGTGGCTCGCAAGACTCCTATCGAGCGCTACCGCAATATCGGTATTAGCGCTCACATCGACGCCGGCAAGACGACGACGACCGAGCGCATTCTGTTTTACACCGGTGTGAACCACAAGATCGGTGAAGTCCACGACGGCGCAGCCACGATGGACTGGATGGAGCAGGAACAGGAACGTGGCATCACGATCACGTCCGCTGCTACCACGGCCTTCTGGAAGGGCATGGGCGGCAACTATCCGGAACACCGCATCAACATCATCGACACCCCGGGCCACGTCGACTTCACGATCGAAGTGGAGCGTTCGATGCGCGTGCTCGACGGCGCGTGCATGGTGTACTGCGCAGTGGGCGGCGTGCAGCCGCAGTCGGAAACCGTGTGGCGCCAGGCGAACAAGTACAAGGTGCCGCGTCTCGCGTTCGTCAACAAGATGGACCGTACCGGCGCGAACTTCTTCAAGGTCTACGACCAGCTCCGTCTGCGCCTGAAGGCGAACCCGGTTCCGGTCGTGGTGCCGATCGGCTCGGAAGAAAACTTCAAGGGCGTGGTCGACCTGATCAAGATGAAGGCGATCATTTGGGACGAAGCGTCGCAAGGCACGAAGTTCGACTACGTCGACATCCCGGCCGAACTCGCAGAGACCTGCAAGGAATGGCGCGAAAAGATGGTCGAAGCGGCTGCCGAAGCCAGCGAAGACCTGATGAACAAGTACCTGGAAGAAGGCGATCTGCCGGAAGCCGACATCGTCAAGGCGCTGCGTGATCGTACGATCGCGTGCGAAATCCAGCCGATGCTGTGCGGTACCGCGTTCAAGAACAAGGGCGTGCAGCGTATGCTCGACGCCGTGATCGACTTCCTGCCGTCGCCGGTCGACATCCCGCCGGTCAAGGGCGAGCTCGAAAACGGCGAAGAAGCAGAGCGCAAGGCATCGGACGAAGAGAAGTTCTCGTCGCTCGCGTTCAAGATCATGACCGACCCGTTCGTCGGCCAGCTGATCTTCTTCCGTGTGTACTCGGGCGTCGTCAACTCGGGCGACACGCTGCTGAACTCGACCAAGGGCAAGAAGGAACGCCTCGGCCGTATTCTGCAGATGCACGCGAACCAGCGTGAAGAAATCAAGGAAGTCCGCGCAGGCGACATCGCTGCAGCGGTCGGCCTGAAGGAAGCCACCACGGGCGACACGCTGTGCGACCCGGCGAACCCGATCGTTCTCGAACGCATGGTGTTCCCGGAGCCGGTGATTTCGCAGGCGGTCGAGCCGAAGACCAAGGCCGACCAGGAAAAGATGGGCCTCGCACTGAACCGTCTGGCTCAGGAAGACCCGTCGTTCCGCGTGCAGACCGACGAAGAGTCGGGCCAGACCATCATTTCGGGCATGGGCGAGCTCCACCTCGAAATTCTGGTCGACCGGATGAAGCGTGAGTTCGGCGTGGAAGCGACCGTCGGCAAGCCGCAGGTTGCATACCGCGAAACGATCCGCTCGACGGCGAAGGACGTCGACGGCAAGTTCGTCAAGCAGTCGGGTGGTCGCGGCCAGTACGGTCACGCGGTCATCACGCTCGAGCCGAACGAACAAGGCAAGGGCTACGAGTTCTTCGACGAGATCAAGGGTGGCGTGATTCCGCGTGAATACATCCCGGCGGTCGACAAGGGTATCCAGGACACGCTGAAGTCGGGCGTGCTGGCTGGCTTCCCGGTCGTCGACGTGAAGGTTCACCTGACGTTCGGTTCGTACCACGACGTCGACTCGAACGAAAACGCGTTCCGCATGGCCGGTTCGATGGCGTTCAAGGAAGCGATGCGCAAGGCGAACCCGGTCGTGCTCGAGCCGATGATGGCTGTCGAAGTCGAGACGCCGGAAGACTACATGGGCAACGTGATGGGCGACCTGTCGGGCCGTCGCGGTATCGTCCAGGGCATGGAAGACATGGTTGGCGGCGGCAAGATCGTGCGCGCCGAAGTGCCGCTGTCGGAAATGTTCGGTTACTCGACGTCGCTGCGCTCGCTGACGCAAGGTCGTGCAACGTACACGATGGAGTTCAAGCACTACGCTGAAGCTCCGCGCAACGTTGCCGAAGCGATCATCAGCGCGAAGTCGAAGTAAATCTTTAGCTACCAATCGATTATTTTTTGAAAGAAGAGAATCATGGCAAAAGAAAAGTTTGAGCGGACCAAGCCGCACGTGAACGTTGGTACGATTGGTCACGTTGACCACGGCAAGACGACGCTGACGGCAGCGATCACGACGGTTCTGACGAAGAAGTTCGGCGGCGAAGCGAAGGCGTACGACCAGATCGACGCGGCGCCGGAAGAAAAGGCGCGCGGCATCACGATCAACACGGCGCACGTCGAGTACGAAACGGCTAACCGCCACTACGCCCACGTCGACTGCCCGGGCCACGCTGACTATGTGAAGAACATGATCACGGGCGCAGCGCAGATGGACGGCGCGATCCTGGTTTGCTCGGCAGCAGACGGCCCGATGCCGCAAACGCGCGAGCACATCCTGCTGGCACGTCAGGTTGGCGTTCCGTACATCATCGTGTTCCTGAACAAGTGCGACATGGTGGACGACGCGGAACTGCTCGAGCTGGTCGAGATGGAAGTTCGCGAACTGCTGTCGAAGTACGACTTCCCGGGCGACGACACGCCGATCGTGAAGGGTTCGGCAAAGCTGGCGCTGGAAGGCGACACGGGCGAGCTGGGCGAAGTGGCGATCATGAACCTGGCAGACGCACTGGACACGTACATCCCGACGCCGGAGCGTGCGGTTGACGGTGCGTTCCTGATGCCGGTGGAAGACGTGTTCTCGATCTCGGGCCGCGGTACGGTGGTGACGGGTCGTGTCGAGCGCGGCATCATCAAGGTCGGCGAGGAAATCGAAATCGTCGGTATCAAGCCGACGGTGAAGACGACCTGCACGGGCGTTGAAATGTTCCGCAAGCTGCTGGACCAAGGTCAGGCAGGCGACAACGTGGGTATCCTGCTGCGCGGCACGAAGCGTGAAGACGTGGAGCGCGGCCAGGTTCTGGCGAAGCCGGGTTCGATCACGCCGCACACGCACTTCACGGCTGAAGTGTACGTGCTGAGCAAGGACGAAGGCGGCCGTCACACGCCGTTCTTCAACAACTACCGTCCGCAGTTCTACTTCCGTACGACGGACGTGACGGGCTCGATCGAGCTGCCGAAGGACAAGGAAATGGTGATGCCGGGCGACAACGTGTCGATCACGGTGAAGCTGATCGCTCCGATCGCGATGGAAGAAGGTCTGCGCTTCGCAATCCGCGAAGGCGGCCGTACGGTCGGCGCCGGCGTCGTCGCCAAGATCATCGAGTAATATCGACGATCCGCGGATCCCCGGCGGGGTCCGCGATTCCACGGTAAGCAACTGCGTACCGCAGAAACCGGGTGTCCAGTTCGATCTGGCACCCGGTTTTTCTTCGTGGCGTGCGAACCGCTCTATTGACAAACGCCCACCGCCGCGAATTTTCGTGTAGAATCGCGGGCTTAGCAGTGGAAGTACCGCCCGGAACCTGATGCTTCGCTCCCCGCTGGCGTCATGTTTCACGTTCTTTTAGTGTCCGGCGATGCAACATCGCCTCGCTCTTTTCAAGGAATCGTCATGCAGCAACAGAAAATCCGCATTCGCCTGAAGGCATTCGACTATCGTCTGATCGATCAATCGGCTGCCGAAATCGTCGATACCGCGAAGCGGACTGGCGCAATCGTCCGTGGCCCGGTGCCGCTGCCGACGCGCATTCAGCGTTTTGACATCCTGCGCTCGCCGCACGTCAACAAGACGTCGCGCGATCAGCTCGAAATCCGCACCCACCAGCGCCTGATGGACATCGTCGACCCGACGGACAAGACCGTTGACGCGCTGATGAAGCTCGACCTGCCGGCTGGCGTCGACGTGGAAATCAAGCTGCAGTAAGGCTTCCAGCGCCGGCCGGCGTGCCGGATGGTGCTAAGTCTTTGTATTGCTTGCGGAAATCGAGAAGTCGGGCTATACTGCTTGGCTTTTCGCGTATTCGCGTAAAAAAGTTGGGCCTTGCGTGCCCGGCATTTTGTAAATCAGCCCCGACCAATCGCAGTCGGGAATGGAGAAAATGATGAGCCTTGGACTCGTAGGTCGCAAGGTTGGCATGACCCGTATCTTCACGGCTGAAGGGGATTCGATTCCCGTCACCGTGCTGGACGTGTCGGACAACCGCGTGACGCAGATCAAGACTGTTGAAACCGACGGCTACACGGCCGTGCAGGTTGCATTCGGCTCCCGCCGCGCATCGCGCGTGACGAAGCCGCTGGCAGGTCATCTCGCCAAAGCCGGTGTCGAAGCCGGTGAAATCCTCAAGGAATTCCGCATTGACGCGGCCAAGGCAGCCGAGCTGTCGAATGGCGCCGTGGTCGGTGCAGATCTTTTCGAAGTGGGCCAGAAGGTCGACGTGCAAGGCGTGTCGATCGGTAAGGGCTACGCCGGTACGATCAAGCGTTACAACTTCTCCTCCGGCCGTGCCACGCACGGTAACTCGCGCTCGCACAACGTGCCGGGCTCGATCGGTATGGCGCAGGATCCGGGTCGTGTTTTCCCGGGTAAGCGCATGACGGGTCACATGGGTGACGTGACGGTGACGGTGCAGAACCTCGAAATCGCCCGTATCGACGCAGAGCGCAAGCTGCTGCTCGTGAAGGGTGCGATTCCGGGCGCGAAGGGCGGCAAGGTCTTCGTGACGCCGGCCGTCAAGACCAAGGGGGCGAAATAATGGAACTCAAGCTCCTGAACGAAAATGGTCAGGAAGGTGCAGTGGTCAACGCATCGGACGTCGTGTTCGGTCGTGACTACAACGAAGCGCTGATCCACCAGGTCGTCGTCGCTTACCAGGCGAATGCTCGCCAGGGTAACCGCGCACAGAAGGACCGCGAGCAAGTCAAGCACACGACCAAGAAGCCGTGGCGCCAGAAGGGTACGGGCCGCGCTCGTGCCGGTATGTCGTCGAGCCCGTTGTGGCGTGGCGGTGGTCGTATCTTCCCGAATTCGCCGGAAGAAAACTTCTCGCACAAGGTCAACAAGAAGATGCATCGCGCAGGCCTCTGCTCGATCTTCTCGCAGCTGGCCCGCGAAGGCCGTCTGTCGGTCGTCGAGGACATCATCCTCGAAGCGCCGAAGACCAAGCTGCTGGCCGACAAATTCAAGACCATGGGTCTCGACTCCGTGCTGATCATCACCGACACGGTTGACGAAAACCTGTACCTGGCATCGCGCAACCTGCCGCACGTGGCAATTGTCGAGCCGCGCTACGCTGACCCGCTGTCGCTGATCTACTTCAAGAAAGTGCTGGTCACGAAGGCTGCGGTCGCCCAGATCGAGGAGTTGCTGTCATGAGCGAGATTCGCAAGAACGATCATCGTTTGATGCAGGTCCTGCTCGCACCGGTGATTTCCGAAAAGGCGACGCTGGTTGCCGACAAGAACGAGCAAGTCGTGTTCGAAGTCGCACCGGATGCCACGAAGCAGGAAGTGAAGGCGGCTGTCGAGCTGCTGTTCAAGGTTGAAGTTGATTCGGTCAACGTGCTGGTTCAGAAGGGCAAGCAAAAGCGCTTCGGCCGTTCGATGGGCCGCCGCAAGGACGTGAAGAAGGCGTACGTCTGCCTGAAGCCCGGCCAGGAAATCAACTTTGAAGCGGAGGCCAAGTAATCATGGCAATCGTTAAAGTTAAGCCGACATCGCCGGGTCGCCGCGCGATGGTCAAGGTGGTCAACAAGAATCTGCACCAGGGCAAGCCGTACGCGGCACTGCTCGACTCGCAGAGCTCGACCGCCGGCCGTAACAACAACGGCCGTATCACCACGCGTCACAAGGGTGGTGGTCACAAGCAGCACTATCGTATCGTCGATTTCCGTCGCACGAAGGATGGCATCCCGGCAAAGGTCGAGCGTCTCGAGTACGACCCGAACCGCAGCGCGAACATCGCGCTGGTGCTCTACGCAGACGGCGAGCGTCGCTACATCATCGCCCCGAAGGGCCTGACCGTCGGCCAACAGCTGATGTCGGGTTCGGAAGCGCCGATCCGTGCAGGCAACACGCTGCCGATCCGCAACATTCCGGTCGGTACGACGATCCACTGCATCGAGATGCTGCCGGGCAAGGGCGCGCAAATGGCGCGTTCGGCTGGCACGTCGGCCATGCTGCTGGCGCGTGAAGGCGTCTACGCGCAGGTTCGCCTGCGTTCGGGCGAAATCCGCCGCGTGCACATCGAGTGCCGTGCAACGATCGGTGAAGTCGGCAACGAAGAGCATAGCCTGCGCCAGATCGGCAAGGCTGGCGCGAACCGCTGGCGCGGTATCCGCCCGACGGTGCGTGGCGTTGCGATGAACCCGGTCGATCACCCGCACGGTGGTGGTGAGGGCAAGACGGCTGCAGGTCGCGACCCGGTGAGCCCGTGGGGTACGCCGGCTAAGGGTTACCGCACCCGCAGCAACAAGCGCACGACGACGATGATCGTCCAGCGCCGTCACAAGCGTTAAGGAGTAGGCAATGGCACGTTCTGTAAAAAAAGGTCCGTTCTGCGACGCCCATTTGCTGAAGAAAGTTGAGGCGGCTGCAGCTTCGCGCGACAAAAAGCCGATCAAGACCTGGTCGCGTCGCTCGACGATTCTGCCGGATTTCATCGGCCTGACGATCGCTGTTCACAACGGCCGTCAACACGTTCCGGTGTACATCTCGGAAAACATGGTCGGCCACAAGCTTGGCGAGTTCGCACTGACCCGTACGTTCAAGGGTCACGCAGCCGACAAGAAGGCCAAGAAATAAGGGGCAATCAAGATGGAAGTGAAAGCAATTCATCGCGGTGCCCGCATCTCGGCGCAGAAAACGCGCCTTGTGGCTGACCAGATCCGCGGTTTGCCGGTCGACAAGGCGCTGAACGTTCTGACGTTCTCGCCGAAGAAGGCGGCTGGCATCGTGAAGAAGGTTGTGCTGTCGGCAATCGCGAATGCGGAGCACAACGAAGGCGCTGATATCGACGAGCTCAAGATCAAGAGCATCTACGTCGACAAGGCTGCATCGCTCAAGCGTTTCACCGCGCGCGCCAAGGGCCGCGGTAACCGCATCGAGAAGCAATCCTGTCACATCACTGTGACGGTCGGGAATTAAGGAGCCATACGATGGGACAGAAAATTCATCCGACTGGCTTCCGCCTGGCTGTCAGCCGCAATTGGGCTTCGCGTTGGTACGCGAACAACAACAATTTCGCGGCGATGCTGCAGGAAGACATCGGTGTTCGTGAATACCTGAAGAAGAAGCTGAAGAACGCTTCGGTCGGTCGGGTGGTCATCGAGCGTCCGGCGAAAAACGCGCGCATCACGATTTACAGCTCGCGTCCGGGCGTGGTCATCGGCAAGAAGGGCGAGGACATCGAACAGCTGAAGACGGAACTGCAACGCCGCATGGGCGTGCCGGTTCACGTCAACATCGAGGAAATCCGCAAGCCGGAAACCGATGCTCAGCTGATCGCTGACTCGATCACGCAACAGCTCGAGCGCCGGATCATGTTCCGTCGCGCGATGAAGCGTGCGATGCAGAACGCGATGCGTCTGGGTGCCCAAGGCATCAAGATCATGAGCGCAGGCCGTCTGAACGGTATCGAAATCGCTCGTACGGAGTGGTACCGCGAAGGTCGCGTGCCGCTTCACACGCTGCGTGCTGATATCGACTACGCGACTTCGGAAGCGAAGACGACTTACGGGATCATCGGCGTCAAGGTGTGGGTCTACAAGGGCGATACGCTCGGCCGCAACGATGCACCGGTGGTGGAAGAAGTAGCCGAAGACAAGCGTCCGCGTCGCAATGCGCGTCCGGGCGACCGTCGTCCGCGCCGTGACGGCGAAGGCGGCGCTCCGGGTGCTCGTCGTGGCGCACCGCGCCGTGGCGCCGGCAAGCCCGAAGACGGCAAGACTGGAGAATAACGATGCTGCAACCGAAACGCAGAAAGTATCGTAAAGAGCAGAAGGGTCGTAACACCGGCAAGGCGACGCGCGGCAACGCCGTGTCGTTCGGTGAATTCGGCCTGAAGGCGATCGGTCGCGGTCGTTTGACCGCACGTCAGATTGAAGCGGCGCGTCGTGCAATGACGCGTCACATCAAGCGTGGCGGCCGCATCTGGATCCGGATCTTCCCGGACAAGCCGATTTCGCAGAAGCCGGCCGAAGTGCGTATGGGTAACGGTAAGGGTAACCCGGAGTACTACGTCGCCGAGATTCAGCCGGGCAAGATGCTCTATGAAATGGACGGCGTATCCGAAGAACTGGCACGCGAAGCGTTCCGTCTGGCTGCAGCCAAGCTGCCGCTCAAGACGGCATTCATCGTGCGCCAGCTCGGCGCCTAAGGAGAAAACATGAAGGCTTCCGAACTTCTCCAGAAAGACCAGGCCGCGCTCAACAAGGAGCTGGCGGACCTGCTGAAGGCGCAATTCGGCCTGCGCATGCAACTCGCGACCCAGCAGCTCACGAACACGAGCCAGCTGAAGAAGGTTCGTCGCGACATCGCACGTGTGCGGACCGTCATGACTCAGAAGGCGAACCAGAAATGAACGATAGCGTGAAAACCTCGCTGAAGCGGACGCTGGTCGGTCGGGTCGTCAGCAACAAGATGGACAAGACCGTCACCGTGCTGATCGAGCACCGCGTCAAGCATCCGATCTACGGCAAGTATGTCGTGCGTTCGAAGAAGTACCACGCGCACGATGAAGCGAACACCTACAACGAAGGCGATCTCGTCGAAATCCAGGAAACGCGTCCTGTTTCGAAGACGAAGGCCTGGACGGTGTCGCGCCTCGTCGAAGCCGCTCGCGTCATCTAAGCGGGCAGCGCAGTAGGCAGTAACGGGCACTTCTCCACGAAGTGCTTGAAATCGCAAAGTTTTTGCTTGCGTGACCGGGATTATTTGTTATAATCCCGGTCTTCCCTCTTTATGGGAGCCCCGTCGCGGGCGAAGTTGGTGGGGGAAGCGGACTGGCGCCTGCCTGTCCGAAAGATTCACCGAATTGCGATGGCGGGTTTCGTTTGCCGTCGCTGCTGTTCCAACCCAAGCAGCCGATTGGCTGACGGGACCAAGACTGACCGAATGCATCATGGTGGTGCATCCGGATTAAGTTGGGAAAGACAAACCATGATCCAGACCGAATCTCGGCTCGAAGTAGCCGACAACACGGGTGCACGTGAAGTCCTGTGCATCAAGGTGCTCGGCGGCTCGAAGCGTCGTTATGCCGGCATTGGCGACATCATCAAGGTGAGCGTCAAAGAGGCAACGCCGCGCGGGCGCGTGAAGAAAGGCGAAATTTACAACGCCGTGGTGGTCCGCACCGCCAAGGGCGTGCGCCGTCAAGACGGCTCGCTGATCAAGTTCGACGGCAACGCCGCTGTGCTTTTGAATAACAAGCTCGAGCCGATCGGCACCCGTATCTTCGGGCCGGTGACGCGTGAGCTGCGTAGCGAACGATTCATGAAGATCGTTTCGCTGGCGCCGGAAGTGCTGTAAGGAGTCGCGATGAACAAGATTCGCAAAGGTGACGAAGTCATCGTCGTCACTGGCAAGGACAAGGGCAAGCGCGGCGTCGTGCTGGCTGTCGGTGCTGAACATGTGACGGTTGAAGGTATCAACCTCGTCAAGAAGCATGTGAAGCCGAACCCGATGAAGGGTACGACGGGCGGCGTGGAAGCGAAGACGATGCCCCTGCATATTTCGAACGTCGCACTGGTCGACGCGAATGGCAAGGCGTCGCGTGTTGGCATCAAGGTCGAGGAAGGCAAGAAGGTTCGCTTCCTGAAGACGACCGGTGCCGTACTGAGCGCCTGACGCAGCGGAGTAAAAAATGGCTCGTTTTCAAGAGTTTTACAAAGAAAAGGTTGTGCCCGGCCTGATCGAGAAGTTCGGTTACAAGTCGGTCATGGAAGTGCCGCGCATCACCAAGATCACGCTGAACATGGGTCTTGGCGAAGCGATCGCTGACAAGAAGATCATCGAGAACGCCGTTGGCGACCTCACGAAGATCGCCGGCCAGAAGCCGGTCGTCACGAAGGCCCGCAAGGCAATCGCAGGCTTCAAGATCCGCCAGGGTTACCCGATCGGCGCGATGGTGACGCTGCGTGGCCGCGCGATGTACGAATTCCTCGACCGTTTCGTGACGGTTGCCCTGCCCCGCGTGCGTGACTTCCGCGGTGTGTCGGGTCGTGCTTTCGATGGCCGTGGCAACTACAACATCGGTGTGAAAGAGCAGATCATTTTCCCCGAAATCGATTACGACAAGATCGACGCACTGCGTGGGCTGAACATCAGCATCACGACGACTGCGAAGACCGACGACGAAGCAAAGGCTCTGCTCGCCAGCTTCAAGTTCCCGTTCAGAAACTGAGGTTACCGTGGCTAAACTGGCACTGATCGAACGTGAAAAGAAGCGCGCCCGCCTGGTCGCGAAGTTCGCAGCAAAGCGCGAAGCGCTGAAGGCGATCGTCGAAGACCAAAGCAAGTCGGAAGAAGAGCGCTACGAAGCACGCCTGGAGCTGCAGCAACTGCCCCGCAACGCAAACCCGACCCGCCAGCGTAACCGCTGCGCGATCACGGGCCGTCCGCGTGGCACGTTCCGTAAATTCGGCCTCGCGCGTAACAAGATTCGTGAAATCGCATTCCGTGGCGAGATTCCTGGCCTGACCAAGGCGAGCTGGTAATAGGAGAAACGTAAATGAGCATGAGTGATCCTATCGCCGATATGCTGACTCGCATCCGCAACGCGCAGATGGTCGAGAAGGTATCGGTCGCGATGCCCTCGTCGAAGGTCAAGGTTGCAATCGCGCAAGTCCTGAAGGACGAAGGTTATATCGACGATTTCGCCGTGAAGGCGGAAGGCGCGAAGTCCGAACTGAATATCGCGCTGAAGTACTACGCAGGTCGCCCGGTCATCGAACGCCTCGAGCGCGTGTCGAAGCCTGGTCTGCGCGTGTACCGCGGCCGTAACGACATTCCGCAGGTCATGAACGGCCTCGGTGTGGCAATCGTGTCGACGCCGAAGGGCGTGATGACCGACCGCAAGGCGCGCGCTACCGGCGTCGGCGGCGAAGTCATCTGCTACGTCGCTTAAAGCCGAGGAGAGAGAAACATGTCTCGAGTAGGTAAGAGCCCGATCGCGCTGCAAGGCGCGGAAGTCAAGCTGGCCGACGGTGCGATCACCGTCAAGGGCCCGCTGGGCACCATCACGCAAGCGATCAATCCGCTCGTGAACGTGGCGAACAACGACGGCACGCTGAATCTGTCGCCGGTCGACGAAAGCCGCGAAGCAAATGCACTGTCGGGCACGATGCGCGCGATCATCGCGAATGCCGTGCACGGCGTGACCAAGGGTTTCGAGCGCAAGCTGACGCTGGTTGGCGTCGGTTACCGTGCGCAAGCGCAAGGCGACAAGCTGAACCTGTCGCTGGGTTTCTCGCACCCGGTGGTGCACCAGATGCCGGAAGGCGTCAAGGCCGAAACCCCGACGCAAACCGAAATCGTGATCAAGGGGATCAACAAGCAACAAGTCGGTCAAGTGGCTGCGGAAGTCCGCGGTTACCGTCCGCCGGAGCCCTACAAGGGCAAGGGCGTGCGTTATGCCGACGAGGTTGTGATCCTCAAAGAAACGAAGAAGAAGTAAGGGTGCGCAATCATGGATAAGACTCAATCTCGCCTGCGCCGCGCTCGCCAGACGCGTATCAAGATCGCTGAGCTGCAGGTCGCGCGTCTCGCCGTGCATCGCACGAACACGCACATCTACGCTCAAGTGTTCTCGCCGTGCGGCACCAAGGTGCTCGCCAGCGCGTCGACGCTCGAAGCAGAAGTGCGCGCAGAACTGGCCGACAAGTCGGGCAAGGGCGGCAACGTCAATGCTGCGACGCTGATCGGCAAGCGTATTGCCGAAAAGGCAAAGGCTGCCGGCATCGAATCCGTCGCCTTCGACCGCTCGGGCTTCCGCTACCACGGCCGCGTCAAGGCGCTGGCTGAGGCAGCTCGCGAAGCTGGGCTCAAGTTCTAAGGAAGGAATTCGTCATGGCAAAGATGCAAGCGAAAGTTCAGGCTGACGAGCGCGACGACGGCCTTCGCGAAAAGATGATTTCGGTCAATCGCGTGACCAAGGTCGTGAAGGGTGGCCGTATTCTCGGCTTCGCCGCACTGACCGTGGTCGGCGACGGTGATGGCCGCATCGGTATGGGCAAGGGCAAGGCGAAGGAAGTGCCGGTCGCTGTCCAGAAGGCAATGGAACAAGCTCGCCGCAACATGTTCAAGGTGCCGCTCAAGAACGGCACGCTGCAGCACGAAGTGCACGGCAAGCATGGCGCATCCGCTGTCCTCCTCGCTCCGGCGAAGGCAGGTACGGGCGTGATCGCCGGCGGCCCGATGCGCGCAGTGTTCGACGTGATGGGCGTTCAGAACGTCGTGGCGAAGAGCCACGGTTCGACGAACCCGTACAACCTCGTTCGCGCCACGCTGGACGGTCTGCGCAAGCAGTCGACCCCGGCAGACATCGCGGCGAAGCGCGGCAAGTCCGTCGAAGATATTTTGGGCTAAGCCCGGGTGGTCACCATGTCTGAAAAAACTGTCAAGGTTCAGCTCGTCAAGAGCCTGATCGGGACCCGCGAATCGCACCGCGCAACCGTGCGTGGCCTGGGCCTGCGCCGACTCAACTCGGTTAGCGAGCTGCAGGACACGCCGGCGGTCCGCGGCATGATCAACAAGGTCTCGTACCTCGTTAAGGTCATCGCGTAAGCGGCCCTACGGATCAAGGAGTTGATATGGAATTGAATAACCTGAAGCCGGCCGCTGGCGCCAAGCACGCCAAGCGTCGCGTCGGTCGTGGCATCGGTTCGGGCCTCGGCAAGACGGCTGGCCGTGGTCACAAGGGTCAGAAATCGCGTTCGGGCGGCTTCCACAAAGTCGGTTTCGAAGGCGGTCAGATGCCGCTGCAACGTCGTCTGCCGAAGCGCGGCTTCACGTCGCTGACGAAGGAATTCGTCGGTGAAGTGCGCCTGGGCGACCTCGAGAAGCTGCCGGTCGACGAGATCGATCTGCTCGCACTGAAGCAAGCCGGCCTGGTCGGCGAGCTGACGAAGAGCGCAAAGATCATCGCGACGGGCGAACTGAAGCGCAAGATCGTCGTGAAGGGTCTCGGTGCCACCAAGGGTGCGCGCGCTGCGATCGAAGCGGCTGGCGGTTCGTTCGCCGAGTGACACGCGTAGCGCGTCGTCACTTGCATTCATCGGAGAAGGTACTTGGCTAACAGCCCGAGTCTTGCAAAACCCGGTCGAAGCACGGCGAAATTCGGCGATCTGCGCCGGCGAGCGATGTTCCTGCTCCTGGCGCTGATCGTCTATCGCATCGGCGCGCACATTCCCGTGCCGGGCATCGATCCGGATCAACTGGCTAAGCTGTTCCAGAGCCAGGCGGGCGGCATCCTGGGCATGTTCAACATGTTCTCGGGTGGCGCGCTTTCCCGCTTCACGATCTTTGCGCTGGGGATCATGCCGTACATCTCGGCGTCGATCATCATGCAGTTGCTGGCGATCGTTTCGCCGCAGCTCGAGGCGCTGAAGAAGGAAGGGCAGGCAGGGCAACGGAAGATCACGCAGTACACGCGGTATTTCACCGTGGTGCTCGCGACCTTCCAGGCATTCGGTATCGCGGCTGCGCTGGAAAACCAGCCGGGCCTCGTCACCGATCCCGGCATGCTGTTCCGTCTGACGACGGTCGTGACGCTGGTTACGGGCACGATGTTCCTGATGTGGCTCGGCGAGCAGATTACCGAGCGTGGTCTGGGCAACGGTATCTCGATCATCATCTTCGGCGGGATCGCAGCAGGGTTCCCGAATGCCGTGGGTGGCTTGTTCGAGCTGGTGCGTACGGGTTCGATGAGCATCATTTCGGCGATCATCATCGTCGTTCTGATCGCCGCGGTGACTTACCTGGTCGTGTTCATCGAACGCGGTCAGCGCAAGATCCTCGTGAACTACGCGAAGCGTCAGGTCGGCAACAAGATCTACGGTGGGCAGTCGTCGCATCTGCCGCTGAAGCTGAACATGTCGGGCGTGATTCCGCCGATCTTTGCATCGTCGATCATTCTGTTCCCGGCAACGATTCTCGGCTGGTTCAGTACCGGTCAGCCGACAGGAAGCTGGATTTCCAATACGTTGCATAACGTTGCGGAAGCGCTGAAGCCGGGCCAGCCGGTCTACGTGCTGCTGTACACGCTGGCAATCGTGTTTTTCTGCTTCTTCTACACCGCACTGGTGTTCAACAGCAGGGAGACCGCAGACAACCTGAAGAAGAGCGGCGCGTTTGTTCCGGGCATCCGTCCGGGCGATCAGACCGCACGATATATCGACCGCATCCTCACGCGTCTGACGCTGGCCGGTGCGATCTACATCGTCTTCGTGTGTCTGCTGCCGGAATTCCTGGTGCTGCGCTGGAACGTGCCGTTTTATTTTGGTGGAACGTCGCTGCTGATCATTGTCGTCGTCACGATGGACTTTATGGCGCAGGTGCAGTCGTACGTTATGTCGCAACAGTATGAGTCGCTGCTCAAGAAGGCTAACTTCAAGGGCGGCAACATCCCGATGCGTTGAAAAGGACTATGGCCAAAGACGATGTAATCCAGATGCAGGGTGAGGTCATTGAAAACCTCCCGAATGCGACCTTCCGCGTGAAGCTGGAAAACGGCCATGTCGTGTTGGGGCATATTTCCGGGAAGATGCGGATGCACTACATCCGCATCCTGCCGGGCGACAAGGTGACGGTTGAATTGACGCCTTACGATCTGTCTCGTGCGCGGATCGTGTTCCGGGCGAAGTGATTTGAAAAAAGGGTATTATCATGAAAGTGATGGCATCGGTTAAGCGCATTTGCCGCAATTGCAAGATCATCAAGCGCAAAGGCGTCGTTCGCGTGATCTGCAGCTCGGATCCGCGCCACAAGCAGCGCCAAGGCTGACCGCGCGTTTGTTTGCGCTTTTTGTTTGAGGAAAAACAATGGCTCGTATCGCAGGGGTTAACATCCCGAATCACCAGCATACCGAGATCGGCCTGACGGCTATCTTCGGTATCGGCCGCACCCGTTCGCGCAGCATCTGCGTGGCAGCTGGCGTCGATTTTTCGAAGAAGGTCAAGGATCTGACCGACGCAGACCTGGAAAAGCTGCGTGAAGAAGTAGGCAAGTTTGTCGTCGAAGGCGATCTGCGCCGTGAAGTGACGATGAACATCAAGCGCCTGATGGACCTCGGTTGCTACCGTGGCGTCCGTCATCGCAAGGGCCTGCCGATGCGCGGTCAGCGTACGCGTACGAACGCACGTACCCGCAAGGGTCCGCGTCGTGCAGCGCAAGCGCTGAAGAAGTAAGCGGAACTGACAGTTACAGGAAAACGTAATGGCTAAGGCTTCGAACACCGCGGCGCAACGCGTTCGCAAGAAGGTTAAGAAGAACGTCGCTGAAGGCGTGGTACACGTTCACGCGTCGTTCAACAACACGATCATCACGATCACCGATCGCCAAGGCAACGCTCTGGCATGGGCGACGTCGGGCGGTCAGGGCTTCAAGGGCTCGCGCAAATCGACGCCGTTCGCTGCTCAGGTCGCAGCCGAGTCGGCTGGCCGCGTCGCGATGGAATACGGCGTGAAGAATCTGGAAGTGCGGATCAAGGGCCCGGGCCCGGGTCGCGAGTCGGCAGTGCGCGCACTGCACGGCCTCGGCATCAAGATCACCGCGATTTCGGACGTCACCCCGATTCCGCACAACGGCTGCCGTCCGCCGAAGCGTCGTCGTATCTAAGGATGTGCTGGCACGTTCGTGCTAGCGCATTGCCTGTCGCCGCTCAGCGTCGACGGGCGTTGCTTTTTTGATTGACTAAGCCCACCGTTCGCCCCAAAGGGAGCGGACTAGCGCGGATTTCGATCCGCGTGACTGATTGATAAAGGAATGCAAAGTGGCACGTTATATCGGCCCCAAAGCCAAGCTTTCCCGCCGTGAAGGCACCGACCTGTTCCTGAAGAGCGCACGCCGTTCGCTCGCCGACAAGTGCAAGCTCGACAGCAAGCCGGGTCAGCATGGCCGTACCTCGGGCGCACGTACGTCCGACTACGGTACGCAGCTGCGCGAGAAGCAGAAGGTCAAGCGTATCTACGGCGTGCTGGAACGTCAGTTCCGTCGCTACTTCGCTGAAGCCGATCGCCGCAAGGGCAACACGGGTGAAAACCTGCTGCAACTGCTCGAGTCGCGCCTCGACAACGTCGTGTATCGCATGGGCTTCGGCTCGACCCGCGCCGAAGCGCGTCAGCTGGTGAGCCACAAGTCGATCACCGTGAACGGCGTCGTCGCAAACGTGCCGTCGCAGCAAGTGAAGGCGGGTGACGTCGTCGCGATCCGCGAAAAGGCGAAGAAGCAGGCGCGTATCGTCGAAGCGCTGTCGCTGGCCGAGCAAGGCGGCATGCCGAGCTGGGTTGCAGTCGATGCGAAGAAGTTCGAAGGCACGTTCAAGCAAATGCCGGAACGCGCTGAAATCGCAGGCGACATCAACGAAAGCCTGATCGTCGAATTGTATTCGCGTTAATCCGATTGACGGCCGAGGTACCCCGATTGCGTTGCGCAAGGACGGGCCTCGGCTGTTTATTTTCTGGTTGTTACCGGTCAGCCTTATCGGTGTAACGAGCCGAGGGTATTGAAAAGGAAAGCCCATGCAAACCAGTTTGCTGAAACCCAAGATCATCGCCGTGGAATCGCTGGGCGAGAACCACGCGAGGGTGGTCATGGAACCGTTCGAACGCGGTTACGGCCACACCTTGGGCAATGCGCTTCGCCGCGTGCTGCTGTCGTCGATGGTGGGCTACGCGCCGACCGAAGTCACGATCGCAGGCGTGGTGCACGAGTACTCGACGCTGGATGGCGTGCAGGAAGACGTCGTCAACCTGCTGCTGAACCTGAAGGGCGTGGTGTTCAAGCTGCATAACCGCGACGAAGTGACGGTTACGCTGCGCAAGGAAGGTGAAGGCGTCGTGACGGCCGGCGATATCGAGCTGGCTCACGATTGCGAAGTCATCAACCCGAATCACGTGATTGCGCACCTGTCGAAGGGCGGCAAGCTCGACGTTCAGATCAAGATCGAAAAGGGTCGCGGCTACGTGCCCGGCAACGTCCGTCGCTACGGCGAAGACACGGCCAAGATCATCGGCCGCATCGTCCTCGACGCATCGTTCTCGCCGGTTCGCCGCGTGAGCTACGCCGTCGAAAGCGCGCGTGTCGAGCAGCGTACCGACCTCGACAAGCTCGTGATGAACATCGAGACGAGCGGCGTGATCACGCCGGAAGAAGCGATCCGCCAGTCGGCCCGCATCCTGGTCGACCAGTTGTCCGTGTTCGCGGCGCTGGAAGGCACGGAAACGGCAGCCGAAGCGCCGTCGCGTGCACCGCAGATCGATCCGATCCTGCTGCGTCCGGTGGACGATCTCGAGCTGACGGTTCGTTCGGCGAACTGCCTGAAGGCCGAGAACATCTACTACATCGGCGACCTGATCCAGCGCACGGAAAACGAGCTGCTGAAGACGCCGAACCTCGGTCGCAAGTCGCTCAACGAGATCAAGGAAGTGCTCGCTTCGCGCGGTCTCACGCTGGGCATGAAGCTCGAGAACTGGCCGCCGGCTGGTCTCGACAAGTAAGCCCGGTCGTAGCCTGGCTATAGCCGTAGTTGGCAAAGATGCGGATTTTCCTTTAAAATCCGCATCTTGCTTTTTTTCGTTACCGGCCCGTGCGCCTTCCGAGGTGCGATAGAAGAGCTGGACCAAAACTTTGAATCAAGGAAACTGAAATGCGCCATCGTCATGGTCTGCGGAAACTGAACCGCACGAGCAGCCACCGTCTGGCTATGCTCCGTAACATGTCCAACTCGCTGATCGAGCACGAAGTCATCAAGACGACGCTGCCGAAGGCGAAGGAACTCCGTAAAGTCGTCGAGCCGCTGATCACGCTCGGCAAGAAGCCGTCGCTGGCAAACCGTCGCCTGGCGTTCAACCGCCTGCGCGATCGTGACTCGGTCGCGAAGCTGTTCGACGTGCTCGGTCCGCGTTTCGCGAACCGTCCGGGCGGCTACCTGCGCGTGCTGAAGTTCGGCTTCCGCGTGGGCGACAACGCACCGATGGCACTGGTCGAACTGCTCGACCGTCCGGAAGTCGACGAAACGGAAAACGTGCAAGAAGCCGAGTAAGCTTCCGGTACGCAGCAGGATCAGAAAGGGGCCGAGCGTTTTGCTTGGCCCTTTTTGTTTTTGAGATGCCGGCTGCGATCGATTGTCGCAGGCCGGTGCCGGCAGCGTTGCGCGGGCTGCGCTACGATACGGGGCAACCGGTGCGGTCGCCGAGCGGGTAACCGGCGCCGACAGGAGCCGGCTGACCAGTGAGGAGGGCGCGGATGATAGTGGTGCTGATGCTGACGACGGTACCCGATGCGGCGACGGCCGCGGTGCTCGCCGACGGCGCGCTCGACGCGCGCCTTGCCGCGTGCGTGTCGGAGCTCGGTACGATCAAGTCGCGCTATCACTGGCAGGGCAAGGTCGAAACGGCCGACGAGATCCAGATGCTGTTCAAGACGAGCCCTGTCCGGGCGCTCGAACTGGAGCGATTTATCCTCGCGCATCATCCTTACGAGACACCCGAAATCGTCTCGTGGCAGACGACGGCATCGGCCGCGTATGGCCAATGGGTGACCGGCGAAACTCAACGTCTATTTCATGTTTAACGGTATGGCGCTTTCGATGCGCGTGCGTGCGCTGCGGTTTGTTGCGGTCCTGTTGTCGTTCGTGATGCTGGGCGGCCTGTCCGTCGCGCGCGCGGCCGACGATTTCCTCGATCCGGCGGTTGCGTTCAAGTTCAGCGCGAGCGAATCGCCGGGGCAGGTGGACGTTCGTTTCAAGATCGCCAACGGCTATTACATGTACCGCGAGCGGTTCGCGTTCGCGGTGAAGAGCGGTCAGGCGACGCTCGGCGAACCGCAATTCCCGGCCGGCCACGTGAAATTCGACCAGACGTTCCAGAAGAACGTCGAGACCTATCGCGATGAAGTCGTCGTTCACGTGCCGGTGAAGCAGGCAGCCGGGCCGTTCGAGCTCGCGGTGACGTCGCAAGGGTGTGCGGACGAAGGGATCTGTTATCCGCCGGCCGAGCACGTCATGAAGGTCGATGGCGCCGCGCTCGGCGCCGCATCGTCGTCCGGCGATACGGCTGCCGCCGGCAATTGGTTCGACAAGGTCACGAGCGCGGATTTCGCGCAGTCGCTGCTCGAAGGCCAGGGCTTCTTCACCATCGTAGCGCTCTATTTCGTCGCGGGTGTCGTGCTGAGCCTCTTGCCGTGTTCGTACCCGATGATTCCGATCGTGTCCGCGATCATCATCGGCCAGGGCACGCGTGCGACGCATGCACGCGGCTTCGCGCTGTCGCTGACCTACGTGGTCGGCATGGCGCTGGTCTACACGGTACTCGGCATCGCGGCCGCGCTGGTCGGCCAGAGCCTCGGCGCATGGCTGCAGAACCCGTGGGTACTCGGCGCGTTCGGCGTGCTGCTGACCGCGTTCGCGGTGTCGCTGATCTCGGGCAAGGACATCGCGTTGCCGGCGCGCTGGCAGAACGGCGCGGCCGAGGCATCGAGCGCGCGCCAGGGCGGCCACTTCGTCGCGGTTGCGGCAATGGGCGCGTTGTCGGCGCTGGTCGTCGGGGCGTGCATGACGGCGCCGCTGTTCGCCGTGCTCGCTTTCATCGCGCACACCGGCAATGCGCTGCTCGGCGGCGCGGCGCTGTTCGCGATGGGGCTCGGGCTCGGCGTGCCGCTGCTGGTCGTCGGCGTCGGGGCCGGGACGGTGCTGCCGCGCGCAGGCGCGTGGATGGACGGCGTCAAGGTATTCTTCGGCATCGTGCTGCTCGCAGCCGCGCTGTGGATCGTGTGGCCGGTGCTGGCGGCCGGGCTGAAGATGGTGCTCGCGGCGTTGTGGCTGCTGATCGCGGCCGCGGCGCTCGGCCTGTTCACGCCGAATGCCGGTGCTGCGTCGGTCTGGCGCCGCCTGGGCCGCGGCGTGGGCGCCGCGCTCGCGATCTGGGCCGCGACGTTGCTCGTCGGCCTGGCCGCGGGCTCGACCGATCCCGTCAAGCCGCTGGCCGTGCTGGCGGCGCGTACGGCAGCCTCCGGCGGTGCGGCGGCTGCCGGCGCAGCTGCCGCGCAGGACGGCCCGGCGTTCGCTCCGGTGCGCTCCAGCGGCGAACTCGACACGCTGCTGAAGACGTCGGGCCGGCCCGTGATGCTCGACTTCTACGCCGACTGGTGCGTGAGCTGCAAGGAGATGGAGCATCTGACGTTCACCGACGCGCGCGTGCAGGCGCGGCTCGCGCAGCTTCACCTCGTGCGTGCGGACGTCACCGCGAACAATCCGGACGATCAGGCGCTGCTCAAGCGCTTCAACCTGTTCGGGCCGCCGGGCATCATCTTCTTCGATCGCCATGGCAACGAGATCGGCCGCGTGGTCGGCTATCAGGCGGCCGACACGTTCCTGCGCAGTCTCGATCGGGCGGTCGTTCCGACGGCATGACGGTGGCCGGCCGGAGCGAGCCGGCGAACGGAGGCTTCGGGGCCGGCTGACGGCTTCGATCGACGGTCAACGAAAAACGGCGGAACACCGAGGTGTCCCGCCGTTTTTACTGGTGCCGCCGGCGCGCGCGATCAGCGCTGCGCTTTCAGCAGACGCGCGGCATCGAGCGCGAAGTACGTGAGCACGCCGTCGGCGCCTGCACGCTTGAACGCGAGCAGCGATTCGAGCACGACCTTGTCGTGGTCGAGCCAGCCGTTCATCGCGGCCGCCTTCAGCATCGCGTATTCGCCGCTCACCTGGTACACGTAGGTCGGGAAGCGGAACTCGTCCTTCACGCGGCGCACGATGTCGAGATACGGCATGCCGGGCTTGACCATCACCATGTCGGCGCCTTCGTCGATGTCGAGGCGCACTTCGCGCAGCGCTTCGTCGCTGTTCGCCGGATCCATCTGGTAGGTCATCTTGTTGCCCTTGCCCAGATTGGATGCCGAACCGACCGCATCGCGGAACGGGCCGTAGAACGCCGATGCGAACTTCGCCGAATAGGCCATGATCCGCGTGTGGATGTGGCCGTCGCTTTCCAGCATCTCGCGGACCGCGCCGATGCGGCCGTCCATCATGTCCGACGGCGCGATGATGTCGACGCCGGCTTCCGCCTGCGCACGCGCCTGGTCGACCAGGATCTCGATCGTGTCGTCGTTGATCACGTAGCCGTTTTCGTCGAGCACGCCGTCCTGGCCGTGGCTCGTGTACGGATCGAGCGCGACGTCGGTCAGCACGCCCAGTTCGGGGAAGCGCTTCTTCAGCTCGCGCACGGCGCGCGGGATCAGGCCTTCCGGATTGGCCGCTTCGCGGCCGTCGGGCGTTTTCAACGACGGCTCGATGGCCGGGAACAGCGACAGCACGGGCACGCCGAGTTCGACGCACTGCTCGGCGACGTGCATCAGCAGATCGACCGACACGCGTTCGACGCCGGGCATCGACGGGACCGGCTGACGTTCGTTGGTGCCTTCGACGACGAACACCGGGTAGATCAGATCGTCGGTGGTCAGGCGGTTTTCGCGCATCAGGCGGCGAGAGAAGTCGTCGCGGCGCATCCGGCGCGGACGATGAAGCGGATGGAAGCTCATGGCGATTTGGCAGAAATCAGGGCAAGAAGGACCTTACGGAACCCTTAGGTCATTTTCGAGATCGTTGGTATATGATAGCGATCGAGCGGTACGCGTTGCGTGCAGCTCCCCGCTTCTCCTCCCTGAGCGGGTGCCTGTCGTTTTTCGATTAGGCTGTTTGACCCGCCGTTCAACGGCGGGTTTTTTTATGAGCCGGCCGAATTCGCAGGTGCCGTCAGGTGCGCACGACCGATCCCAGCCGCGCGTTGCCCGCTCATTGTGCTACAGGCTCGCTTTTTTCGTCGGCGACGGACGGCCGCAGCCAGCTCTCGATCAGTTCATGGGCCTCGTCGAGCCCCGTGCGCTTCAGCGCCGAGAACAGCTGGACCGTCAGCTTGCCCTGCACGCCCTGGTCGCGATACGCGTCGAGCCCCTTCTGCGTATTGCGCAACGCGTTGATGCTTTCCTGGCGCGTCAATTTGTCGCACTTGGTCAGCAGCGTGTGGATCGGCTTGCCGGTCGGCGCGAACCACTCGATCATGCGTCGATCGAGATCGGTCAGCGGACGGCGCGAATCCATCATCAGGATCAGGCCGCAAAGCTGCGAGCGCGTCGCGAGATAGGACGACAGCAGCATTTCCCAATGCGCCTTCGCGGCGCCGGGCACTTCCGCATAGCCGTAGCCGGGCAGGTCGACGAGGTTCGCGACGGGCTCGGCGGCCGGGCCGACGGAGAAGTAGTTGATATGCTGCGTGCGGCCGGGCGTCTTCGACGCGAAGGCCAGCCGCTTCTGGTTGCAGAGCACGTTGATCGCCGTCGACTTGCCGGCATTCGAGCGGCCCGCGAACGCGATTTCCGGCTGAACCGTCGGCGGCAGGTCGCGCAGATGGTTGACGGTCGTGTAGAAGCGGGCTTGATGGAGCAGAAAGGCCATGGGAACCGGAAGGACGGGCGGCGCGAGCCGCTTGGTGGAGGCGGGGTAGCCCCGATAGGCGCGGGAGCTTTCAGCACGATATTGTACAATACGGCGGTTTTACCGAAGCCCACCGGGCGCCTGCCTCGCGCTTTTATGTGGCTTCTGCGGTAGACTGGACGCCGTCGTTTTTTGCAGAACCTCAAATTCCCACAAGACGAAACAGGGTGTGCGAATGAATCGACTGTGCAAGTCTCTGATGGTGCTTCAGGTTGCAGCAGGGTTCGTAGGTTTCGTAGCGGAGGCAAATGCGGCAGATGCGGCCAAGCCGGATCTCGACCGCGGCAAGGCGATTGCCGGGCAAGTCTGCGCGTCGTGTCACGGCGCCGACGGCAATAGTGCGTCGGGCAGTTTCCCGAAGCTTGCCGGCCAGCATCCCGAATATCTGGTCAAGCAGTTGAACGACTTCAAGACGCAGCCGGGCGCGAAGGGGCCGGTGCGGAACAACGCGGTGATGGTCGGATTCGCGAGCGCGTTGAGCGCGGACGACATGCGCAACGTCGCCGCGTACTACGGGTCGCAGACGACGAAGCTCGGTACCGCACGCGATGCGGCGACCGTGCCGGTCGGCCAGAAGATCTATCGCGGCGGCATCGCGGAAAAGGGCGTACCCGCCTGTGCGAGCTGCCACGGCCCGACGGGGCAGGGGATCCCGGTTCAGTACCCGCGTCTGTCGGGGCAATGGGCCGATTACACGGTCGCGCAGTTGACCGCGTTCCAGCAGGGTGCCGGCGCGCGCAACAACAACGAGGCGATGCATCAGATCGCGTCGCGGCTGTCGGATACCGAGATCAAGGCCGTCGCGGATTACATCGCGGGCCTGCGTTGAGCGGTCGGCTGCGAATGGAATGACCGGGCGCCCGAAGGGCGGCCGGAGTCAGAACAAGAAAAGGGTGGGGCGCCGCGCCGTCGCGGTTGCCTCGCCCTTCTTTTTTGTCGGCACTCGCCGGGCCGAGCCGGATGGAGCGGCTTGCGGGCGATGGGGGCTGCGCCCCCGAAGCGAACATAGTGAGCGTGGGGGGTGTTTCCCCTTAGTCGGAGTTTGAATGAGCGTTACCACGTCGGGGTTGCAGTCGAAGTCGAGTCAGGGTGCGTCGAAACGCGCGGTCGAGCTGCTGAGCTCGATGCGCTTCGCGATCGCGCTGCTGGTGGTGCTGTCGATTGCGAGCATCATCGGCACGGTCCTGACCCAGGACGATCCGTATCCGAACTACGTGAACCAGTTCGGGCCGTTCTGGGCGGACATCTTCCGCTCGCTCGGCCTGTACAACGTGTACAGCGCGTGGTGGTTCATGCTGATCCTGATCTTCCTCGTCGCGTCGATCTCGCTGTGCGTGATCCGCAACGCGCCGAAGATGCTCGCCGATGCGAAGAGCTGGAAGGACAAGGTCCGCGAAGGCAGCCTGCGCGCATTCCACCACAAGGCCGAGTACACGGCGTCCGGCACGCGCGCGAGCGTCGCGGCCACGCTCGGCACGTTCGTCGCGAAGGCCGGCTACAAGCACGTCGTGCGTGAAACCGACGGCGCGACGCTGATCTCCGCGAAGCGCGGCGCGATGACCAAGTGGGGCTATATCTCCGCGCACCTCGCGATCGTCGTGATCTGTATCGGCGGCCTGCTCGACAGCAACCTGCCGATCAAATTCCAGATGTGGATGTTCGGCAAGAGTCCGGTCAACACGAGCGCGACGATCAGCGAGATCTCGCCCGACCATCGCCTGTCCGCGTCGAACCCGACGTTCCGCGGCTATGCGTGGGTGCCGGAGGGTCAGTTCGTGTCGACCGCGATCCTGAACCAGCCGAGCGGCTCGCTGATTCAGGATCTGCCGTTCTCGATCCAGCTCGACAAGTTCATCGTCGATTACTACACGACGGGCATGCCGAAGCTGTTCGCAAGCGACATCGTCGTGATCGATCGCGAGACCGGCCGGAAGATCCCGGCGCGAGTCGAGGTCAACAAGCCGTTCACGTACAAGGGCGTGTCGATCTACCAGTCGAGCTTCCAGGACGGCGGCTCGCAAATGCAGATGACGGCCTATCCGATGACGGGCAGCCACGCGGCGACCTTCCCCGTGAAGGGCACGATCGGCAGCTCGGCGCCGCTGCAGGTCCCGGGCGCCGACGGCGATACGATCGAGTTCTCCGATTTCCGCGCGATCAACGTCGAGAACATGGCCGACGCGAGCGGCAAGCCCGATGTGCGCGGCGTCGCGACGACGAGTTCGCTGAAGGAAGTGTTCGACGAGCGGCTCGGCTCGGGCGCGAAGACGTCGAAGCCGACGCAGCTCCACAACATCGGCCCGTCGGTGCAGTACAAGATCCGCGGCAAGGACGGCCAGGCGCGCGAATTCAACAACTACATGCTGCCCGTCGACATGAACGGCGAGCGCGTGTTCCTCGCTGGCGTGCGCGCGAGCCCGAACGACCCGTTCCGCTACATGCGGATTCCGGCCGACAGCCAGGATTCGATCGGCGAATGGATGCGCCTGCGCGCCGCGCTCGAGGATCCGGCCGTGCGCACGGAAGCCGCCGCACGCTTCGCGCAGCGCTCGCTGCCGGGCGATGCATCGCTGCGCGGACGTCTGCAGAACAGTGCATCGAAGGTGCTGACCCTTTTTGCGGCGAGCGACGACAGCGTCGGCCGCGGCGCGGACGGCCAGCCGGTCGGTGGCTTCCAGGCAGTGGCGACCTTCATCGACCGCTCGGTGCCGAAGGGCGAGCAGGAGAAGGCCGCGAGCCTGCTGCTGCGGATGCTCGAGGGCTCGATGTGGGAGGTCTGGCAGATCGCCCGCGAGCGTGCCGGCGAGCCGGCGGCGCAGCAGGGCACCGACACGATCCGCTTCGTGCAGAACGCGATCAATGCGCTATCCGACAGCTTCTTGTATGGATCGCCGGTCTATTTGCAGCTTGACTCGTTCAAGCAGGTGCAAGCTTCGGTATTTCAGCTGACGCGCGCACCCGGCAAGAATCTGGTGTATCTTGGCAGCCTGTTGCTGGTCGCCGGCATCTTCTCGATGTTCTACGTGCGCGAGCGGCGACTCTGGTTCTGGCTGAAGGACGCCGGTTCGGGCGTCGATGTGGTGATGGCAATGTCCACGGCCCGCAAGACCTTCGATTTCGAGAAAGAATTCGTGCAGACACGCGACGCGGCCGGCGCCGCCTTGCGCGCTGCACCTCGCGACGCCGCGCCCGCCGGTGCGGCGTCGACGGCCCGTCCGCCTGCCGGCGGCGGTTCCGATTCCGAGAATTCCACCCGGTAACATCATGGATCTCACGCAAGTTTCCTCTTCCCGTACGGCGCCGGCTGCGGCGCCGGCATCGTCGCCGCTGTTCGACGACCGTCCGTTCCTCGCGCGCCTGTCGCTGTTCGACTGGCTGTTCGCCCTGGCGCTGGTGGCGGGCGCGGGCTATGCGCTCGTGCACTACAACGCGCACATGGATTACTACGACAAGGCGGTGATGGTCGGCACCGTGCCGGCGCTCGTCGCGCTCGGCTGGCGCTGGAAGCCCGCGCGGCTGATGATGGCGTCGATTGCCGTGCTGTCGCTGCTGTCGATCCAGATCTACCAGGGCGATCTCGCCCGCGCCGATTCGGCGTTCTTCCTCAAGTATTTCCTGTCGAGCCAGTCGGCGATCCTGTGGATGAGCGCGCTGTTCGTGCTCGCGACGATCTTCTACTGGATCGGCCTGCTCGCCCGCTCCGAAACGGGTGCCGCGATCGGCCAGAAGCTCACGTGGGTCGCCGTGCTGATGGGCTTCACGGGGTTGATGGTGCGCTGGTACGAGTCCTACCTGATCGGTACGGATGTCGGGCACATTCCCGTGTCGAACCTCTATGAAGTGTTCGTGCTGTTCAGCCTGATCACCGCGCTGCTTTATCTGTATTACGAAGGCCACTACGGCACGCGCTCGCTCGGCGCGTTCGTGCTGCTGGTCATCAGTGCGGCGGTCGGCTTCCTGATGTGGTACTCGGTCGCGCGCGATGCGCAGCAGATCCAGCCGCTCGTGCCGGCGCTGCAAAGCTGGTGGATGAAGATACACGTGCCGGCGAACTTCATCGGCTACGGCAGCTTCGCGCTGTCGGCGATGGTGTCGGTCGCGTACCTGATGAAGGAGCGCGGGATCCTCTCCGATCGCCTGCCGACGCTGGAAGTGCTCGACGACGTGATGTACAAGTCGATCGCGGTCGGTTTCGCGTTCTTCACGATCGCGACGATCCTTGGCGCGCTGTGGGCGGCCGAAGCGTGGGGCGGCTACTGGAGCTGGGACCCGAAGGAAACCTGGGCGCTGATCGTATGGCTGAACTACGCGGCGTGGCTGCACATGCGGTTGATGAAGGGCCTGCGCGGCGCGGTGGCCGCGTGGTGGGCGCTCACCGGCCTGCTGGTCACGACGTTCGCGTTCCTCGGCGTCAACATGTTCCTGTCCGGGCTGCACAGCTACGGCAAGCTGTAAGATTTCCGCCGCTCGTCCGACCCTACGACCGCCGGTGCACTGTGTGCCCGGCGGTTTTCTTTTGTAACGGGCGGGCGAACCGGGCGTCGAACGGCGCGTGACGGGCCGGGTCGAACGCTCATGAAGCATGCGCGCCGCGCATGCGGGAGGAACTGCACGATGTGGATCAAACGCCCTTTGCGTAACGTACTGACCGGCGCGGATATCGCGCCGAGCGAGATCACCCCGCGCGCGGTGTTCGAGAACCGGCGGCGCGTGTTGCAGGCGGCCGGCCTCGCGGCCGCGGGCGGCCTGTTCGGCGCCAGCGGCGCGGCGCTCGCCGCGTATGCGTCGCCCGACCCGCGGGCGGCGAAGCTCGCGGCAAAAACGAACCCGACATTCGTCGCCATCGACAAGGTGACGCCGTTCAAGGACATCACGTCCTACAACAACTTCTACGAATTCGGCACCGACAAGAGCGATCCGGCGCAGAACGCCGGCACGCTGCGGCCGCGTCCGTGGCGCGTGAGCGTCGAAGGCGAGGTGCAGCACCCGAAGGTGTTCGATCTCGACGAGTTGCTGAAGCTCGCGCCGCTCGAGGAGCGCGTGTACCGGCTGCGCTGCGTCGAGGGCTGGTCGATGGTGATTCCGTGGATCGGCGTGCCGCTGTCCGAGCTGATCAAGCGCGTGCAGCCGACCGGCAACGCGAAATACGTGCAGTTCGTCACGCTGGCCGATCCGTCGCAGATGCCGGGCCTGTCGACGCCCGTGCTCGACTGGCCGTATTCGGAAGGGCTGCGCATGGACGAGGCGATGCATCCGTTGACGCTGCTGACGATGGGCGTCTACGGGCAGGTGCTGCCGAACCAGAACGGCGCACCGGTGCGGATCGTCGTGCCGTGGAAGTACGGCTTCAAGAGCGCGAAGTCGCTCGTGAAGATCCGCTTCGTCGACAAGCAGCCGAAGACGAGCTGGAACACGTACGCGGCGAACGAATACGGCTTTTATTCGAACGTGAACCCGAACGTCGATCATCCGCGCTGGAGCCAGGCGACCGAGCGGCGTATCGGCGAGGACGGCTTCTTCACGCCGAAGCGCAAGACGCTGATGTTCAACGGCTACGGCGATCTGGTCGCGTCGATGTATCAGGGCATGGACCTGAAGAAGAATTTCTGAGCGCGACCGTGAGAAACGACATGCCTCCTTCGACGCTCACGTCCTCCGCCCGCGCCGCGGGCGACGGGCCGGCCGCGCGCACGGCGCGGGCCGGTGCGAGCCGCCCCGTTGCGCCGCGCTGGGTCGCACCGGCCAAGGTGCTGGTGTTCGCGGCCGGCCTCTATCCGCTCGCGCGCATCGTGCTGTTCGGGCTGACCGATCGGCTCGGCGCGAACCCGATCGAATTCGTCACGCGCTCGACGGGCTTGTGGACGCTCGTCCTGTTGTGCATCACGCTTGCCGTCACGCCGGTGAGGCGCATGACGGGTTTCGCGCCGCTGCTGCGCTTTCGCCGGATGATCGGGCTGTTCGCGTTCTTTTACGCGACGCTGCATTTCACGACCTACCTGTGGTTCGACAAGTGGTTCGACGTCGTCGCGATCCTGAAGGACGTCGGCAAGCGCCCGTTCATCACGGTCGGATTCGCGGCGTTCGTGCTGCTGATTCCGCTCGCCGCGACGTCGCCGCGCGCGATGGTGCGCCGGCTCGGTCGCCACTGGGCGACGCTGCACAGCGCAATCTATGCGATCGCGCTGTTCGGCGTGCTGCACTTCTGGTGGATGCGGGCCGGCAAGCACGATCTCGCGCAGCCGAAGCTCTACGCGGCGATCGTCGCCGCGCTGCTCGGCTGGCGACTGGTTGCGTGGGGATGGCGGCGCGTGCGCGCATGACGGGGCGGCCCGGAAAAAGCAAAAGGCGATGACCGAATGGTCATCGCCTCGTTTCGAGCGCCGCGCGGGCGGCAGCGCGGCGTTACTTCGTGGCGGCCGGGCCCGATGCCGGGGCGGGCAGCGTCGATGCACTGCTCGACAACTCGGGCGACAGCGCGAGCGGCGAGCCGGACGTGTCGGGCGTCTCGTCGGACGACGCGTTTTCGTCGGTCGGTTTCACGTCCGACGGCGGCGTGTCCTGTTGCTGGATCGGCTTGGGCATCGGCGGCACAGTGGGCAGATAGAGCGCGCCGCTTTGACCGCAGCCGGCAAGAATCGCCAAAGCCGCTACAATCGCGCTCATCCGGAAAACGACTCGCATGATCGTCCCTGAACAATTTAACCGATAGAGTTTAGCATGTCCGATACCGAATACCTGGCCCGTGCAGAGGCCGTGCTGGCGGCCGTCGAGCGTACCGTGGACGCCGCGAACGACGGCGATCACGACATCGACCTGGAGCGCAACGGCAGCGTGCTGACGCTGACGTTCGAGAACGGCTCGAAGATCATCGTCAACCTGCAGCCGCCGATGAAGGAAGTGTGGATTGCCGCGAAGGCGGGCGGATTCCACTACCGTTTCACCGACGGCGCATGGCGCGATACGCGCACGGGCACCGAGTTCTTCGCGGCGCTCACCGAGTACGCGACCCAGCAGGCAGGCCTGCCGATCACGTTCAGCGCGTGACGGCCGGGGCACTGCCCCCCCCCCAACGTCGTGCCCAACGAAAAAGCGCCCCGTGGGGCGCTTTTTTCATGGCCGGGGCCGCGGGTCAGTGGCCGCGGAACAGGTTCATGATGTCCTGCTTTTCCTGTTCGTCGACGTGCGGTACGGCCTCGTCGACGTTCTGGGCGGCCGGCGCCTGCGGCACGCCGACCGTCGACACGAAGCCGTGACCCGGCGTGAACTCGGTGAAGTACAGCTCGCCGCCGAGCGATTCGACGCCGTCGGGCGCCGTCGGCTTGAACTCGGGCACGCCCTTGAGCGCCGCACCCATGTAGTCGATCCAGACCGGCAGCGACAGGCCGCCGCCGGTTTCGCGATCGCCGAGGCTGCGCGGATTGTCGTAGCCGATCCACGCGATCGCGGCGAGCGTGTGCTGGTAGCCGGCGAACCACGCGTCGTGCGAGTCGTTCGTCGTGCCGGTCTTGCCCGCGAGGTCGGTGCGCTTCAGCACGTTGGTCCGCGCGCCCGTGCCGCGCTGCGCGACGCTCTGCAGCAGGCTGTTCATCACGTAGGCGTTGCGCGCGTCGATCGCGCGCGGCGCGTTCTGCTCGGCGACGAGCGGCTGCGCGCGCGCGACGATCGCGCCGTTCGGATCGGTGACTTCGGCGATCAGGTACGGATTGATGCGGTAGCCGCCGTTCGCGAAGACCGAATACGCGCCCGCCATCTGCAGCGGCGTGACCTGGCCGGCGCCGAGTGCCATCGGCAGGTAGGCGGGATGGCGCTCGGCGTCGAAGCCGAAGCGCGTGATGTATTGCTGCGCGTATTTCGTGCCGATGTGGTTCAGGATTCGGATCGAAACGAGGTTGCGCGAGCGCTGCAGCGCGGTGCGCATCGACATCGGGCCCTCGAAGCCGCCGCCGTAGTTCTTCGGCTCCCACGGCTGGCCGCCGGTTTCCGCGGCGCTGAAATACAGCGGGCCGTCGTTGATCACGGTGGCCGGCCCGAGGCCCTTGTCGAGCGATGCCGAGTAGATGAACGGCTTGAACGACGAACCCGGCTGCCGCCACGCCTGCGTGACGTGGTTGAACTTGTTCTTGTTGTAGTCGAAGCCGCCGACGAGCGAGCGGATCGCGCCGTCCTGCGGGACGATCGACAGGAACGCGCCTTCGACCTGCGGCAACTGCGTGATCGACCATTTGCCGGCGTCGTTCTTCACGACGCGGACGATCGCGCCGGGGCGGATGCGGCGGTTCGGCTGCGCGTTGGCGGACAGCGCGCCCGACGCGAAGCGCAGGTTGTCGCCCTCGATCGTCGCCGTGCTGCCGTCGATGAACGCAATCGTGATCTGGCGCGGGCTCGCGGCCGTCACGACCGCGGCGATCAGCTCGCCGTTGTCGGGGTGCTCGAGCAGCGCGTCGTCGATCGCCTGTTCGCGATCGTCGGCACCGGCCGGCAGCTCGATGAAGCCCTCCGGCCCGCGATAGCCGTGGCGGCGCTCGTAATCCATGATGCCCTTGCGCAGCGCGGTGTACGCGACCTGCTGGTCCGCGGAATCGATCGTCGTGACGACGTTGAAGCCGCGCGTGTAGGTTTCCTCGCGATACTGCGCGTACATCATCTGTCTGACCATTTCGGCGACGTACTCGGCATGCACGCTGAAATCGCGGCCCGGCCCCTTGACGACGAGCGGCTGCGCGGCGGCTTCGTCGTACTGTTCGCGCGTGATGAAGTTCAGCTCGAGCATCCGCTGCAGGATGTATTCCTGACGCACCTTCGCGCGCTTCGGGTTCACGACGGGGTTGTACGCGGACGGCGCCTTCGGCAGCCCCGCGAGCATCGCGGCTTCCGCGAGCGTGATGTCCTTCAGGTCCTTGCCGAAATAGACCCGCGCGGCGCTCGCGAAGCCGTACGCGCGCTGGCCGAGATAGATCTGATTCATGTAGACCTCGAGAATCTGATCCTTCGTCAGCGCGCGCTCGATCCGGTACGCGAGCAGCATCTCGTAGATCTTGCGCGTGTAGGTTTTCTCGCTCGACAGGAAGAAGTTGCGCGCGACCTGCATCGTGATCGTGCTCGCGCCCTGCGACGCGTGGCCGTTCGTCAGCGCGACGAAGCCGGCGCGGATGATGCCGGTGAGATCGACGCCGCCGTGATCGTAGAAGCGCGCGTCCTCGATCGCGAGGATCGCCTTCTTCAGCGAGTCGGGCACGTCCTTGAAATGGACGACGTCGCGGCGCTCCTCGCCGAATTCGCCGATCAGCACGTGATCCGACGTATAGATGCGCAGCGGCACCTTCGGCCGATAGTCGGTCAGCGCGTCGAGCGACGGCATGTTCGGCCACGCGACGACGAGCGCGTAGCCGAGCACGAGGCCGCCGGCCACGACGAGGGCCACGCACATCGCGGCGAAGCCGAGCAGGACTTTTTGCCACCAGGGTCGCTTCTTCGGCTCCGGGGCGGGAGGCGGGGACGTAGGAGTCGTGGATTGCATAGGCATACCGGAAAACAGTCCCGCGATTATAGCTGCCCGGTAAGACCGGTCCTGACGCGGGGGCCGCCCGTCGGAAAGCCGCGGGTCGGCGTGCCGTCAGCATAGTCCGGGCGCGGCCGCCACGAGCGGATACTGGCCGTCTGGCCGACTGTCGGCCGCACGCGTCGCTTTGCAGAATCAGGTCTCGGAAACGCGGCGTGGGCCGCGACGATCTCGGGAGGCTGGGATGGCAGGACGATGGGTGGCGCGGTTTGCACCGGGCAGGCATCGGTCGACGGGAATCGACGTCGGTGCGCACGAAGTGAGGGTGGCCGTGCTGAGCCGGCGCGGCCGGGACGCGGACGTGCGCGTCGAGGGGCTCGAGCGTGAACCGGTCGGGTTGGCGGACGGGCCGGAAGACGCGCGCTGGGCGGCGGTCGCGCGGTCGCTGGCGGCAGCCGTGGCGCGGCTGTCGGCGTCCGATGTGCGGTGCGACGCGCACGGCGTGATGGCGCTGCACGACGACGAGATGCGCACCGCGACGCTCGATCTGGCCGGGCGCGGCGACATCCCGGATGCCGCGCGGCAGGCGGCCGAGCGCATCTCGGGGCTGGCGCCGGACAGTCTCGCGTTCGACTGGCGGCACTACGGCGGCGCGCGGTCCGGCGAGATCGCGGTGGCGGTGGCGCCGCTGGCACTGCTCGAGCGGCGGATCGACGTGGCCGCCCAGGCCGGTATAGACCTGACGGTGATCGACGGCGAGTCGGCCGCCGTGCTGCGCGCGCTGCGCTATGCCGCGCAGTTCGAACTCGACGCGCAGGGCGCCTACGCGGCGCTCTGGTTCGGCGACACGGGCGTGCGCGGCTGGCGAATCGAGGGCCCGTCGACCACCCCGGCGCTCGCGCTGTCCGGCACGTTGCCGGAGGCACTTCCCGATGCGTTGCGCCGACGTGTGTTCGGGGCCGTGCGTTGCGTACTCGTTGCCGGGGACGAGCGATCTATCGCCCGCTTCGATACGTCCGTCGCCGAGATTGGCGACGTACTCGGCACGGCGGCGGTCCCGTTCGACTGTGCGGGCTGGGATGGCCAGCCGCGCGCGCGCGCCGGCATGCCGGGCGGCCCGGCGTTTGCCGTCGCAGTCGGGTTGGCGTTGCGCGGGGTGTGGGAATGACGGCCGATCACGTGGCGGCGAACGGAGGCGGGGCGGTGGCGGCCGGGCAGGCGGGACGGGCGATATTCGGCGACTTCAACCTGCTGCCGTACCGCGAACGATTGGCGCAGGCCTTACGGCGCCGTCGGGCCGCGCAGTGCGGTGTGGCGATCCTGCTCGGCATGCTCGGCGCCGGCCTGTGGACGGGTGCCGCCGTGTTGTCGCGGTGGCGAGTGGACGCCGAGCGCGCCGGCGTGGAGGCGCGGCTGCGGCAGTTGCAGCCGCAAGTGGCCGTTGCGACGCGCGCCGCCCGTGCCGCCGCCGCCATCGCGCAGCGCGAAGCGCAGGCGGCTGCGCTGGCTGCGCCTTACCGGCGCGTGGCAGGGTTGCTGGCGACCCTGAAGCAAGTGCGCGCCGATCATGTCCGGCTCGACGCACTGCGCATGACGACGACCGGCGCCGTGCTCGACGCGCGCGCCGCGAGTTACCGGGCGGCTGCGCGGTGGCTCGCCGCGATGGCGCGCGAGCAGCGCGACTGGCGGATCGATATCGAGACGTTGAAGCCTGCGTCGGATGCGCCGGCTTCCGCGGCCGGGATGCCGTTCCTTTTCTCGGTGCAGTTGCGCTGGCACGACGCGATGTCGTCGCGGACGGTGTCGGGAGGTGGCGCATGACAGCGCTCGTGCATCGGCCGGCGCTGCACGCAGGCGCCGGGGTGGGCCGCATGCCGCGCGTGTCGCCGGCGGCCGTGCACGTCGCGGGTTGCGTGCTGGCATTCGTTGCCGTGTCGGCCGGCGGCATTCATCTGGCGAATACGGCCGACTGGAGCGGGCTGGCACACGGTCGCGCGTTGCTCGCCGCAGCGCAGGCGCGTGAGGCCGACGCGCAACGCGTGCTTGCTTCCGCCGGACAACGGCGTGACGGGCATCGTGCGTCGACACGCGACGATCGGTTGCCGGATGCGCCGGAATGGGCCGAGTTGATGCTGGAGCTGGCCGATGTCGCTGCATCGAGCGGGCTGCAGGGTGTGTCGATCGAACCGCAGCGCGCCGATGGCGCGGCACCGGACGGCCGGCGCACCGTGCGCATCGTCGCGGATGGCGGCTTTGGCGCGCTCGTGCATATGGTCGGCGGGCTGGCGCGCTTGCCGGTGTTGGCCGTACCGTCGGCGCTGCGTATCGAGCGTGGCATGTCGGCGGTGCGGGTGGATATGTCCGTCGACGTGTTTCCGGCGCTGCCGGCAGCCACCGCCGCGGCGGCCGACACGCCGGTTCGTGCCGCTGCGTCCGACGCCGATCCGTTCGGTGAGGCTGGCCCGACCGAAGCGGCGGGGCGCGCAGCTCGTCTTGCCGGCACGATTCGCGATGCGCGTACCGGTCTCGCGTTGTTCGACGACGGCGGCGGCGCGTTCACGACCGTCGCGCCCGGCGAGGTGCTGGGGGCCGCGCGCGTAGTGCGCGTCGATCGCGCTGCCGTGACGCTTGCGACGGCGGACGGATCGCAGCGGCTCGTCCTGGACGACGGAGGCCGGCCATGACGAAACACGGCTGGTGGGTGTTTGTCGTCTGGGCCGGCATGACGGCGGCTGACGCAACCGCGTCGTTGCCGCCGCTGCCGGCGGTCTGGCCGGCCGGGTCGACGGAGGTGTCGGTGCCGGGCCTGTCGCAGCCGTTGCGCGTGGCTGACGGCGTGGACGGCGCGGTAGCGGACGACGCCGGCCCGTCGCCGTTCGATCAGGCGGCGCGTGCGGCGCGGCAGACGGAAACCGCCGCACCGCTCCCCACGCTGGAGGGGCCGCCGATCCCGCTGGCGCCACCGGCCCGAATGAGCGACCCCGCGGCGCAGCAATCCGGCGATGCAGACGACGCGCGGCGGATCTCGCTGAATCTGCAGGGCGCCGGCCTCGCGGCTGCGTTCGACGCGATCGCGCGGTTCACGGGGCTCAATATCGTCGTCGGCGAGCAGGTGCGCGGCACGGTGACGTTACGTCTGAACAACGTCCGCTGGCGCGAAGCGTTCGACACGCTGCTCGACACGCACGGGCTCGCGATGTCCCGGCGGGGCAACGTGATCTGGGTCACGCCGGCAACCGAACTGGCTGCGCGCGAACGCGAGCGCTTCGAAATGCATGCGCGGGCCGCCGATCTGGAGCCGCTCGCGAGCCGTACGTTCGCGCTGCACTATCCGCGCGCGCAGGACTTGCAACGGCTGCTGGCCGGCGCGACCGGCCAGCGCCTGCTGTCGAAGCGCGGCGCCGCGGCGGCCGATCCGCGCACGAACCTGCTGTTCGTGACCGATCTCGCGCCGCGCCTCGCTCAGATCGCGGGCCTGATCGACGCGATCGACCGGCCGTCGCGGCAGGTCCGCATCGAGGCCCGCATCGTCGAGGGCGAGCAGGGTTTCTCGCGCAACCTTGGCGCGCGCGTCGCGCTGCGTGCGCAGGGACGGCCGTCGTCGGCCGAGGGTGCGTCGTTCACGGCGGACGCGCGCAACGCGCTGGATCTCGCCGCGCGGCCGCTCGGCGGTTTCGACGCGGCGACCGCCGGCTTCACGCTGTTCGCCGCGCCGCTCAGCCGCGTACTCGACATCGAACTGAGTGCGCTAGAGGCACAGGGTCGGGGCCAGATCGTTTCGCGTCCGCGGGTGGTGACGGCGGACCGCGTCAAGGCCATCGTCGAACAGGGCTCCGAGCTGCCGTACCAGGCGAAGGTCGGCAATGGCATGAGCGGCGTGCAGTTCCGTCGCGCGACGCTCAAGCTGGAGGTCGAGCCGCAGATCACGCCGGACGGGCGCGTGGTGCTCGATCTCGACGTCACCAAGGACAGCGTCGGCGAGCCGACCGCGGCCGGCCCCGCCATCCATACGAAGCACGTGCAGACGCGCGTCGAGGTCGAGAATGGCGGGACGGTCGCGATCGGCGGCATCTATGAACAACTGAACCGGAACGATGTGACGCGCGTGCCGCTCTTGGGCAAAATACCGTTTCTGGGCGCGCTTTTCCGGCACCGCGCGCAGCGTGACCAGCGTAACGAACTGGTCGTCTTCATCACGCCGACCGTCGTCGACGCGCGTTGCGGCGCATCCGACACGGGCGACGTGGACGCCGAGAAAACGGGGCCGGAAGCCGCCGGCGCAGGCTCGACAAGGCAGCCGCTTTGCCAGTAAGCTGCGCCACACACCAGCAAGATTGAAGCAGAGGAAGCCGTTGCAAGCGCGGGACCCACATGCAAACGTATTTTTCGTCGGCCTTATGGGAGCGGGTAAGACCACCGTGGGCCGTGCGGTCGCGCGTCGTCTCGACAGGACGTTCTTCGACTCCGACCACGAAATCGAGGCCCGTACGGGCGCGCGCATTCCGGTGATCTTCGAGCTGGAGGGCGAGGCCGGGTTTCGCGATCGCGAAACGCAGGTCATCGCCGATCTCGCGCAGCGCGAGAACATCGTGCTCGCGACGGGCGGCGGCGCGGTGCTGCGCCCGGAAAATCGCGTCAGCCTGAAAACCCACGGCATCGTCGTCTATCTGCGCGCCAATCCGCACGATCTGTGGCTGCGCACGCGCAAGGACAAGAACCGCCCGCTATTGCAGACGGAAGATCCGAAGGGGCGTCTCGAAGCGTTGTACGAAGTGCGCGACCCGCTGTACCGCGAATGCGCGGATTTTGTCATCGAGACCGGCCGTCCGTCGGTCAACGGTCTCGTCAACATGGTGCTGATGCAACTCGAACTGGCCGGCGTGATCGCCAAGCCGCTACAAGCATGATTACTGTCAACGTCGATCTGGGCGACCGCGCCTATCCGATTCATATTGGCGCTGGCCTGATCGGCCGCACCGAGCTGTTCGCTCCCCACATCAACGGTTCGTCCGTCACGATCGTCACGAACACGACGGTCGATCCGCTCTATGGCGACGCGCTGCGCGCGGCGCTCGCGCCGCTCGGCAAGCGCGTGTCGACGGTCGTGCTGCCGGACGGCGAGGCGTACAAGAACTGGGAAACGCTGAACCTGATCTTCGACGGCCTGCTCACCGATCACGCGGATCGCAAGACGACGCTCGTCGCGCTCGGCGGCGGCGTGGTCGGCGACATGACGGGCTTTGCCGCCGCGTGCTACATGCGCGGCGTGCCGTTCATCCAGGTGCCGACGACGCTGCTGTCGCAGGTCGATTCGTCGGTCGGCGGCAAGACGGGCATCAATCACCCGCTCGGCAAGAACATGATCGGCGCGTTCTACCAGCCGCAGGCCGTGATCGCGGACATCGGCGCGCTGACGACGCTGCCCGATCGCGAACTGGCGGCGGGCGTCGCCGAAGTCATCAAGACGGGCGCGATCGCCGATGCCGAGTTCTTCGACTGGATCGAGGCGAACGTCGGTGCGCTGAACCGTCGCGAGCCGGCTGCACTCGCGCATGCGGTGAAGCGTTCGTGCGAGATCAAGGCGAGCGTCGTCGCGGCCGACGAGCGCGAAGGCGGCCTGCGCGCGATCCTGAATTTCGGCCACACGTTCGGCCATGCGATCGAAGCCGGGCTCGGCTACGGCGAATGGCTGCACGGCGAGGCGGTCGGCTGCGGGATGGTGATGGCGGGCGACCTGTCGGTGCGGCTCGGTCTCTTCGACGAAGCGTCGCGGCAGCGCCTCGATGCGGTGATCGCGGCCGCGCATCTGCCGACCCGCGGGCCCGCGCTCGGCGACGCGCGCTACATGGATCTGATGCGCGTCGACAAGAAGGCCGAGGCCGGCGCGATCAAGTTCATCCTGCTGAAGCGATTCGGCGATACGCTGATCACGCAGGCGCCGGACGAAGCGGTATTCGCTACACTGGCGCAGACGACCCACTAACGGCGGCGCGGATGTGCCGGCGCCCTGACATGGAGGAGACGTGAGCGAGACATCCAGCCGCACACTGCCCGAAGCCGGCCGCGCATCCGCCGCGCCGGTGGCCGAGCCGCCGACGCTGGCGGCGCTGGAAGCCCATCTCGCTCCGTATGCCGCGCACGCGTCGCAGTCGCGCGGCCGCCGCCATCCGGAAACCCCGCCGGCGGCGCGCACCGAATTCCAGCGCGATCGCGACCGCATCGTCCATTCGACCGCGTTTCGCCGGCTCGAATACAAGACGCAGGTCTTCGTCAATCACGAAGGTGACCTGTTCCGCACACGCCTCACGCACAGCCTCGAAGTGGCGCAGATCGCGCGCTCGGTCGCACGCAACCTGCGCCTGAACGAGGATCTCGTCGAAGCGATCTCGCTCGCGCACGATCTCGGCCATACGCCGTTCGGCCATGCCGGGCAGGACGCGCTGAATGCGTGCATGCGCGAGCACGGCGGCTTCGAGCACAACCTGCAAAGCCTCGCCGTGGTCGACGAGCTCGAGGAGCACTACGGCGCGTTCAACGGATTGAACCTGTGCTTCGAGACGCGCGAAGGCATCCTGAAGCACTGCTCGCGCGAGAACGCGCGCAAGCTCGGCGCGCTCGGCGAGCGCTTCCTGCAGGGCCGCCAGCCGTCGCTCGAAGCGCAGCTCGCGAACATCGCCGATGAAATCGCGTACAACAACCACGACGTCGACGACGGCCTGCGCTCCGGCCTGATCACGATCGAGCAACTCGCGGAAGTCGAGCTGTGGCAGCGTCACTACGACGCCGCGCTCGCCGAATTCCCGCATCTCGAAGGCCGCCGTCTCGTGCACGAGACGGTGCGCCGCATCATCAACACGCTGATCGTCGACCTGATCGACGAGACGACGCGCAATCTCGTGCGCGTCGCGCCCGCGTCGCTCGACGACGTGCGCGACGCACCGCCGCTCGTGTCGCACAGCCCCGAGGTCGCCGCGCAGGCAGCGGCCCTCAAGCGCTTCCTCTTCAAGAACCTGTATCGCCACTACAAGGTGATGCGCATGGCGAGCAAGGCGCAGCGCGTGGTCACGGGCTTGTTCGACGCGTTCATCGACGATCCGCGCCTGCTGCCGCCGCCGTACCAGTCCGACGACGCGGCGCAGCAGCCGCGTCTCGTCGCGCACTACATCGCCGGCATGACCGACCGCTTCGCGCTGAAGGAATACCAGCGCCTGTTCGTCATCAACGACAACTGACTGTCACAAACGATCACTAGACTTCGCCGGTTCAATGGCGACGGGAATGTTGCACACGCTGTTGGTAACGTTTTCATAGGAGAGGTCGATGAAGAAGAAGCCTGCGGGGACACTGGTTCGGTCGATCGCGCTCGGCGGCGCGTTGATGTTCGGGGCGCAGCACGTCGCGCTCGCCGCGACGGAAATCCAGTTCTGGCATGCGATGGAGGCCGCGCTCGGCGAGCGGGTCAATGCGATCGCCGACCAGTTCAACGCGTCGCAAAGCGACTACAAGATCGTGCCGGTCTTCAAGGGCACCTACGACCAGGCGCTCGCGGCCGGCATCGCGGCCTATCGCAGCGGCAACGCGCCGGCGATCCTGCAGGTGTACGAAGTCGGCACGGCGACGATGATGCAGGCGAAGAAGGCGGTCGTGCCCGTCTACGACGTGTTCAAGCAGGCCGGCGTGACGCTCGACGAAAAGGCGTTCGTGCCGACCATCGCGAGCTACTACAGCGACGCGAAGACGGGCCACCTGGTCTCGATGCCGTTCAACAGCTCGACGCCGGTGCTGTACTACAACAAGGACGCGTTCAAGAAGGCGGGCCTCGATCCGAACCAGCCGCCGAAGACGTGGGCCGACGTGAAGGCGGATGCCGAGAAGCTGCGCAAGTCGGGGATGGCCTGCGGCTTCACGACCGGCTGGCAGGGCTGGATCCAGCTCGAAAACTACAGCGCGTGGCACGGGCTGCCGTTCGCGAGCCGCAACAACGGCTTCGACGGTACGGACGCCGTGCTCGAGTTCAACAAGCCGCAGCAGATCGCCCATATCGCGTTCCTGCAGCAGATGGCGAAGGACGGCACGTTCACGTACGCGGGCCGCAAGGATGAAGCGTCGGCGAAGTTCTACAGCGGCGACTGCGGGATCCTGACGACGTCGTCGGGGGCGCTCGCGAACGTGCAGAAATTCGCGAAGTTCAGCTACGGCACGGGGATGCTGCCGTACGACGCGGACGTGAAGGGTGCGCCGCAGAACGCGATCATCGGCGGCGCGAGCCTGTGGGTGCTGGCCGGCAAGGATCCGGCGACCTACAAGGGCGTCGCGAAATTCCTCGCATACCTGGCAACGCCTGCCGTCGCCGCGAAGTGGCACCAGGATACGGGCTACCTGCCGGTGACGACCGCCGCGTACGACCTGACGCGCCAGCAGGGCTTCTACGCGAAGAACCCGAGCGCCGAAACCGCGATCAAGCAGATGTTGAACAAGCCGCCGCTGCCGTACACGAAGGGGCTGCGGCTGGGCAACATGCCGCAGATCCGCACGATCGTCGACGAGGAGTTCGAACAGGTCTGGGCGCAGAAGAAGTCGCCGAAGGACGCGCTCGATTCGGCCGCCTCGCGCGGCGACGAACTGCTGCGCCGCTTCGAGAAGTCGGGCGGCTGAGCGCGCATCGGGTTCGTGCCGCCGGCGGCGCCGCGCGTCAGCGCGTGCCGTCCGGCGGCGCGGTTTCCCTTCCGTTTCGCCTGACCGGACACCCGCGATGCAATCCCGTTCCCGTTTCGGTACGAGCCCGGTGCCGTACCTGCTGATCGCGCCGCAGCTCGCGATCACCGCCGTGTTCTTCCTGTGGCCGGCCGGCGTCGCGCTGTGGCAGTCGACGCAGACGCAGGACGCGTTCGGCACGTCGAGCGAGTTCGTCGGCTTCGCGAACTTCGCGCACCTGTTCGCCGATCCGCTGTATCTCGATTCGTTTCGCACGACACTCGTGTTCAGCTCGCTCGTCACGGTGAGCGGGCTCGTCGTGTCGCTGCTGCTCGCCGCATGCGCCGACCGCGTGATCCGCGGCGCGCGCGCGTACCGCGCGCTGCTGATCTGGCCGTACGCGGTCGCGCCGACGATCGCGGCCGTGCTGTGGGCGTTCCTGTTCAACCCGAGCATCGGCCTGATCACGTATGCGCTCGCGAAGGGCGGCATCGTATGGAACCACGCGCTGAACGGCGGTCAGGCGATGTTTCTCGTCGTGCTGGCGTCGGTATGGAAGCAGGTGAGCTACAACTTCCTGTTCTTCTACGCGGGGCTGCAGGCGATTCCGCGCTCGCTGATCGAGGCGGCGGCGATCGACGGCGCGGGGCCGGTGCGGCGCTTCTTCAACATCGTGCTGCCGCTGCTGTCGCCGACGAGTTTCTTCCTGCTGGTCGTGAACCTCGTCTACGCGTTCTTCGACACCTTCCCGGTGATCGACGCGGCCACCGGCGGCGGCCCGGCGCAGAGCACCAGGACGCTGATCTACAAGATCTTCGCGGAAGGCTTCCAGGGGCTCGACATCGGCAGCTCGGGTGCGCAGTCGGTCGTGCTGATGATCATCGTCGTGGGGCTCACGGTGATCCAGTTCCGCTTCGTCGAACGCAGGGTGCAATACGCATGATCGAGAATCGCAAGGGCTTCGACCTGTTCTGCCACGCGGTGCTGATCGCCGGCGTCGTCCTGATCGTGTTCCCCGTCTACGTCGCGTTCTGCGCGGCGACGATGAACGCGCAGGAAGTGTTCACGGTGCCGCTATCGCTCGTGCCGAGCACGCACCTGTTCGAGAACGTCGCGTACATCTGGGGGCACGGCAGCGGCGGCACGACGGCGCCGTTCGGCCGCCTGCTCGTGAACAGCTTCGCGATGGCGCTCGGGATCGCGGTCGGCAAGATCGCGGTGTCGATCCTGTCCGCGTACGCGATCGTCTATTTCCGCTTCCCGTTTCGCAACACGGCGTTCTGGCTGATCTTCGTCACGCTGATGCTGCCGGTGGAAGTGCGGATCTTCCCGACCGTGCAGGTCGTGTCGACGCTGCATCTGACGAACACCTATGCGGGGCTCGCGATGCCGCTGATCGCGTCGGCGACCGCGACGTTCCTGTTCCGTCAGTTCTTCATGACGCTGCCCGACGAACTGATGGATGCGGCGCGCATCGACGGCGCGGGCCCGCTGCGCTTCTTCTGGGACGTCGTGCTGCCGCTGTCGAAGACGAGCATCGCCGCGCTGTTCGTGATCACGTTCATCTACGGCTGGAACCAGTATCTGTGGCCGATCCTGATCACGACGGAAGCGTCGCTGTCGACGGCGGTGGTCGGCATCAAGACGATGATCGCGAGCGGCGACGCCGCGACCGAGTGGCAATACGTGATGGCGGCGACGCTGCTGGCGATGATCCCGCCGCTCGTCGTCGTGCTGGCGATGCAGCGCTGGTTCGTGCGCGGCCTCGTCGATTCCGAGAAATGAACGACCGACGGTAACCGGGAGAAGGACCAGGTATGGCTGCACTGAGCTTGAAGGGCGTCAGGAAATCCTACGACGGCAAGCAGCACGTGCTGCACGGCATTGACGTGGAGATCGCCGACGGCGAATTCATCGTGCTGGTCGGCCCGTCGGGCTGCGGCAAGTCGACGTTGCTGCGGATGATCGCGGGGCTCGAGTCGGTGACGGACGGCGAGATCGCGATCGGCGACCGGGTCGTCAACACGCTGGAGCCGAAGGATCGCGACATCGCGATGGTGTTCCAGAACTACGCGCTGTATCCGCACATGACGGTCGCGCAGAACATGGGCTACGGGCTGAAGATCCGCGGCATCGAGCGCGCGACGATCGATGCGCGGGTGGCCGCGGCCGCGAAGATCCTCGAGCTCGAGCCGCTGCTCGCGCGGCGGCCGCGCGAGTTGTCGGGCGGCCAGCGGCAGCGCGTCGCGATGGGGCGCGCGATCGTGCGCGAGCCGTCGGTGTTCCTGTTCGACGAGCCGTTGTCGAACCTCGACGCGAAGCTGCGCGTGCAGATGCGGCTCGAGATCCAGCGGCTGCACGCGCGGCTCGCGACGACGAGCGTGTACGTGACGCACGACCAGATCGAGGCGATGACGCTCGCGCAGCGCGTGATCGTGATGAACCGCGGTTACGCGGAACAGATCGGCGCGCCGGTCGACGTGTACGAAAAGCCGGCGACGGTGTTCGTCGCGGGCTTCATCGGCTCGCCGGCGATGAACCTGCTGCACGGCCGGCTGTCGGAAGACGGCGCGACCTTCACGGTCGCGGGCGGCGGCCCCGCGCTGCCGGTCGCCGGCGCGCCGGGCATCGGCCGCGAAATCGCCGCCGGGCGCGACTGGGTGCTCGGCGTGCGTCCCGAACACATGACGCCGCAGCCGGGCGTCGCGCAGGCGACGCTGCCGGTCGATTCGTGCGAGCTGCTCGGCGCGGACAATCTCGCGCACGGCCGCTGGGGCGATCACGACGTCGCGGTGCGCCTGCCGCACGCGGACCGTCCCGCGCGTGGCACCGCGCTGGCGGCGGCGTTGCCCGCGCACCGGCTGCATTTCTTCGATCCCGAAACCGGCAAGCGCGCCGGCTGAAACCGTCCGACTGCCGGGAGACCGACGATGACGATCCGCACCGACTGGCCCTATCCGCGCGTCGTCGCCCATCGCGGCGGTGGCACGCTCGCGCCGGAGAACACGCTTGCCGCGCTCGACGAAGGCGCGCGGCGCGGTCACCGGATGGTCGAGTTCGACGCGAAGCTGTCGGCTGACGACGTGACGTTCCTGCTGCACGACGATACCGTCGACCGGACGTCGAACGGCCACGGCGCGGCGGCGGGCATGCGTTATGCGGCGCTGGCCGCGCTCGACGCGGGCGCGTGGCGCGATGCGCGCTTCGCGGGCGAACGGATGCCGACGCTCGAGGCCGCGGCGGCGCGCTGCATCGCGCACGGGCTGGCCGCGAACGTCGAGATCAAGCCGTGCCCGGGGCGCGAGCGCGAAACGGGGCGGCGCGTGGCGGCCGACGCGGCCGCGTACTGGCGCGATGCCGCGGTGGCGCCGCTGCTGTCGTCGTTCTCGTTCGACGCACTGCAACAGGCGCGCGCGTCCGCGCCGGCGCTGCCGCGCGGAATGCTCTACGAAGTCGTGCCGGACGACTGGCATGCGCAGGTCGTCGACGCGCTCGGCTGCGTGTCGTTGCATGCAGACCACACCCGCCTCGACGAACCGCTCGTGCGCGCGATCAAGGCCGCCGGGCTGCGCATCCTGGTTTACACGGTGAACGACCTCGAACGGGCGCGCGAACTCGCGCGCTGGGGCGTCGACGCGGTCTGCACCGACCGCATCGACCTGATCGCGCCCGATGCGCTGGACGACATCGACGTCGTCTGACGGCCACGACCGCGGCCCCGACCGCGGCGGCGTCCGGTAAAACCCTTGCCCGGAACGTGCCCGACGCGAAAAAACGACGCCCCGACGGGAGGCCCGCCGGGGCGTTTTGCATCGTGGAGACGTTACGCCACGAAAAATCCGCTACAAATTGCAGCAGGATTAACCATTCCCCAAATATTCGACTACGCTTAGAAACGGTAGCCGACGTTCAGGTACGTGACGATCGGGTTCAGCGAGATGTGGGCCTTCGACGTTTCCGTCAGCGTCCCGACCGGCGTCCGGCGGGCCGTCGTGAAGGTCGCGGTCACGCTGACGGGGATGTACGAGAGCGACAGGCCCGCGAACCAGTGTTTCGTGAAGTTGTACGTGAACCCAGCGTTGAAGACGGGGGCCCACTGGTTGCTCGTCGTCGCGCTGGTGGGGCCGCCGAGCACGCCGTTCTCGAAGCTGCCGTTCGTGATTTTCGCGCCGGTGAACCAGACATACGTCGCGCCGATGCCGACATACGGACGGAACTTCGCGTTGGCGTCGTTGAAGTGGTAGCGGAGCAGTACGGCGGGGCTCCACTGGTACGCGCGGCCGAGTACGCCGAATCTTTCGAACTGACCCTTGCCGGTAATGTCGAACTTCGGCGGTATCCCCATAACGAGCTCGGTGGAGATATGGTCGGTGATGAAGTAGCCGGTTGCGAGCCCAAGCGTGTCGGCGTCGCTGATACCGGCGCCGGTGTTGGGAATCGACTGGTTGATGGGCGTACCGCCTACGCCGTAGACGAACAGCGGGTCGCTGCTGTCCTGCGGCGAAAGGTGGAACCAGCCGGTGCTGACGTAGAAATCACCCGCGGATTGTGCGTGTGCCGTGCCGCCCGCGAACGCGAATGCGAGCGCTGCGGCCCCCGTAATGGCCAGTTTTCGTTTCATTGTGTCTCCTCCGATCAAAGGCGTGCTCATTATGACGACTGCGTTTAAAACCAAACAAGCTCGTAAGTTAGAGTTTTCTCCCTAGGATTCGCACGACCGTACGCTTACGCGCGCCGCAGGGACGGGCATTCTACGCAGGTGCGCAATTTCGGACCTCCGGGTATTTCCTAACGCGTTCAAACGGACATTCAGCATGGCACGGTTAGCACGACTCTACGTTCCCGACCAGCCGCAGCACGTAATATTGCGCGGCCTGGATCAGCAACCCGCGTTCGTCGACGACCAGGACTACGAACTCTTCATCGATTGCCTGAAGGCCGCCGCACGCGATCATCACCTGTCGGTGCATGCCTACGTGCTGCTGCCGCGCCAGGTGCAACTTCTCGTGACGCCGAGCGACGAGGCGAGTCTGCCGAAGGCGATGCAAGCCGTCGGCCGCCGCTACGTCGCGCATTTCAACCGGCGCTATTCGCGGCGCGGCACCCTGTGGGAAGGCCGCTATCGCGCGACGGTGATCGAAGGCGAGCGCTATTTCCTGCTCGCGAGCCGCGTGGTCGAGATGAGCCCGGTGCGCTCGCAGCTCGTCGCGACGCCCGAGGCGTATCGGTGGTCGAGCTACCGGCATCACGTCGGGCTCACCGTCGACAGCCTGATCACCGACCATCCGCTTTACTGGGCGCTCGGCAATACGCCGTTCGACCGCCAGCGCGCGTACAAGGAGCTGTGCGAGCAACCGCTCGACGAGCGGCAGGCCGACCAGCTGCAGCAGGCGACGCTGAAAGGCTGGGTGCTCGGCGGCGAGAATTACCGCGAGTGGGCGGCGCGCACCGCGAACCGGCGCGTTTCGCCGTTGCCGCGCGGACGCCCCAGAAAGGTGCGCGAGAACACGCCGCCGATCCAGCAATAAGGCCGGAAAGGCGGGCCGGAAGCGGCGCTGCGGGCGCCGCTTCTTTTTGCACCAAAGCGATACGTCCCCAATAAAACGGCACCATATCAAGGCATTCGTTTAATTGGGGTTCGATCAAGCGGTTTTTGTTGCTATTCCCTTGATTCGTCGCGTATATTCCGAATTCCGGTGGCCCGGGCGAAGCTTGCCCAACCACTGTCGGCCGCGCCGTCTCCCGTCGGGAGCGGGATCGATGGCAACAAGAATACGGTTCAACGGCCTCCAGGCCCCCTTTACGACGGTGTCCCCATGAACGACCACCAGCAGCCGCTCGCCGCGGTGCCCGCCGCACAAGGTCTGTACGACCCGCAAAACGAACACGACGCCTGCGGCGTCGGCTTCGTCGCTCACATCAAGGGCAAGAAGAGCCACGAGATCATTCAGCAGGGTCTGAAGATCCTCGAGAACCTCGATCACCGCGGCGCGGTCGGCGCCGATCCGCTGATGGGCGACGGTGCGGGCATCCTGATCCAGATTCCGGACGCGTTCTATCGCGAGGAAATGGCGAAGCAGGGCGTGAACCTGCCGCCGGCCGGCGAATATGGGGTCGGAATGATCTTCCTGCCGAAGGAGAACGCATCGCGTCTCGCGTGCGAGCAGGAACTCGAGCGTACGGTGAAGGCCGAAGGCCAGGTCGTGCTCGGCTGGCGCGACGTGCCGGTCGACCATGCGATGCCGATCTCGCCGACGGTGAAGGCGAGCGAGCCACTGATCCGCCAGATCTTCATCGGCCGCGGCAAGGACATCATGGTGACGGACGCGCTCGAGCGGAAGCTGTACGTGATCCGCAAGACGGCGAGCCACCGCATCCAGGCGCTGAAGCTCAAGCACGGCAAGGAATACTTCGTGCCGTCGATGTCGGCGCGCACGGTCGTCTACAAGGGGCTGCTGCTGGCGGGCCAGGTCGGCGTGTACTACCGCGACCTGCAGGACCCGCGCGTCGTGTCGGCGCTCGCGCTCGTGCACCAGCGCTTCTCGACCAACACGTTCCCGGCGTGGGAGCTGGCTCACCCGTACCGGATGATCGCGCACAACGGCGAGATCAACACCGTGAAGGGCAACGTGAACTGGCTGAACGCGCGTACCGGCGCGATCGCGTCGCACGTGCTCGCCGACGATCTGCCGAAGCTGTGGCCGCTGATCTACCCGGGCCAGTCGGATACCGCCTCGTTCGACAACTGTCTCGAACTGCTGGTGATGGCCGGCTACCCGCTCGTGCACGCGGTGATGATGATGATCCCGGAAGCGTGGGAACAGCACACGCTGATGGACGAGAACCGCCGCGCGTTCTACGAATACCACGCCGCGATGATGGAGCCATGGGACGGCCCGGCCGCGATCGCGTTCACCGACGGCCGCCAGATCGGCGCGACGCTCGACCGCAACGGGCTGCGCCCCGCGCGCTACATCGTGACCGACGACGACCTCGTCATCATGGCGTCGGAAGCCGGCACGCTGCCGATCCCCGAATCGAAGATCGTCAAGAAGTGGCGCCTGCAGCCGGGCAAGATGTTCCTGATCGACATGGAACACGGCCGCATCATCGACGACAAGGAACTGAAGGACAACCTCGCGAACGCGAAGCCGTACAAGAGCTGGATCGACGCGGTGCGCATCAAGCTCGACGAGATCGAGCCGAAGGCCGAGGAAGTCGCGGCCGGCCGCACGCCGGGCGCCGCGCTGCTCGATCGCCAGCAGGCGTTCGGCTATACGCAGGAGGACCTGAAGTTCCTGATGGCGCCGATGGCGCAGCAGGGCGAAGAGGCCGTCGGCTCGATGGGCAACGACTCGCCGCTCGCGGTGATGTCGAACAAGAACAAGACGCTCTATCACTACTTCAAGCAGCTGTTCGCGCAGGTCACGAACCCGCCGATCGACCCGATCCGCGAGAACATGGTGATGTCGCTCGTGTCGTTCATCGGCCCGAAGCCGAACCTGCTCGACACGAACAACATCAACCCGCCGATGCGGCTCGAAGTGTCGCAGCCGGTGCTTGACTTCAAGGACATCGCGAAGATCCGCGCGATCGACCAGTACACGGGCGGCAAGTTCAGCGCGTACGAACTGAACATCTGCTACCCGGTCGCGTGGGGCAAGGAAGGCATCGAGGCGCGCCTCGCGTCGCTGTGCGCCGAAGCCGTCGACGCGGTGAAGTCGGGCTACAACATCCTGATCGTGTCGGACCGCAAGACCGACGCCGAGCACGTCGCGATTCCGGCGCTGCTCGCCACGTCGGCGATCCACACGCACCTCGTCCAGCAAGGGCTGCGCACCAGCACGGGCCTCGTCGTCGAGACGGGCTCCGCGCGCGAGACGCACCACTTCGCGCTGCTCGCGGGCTACGGTGCGGAAGCCGTGCACCCGTACCTCGCGATGGAAACGCTCGCGAAGATGGCCGAAGGCCTGCCGGGCGACCTGTCGCCGGAGAAGGCCGTCTACAACTTCACGAAGGCGGTCGGCAAGGGCCTGCAGAAGGTGATGTCGAAGATGGGCATCTCGACGTACATGTCGTACACCGGCGCGCAGATCTTCGAAGCGCTCGGTCTGTCGAGCGACCTCGTCGAGAAGTACTTCAAGGGCACGGCGTCGAAGGTCGGCGGCATCGGCCTGTTCGAAGTCGCGGAAGAAGCGATCCGCCTGCACCGCGACGCGTTCGGCGACAGCCCGGTCCTGCGCGACATGCTCGACGCGGGCGGCGAGTACGCGTACCGCGTGCGCGGCGAAGACCACATGTGGACGCCGGATTCGATCGCGAAGCTGCAGCACGCGACGCGCAGCAACTCGTACCAGACGTACAAGGAATACGCGCACCTGATCAACGACCAGACCAAGCGTCACATGACGTTCCGCGGCCTGTTCGAGTTCAAGGTCGAGCCGACCAAGGCGATCCCGATCGACGACGTCGAGCCGGCGAAGGAGATCGTCAAGCGTTTCGCGACGGGCGCGATGTCGCTCGGTTCGATCAGCACCGAAGCGCACGCGACGCTCGCGGTCGCGATGAACCGGATCGGCGGCAAGTCGAACACCGGCGAAGGCGGCGAGGACCAGAAGCGCTACCGCAACGAACTGCGCGGCATTCCGATCAAGTCGGGCGAGACGCTGAAGTCGGTGATCGGCGACGAGATCGTCAGCGACATTCCGCTGAAGGACGGCGATTCGCTGCGCTCGAAGATCAAGCAGGTCGCGTCGGGCCGCTTCGGCGTCACCGCCGAGTACCTCGCCTCGGCCGACCAAATCCAGATCAAGATGGCGCAGGGCGCGAAGCCGGGGGAAGGCGGCCAGCTGCCGGGCCACAAGGTGTCCGACTATATCGGCAAGCTGCGTTACTCGGTGCCGGGCGTCGGCCTGATCTCGCCGCCGCCGCACCACGACATCTACTCGATCGAGGATCTGGCGCAACTGATCCACGACCTGAAGAACGTGAACCCGGTGGCGAGCATTTCGGTGAAGCTCGTGTCGGAAGTGGGCGTGGGCACGGTCGCGGCCGGCGTCGCGAAGGCGAAGGCCGACCACGTCGTGATCGCCGGCCACGACGGCGGCACGGGCGCGTCGCCGCTGTCGTCGGTGAAGCACGCGGGCACGCCGTGGGAACTCGGCCTCGCCGAAACGCAGCAGACGCTGGTGCTGAACCGCTTGCGCGGCCGCATCCGCGTGCAGGCCGACGGCCAGATGAAGACGGGCCGCGACGTCGTGATCGGCGCGCTGCTCGGCGCGGACGAATTCGGCTTCGCGACGGCGCCGCTCGTCGTCGAAGGCTGCATCATGATGCGCAAGTGCCACCTGAACACGTGCCCGGTCGGCGTCGCGACGCAGGATCCGGTGCTGCGTGCGAAGTTCAAGGGCCAGCCCGAGCACGTCGTGAACTACTTCTTCTTCGTCGCCGAGGAAGTGCGCGAGATCATGGCGCAACTCGGCATCGCGAAGTTCGACGACCTGATCGGCCGCGCCGACCTGCTCGATACGCGCAAGGGCATCGAGCACTGGAAGGCGAAGGGCCTCGACTTCTCGCGCGTGTTCTACCAGCCGGAAGAATGCGAGGACGTCGCACGGCGTCACGTCGACGTGCAGGATCACGGCCTCGAGCGCGCGCTCGACCACGTGCTGATCGAGAAGGCGAAGGCCGCGATCGAGAACGGCGAGCATGTGTCGTTCATCCAGCCGGTGCGCAACGTGAACCGGACGGTCGGCGCGATGCTGTCGGGCGTGATCGCGAAGAAGCACGGCCACGACGGCCTGGCCGACGACGCGGTGCACATCCAGCTGAAGGGCACGGCCGGCCAGAGCTTCGGTGCGTTCCTCGCGAAGGGCGTGACGCTCGACCTCGTCGGCGACGGCAACGACTACGTCGGCAAGGGGCTGTCGGGCGGCCGGATCATCATCCGTCCGACCAACGACTTCCGCGGCAAGTCCGAGGAAAACATCATCTGCGGCAACACGGTGATGTACGGCGCGATCGAAGGCGAAGCCTTCTTCCGCGGCGTGGCGGGCGAGCGCTTCTGCGTGCGCAACTCGGGTGCGACGGCGGTCGTCGAAGGCACGGGCGATCACGGTTGCGAATACATGACGGGCGGCACGGTCGTCGTGCTCGGCGAGACCGGGCGCAACTTCGCGGCCGGCATGTCGGGCGGTCTCGCGTACATCTACGATCCGGAAGGCACGTTCGCGGCCAAGTGCAACAAGTCGATGGTCGCGCTCGAGCCGGTGCTGCAGCAGGCCGAGCAGGAGCGCACGGTCGACCGCGCGCTCTGGCACGAGGGCACGACCGACGAAGCGCTGCTCAAGGGACTCGTCGAGCGTCATTTCCAGTTCACGGGTTCGCCGCGCGCGAAGTCGCTGCTGGAAAACTGGGACGCGGCGCGCCGCCAGTTCGTGAAGGTGTTCCCGCACGAATACAAGCGCGCGCTGGGCGAGATCGGTGCGAAGAAGGCGGCGAAGGAAGTGCTGGCCGCCTGAGCGACGAACGACATAGCGAATGCCGCGCGCGCTTGACTGCCGCGCGCGGCTCCCCCACCCGATACACCGAACAGAAGAGCACCTTATGGGCAAGGCAACCGGTTTTCTGGAGTTCGAACGCCGCCACGAGGCGTACGAAGCACCGCTCACGCGCGTGAAGCACTACAAGGAATTCGTCGCGGCGCTGACCGACGCGGACGCGAAGATCCAGGGCGCGCGCTGCATGGATTGCGGCATCCCGTTCTGCAACAACGGGTGCCCGGTCAACAACATCATTCCCGACTTCAACGATCTCGTTTACCGCCAGGACTGGCAGCAGGCGATCGAAGTCCTGCATTCGACCAACAACTTCCCCGAGTTCACGGGCCGCATCTGCCCGGCGCCGTGCGAGGCGGCGTGCACGCTGGGGATCAACGACGACCCGGTCGGCATCAAGTCGATCGAGCACGCGATCATCGACAAGGCCTGGGCGGAAGGCTGGGTGAAGCCGCTGCCGGCCGAGCACAAGACCGGCAAGAAGGTCGCGATCGTCGGTTCGGGCCCCGCGGGGCTCGCGGCCGCGCAGCAGCTCGCGCGAGCGGGCCACGACGTGACGGTGTTCGAGAAGAACGACCGCATCGGCGGCCTGCTGCGTTACGGGATCCCTGATTTCAAGCTTGAGAAGTGGCTGATCGATCGCCGCATGCGGCAGATGGAAGCGGAAGGCGTGACGTTCCGCACGAGCGTGTTCATCGGCAAGGATCCGCTGCCCGAGTCGATCGGCAGCCTCGCGAAGGAAACCATTTCGCCGGACACGCTGAAGGAAGAATTCGACGCGGTCGTGATCGCCGGCGGTTCGGAAACGCCGCGCGATTTGCCGGTGCCGGGCCGCGAGCTCGCGGGCGTTCATTTCGCGATGGACTTCCTGCCGCAGCAGAACCGCGTGAATGCGGGCGACAAGCTGGTCGACCAACTGCTCGCGAAGGGCAAGCACGTGATCGTGATCGGCGGCGGCGATACGGGTTCGGACTGCGTCGGCACGTCGAACCGTCACGGCGCGAAGCAGGTCACGCAGTTCGAACTGCTGCCGCAGCCGCCGGAAGAGGAGAACAAGCCGCTCGTGTGGCCGTACTGGCCGATCAAGCTGCGCACGTCGTCGTCGCACGAGGAAGGCTGCGAGCGCGACTGGGCGGTCGCGACGAAGCGTCTCGAAGGCAAGAACGGCAAGGTCGAGAAGCTGATCGCGGTGCGTGTCGAGTGGAAGGACGGCAAGATGCAGGAAGTGCCGGGTTCCGAATTCGAAATGAAGGCCGATCTCGTGCTGCTCGCGATGGGCTTCACGCAGCCGGCCGCGCCGGTGCTCGACGCATTCGGCGTCGCGAAGGATGCGCGCGGCAACGCGCGTGCGGCGACCGAAGGCGATCGTTCGTACTACACGTCGGTCGACAAGGTGTTCGCGGCAGGCGACATGCGACGCGGCCAGTCGCTCGTGGTGTGGGCGATCCGCGAAGGCCGCCAGTGCGCGCGCTCGGTCGATGCGTACCTGATGGGGCATTCGGAATTGCCGCGCTGAGTATCGGCGCGAGCGGGTTTCGGTGCAAAACGGGCGTCCGAAAGGGCGCCCGTTTTTTTGCGACAGTCGGCGGTGAGGCGGCTGAGTCGACGGCATACGCCCAAGGCGTGCGGTCAAGCGATGTCATTGTGTCGGCTTCGCCGATTCCAAGGGAAGCTTCTGAATTTTCCCGAAACCCGTGATGCGACGGTCGCAATCGATCGATGCCACGTAGTTTCCGTCGCGCGACTTTAGGTCGAATGCCCACCAGCCCAGCTTGTCCGCATAATAGCGGGGCTTGCCGACGAATTCGACTTCATCCATCTCTACGTCTTGTTCTTTGGCGAATGCGAGAATTTTGGCCTCGAGCTCTTCGGCCGGAGCATCTGGGCAACTGCCTTCATCCCTCTCGTATCTGGCAATCCCGACGATGACAAGAAATAACAAGACCAGGGCGACGGCTGTCGCGATAAGACCAAGCATGATGCGAACGATGTAGCGAGTGAGCAAGAGTGCCGTCGTTTTAGCGGATTACTCGGACGGGCCGGCACGCGCGCATCTTGTGGTCGGTTGCCGTCGGTCACATCACCTTGGTCGTGTCGCCGACGAGACGCGTCGACGCGCGTGGCAGGTGATCCGACGCTCATGGCGTCGTCGTCCCTCCCGGTGGCCTGGCCATGCTGTTTTCCCCACGCTTTTCGCCAAGCATCGCCTAACCTGACGGCATTCACCGGGATCTCCTGCTATCTCGAATCTTTCGTTTTGTAATATTCCTTGAAAACTGTCATATCATGTCGCCCCTCGGGGCCGCGTTCGCGGTCGTCGCACATGACTGACGCTATTTACAAGGACTCTGGATGGAAGCACTCGTGCAAGGGCTGGTCGACGCCGTCAACGGCGTGTTGTGGAATTACGTGCTGATCGCGCTGCTGCTCGGCGTGGGCATGTGGTTCACGTTGCGATTCCGGATGATCCAGCTGAAGGCGCTGTTCCTCAGCATCAAGCTGGTCGGCAGCAAGGGCGAACCGGGCAGCATTTCGTCGTTCCAGGCGTTCGCGACCGGGCTCGCGAGCCGCGTCGGCACCGGCAACATCGCGGGCGTCGCGGTCGCGCTGACGGTCGGCGGGCCGGGCGCGATCTTCTGGATGTGGATGACGGCGCTCGTCGGTATGTCGTCCGCGTTCGTCGAGGCGACGCTCGCGCAGATCTTCAAGGTGTCGCACGCGGACGGCAGTTATCGCGGCGGCCCCGCGTACTACATCCAGACGGGCCTGCGCTCGCGCGGCTTCGGCGTGCTGTTCTCGCTGTCGCTGATCCTCGCGTTCGGCTTCGTGTTCAACGCGGTGCAGGCCAATGCGATCGCCGACGCGTTCGACACGTCGTTCGGCTGGAGCCGCGCGAGCGTCGGTCTCGGGCTCGTGCTGCTGACCGCGCCGATCATCTTCGGCGGCATCCGCCGGATCGCGGCGGTCGCGCAGGTGATCGTGCCCGTGATGGCGATCGGTTATCTCGCGCTCGCGGTCTATGCGGTCGCGACGCACATCGCGCTGGTGCCGGGCGTGATCGCGCTGATCGTGAAAAGCGCGTTCGGCCTCGAGCAGGCGGCGGGCGGGCTGACGGGCTATGCCGTCAGCCAGGCGGTCGCGATGGGCGTGAAGCGCGGGCTGTTCTCGAACGAAGCCGGCATGGGCAGCGCGCCGAATGCGGCGGCGACCGCCAGCACGCGCCATCCGGTGGTGCAGGGGTTGATCCAGATGCTCGGCGTGTTCGTCGACACGATCGTGATCTGCAGCGCGACCGCGTTCGTGATCCTGCTGTCGGGCCAGTACGAGCTCGGTACCGGCATGGAAGGCGCGGCGCTCACGCAGCGCTCGATCGCGAGCCACGTCGGCGACTGGGGCGGCATCTACATGGCATTCGCGATTTTCTTCTTCGCGTATTCGTCGGTGATCGGCAACTACGCGTATGCGGAAGGCAACGTCGAATTCATCACGAAGCGGCGCGGCGTGCTGCCGCTGTTCCGCGTCGCGGTGCTCGGCATGGTGATGTTCGGCAGCGTCGGGCAACTGCCGCTCGTATGGGCGATGGCCGATACGAGCATGGGGCTGATGGCGATCATCAACCTGATCGCGATCCTCGCGCTCGGCAAGTACGCGCACGCCGCGTGGGCCGACTATCGCCGCCAGCGCGCGGCGGGCGTCGCCGACCCGGTGTTCACGCGCAACACGATTCCCGAACTCGCGAACGTGCTGCCCGGCGACGTGTGGGGCGAGCACGGCCCGCTGCCGCAGCGTCCGGCGTCGGCCGACGCATCGAACGCGCCGCGCGCCGCCGTGAGCGAGTCATGAACGGCGACCGGCTCCGTGCGTTCGTCGCGCTGATGCCCGATACGGCGTCGCGCGACGCGCTGCACGCGTTGCCGGTCACCCGTGGCGCGCGGCGCACGCTGCCCGCGCAACTGCACGTGACGCTCGCGTTCGTCGGCGCGATCGAGCGGGAACGGTGCGACGCGCTGGCCGCGCATCTGCCCGCGCTCGCGGCCGCGCACGCGTTGCCGTCGTTGCCGGTCGAGCGGATCGCGTGGTGGCCGAGCCCGCCGCGCGCGAGGCTGATCGTTGCGGAACTCGCGGCCGACGCCGCTTGCGTCGCGCTGTATGCGGGGCTCGCGGCGCTGCTGCGCGAGCTCGGCGTGCCGGCCGATCGGCGGCCGTTCCGCCCGCACGTGACGCTCGCGCGGCTGCCGCACGACGCGGTCGGCCAGCCGGCGCACGGCGGTGCGGTGGGGCGTGCCGTCGCACTGCGGTTCGACGCGCTCACGCTGTTCGAAAGCCGGTTGTCGCACGAAGGCGTGTCGCACCGGCCGATCGTGTCGGTGCCGATTGCGCGGGCGGACGACGCGGCGGTGCGTTGAGCGGTCCCGGCGCGTCCGGCGAATCGTTGAAGGCTGCCCTCCCGATCGTTTCGGATGCCGACGTGCCGCTCTGCATCGTGCCGCGCACGTCGCCCGGCGTCCTGCCTAGCGCTCGTAGCGCGCGAGCGTCAGCCCCGACAAATCGATCTCCGGTTCCCGCCCCGTGACGAGATCCGCCAGCACCTTCCCCGATCCCATCGACATCGCCCAGCCGGTCGACCCGTGACCGACGTTCAGCCACAGTCCGTCGATGCGGCTCGCCCCCAGCAGCGGCGGCCCGTCGGGCGTCATCGGGCGGCGGCCGACCCAGAAGCGCGCGGATGCGCGCTCGGCCGCGTGCGGAAACCAGTCGTCGAGCACCTTCATCAGCGTATCGAGCGCCTGCTGCCGCAGCGCCGCGTGCCGGTTGCCGAGTTCCGCGGTGCCCGCGACGCGCAGCGTCGGGCCGAAGCGCGTGATCGCGGTCTTCAGCGATTCGTCCATCAGCGCGGCGCGCGGCGCCTTTTCGTCGTCGACGACCGCGAGCGTCGCCGAGTAGCCTTTCACCGGATACAGCGGCACGTCGATGCCATGCGGCCGCAGCAGGGCGGCACTGTCGACGCCGAGCGCGACCACGATCGCGTCGGCCGCAAGCAGCATGTCGCGCGGCAGGGTGCCGGCCGACGCGGCGCGGTCCGACGCCGGGTGGTCGGGCCGCCCCCCGCCATGCAAGCCGGCGCCCGCCGTGTCGATGCCCGCGCTTTCATCGCGCGGCGAGCGGCCATCCGTTCCGGCCGCGCGTACCCGCACGCCGCGCACCTTGCCGCCCACGACGTCGAGCGCATGAATCGCGGTGCGGAATCGGAACGTCACGCCGTTCGCTTTGCACAGCGCCCGCAGTTCGCGCGTGAAGCGCGCGCAGTCACCGGCTTCGTCGTCGGGCAGGTAGATGCCGCCGACGGGGGCCTGTCGCGCCCAGCGCAAGCCGGGCTCGATCGCGGTGCAGCCGGCGGCGTCGAGTTCGCGAAACGCGATGCCGGCGTCGCGCAGCACCTTCAGCGCCGGCTGCACCATCTCGACGTCGAATGCGCCGCGCAGCAACTGCAGGTAGCCGCGGCTCGCACCATAGTCGAACGGATGACGCTCGCGAAACGCATGCAGGCACGCGCGGCTGTAATACGCGATGCGCTGCATCCGCTGCTTGTTCACGCGGAACCGCTCGAACTCGCATTCGCGTAGCCAGCGCGCGATCCAGCGCCACTGCGCGGCATCGAGCGTCGGCCGGAAGATCAGCGGCGACGCGGGCTTGAACAGGTATTTGAGGATCTTGCCGGGCATCCCGGGCGCGGCCCACGGCGTCACGTAGCCGGGCGCGATCACGCCCGCGTTGCCGAGGCTCGTCGCTTGCGCGACATCGGTCTCGCGTTCGATCACGGTGACGTCGCAGCCTGCTTCGCGCAGGTGCCAGGCAGTGGTGACGCCGATCACGCCGGCGCCGAGAACGATCACGTGCATGCGGGTTCCCGAACGGGCAGGGTGCTTACGATGCGATGGCCGGATCGTCGGCGAGCGACTTGCCGCGCGTTTCCGGCAGCACGAGCGCGGCGACGATCACCAGCAGGTAGCCGCCGCCCGCGACGAGGCCGATCGCCTTCACGAGCGACATCGACTGCGACAGCGATCCGACCAGGATCGGGAAGAACGAGCCGAGCCCGCGGCCGAGGTTGTAGCAGAAGCCTTGGCCCGAGCCGCGGATCGCGCCCGGATACAGCTCCGACAGATACGCGCCGACGCCCGCGAAGATGCCCTGCACGACGATGCCGAGCGGGAAGCCGAGCAGCAGCATCGCGGTATCGGTGATCGGCAGCATCGTGTAGGCCATGCCGAGCGAGAACGAGCCGATCGCGAACAGGATGAACGACGCGCGGCGGCCGAGCCGGTCGGACAGGATCGCGCCGACCACGTAGCCGACGAACGAGCCGACGATCAGCACGACGAGATAGCCGCTCGTGTTGAACACCGACAGGTGGCGCACGGTTTTCAGGTAGGTGGGCAGCCACGTCGTGATCGCGTAGTAGCCGCCGAGCATGCCGGTGCACAGCGCACTGCCGAACAGCGTCGCGCGCAGGTGCGCCGGCGCGAAGATCTCGAGGAAGTGGCCCGACACGCGGCCTTCGTCGCGGGCGCGGCGCGTGGCCGTGTAGATGTCGGGATCGCTGACGTTGCGGCGGATGTACAGGATCCACAGCGCGGGCGCGATGCCGATCCAGAAGCACGCGCGCCACGCGAGCTGCTCGGGCAGCAGCGCGAAGAACGCCCAGTACAGGACCGCGGCTGCGCCCCAGCCGAACGACCAGCTGCTCTGCACGGTGCCGACGGCCTTCGCGCGATGCTCGGGCGAGCGGATCGTCTCGGCCATCATGATCGTCACGACCGACCATTCGCCGCCGAAGCCGAAACCCTGCAGCGTGCGCGTCGCCAGGAGCTGCCAGAACGAATGCGTGAAACCGGACAGGCACGTGAACAGCGCGAACGTCGCGATCGTCCACTGCAGCACGCGCACGCGGCCGTAGCGGTCGGCGAGGATGCCGGCGACCCAGCCGCCGATCGCCGACGAGATCAGCGAACTCGTCGCGATCATCCCGGCCTCGCTCTTCGTCATGCCCCAGGTGGCGATCAGCGTCGGAATCAGGAACGAATAGATCATGAAGTCGAACGCATCGACCGCATAGCCGCCGAATCCGGCGTACAGCGTCCGGCGCTCGCGCGTCGACAATTCGTTGAACCACTGGAATGCCTGCATGCGTGCCGCCCCCTCTTGTATCGTCTCTCGTATCGCGCTGCCGTACGGCGACTATTTTACGGGCGGGATGAAGGGCGCCAAAAACGTGCGTGCGGGTGCTTGCGCGGCGGCGCGGGGATGGGCGTTCGGCCAGGAGCGACGCTCGATCGTGCGTGAGCGCCATGCGGGCGTCGGCGGCGACCTGCGCGCCGGCACGGCCGGCACGCGCTCGCGTCAGAGCGTCAGGCCGCCGTCCACATGGATGACCTGGCCGGTGATCTGCCGCGCCGCGTCCGACAGCAGGAACGCGATCAGCGCGGCGACGTCGTCGGGTTCGGCGATCCGGCCGAGCGGCGTCGCCTGTTCGGCGCGGGCCCAAGCGGCCGCATTGTCCGCGCTCGGGCCGTGGTCCTTGCGCGTGAAGCCGGGCGCGACCGCATTGACGGTGATGCCGCACGCGGCGAACTCGGCGGCCGCCGAGCGCACCAGCGATTCGAGCGCGGCTTTCGCGGCCGCGGTCGCCGCGAACGGGGCGTCCGCCCGGTAGCGGTGCGCGACGAACGAGCTGACCGCGACGATGCGCGGCGCCGTCGACGCTTCGAGCAGCGGCCGAGCGCGGGCCGCGAGCGCGGAGAACGCGCCGGGCATCGTCGCGAAGGCGGATGCGAGCGCGTCCGCGCAGAGGTCGGAAAAGGATTGCCGCGCGGCGAAGCCGGCGTTGGCGACGAGCTGGTCGAGCCCGCCGAAGCGGGCGGCAGTGGCGTCGACGAGCGCGGTGGCGACGCCCGCCTCGGCGAGATCGCCGGTGAGCGTCACGCATTGCGCGCCCGCTGCCGTACATCGGTCGGCGACGTCGGCGACGCGTGCGCGGGCTGCCGGGTCCGCGCCGCGCGCATGCAGCGCCAGCGCGACGCCGGGCGCCGCGAGTCGACGCGCGAGCGCCGCGCCGATCCCCGAACCTGCGCCGGTGATCAGCGCGATCCGCGCGATGTGCGCGGCGCGTGCGCTCACGCGGCGACCTTGTCGTCGCTGTTCGCGCGTTCGACGTTGATCGTGCCGCCGTGGAACGCGGCCAGCGATTCGCGGTGCGCGATGCTGACGATCGCGGCCTTCGGCAGCCGTTCGGCGAACAGGTGATAGAGGCGGGCTTCGTTGTCGGCGTCGAGCGCGCTGGTCGCTTCGTCGAGGAACAGGAAGTCGGGCTTGTGCAGCAGCACGCGGGCGCCGGCCAGGCGCTGTTGCTCGCCGGGCGACAGCACGCGGGTCCAGTGCGCGGTTTCGTCGAGGCGCTCGACGTAATCCTCGAGGCGGCACGCGCGCAGCGCATCGCGGCACGCTTCGTCGCTGAACGTGTCGGGCGTCGCCGGGTAGGTGAGCGCGGCCTTCAGCGTGCCGATCGGCAAATAGCTCGTCTGCGGCACGAACATCATCCGCGCGCCGACCGGCGCATCGATCGCGCCGTCGCCGAACGGCCACAGGCCCGCGAGCGCGCGCATGAACGTGCTCTTGCCGGATCCGGACTTGCCGACCACGAGCCAGCGCGAGCCGGGTTCGATCGTGACGTCGCCGATGTTCGCGAGCGCGTTGCCGTTCGGCAGCGCGAGCTTGAGCGACGACGTGGACAGCTTCGCCGCGTCGATGTAGTGCAGGTTGATGCCGCCGCGCTCGGTCGCGGGCGACAGGCTTTCCTTCAGGTGCGACGTGCCCATCACGCGCTTGAATTCACGCAGACGGTTGACGGTGGCGCGCCATTCGACGAGGGTCGAGTAGCTGTTGATGAACCACGAGAACGAATCGCTGACGGTGCCGAACGCGGACGATATCTGCATCAGCACGCCGAACGAGAACGCGCCTGCAAAGTAGCGCGGTGCGGCGACGACGAGCGGGAAGATGATCGCGATCTGCCCGTAGAAGCTCAGCACGAACGTGAGCCGCTTCGTGTACTTCATCACGCGCCACCAGTTGTCGCGGATACGCATGAAGAGGGTCTGCGCGTTGCCGGTCTCGGTCTTTTCGCCGTCGTAGAACGCGATCTGCTCGGCGTTCTCGCGCACGCGGATCAGCCCGAAGCGGAAATCGGCCTCGACGCGCTGCTGCTGGTAGTTGATCGACACGAGCGGATGGCCGACCTTCTGGATGATCAGCGAGCCGACCACCGCGTACAGCGCGGCCGCCCACACCATGTAGCCGGGAATCGCGATCGGCGTCGCGCCGAGCGTGAACGTCAGCGCGCCGGCGAGCGACCACAGGATCGTGATGAACGACACGAGCGTGACGACCGTCGACAGCAGGTCGAGCGACAGCGCGAGCGTCGTGGTCGCGAACGACTGGAGGTCGTCGGTGATCCGCTGGTCGGGGTTGTCCGCGAGGCGGTCGCGCTCGATCCGGTAGAACGCGCGATCGCCGAGCCACTGGCCGAGAAAGCGGTCGGTGAGCCACTGGCGCCAGCGAAAGCCGAGCATCTGCCGCAGGTAGCGGCCGTACACGGCGAGGATGATGAACCCGAAGGCGAGCGCGGAGAACTGCATCAGCAGATTCGGGAAGTCGTGGACGTCCTTCGACTGCAGCGCGTTGTAGAACTGCGCGTTCCACTTGTTCAGCCGGACGTTGATCCAGACCACGCAGAGGTTGATCGCGATGATCGTGATCAGCAGCCCCCACGCGATTTTCCATTCGGACGATACCCAGTAGGGCTTGATGAGGCTCCATGCGGATACCGGGCGCTCGTCCTGCGGCGCGTCGGAGGCGGAGCGGACGGGATCGATCGATTGGGTCATGTGCTTCCTGATGATGAGCCGGCGCGCGGGCCGGGCGAAACCGGGCGCGCGCCGCGATACGGCATGCCGGGGCGCGGCGCCGACTGACGGCGGGCGTCCGGATGGTCGCCCGTGCGTCTTAAACGGCACTTAAAAACCGGCGGTGACGCGGCAACCGGCCGCTCGCGCGGCCGGCCTGCGGGCATTGTGCCAGAGCGGCGCGGCGCGCCGGCGAATTTGCCGCAAGGGGGACAGTTTGCGGCGCTTTCCGCTTTTATGGTCTAATGGCCGACGACGAAACAGGGGTGCTTCGTGGCGCGGCCGGCAGATGTTCCAGGCAGCGCGGCGAGGCTGAGAAAGACCCTTCGCACCCGATCCGGGTAATACCGGCGAGGGAAGTTTCTGATCCCGCCGGGCCGCGCTGGCCGCCATCCCACATGGTCAGCGCCCGAGTCCCGCCCGGCCGGCCTTTGCTGCCGGTTTCGTCCTTTGGGTACGCGCATTGCGCGTTACGGAAGGAATGATGACCGCACAATCCTCAGTCTTTTGCATGGTTCCCGGCCCGATGTCGCGTGCGTTCGCATGCGGCGGCGCGTCGGCGTCCGTCGCGCGTGGCCGCGCGGAGGGCGCGCGATGAACGTCCGCGATGCACGGCCCGATTTCGCGGTGCTCGGCGGCGGCCTCGTCGGCCGCCTGATCGCGTGGCGGCTCGCGGGCGACGGGCATCGCGTCGCGCTCTACGAGCGCGGCGGCCCGGACGGCGAGCAGTCGGCCGCGTGGATCGCGGCCGCGATGCTCGCGCCGCTCGCGGAAGCGGCGAGTGCGGAACGGCTGATCACCGAGCTCGGCGTCGCATCGCTCGCGCGCTGGCCGCAGTGGCTCGCGGAACTGCCCGAACCCGTCTTTTTCCAGCATCGCGGCACGCTCGTCGTCTGGCATCACGCGGACCGCGCGGAGGCGCCGCTGTTCGAGCGGCGCGTCCGCGCGAACGCGCCGGCCGAGCTGTTCGACGGCGGCTTCATGACGCTCGCCGGCGCGCAGGTCGACGCGGCCGAACCCGCGCTCGCGGGCCGCTTCGCGCGCGGGCTGATGCTGCCGCGCGAAGGGCAGCTCGACAACCGCCAGGCGCTGCGCGCGCTCGCCGCGGGCCTCGCCGAGCGCGGCGTCGCGCTGCACTGGCACGCGTCGGTCGACGACGCGAACCGGCCTGCCGCGCATGTCACGATCGATTGCCGCGGGCTCGGCGCGAAATCCGCGCTGCCCGCGCTGCGCGGCATCCGCGGCGAAGTCGCGCGCGTGCATGCGCCGGGCATCGGGCTCACCCGGCCCGTGCGGTTGCTGCATCCGCGTTACCCGCTGTACATCGCGCCGAAGCAGGACGATCTCTACGTGATCGGCGCGACCGAGGTGGAGGGCGAAGACATGTCGCCCGTCAGCGTGCGCTCGGCGCTCGAACTGCTGAGCGCGGCGTTTTCCGTGCATCCGGCGTTCGGCGAGGCACGCATTCTCGAACTCAACGCGCAGTGCCGGCCGACGCTGCCCGATCATCGCCCGGCGGTGATCTGGGACGGCGCATCGACGCTCGCCGTCAACGGCCTGTACCGGCACGGCTTCATGATCGCGCCGGAAGTCGCGCAGGCGGCCGTCGCATTCGCGCAGGCCGCGCTCGGCGGCTCGCTCGGCGATGCCGACGCGTTCGCCGCATGGCGCGACGCCGCACGCTGGCCGACGCTGCTCCATCACCGCAACGACGCGCGCCAGCCGGCCTGACGCGCGCCGCCGACCGAATCCGACCCAGCCTCATGGATATCCAGATCAATCAACAGACCCTGACGTTGCCCGACGGCGCGACGGTGGCCGACGCGCTTGCCGCGTACGGCGCGCGTCCGCCGTACGCGGTGGCGCTGAACGGCAACTTCGTCGCGCGCACGCAGCATGCGGCGCGCGCACTCGCGGCGGGCGACAGGCTCGACGTCGTGCATCCCGTCGCAGGCGGCTGAGCGCCGCCGTTTCGCCCCGCTCTTCCAGGAAAACGACATGACGTCCCACACCTCCGCCGACGCGCTCACGCTATACGGCGCCACTTTCGCCAGCCGCGTGCTGCTCGGCACGTCGCGCTATCCGTCGCTGCAGTCGCTGTCCGATTCGATCGCCGCGTCGCGCCCCGGGATGGTGACGGTCGCGCTGCGCCGCCAGATGACGGGCGGCACGGCCGAAGCCGGCTTCTTCGATCTGCTCAAGCGCCACGCGGTGCCGCTGCTGCCGAACACGGCCGGTTGCCAGACCGTCGCCGAAGCCGTGACGACCGCGCACATGGCGCGCGAGGTATTCGACACCGACTGGATCAAGCTCGAACTGATCGGCGACGACTACACGCTGCAACCCGACCCGGTCGGACTGATCGAAGCCGCCGCGCAACTGATCAAGGACGGCTTCAAGGTGCTGCCGTACTGCACCGAGGATCTCGTGATCGGCAGGCGCCTGCTCGACGTCGGCTGCGAGGCGCTGATGCCGTGGGGCGCGCCGATCGGCACCGGCAAGGGCGTCGTGAACCCGTACGGCCTGCGCGTGCTGCGCGAGCGGCTGCCGGACGTGCCGCTGATCGTCGACGCGGGGCTCGGCGTGCCGTCGCACGCGTGCCAGGTGATGGAGTGGGGCTTCGACGGCGTGCTGCTGAATACGGCCGTCTCACAGGCCACGCACCCGGAGATCATGGCGCGCGCGTTTGCGCAGGGCGCCGAGGCCGGCCGCGCCGCGTATCTCGCCGGTCCGATGGACGCGCGCGAAACCGCGCACGCAAGCACGCCGGTCGTCGGGATGCCGTTCTGGCACCAGGACGGGGGCGGCGCATGAGCGCGCGCTTCGCCGATGCGTTCTGGCCGCCGGCCGACGAACTGGCCGAAGCGGCCGAGCGGATTCGCGCGCGGCTCGGCGACTGGCCGGACGGCACGGCGCCGTGGCGGCTCTGCGTGGCGGCGCCCGACGTGCCGGCCGACGGCGACGTGCTGATCGTGTCGGCCGGCGATCGCGCCGCGCAGGCGCGTGCATCGGCCGTATCGCGGCCGGCGTCGCCGGCGGCGGTGGCGATCGAATTCGACGAGCAGGGCGCCGTGCTGCATGCGGCCGGCGTGCGCTACGCGCTCGACGCCGCGCATCCGCTCGCGGACGACTGGATCGCGGCGCTCGCCGCGTTCCTCGATTGCGGCTTCGCGCCGGTCGACGCGCTGGTGCTCGCGCTGGCGTGGCGCGACGGCGACGAGACGCGCGCCGTCGACGCGTGGCCGGTCGATGCCGCGCAATTCCCGCGCGTCGCCGGGCTGCCGCCGGCGCCGGCGCCCGCGTTCGCGGCGTGCCCCGCGCAGCTCGGCCTCTATCCGGTCGTGCCGAGCGCCGAATGGGTCGAGCGCGTGCTCGACGGCGGCGCGCGAACCGTGCAATTGCGCGTGAAAGACGCGACGCCGGACGCGCTGCGCCGCGAAATCGCGCGCGCGGTCGCGGCCGGGCGCCGTTATCCCGATGCGCGTGTGTTCATCAACGATCACTGGCAGATCGCCGTAGAAGAGGGGGCGTACGGCGTACATCTCGGCCAGGAGGACCTCGAAACGGCCGATCTGGCCGCGATCGCGCGCGCGGGCCTGCGGCTCGGACTTTCGAGCCACGGTTACTACGAGATATTGCGGGCACTGCACGAGCGGCCGAGCTACCTCGCGCTCGGCCCCGTGTACGCGACCGCGACCAAGGCGGTCGCCGCGCCGCCGCAGGGGCTCGCGCGAATTGCCCGCTACGCGCGCCTCGCGGGCGCGCGGGTGCCGCTCGTCGCGATCGGCGGGGTCGGGATCGACACGCTGCCGGCCGTGCTGGCGACGGGCGTCGGCAGCGTCGCCGTGGTCAGCGCGGTCACGGGCGCGGCCGACTATCGGACCGCGCTTATTGCACTGCAGCAGTGCTTTGCCGGACAATTTGACAATCATTGACCGCGGGGTCCGGAACGGCGTCACGACATCATTCCAATGCAGGCCCTATAATTCGGCGTTCTGCGTAAAAGGACTGTCAGCTCCGTGAGCCCCACTCCTACCGAGACCCTGCTGGAACTTCGCGACGTCGACTTCGGCTACGGCGATCGCCTCGTCCTGTCCAACCTGAATCTGCGCTTCGGGCGTGGGCAGGTCGTCGCGGTCATGGGCGGCTCGGGTTGCGGCAAGACCACCGTGCTGCGCCTGATCGGCGGCCTCGTGCGGGCGCGCCGCGGCCAGGTGCTGTTCGACGGCGCCGACGTCGGCGCGCAAACGCGCGACGGCCTGTATGCGCTGCGCCGCAAGATGGGCATGCTGTTCCAGTTCGGCGCGCTGTTCACCGACATGTCGGTGTTCGAGAACGTCGCGTTCGCGCTGCGCGAGCATACCGACCTGCCCGAAGACCTGATCCGCGATCTGGTGCTGATGAAGCTGAACGCGGTCGGGCTGCGCGGCGCGCGCGACCTGATGCCGTCCGAGGTGTCGGGCGGGATGGCGCGCCGCATCGCGCTGGCGCGCGCGATCGCGCTCGATCCGCAGCTCATCATGTACGACGAGCCGTTCGCGGGCCTCGATCCGATCTCGCTCGGCATCACCGCCAACCTGATCCGCACGCTGAACCAGGCGCTCGGCGCGACGTCTATCCTCGTCACGCACGACGTGCCGGAATCGTTCGCGATCGCCGACTACGTGTATTTTCTGGCCAATGGCGGCGTGCTCGCGCAGGGCACGCCCGACGAGCTGCGCGCGTCGACCGATCCGAGCGTGCGGCAATTCATCGACGGCGCGCCGGACGGCCCGTTCAAATTTCACTACACGAGCCCGCCGCTGGCGGCGGATTTCGGGCTCGGCGGAGGGCGCGCATGATCAGCGCGATCGGACGTTACGTCATCGGCGGCCTCGAGCGGGCGGGCTACGGCACGCGCCTGTTCGTGCGCCTCGTGCTGGAATTCTTCCCGCTGCTGCGTCGGCCGCGGCTGGTCACGAAGCAGATCCACTTCCTCGGCAACTATTCGTTCGTGATCATCGCCGTGTCGGGGCTGTTCGTCGGCTTCGTGCTCGGCCTGCAGGGGTATTACACGCTGAACCGCTATGGTTCCGAGCAGGCGCTCGGCCTGCTGGTCGCGCTGTCGCTCGTGCGCGAGCTCGGGCCCGTCGTCACCGCGCTGCTGTTCGCGGGCCGCGCGGGCACGTCGCTCACGGCCGAGATCGGCCTGATGAAGGCCGGCGAGCAGCTCACCGCGCTCGAGATGATGGCCGTCGACCCGATCAAGAACGTGATCGCGCCGCGCATGTGGGCGGGCATCATCGCGATGCCGCTGCTCGCCGCGATCTTCAACGCGGTCGGCGTGCTCGGCGGCTACTTCGTCGGCGTCGTGCTGATCGGCGTCGATCCGGGTGCGTTCTGGTCGCAGATGCAGGGCGGCGTCCAGGTCTGGGCCGACGTCGGCAACGGCGTGCTGAAAAGCATCGTGTTCGGCTTCGCCGTGACCTTCATTGCACTGTTTCAGGGGTATGAAGCGAAGCCCACGCCCGAAGGCGTGTCGCGCGCGACCACCAAGACGGTCGTGTTCGCGTCGCTCGCCGTACTCGGCCTCGATTTCCTGCTGACCGCGCTGATGTTCAGCTAAGCCTCAGCCAAGCCAAATTTTGGGATGACGATGAAAAAGACTGCTCTCGACTTCTGGGTCGGCCTGTTCGTGGTGGTGGGCTTCCTTGCGGTGCTGTTCCTGGCGCTGAAGGTCGGCAACATGAGCTCGCTGTCGTTTCAGCCGACCTACTCGGTGAGGATGAAATTCGACAATATCGGCGGGTTGAAGCCGCGCGCGGCCGTGAAGAGCGCGGGTGTCGTGGTCGGCCGCGTGAAGTCGATCGGCTTCGATACGAACACCTATCAGGCGGTCGTCACGATCGACGTCGACGGCCAGTACCAGTTTCCGAAGGATTCGTCCGCGAAGATCCTGACGTCGGGCCTGCTCGGCGAGCAGTACATCGGCCTCGATCCGGGCGGCGACACCGAGATGCTGAAGGCCGGCGATACGATCACGATGACGCAGTCGGCGATCGTGCTCGAGAACCTGATCGGCCAGTTCCTGTACAGCAAGGCAGCCGACGCGGGCGGTGCGAAGCCGGCAGCCGGCGCATCGGCTGCGCCGGCCGCTCCCGCCGCGCCGGCGCCGGTGGCGGTGCCGGCGTCGGCGGTGTCCGGTTCGGCCGGCCAATAACCACACGAGAGAAAACAAGAGGGTAATGACATGCACACGATCCGCATCAGGCACGCCGCGCTGGCGGTAGCGGCAGTCGCCGCGTTGAGCGGCTGCGCGACCGTGCAGACGCCGACCAAGGGCGATCCGCTCGAAGGCTTCAACCGGACGATGTACAAGTTCAACGACACGGTCGATACGTACGCGCTGAAGCCGGTCGCGAAGGGCTACCAGTACGTGGTGCCGCAGCCGGTGCGCGACAGCGTGACGAACTTCTTCTCGAACATCGGCGACGTCTACATCGCGGCGAACAACATCGTGCAGCTGCGGATCGCGGACGGCGTCGGCGACATCATGCGCGTCGTGATCAACACGGTGTTCGGCGTCGGCGGCCTGTTCGACGTCGCGACGATCGCGAAGCTGCCGAAGCACACGGCCGACTTCGGGATCACGATGGGCCGCTACGGCATGCCGTCGGGGCCGTACCTCGTGCTGCCGCTGCTCGGCCCGAGCACGCTGCGCGACACGGCCGGCCTGGGCGTCGACTATGTCGGCAACCCGCTCACCTACGTGAAACCGGACGGCCTGAGCTGGGGCCTGTTCGGCGTGAACCTGGTCAACACGCGTGCGAACCTGCTGGGCGCGGGCGACGTGCTCGATGCCGCGGCGCTCGACAAGTATTCGTTCGTACGCAATGCGTACCTGCAGCGTCGCCAGATGCTGATCAACAACGCGCGCGGCGAAGCCGCCACGACGTCGAGCAACGACGCGCTGCCGAAGTACGACCTGCCGGACGACGGTGCGGCGCCGGCGGCAGCCGGCGCGGCCGGTACGGCGGGCGCGGCCGCGGTGGGCGGCGCCGCGCCGGCGGGCGCATCGGGCGCGGCGGTTGCTGCGCCGGCGTCGGGTGCGGCCGAAGCACCCAACCCGGCGAGCGAAACGAACGTGCCGGCCATGCAGGTGGCGCCGCCGTCGCCGGGCGGGTTCCGGTTCCCGAGCATCCGGCTGCACTGACGGATTTACATTCGTTACAGCCGGAAACGATTCAGTCGGTAGCGTATGCGAACTTGCGCGTAAGCTACCTGCTCCAACCTTCGCATCGACTCATTCATGCAGGCCACTATGATGAAAAAACTGTTCCTGATCCCCGTTTTCGCGGCGCTGTTCTCGTTCGGTAGCGCAGCTCACGCGCAAGTCGACCAGTCGAACCCGCAGGCGCTGATCAAGACGGCGACGCAGCAGGTGCTCGACGAAGTCAAGCAGCAGACGATCAAGCAGGGCGACACCAACCGCATCATCACGATCGTCAACAAGGACATCCTGCCGTACACCGATTTCCGCCGCACCACGCAGCTGGCGATGGGCCGCAACTGGCGCACGGCGACGGCCGAGCAGCAGCAGCAGGTTCAGGAGCAGTTCAAGCTGCTGCTGATCCGCACGTATTCGGGTGCGCTCGCCCAACTGAAGCCGGACCAGCAGATCCAGTACCCGCCGTTCCGCGCCGATCCGGCCGATACCGACGTCGTGGTGAAGACGGTCGCGATGAACAACGGCCAGCCGGTCCAGATCGACTATCGCCTGTACAAGACGGCGAACGGCTGGAAGGTGTATGACCTGAACGTGCTCGGCGCGTGGCTGATCCAGACGTACCAGCAACAGTTCAACGAGAAGATCCAGCAAAGCGGCGTGGACGGCCTGATCAAGTTCCTGTCGCAGCGCAACCAGGAACTTGCCGCGGGCAAGCAAGCGTCGTGAGCGGCTTCGCAGCCGGTTCCTCGCTGACCGTCGCGAGCGCGAAGTCCGCGCTCGCGGACGGTCTAGCGCGCATCGGCGCCGGCGCGACCGCCGTCGATTGCGCGGCGCTGACGCAGTTCGACTCGTCCGCGCTCGCCGTGCTGCTCGCATGGCAACGTGCCGCCAAAGCGCGTGGCGCAACCCTCGACATCCTCAATCTCCCTCCGAAGCTCGCCAGCCTCGCGCGCGCCTACGGCGTCGACGCGCTCATCGACGGCACCGGGCGACATTGACCCTGTCCGACCGAAGCCTGCCGCGCCAGCCGGCGCGCGCACGCTTCAGGCCGCGCGCCGCCGGCGCCGGCTCCCCCAGCCGGTTTGCCCTATAATCAAGCGTTTTGCGGGGCAGCCAATCGGCGTCCGGCCCCCATTTTCTTTCGCAGCAAGCACAGAATAGGCGTCGCGGCCCTGGCGTCGCGCACAGTCATGTCAGCCATAGAAATCCGTCACGTCAAGAAGCGCTACAAGTCGCTTCAGGCGCTCAAGGGCGTCAGCCTGTCGGTCGAGGAAGGCGAGTTTTTCGGTCTGCTCGGCCCCAACGGCGCAGGCAAGACCACGCTCATCAGCATCCTCGCCGGGCTCGCCCGGGCCGACGAAGGCAGTATCTCGGTGCTCGGCCACGACGTCGTCCAGGACTTCCGCAGCGCGCGCCGCGCACTCGGCGTCGTTCCGCAGGAGCTCGTTTTCGACCCGTTCTTCACCGTTCGCGAGACGCTGCGGATCCAGTCCGGCTATTTCGGGCTGCGCCGCAACGACGACTGGATCGATGAAGTGATGGCCAATCTCGATCTCACCGAGAAAGCCGACGCGAACATGCGCGCGCTGTCGGGCGGGATGAAGCGCCGCGTGCTCGTCGCGCAGGCGCTCGTGCACCGGCCGCCCGTGATCGTGCTCGACGAGCCGACCGCCGGCGTCGACGTCGAATTGCGCCAGACGCTGTGGAAATTCATCTCGCGCCTGAATCGCGAGGGTCACACGATCGTGCTGACCACCCATTACCTCGAGGAAGCCGAGTCGCTGTGCGACCGCATCGCGATGTTGCGTCGCGGCGAAGTCGTCGCGCTCGACCGCACCGACGCGCTGCTGCGCCGCTTCGCGGGCCTGCAGCTGTACCTGCGGTTCGCGACGGGCGCGCTGCCGGCCGAGCTGCGCGGGCTGGAAACCGACCCGGCCGCGCGCGCGCCGGGCGAGCATCTGCTGCGCCTCGCGAGTTACGACGAGGTCGAACGCATCCTCGCGCAATGCCGCGCGGCGGGCTGCACGTTCGACGAGATCGAGGTCCGCAAGGCCGACCTCGAGGACGTGTTCGTCCAGGTGATGAACGGGGCCGAGGTGATCGAGGGTCTGGCATGAATCAACACTCCCCACGCGAACTGCGTTCGCTGTCGTCCGAGGGGACGGCCCGGCGCGTGCCGGGAAGCGGGTTCCGCACGCTGTTCTACAAGGAACTGCTGCGTTTCTGGAAGGTGTCGTTCCAGACGGTGCTCGCGCCGATCGTCACCGCGCTGCTGTATCTGACGATCTTCGGCCATGCGCTGTCGGGCCGCGTCGAGGTCTATCCCGGTGTCGAATACGTGAGCTTTCTCGTGCCGGGCCTCGTGATGATGAGCGTGCTGCAGAACGCGTTCGCGAACAGCTCGTCGTCGCTGATCCAGTCGAAGATCACCGGCAACCTCGTGTTCATGCTGCTGCCGCCGCTGTCGTATCGCGACATCTTCGGCGCGTACGTGCTCGCGTCCGTCGTGCGCGGGCTCGCGGTCGGCGCGGGCGTGTTCGTCGTGACGATCTGGTTTATCCCGATGCACTTCGCGGCGCCGCTGTTCATCATTGCGTTCGCGCTGCTCGGCTCGGCGATCCTCGGCACGCTCGGCCTGATCGCCGGGATCTGGGCCGAGAAGTTCGACCAGCTCGCCGCGTTCCAGAACTTCCTGATCATGCCGCTGACGTTTCTGTCCGGCGTGTTCTATTCGACGCACTCGCTGCCGCCCGTGTGGCGTGAAGTGTCGCGTCTCAACCCGTTTTTCTACATGATCGACGGCTTCCGTTTCGGGTTCTTCGGCGCGTCCGACATCAACCCGTTCGCAAGCCTCGCGATCGTCACCGGTTTCTTCGTGCTGCTCGCGCTGATCGCGATGCGGCTGCTCGCGACCGGCTACAAACTGCGTCATTGATATCGACAGGCCGCGGCCGCCCTTGGGCGGCGCGCGCCGACAGGAGCCTTACACCATGTTGCCGACTCCCGAACAGGTCAAGCAATACATCGCCGGCGGTCTCGCCTGCACGCATCTGGAAGTCGAAGGCGACGGCCAGCATTTCTTCGCGACGATCGTGTCGGCGGCCTTCGAAGGCAAGCGGCCGATCCAGCGGCACCAGCTCGTCTATGCGGCGCTCGGCGATCGCATGAAGCAGGAAATTCACGCGCTCAGCATGAAGACGCTGACGCCCGCCGAATGGCAGAACGCATAAACGGAAATCACTGAGTGCAAGTCACCGCCAACGAGCGCGACGCCGTCCAGAGCGTCGCCACGGCACACCCGGCCGCCAACGGGGAATCGCAGGGACAGGGGATGGACAAGCTGGTGATCGAAGGCGGTCGTCGCCTGTCCGGCGAGATCGTCGTGTCGGGCGCGAAGAACGCGGCGTTGCCGATCCTGTGCGCGGGGCTGCTCAGCGCCGAGCCGGTCGAGCTCGACAACGTGCCGAACCTGAAGGACGTGCGCACCACGCTGAAGGTGCTGAACCAGATGGGCGTGAAGAGCGAGACCGACGGCTGCCGCGTGCAGCTCGACGCGTCGCGCGTCGACAACCTCGTCGCACCGTACGAGCTCGTGAAGACGATGCGCGCGTCGATCCTCGTGCTCGGGCCGCTGCTCGCGCGCTTCGGCGAGGCGAAGGTGTCGCTGCCGGGCGGCTGCGCGATCGGCGCGCGGCCGGTCGATCAGCACATCAAGGGCCTGCAGGCGATGGGCGCCGAGATCAGCATCGAGCACGGCTTCATCGAAGCGCGCGCGAAGCGCCTGAAGGGCGCGCGCATCGTCACCGACATGATCACGGTGACGGGGACCGAAAACCTGCTGATGGCCGCGACGCTCGCCGACGGCGAGACGGTGATCGAAAACGCCGCGCGCGAGCCGGAAGTGAGCGATCTCGCACACTTGCTGGTCGCGATGGGCGCGAAAATCGACGGCATCGGCACCGACCGCCTCGTGATCCAGGGCGTCGAGCGGCTGCACGGCGCGCGCCATTCGGTGATCCCCGACCGCATCGAGGCCGGCACGTTCCTGTGCGCGGTCGCGGCGGCCGGCGGCGACGTGACGCTGACGGGCGTGCGCCCGCACATCCTCGACGCGGTGATCGACAAGCTGCGCGAAGCGGGCGTGTCGATCGAGGAAGGCGACAGCTGGCTGCGCGTGAAGATGGAACGCCGGCCGTCGGCGGTGACGATCCGCACGTCGGAATACCCGGCGTTCCCGACCGACATGCAGGCGCAGTTCATGGCCCTCAATACGGTCGCGACGGGCACCGCGCAGGTCGTCGAAACCATTTTCGAGAACCGCTTCATGCATGTGCAGGAGCTGAACCGGCTCGGCGCGAACATCACGATCGACGGCAACACGGCGCTCGTGACGGGTGTCGAGAAGCTGTCGGGCGCGAACGTGATGGCGACCGACCTGCGTGCGTCGGCGAGCCTCGTGATCGCCGGGCTGCGCGCCGACGGCGAAACGCTCGTCGACCGCATCTATCACCTGGACCGCGGCTACGACCGCATGGAAACCAAACTGACCGCCGTCGGCGCGAACGTGCGCCGCCTCTCCGGGAGCCAAGCATGAGCGCGCCGCTGACCCTCGCCCTGTCGAAGGGCCGGATTTTCGAGGAAACCCTGCCGCTGCTGGCGGCCGCCGGCGTGCAGGTGGCCGAGGATCCGGAAACGTCGCGCAAGCTGATCCTGCCGACGACCGATCCGAACCTGCGCGTGATCATCGTGCGCGCGAGCGACGTGCCGACCTACGTCGAATACGGCGCGGCCGATTTCGGCGTGGCCGGCAAGGACGTGCTGGTCGAGCACGGCGGTTCGGGCCTGTACCAGCCGATCGATCTGAACATTGCGCGCTGCCGGATGTCGGTGGCCGTGCCGGCCGGTTTCGACTACGCGAACGCGGTGCGCCAGGGCGCGCGCCTGCGGGTCGCGACCAAATACGTCGAAACGGCGCGCGAACACTTTGCCGCGAAGGGCGTGCACGTCGATCTGATCAAGCTGTACGGCTCGATGGAGCTGGCGCCGCTGGTCGGGCTGGCCGATGCGATCGTCGACCTCGTCAGCTCGGGCGGCACGCTGAAGGCGAACAATCTGGTCGAGGTCGAGGAGATCATGGCGATCTCGTCGCGCCTCGTCGTGAACCAGGCCGCGCTGAAGCTGAAGCGCGCGGCGCTCAAGCCGATCCTCGACGCGTTCGAACGCGCGTCGCAGAATGGCGGTTGAGCGCATCACCGTAACGGAACTCCCATGTCCATCACCATCCGCAAGCTCGATTCGACGAACGAAGACTTCGGCGCCGCGCTGCGCGCCGTGCTCGCGTTCGAGGCGAGCGAAGACGAAGCGATCGAGCAATCGGTCGCGCAGATCCTCGCCGACGTGAAGTCGCGCGGCGACGCCGCGGTGCTCGAGTACACGAACCGCTTCGACCGGCTGAGCGCGGACAGCGTCGCCGCGCTCGAACTGCCGCAGGACGCGCTGCAGACGGCGCTCGACGGCCTCGCGCCGAAGGCGCGCGCGGCGCTGGAAGCCGCCGCGGCGCGGGTGCGCGCGTACCACGAGAAGCAGAAGATCGAGTGCGGCACGCATAGCTGGCAGTACACGGAAAGCGACGGCACGGTGCTCGGCCAGAAGGTCACGCCGCTCGACCGCGTCGGCCTGTACGTGCCGGGCGGCAAGGCCGCGTATCCGTCGTCGGTGCTGATGAACGCGATTCCCGCGCGCGTCGCGGGGGTCGGCGAGATCGTGATGGTCGTGCCGACGCCGGACGGCGTGAAGAACGACCTCGTGCTCGCCGCGGCGCTGCTCGGCGGCGTCGATCGCGTGTTCACGATCGGCGGCGCGCAGGCGGTCGGTGCGCTCGCGTACGGCACGGCGACGGTGCCGGCCGTCGACAAGATCTGCGGCCCCGGCAACGCGTATGTCGCGTCGGCGAAGCGGCGCGTATTCGGCACGGTCGGCATCGACATGATCGCCGGGCCGTCGGAAATCCTCGTGCTGTGCGACGGCACGACCGATCCGAATTGGGTCGCGATGGACCTGTTCTCGCAGGCCGAGCACGACGAACTCGCGCAGTCGATCCTGCTGTGCCCGGACGGTGCGTTCCTCGATCGCGTCGAGAAGGCGATCGACGAGCTGCTGCCGACGATGCCGCGCCAGGACGTGATCCGTGCGTCGCTCGAGGGGCGCGGCGCGCTGATCAAGGTGCGCGACATGGCCGAGGCGTGCCGGATCGCGAACGACATCGCGCCGGAACACCTCGAGATCTCGGCGCTGGAGCCGCAGCAATGGGGCCAGCAGATCCGCCATGCGGGCGCGATCTTCCTCGGCCGCTATACGAGCGAAAGCCTCGGCGACTACTGCGCGGGGCCGAACCACGTGCTGCCGACGTCGCGCACCGCGCGCTTCTCGTCGCCGCTCGGCGTGTACGACTTCATCAAGCGCTCGAGCCTGATCGAGGTCAGCGCGGAAGGTGCGCAGACGCTCGGCGAGATCGCGTCCGAGCTCGCGTACGGCGAAGGGCTGCAGGCGCATGCGAGGAGCGCAGAGTTCCGGATGAAGGGCTGACCGCGCATGGTGCGCGGGGCCGGGCGGGCGCGCAGGCGCCGACACCGGCGGCCCCGGATCGACGCAGGAGACGAGTGCAGGGCGGCAGCCGCCGCCTTGCCGACCATTTGACGCCGGCGCGACGCACGCCGGCTTGAGACCATGACGACGCCACAAGACATCATTCGCCGCGACGTGCTCGCGATGACGAGCTACCCGGTTCCCGACGCGAGCGGATTCGTGAAGCTCGACGCGATGGAGAACCCGTATCCGCTGCCGGCGCCGCTCGCCGCGGCGCTTGGCGAGCGGCTCGCGCAGGTCGCGCTGAACCGCTACCCGGCGCCGCGCCCGGCCGCGCTGCTCGACAAGCTGCGCCACGCGATGCGCGTGCCGGCCGGTTGCGACGTGCTGCTCGGCAACGGTTCCGACGAAATCATCAGCATGATCGCGGTCGCGTGCGCGCGGCCGGGCGCGAAGGTGCTCGCGCCGGTGCCGGGCTTCGTGATGTACGAGCTTTCGGCGAAGCTCGCGCAGCTCGAATTCGTCGGCGTGCCGCTGAAGGCCGACCTGACGCTCGACGTCGACGCGATGCTTGCGGCGATCGAGGAGCACCGGCCGGCGATCGTCTATCTCGCGTATCCGAACAACCCCACCGGCACGCTGTACGACGATGCCGACGTCGAGCGGATCGTCGCGGCCGCGCGGCACAGCCTGATCGTGATCGACGAGGCGTACCAGCCGTTCGCGGAGCGCTCGTGGCTGCCGCGTGCCGCCGAGTTCGACAACGTCGTCGTGATGCGCACGGTGTCGAAGCTCGGCCTCGCGGGTATCCGCCTCGGCTATCTCGTCGGCTCGCCCGCCTGGCTGAACGAATTCGACAAGGTGCGCCCGCCGTACAACATCAACGTGCTGACCCAGGCGACCGCCGATTTCCTGCTCGATCACCTCGACGTGCTCGATGCGCAGGCGGCGCAATTGCGTGCGGAGCGCGCGCGCCTCGCGCAGGCGGTGGCCGCGCTGCCGGGCGCGACGGTGTTCCCGAGCGCCGGCAATTTCCTGCTGGTGCGCGTGCCGGACGCGGCTGCCGTGTTCGATGCGCTGCTCACCGAGCGGGTGCTGGTCAAAAACGTGAGTAAAATGCATCCATTACTGGCCGAATGCGTGCGGCTGACCGTCGGTTCTCCCGACGAAAACGCCCGCCTGCTGGCCGCCTTGAAACTCGCGCTGCCCGGTTGAGCCCAGGGCGCGGCGGCGCGCGACGATCAATCCCCATTTACATCAGACTCGATCAAGGAATTGCCATGCGTGTGGCGGAAGTCGTTCGCAATACCAGCGAAACGCAGATCCGTGTGAAGCTCGATCTCGACGGCACCGGCCGGCAGAAGCTGGCCACCGGCGTGCCGTTTCTCGACCATATGCTCGACCAGATCGCGCGACACGGTCTGGTCGATCTCGAGGTCGAAGCGCATGGCGACACGCATATCGACGATCACCACACGGTCGAGGACGTCGGCATCACGCTTGGCCAGGCCGTCGCGAAGGCGATCGGCGATCGCAAGGGCATCCGCCGCTACGGCCATTCGTACGTGCCGCTCGACGAGGCGCTGTCGCGCGTCGTGATCGACTTCTCGGGCCGGCCCGGCCTCGAATTCCACGTGCCGTTCACGCGCGCGCGGATCGGCACGTTCGACGTCGACCTGTCGATCGAGTTCTTCCGCGGGTTCGTGAACCACGCGGGCGTCACGCTGCACATCGACAACCTGCGCGGGATCAACGCGCACCATCAGCTCGAGACGGTGTTCAAGGCCTTCGGCCGCGCGCTGCGCGCGGCGGTGGAGCTCGACGAGCGCGCGGCGGGGCAGATTCCGTCGACGAAAGGAAGCCTCTGAACGTCCGAACGGACTGCGCTCGGGACAACCTCACGGCTTCGGCGCGCGGCGCCGGCTTGCGATGGATCTGCTCAAATCGTTCATTTCGCTGCTCGCGCTGATCAATCCGGTCGGCGCGGTGCCGTTCTTCCTGAGCCTGACGGCGCAGCAGACGGAAGCCGAGCGGCGGCGCACGATCCGGATCGCGTCGGTGTCGGTGTTCTGCGTGATGACGGTGACCGCGCTGCTCGGGCAGCAGATCATCCACTTCTTCGGCATTTCGGTCGGATCGCTCGAAGTCGGCGGCGGGATCATCATGCTGCTGATGGCGATCAACATGCTCAACGCGCAGATCGGCAACACGCGATCGACGCCCGAGGAGCGCGACGAAGCCGAGCTGAAGGACAACATCGCGGTCGTGCCGCTGGCGATTCCGCTGCTCACGGGCCCCGGCTCGATCAGCACGGTGATCGTCTATGCGGCGAGCGCGCATCACTGGTATGAGCGGGCCGGGCTGGTCGCGATCGGCGCGGCCCTGGCTTTTCTGTGTTTCGTCGCGATGCGGCTCGCCGAGCCGATCGCGAACTGGATCGGCCGCACCGGCATCAACATCGCCACGCGGCTGATGGGTCTGATGCTGTCGGCGCTGGCGGTGGAATTCATCGTCAATGGACTGAGGGCGCTACTGCCTGCACTGAGATGAAAACTTCGATTGCGATTGTGGATTATGGGATGGGCAACCTGCGCTCGGTCGCGCAGGCGCTCAAGAAGGCCGAACCGGCCGCCGACGTGGCGATCGTCGACACGCCGGCCGCGATTCGCGCGGCCGACCGCGTCGTGCTGCCCGGCCAGGGCGCGATGCCGGACTGCATGCGCTGCCTCGGCGAATCGGGGCTGCAGGAAGCGGTGATCGAAGCGTCGCGCACGAAGCCGCTGCTCGGCGTGTGCGTCGGCGAGCAGATGCTGTTCGACTGGAGCGCGGAAGGCGACACGAAGGGCCTCGGGCTGCTGCCCGGCAAGGTCGTGCGCTTCGAGCTCGACGGCCGGCTGCAGGACGACGGCTCGCGCTTCAAGGTGCCGCAGATGGGCTGGAACCGCGTGCGCCAGGCGCAGCCGCACCCGCTGTGGGACGGCGTGCCCGACGACGCGTATTTCTACTTCGTGCACAGCTATTACGTGACGCCGGACAACCCGGCGCACACGGTCGGCGAAACGGCCTACGGCGCGCCGTTTACGTCCGCGGTCGCGCGGGACAATCTCTTCGCGACCCAATTCCACCCCGAGAAAAGCGCGGAGGTCGGGTTGCGTCTGTATCGCAACTTCGTACACTGGAAACCGTAAACGTGGTGCGCGAGCCACAGTCGATCCGGCCGAACGGCCTGTCGCGCGGGGCTTGCCCGCTTAAGCGCCGATAGAGTTGTACTAAACTAGCGAGACGGCGCGGCACCGGTTTGGCCGGTACGCGCCGGATTCTTTTCATTTTCCACGACGACACCCGATTGCTATGTTGCTGATTCCGGCCATCGACCTCAAAGACGGTCAGTGTGTGCGCCTCAAACAGGGCGATATGGACCAGGCCACGATTTTCTCCGAGGACCCGGCGGCGATGGCCCGCAAGTGGGTCGATCTCGGCGCCCGGCGGCTCCATCTCGTCGACCTGAACGGCGCATTCGCCGGCAAGCCGAAGAATCTCGAGGCGATCGAAGCGATCCTCGACGAAGTCGGCGACGAAATCCCGGTGCAGCTCGGCGGCGGCATCCGCAGCCTCGAGACGATCGAGAAGTATCTCGACGCCGGCCTGTCCTATGTGATCATCGGCACGGCCGCCGTGAAGAATCCGGGCTTTCTGCAGGACGCATGCACCGCGTTCGCGGGCAACATCATCGTCGGGCTGGACGCGAAGGACGGCAAGGTCGCGACCGACGGCTGGAGCAAGCTGACCGGCCACGAAGTGATCGATCTCGCGAAGAAGTTCGAGGACTACGGCGTCGAATCGATCGTCTACACGGACATCGGCCGCGACGGGATGCTGCAGGGCATCAACATCGACGCGACCGTGAAGCTCGCGCAGGCGGTCGGCATCCCGGTGATCGCGAGCGGCGGCCTGTCGAACCTCACGGACATCGAGAGCCTGTGCGAAGTGGAAGAGCACGGCGTCGAAGGCGTGATCTGCGGCCGTGCGATCTACTCCGGCGATCTCGATTTCGCGGCCGCGCAAAAGCGCGCGGACGAACTGAACGGCGAACTCGACAACGCGTAACCGCGGTCGTCGCGTTCGCCGGGGCTGCCCGCGAGCAGCCCCGACCGGAAGCCTCGCGCGAGGCTTCCGCAACCGGCCGTCCCAGCGCGGCATTTGGCGCAACATCATGGCTCTAGCTAAACGCATCATCCCCTGCCTGGACGTGACTGCCGGGCGTGTCGTCAAGGGCGTCAATTTCGTCGAGCTGCGCGACGCCGGCGACCCCGTCGAAATCGCCCGCCGCTACGACGAGCAGGGTGCCGACGAACTGACTTTCCTCGACATCACCGCGACGTCCGACCAGCGCGACCTGATCCTGCCGATCATCGAAGCCGTTGCGTCGCAGGTGTTCATTCCGCTGACCGTCGGCGGCGGCGTGCGTGCCGTCGAGGACGTACGGCGCCTGCTGAACGCGGGCGCGGACAAGGTCAGCATGAATTCGTCGGCGGTCGCGAATCCGCAGCTCGTGCGCGACGCGGCCGACAAGTACGGCTCGCAGTGCATCGTCGTCGCGATCGACGCGAAGCGCGTATCGGCGGACGGCGAGACGCCGCGCTGGGAAGTGTTCACGCACGGCGGCCGCAAGAACACGGGCCTCGACGCGATCGAATGGGCGCGCAAGATGGCCGAACTCGGCGCGGGCGAGATCCTGCTCACGAGCATGGACCGCGACGGCACGAAGTCGGGCTTCGACCTCGCGCTCACGCGCGGCGTGTCGGACGCGGTGCCGGTGCCGGTGATCGCGTCGGGCGGCGTCGGCTGCCTGCAGGATCTCGCGGACGGCATCAAGGACGGTCGCGCCGATGCGGTGCTGGCCGCGAGCATCTTCCACTACGGCGAGCACACGGTCGGCGAGGCGAAGCGTTTCATGTCCGACCAGGGCATCCCGGTGAGGCTGTGATGAATACCGAAACGAAATCCCTGCCCGCTTGGCTCGACAAAGTCCGCTGGGACGACAACGGCCTCGTGCCGGTGATCGCGCAGGAAGCGTCGACGAACGACGTGCTGATGTTCGCGTGGATGAATCGCGAGGCGCTCGCGAAGACGATCGAGACGCAGCGCGCGGTCTATTATTCGCGGTCGCGCAAGCGCCTGTGGTTCAAGGGCGAGGAGTCGGGCCACGTGCAGCACGTGCACGAGGTGCGGCTCGACTGCGACGAGGACGTCGTGCTGCTGAAGGTCGAGCAGGTGTCGGGCATCGCGTGCCACACCGGCCGGCATTCGTGCTTCTTCCAGAAATTCGAAGGCACCGTGGACGGCGGCGACTGGGTCGCGGTCGAGCCGGTGCTGAAAGACCCCGAACACATCTACAAATGACGCAATCGACCGAAGACACGCTGCTGCGCCTCGCGGCCGTGATCGATAGCCGCAAGGGCGGCGATCCCGATCAATCGTACGTGTCGCGCCTGTTCCACAAGGGCGACGACGCGGTGCTGAAGAAGATCGGCGAAGAGGCGACGGAAGTCGTGCTGGCCGCGAAGGACGTGCGCCAGGGCGGCGCGCCGAGCGCGCTCGTCGGCGAGGTGGCCGACCTGTGGTTCCACTGCCTCGTGATGCTGTCGCATTTCGACCTGAGCCCGGCCGACGTGATCGCCGAACTCGAGCGCCGCGAAGGCTTGTCGGGCATCGAGGAAAAAGCGCTGCGCAAGCGCCGCGAGCGCGAGGAAAACGGCGGGTGACGCACAGGCCCCGCCGCGGTGGCAACAGTGCGGTAAGCTGTAAGAATTGTCATCTGACGGGGGTAGCATCATGAACGAAACGTCGAACCAGTTTCCGACGCCGGCGGTGCCGGGAGCAGCCGATGCCGAACGCCTGAACGGGCTGCGCACGCTGACCCACGTGCTGTACGGCCTCTATGCGATTCACTGGCTGACGGGCGGTGTCACCGGCATCGTCGCGATCATCATCAACTACGTGAAGCGCGGCGACGTGGCCGGCACGCCGTACGCCGATCACTTCGAGTGGCAGATCCGCACGTTCTGGCGCGCGCTGATCGCTTACGCGATCGGGATCGCGCTGCTGTTCGTCGCGGTCGGATTCGTCGTGATGTTTGTCACATGGATTTGGACGCTGTACCGTATCATCAAGGGTTGGCTGTACCTGAACGACAACAAGACGCTCGATCCGCAGGCGTGGTTCTGACCGGCCGCGCGCGGGCGTTTGCAGGAGCAACATGAGTCACGATCCGAATTGCCTGTTCTGCAAGATCGCGGCAGGCGAGATCCCGAGCACGAAGGTGCACGAGGACGACGAATTCGTCGCGTTCCGCGACATCCGCCCGGCGGCCGAGACGCACGTGCTCGTGATTCCGCGCCGGCACGTGCCGACGCTGTCGGCGGTGGGCGACGCCGATGCGCCGATGCTCGGCCGGCTGATGCTGCTCGTCGCGCGTCTGGCCGACCAGCTCGGGGTCGCGTATACGGGCGGCGAAACCGGTTTTCGCACGGTGATCAACACGGGCCCGGGCGGCGGGCAGGAGGTCTACCACCTGCACGCGCATATCCTGGCCGGCCCGCGCCCGTGGCAACGGATGGGTTGACGACGCGGGGCGTTTCCCCGCATCCGATAGTCGAAGCCGGCGCGTCGCCGGCGATTTGCGCCGCATCGCGGCGTGGTTGAGGAGAGGTTTCATCATGGGTGGATTGAGCATTTGGCACTGGCTGATCGTGCTGCTGATCGTCGCGCTGGTTTTCGGTACGAAGAAGCTGCGCAACATCGGCAACGACCTCGGCAGCGCCGTGAAGGGTTTCAAGGACGGCATGAAGGAAGGCGAAACGCCGGCGGACGCGCAGCAATTGCCGCGTTCGGGCACGGTCGACGTCAACGCGAAGGAAACGACGCGTTCCGATTCGAACAAGGCGTAACGCCGGCACGCTGACAGGCATTCGCGATGCTGGATCTCGGTCTTTCGAAGATGGCGCTGATCGGCGTCGTCGCGCTCGTGGTGCTCGGCCCCGAGCGCCTGCCGCGCGTCGCGCGTACGGCAGGCGCGCTGTTCGGCCGCGCGCAGCGGTACATCAACGACGTGAAGGCCGAGGTCTCGCGCGAAATCGAACTCGACGCGCTGCGGACGATGAAGACCGATTTCGAATCGGCCGCGCGCAATGTCGAGACGACGATTCACGACAACCTGCGCGAGCACGAGAAGGCGCTGAACGACACGTGGCATTCCGCGGTCGGCGGGGTCAACGAAGGCTCGGTCGATGCCGGCACGTACGGTAGCGACACGCCCGCGGCGCCGTCGTGGCGTGCCGGCAGTTCGGCCGCGCTTGCGCCGAAGCGTCGCAACTGGCGCATCAAGCAGGCGGCGACGCCTGTCTGGTACAAGCGCGCGACGACCCGCCGCACCCACGTGCAGTCGGGCGCCGCACGCGTCGCGCGCCACCAGCCGGCCAGCCTGCGCCGGCCGACGCGCTTCTTCTGAGTCGAGCGCATGCTCGCTCGTCAATCCTACCGAGGGCCGGTGTGAGCGACCCCCAGCAGAACCCGGGCGACGCCCCGGAAGAAACCTTCATTTCCCATCTCGTCGAGCTTCGCGATCGCATCATTCGCGCGGGGCTGGCCGTGATCGTCGTGTTCCTCGGGCTCGTCTACTGGGCGCCCGACATCTTCAGGCTGCTCGCGCGGCCGTTGATGGAGAACCTGCCGAAAGACGGCAAGATGATCGTCACCGACGTCACCGGCTCGTTCTTCGTGCCGATGAAGGTCACGATGCTCGTCGCGCTCGTGATCGCGCTGCCGATCGTGCTGTACCAGATCTGGGCGTTCGTCGCGCCGGGGCTGTACCAGCACGAGAAGAAGCTCGTCACGCCGCTCGTCGGCAGCAGCTACGTGCTGTTTCTGTGCGGGATGGCATTCGCGTACTTCCTCGTGTTTCCGACGATCTTCCGCGTGATGGCGCACTACAACGCGCCGCTCGGGGCCGAGATGACGACCGACATCGACAACTACCTGAGCTTCGTGCTCGGGATGTTCATCGCGTTCGGCGTCACGTTCGAGGTGCCGATCGTCGTCGTGCTGCTCGTCCGGATGGGCGTGCTGTCCCTGAAGAAGCTGAAGGAAATGCGACCGTACGTGATCGTCGGCGCATTCGTGGTCGCGGCGGTCGTCACGCCGCCGGACGTGTTCTCGCAACTGATGCTGGCGCTGCCGCTCGTCGTGCTGTTCGAGATCGGGCTGCTGGCCGCGCGGTTCTTCGTGCCGAAGAAGCCGGCGGAAGAGGGCGAGGCGGGGAACGGCGAAGCCGCGGGTTGACGGCGCGGCGCCGGGCGGCTTTTCCGGTCAGGCCGGAGGGGCCGGTACCCGTGATTGGCCGCTAGCCAGCACATGCCAACGCGGCCTTTCCGGCACCGGACATCGTTCGAAGCAAAGCAAAAGGGCAGCCAGCCGGCTGCCCTTTTTCATTTCCGCGCCGCATCAAATCGCATCGCGAACGGAAAGCGGCGTGCCGCCCGCCGCGCCTCATTCGGTGTCGCTGTCCTGCTCGTCGAGCGTCTGCTTCGGCGGCGGCGGACGCTTGCCGATCACGACGTTCACGTCGAACTGCTTGCCCTTGCGGACGACGTGCACCTTGGTCGGCGTGCCCGGCTTGATTTGCGCGACGACGTTCAGCAGCTTCGTCGTGTCGGTGATGTCCTCGCCGTTGACGCTCACCAGGATGTCGCCCGGCTTGATGCCGGCCTTGTCGGCGGGGCCGCCCTGCAGCACGCCCGCGACGATCGCGCCCGATTTCTGCTGGAGCCCGAACGACTCGGCGATTTCCGGCGTGACGTCCTGCGGCTCGACGCCGATCCAGCCGCGCGTGACCGAGCCGGTCGTGATGATGCTTTCGAGCACCGTGCGCGCGGTCGACACCGGAATCGCGAAGCCGATGCCGAGCGAGCCGCCCGAGCGCGAGTAGATCGCCGTGTTGATGCCGAGCAGGTTGCCGTTCACGTCGACCAGTGCGCCGCCGGAATTGCCGGGGTTGATCGGCGCGTCGGTCTGGATGAAGTTCTCGAACGTGTTGATGCCGAGGTGGTTGCGGCCGAGCGCGCTGATGATCCCCATCGTCACCGTCTGGCCGACGCCGAACGGGTTGCCGATCGCGAGCACGACGTCGCCGACGCGCGACTGGTCGGAGCGGCCGAGCGTGATCGTCGGCAGATTCGTCATGTTGATCTTCAGCACCGCGAGATCGGTTTCGGGATCGCTGCCGATCACTTTCGCGGTGGCCGTGCGGCCGTCGGCGAGCGCGACTTCGATCTGGTCGGCGCCGTCCACGACGTGCTGGTTCGTTAGAATGTAACCTTCAGGGCTCACGATGACGCCGGAGCCGAGGTTGGCGGCCGGCTCGTCCTGCTGCTTGCGGGCGTTGCGGTCGCCGAAGAAGTAACGGAACAGCGGATCCTTTGCGCGCGGGTCGGGCGGCAGCGAGCCGTCCTTGCTGGAGAACACGTTGACGACGGCCGGCATCGCCTTCTGCGCGGCTTCGGCATACGACGTGGTCGCCGGTGCGCCGCCGATGCCCGGCGCGACTTCGCGCAGCGCGACGATCGGCGTGGCGAGCTGCTTGCCGAGCTGTCCTTGCCGTTGCAGCCATTGCGGCTTGAGCGTCACGACGATGAACATCAGCGCGAGCAGTACGGTCACCGCCTGCGCGAAGAACAGCCAGAAGCGTCTAAGCATCTGAATGGATTAGAGGTTTATATGGATCGGATCGAACTTGAATTGTACTTGAACAATACCCTTGAAACCGCGCGCTTCAAGGACTATTGCCCGAACGGCCTCCAGGTCGAAGGGCGTCGCAAGATCGAGAAGATCGCCACCGGCGTGACGGCGTCGGTCGCGCTCCTCGAAGCCGCGCTCGAATGGGGGGCGGATGCCGTGCTCGTCCATCACGGCTATTTCTGGCGCAACGAGGCGCCGCAGATCACCGGCCGCAAGTATCAGCGCCTGAAGCTGCTGCTCGCGAACGACCTGAACCTGTTCGCGTTTCACTTGCCGCTGGACGCGCATCCCGAGTTCGGCAACAACGCGCAGCTCGGCGAAAAGCTCGGCCTGATCGGCGAGCAGCGTTTCGGCGAAGGCGACCTGGGCTGGATGGCGACGCTGCCGATGCCCGTCACGCTCGAGCACTTCGTCGCGAAGGTGGAGCGCACGCTCGGCCGCACGCCGCTCGTGCTGGGCGACCCGGACACGCAACTGCGCCGCATCGCGTGGTGCACGGGCGCCGCGCAGAGCTATTTCGACGCGGCGATCGATGCCGGCGCGGACGTGTTCCTGACCGGCGAGGTGTCCGAATCGACCACGCACGCGGCGGCGGAGAGCGGTGTCGCGTTCGTTGCGGCGGGGCACCATGCGACCGAGCGCTACGGAATTCAGGCGCTGGGACGCCACTTGTCCGAAGAATTCGATCTCGAACACCTTTTTATCGATATTCATAATCCGGTCTGAGCGACGGATTTGCGGCAGCGCATCGAAATTCGACAATGTAGCATCCGCTTAAAAGAGAAATGATTTAATCGCTCCGATAGTGGGGGATAACCCTTAACTATCAATCACTTCGAAGGGATTTTCATCGCCGGGCCTTGTAAATGGCGACTCCATTCGCGCAAACTAGCGGCGGAATGAAAAGTCGTGACGGAAAATCCAACTCAGAAGTGGGGCGTGTGATGCGAGACAAGGAAGAGAAACGCGTCGACAGCGGCCGCCGTACCTGGCTGATTGCGACATCCGTAGCAGGTGGCGTAGGAGGCGTAGCCACCGTCATACCTTTCGCGGCGTCGCTCGCGCCGTCCGCGAAAGCGAAAGCGGCCGGTGCACCGGTCGAGGTCGATATCAGCGGCCTGAAGCCCGGCGAAATGGTCACCGTGCCGTGGCGCGGCAAACCCGTCTGGATCCTCAATCGCACCGATTCGATGCTGGCCGACGTGGTCAAGGCCGACAAGGAAGTGGCCGATCCGACCACGAAATCCCCGTATTCGATGCCGTTGCCCGCGTATTGCGCGAACGAATATCGCGCGCGGGCCGATCGCAAGAACATTCTCGTCGTGATGGCCGTGTGCACGCACCTCGGCTGCACGCCTAGCCAACGCTTCACGCCGGGTCCGCAGCCGAACCTGCCGGACGACTGGCCGGGCGGTTTCCTGTGCCCGTGTCACGGTTCGACCTACGACCTCGCCGGCCGCGTGTTCAAGAACAAGCCGGCGCCTCAGAATCTCGACATCCCGCCCTACATGTTCACGTCGGCGACGACCCTCGTGATCGGCAAGGACGAGAAAGGAGAAGCGTGATGGCCGTCGACAACAAGGAAGTCTCCACGACAGGTTTCACCGGCTGGATCGATCAGCGCTTCCCGCTCACGTCCACCTGGAAGAAGCACGTATCCGAATACTACGCGCCGAAGAACTTCAACTTCTGGTACTTCTTCGGCTCCCTCGCGCTGCTGGTGCTCGTCAACCAGATCGTCACGGGCATCTTCCTGACGATGAACTACAAGCCCGACTCGACGCTCGCGTTCGCGTCGGTCGAGTACATCATGCGCGAGGTGCCGTGGGGCTGGCTGATCCGCTACATGCACTCGACCGGTGCATCGATGTTCTTCGTGGTCGTCTACCTGCACATGTTCCGCGGGCTGCTGTACGGGTCGTACCGCAAGCCGCGCGAGCTCGTGTGGATCTTCGGCTGCGCGATCTTCCTGTGCCTGATGGCCGAGGCGTTCTTCGGCTATCTGCTGCCGTGGGGCCAGATGTCGTTCTGGGGCGCGCAGGTGATCGTGAACCTGTTCTCGGCGATCCCGTTCGTCGGCCCGGACCTGTCGCTGTGGATTCGCGGCGACTACGTCGTGTCCGACGTCACGCTGAACCGCTTCTTCGCGTTCCACGTGATCGCGATTCCGCTCGTGCTGGTCGGGCTCGTCGTCGCGCACCTCGTTGCGTTGCACGAAGTCGGGTCGAACAACCCGGACGGCATCGAGATCAAGGCGAAGAAGGACGAGAACGGCATCCCGCTCGACGGCATCCCGTTCCACCCGTACTACTCGGTGCACGACTTCCTCGGCGTGTGCGTGTTCCTGATGGTGTTCGCGCTGATCGTGTTCTTCTCGCCGGAGATGGGCGGCTACTTCCTCGAGGCGAACAACTTCGTCCCGGCGAACCCGCTGCAGACGCCGCCCGAGATCGCGCCGGTCTGGTACTTCACCGCGTTCTACGCGATGCTGCGCGCGACCACCGACCCGTTCAAGATCGTGCTGATGATCGTGATCGCGCTGCTCGGCGTGCTCGCGCTGATCCGCGCGCGCGGCAAGTGGAAGGTCGGGTTGCCGGTGCTCGCCGCCGCGATCGTCGTGTTCATGTACCTGACGGAGTCGAAGTTCTGGGGCGTCGTCGTGATGGGGTCGGCGGTGATCACGCTGTTCTTCCTGCCGTGGCTCGACCGCAGCCCGGTGAAGTCGATCCGCTACCGGCCGCTGTTCCACAAGGTGTTCCTCGGGATCTTCGTCGCGGCGTTCCTGACCCTCGCGTTCCTCGGCACGCGCCCGCCATCGCCGGCGGCGACGCTGATCGCGCAGGCCTGTGCGTTGATCTACTTCGCGTTCTTCCTCGGCATGCCCGTCTGGACGCCGCTTGGCACGTTCAAGCAGCCGCCGGAACGGGTGCGCTTCAAGCCCCATTAACGTGAGCGAGGAGAGAACGACATGAAGAAACTGCTTTCGACGCTCGCGCTGATCGGGGCGACCGCCTGTGCGTTGCTGGCGGTGCCGGCCGCGCGGGCGGAGGGTAATTTTCCGCTCGACCGGGCGCCCGATAACACGGAAAATCTCGTTTCGCTTCAGCACGGCGCGCAATTGTTTGTAAACTATTGCCTGAACTGCCACAGCGCGAACCTGATGCGCTACAACCGTCTGACGGATCTGGGCATATCCCAGAAGGAGATCGAAAAGAATCTCCTGTTCACGACCGACAAGGTCGGGAACACGATGTCCGTCGCGATGCGGCCCGACGACGCGAAGAACTGGCTCGGCACCACGCCGCCCGACCTGTCGGTCGAGGAGCGCGCGCGCGGCCGCGACTGGCTGTACACGTATCTGCGCAGCTTCTACCGCGACGATACGCGGCCGACCGGCTGGAACAACGCGGTGTTCGAGAACGTCGGCATGCCCCATGTGTTGTGGCAACTGCAGGGGCAACGCGTAGCCAAATTCGAAGACAAGACGGACGAGGAGACGGGCGAGAAGGTCCACACGCTCGTCGGCTTCCAGCAGGTCACGCCGGGGACGCTGTCGTCGCCCGACTACGATGCTGCGGTGGCCGACCTGGTGGCCTATATGACGTGGATGTCCGAGCCGGCCCAGCAGACCCGCAAGCGCCTCGGCGTGTGGGTGCTGATCTTTCTCGGTGTCCTGACTTTCCTGGCTTGGCGGCTGAATGCCGCGTACTGGAAAGATATCAAGTAAACACGCCTGACCGGCGTGGGGCCGGCGCAAGGCGGAACCCGTGAAAGGGGTTTCGCCGCGTGCCGGCCCTCGGCTTTTTTGAGGAAACGCAAATATGATGGTTCTGTATTCCGGCACAACTTGCCCGTTCTCCCAGCGTTGCCGGCTGGTGCTGTTCGAGAAGGGCATGGACTTCGAAATCCGTGACGTCGACCTGTTCAACAAGCCGGAAGACATTTCGGTGATGAACCCGTACGGTCAGGTGCCGATCCTGGTCGAGCGCGACCTGATCCTGTACGAATCGAACATCATCAACGAGTACATCGACGAGCGCTTCCCGCACCCGCAACTGATGCCGGCCGACCCGGTGCAGCGCGCGCGTGCGCGCCTGTTCCTGCTCAACTTCGAGAAGGAACTGTTCGTCCACGTCAGCACGCTCGAGAACGAGAAGGGCAAGGCGGCGGAGAAGAATCACGAGAAGGCTCGCCTCGCGATCCGCGATCGCCTGACGCAGCTCGCGCCGATCTTCGTGAAGAACAAGTACATGCTCGGCGAGGAGTTCTCGATGCTCGACGTCGCGATCGCACCGCTGCTGTGGCGCCTGGATCACTACGGGATCGAGCTGTCGAAGAACGCCGCGCCGCTGATGAAGTATGCCGAGCGGATCTTCAGCCGTCCGGCCTACATCGAAGCACTGACGCCGTCCGAAAAGGTCATGCGTCGTTAACGTTGCAATGAAGGCATGACGGAGCGGGCGGCGCGGCGTGCCGCGTGCCCGCTCCGGGTTCGAGGATTGTGATGCAAGAGATTTCAACGAAGCCTTATCTGCTGCGCGCGTTGTACGAGTGGTGCACCGATAACGGTTACACGCCGCATATCGCGGTGAGGGTCGACAACTCGACGCGCGTGCCGCGTCAGTTCGTGCGTGACGGCGAGATCGTGCTCAACATCAGCTTCGAGGCGACGAGCCAGTTGCAGATGGGCAACGAGTGGATCGAGTTCACGGCCCGGTTCTCCGGGAAGGCGCACAAGATCGAGATTCCGGTTGCCAACGTGCTCGCGATCTATGCGCGCGAGAACGGGCAGGGCATGGCGTTCCAGGTCGATGCGGTCGCAGGCGAAGGCGAGGATTCGGGCGCGTTCGACGATGACGCCGTGCCGGCCGATGACGCGCAGCGCGACGAGTCCGTCTCGCCGTTGGCGCCGGTCGCCGACAGCGGCGCGAACGAGGAGCCGTCCGAAGGGGCCGACGAACCGCCGAAAACCGACGGCGACGGCTCGAAAGGCGGCAGCAGACCTCGCCTCAAGATCGTGAAATGAGGTAGAATCTCGCGCTACGCCGGCTTAGCTCATCTGGTAGAGCAGTTGATTTGTAATCATCAGGTGGCGGGTTCGAGTCCTGCAGCCGGCACCAATCTGTAAAAGGGCTCGCGCAATAGCGCGGGCCCTTTTTTTGGTCTACAAACGCTTGGTCGTTCTACAATCGAGATAAGCGAAGCGCGGGGCAGCTGCATCTAGGGGGCCGTCTGTCCGGCATGGATGCAGCGCGTGTGGTGACAACGGAGAGGCGCATGACAAAGAAAAAGATCTTCGTAATTATGCCGTTCGTAACTGCGAATTCTCGCAACGAATCGTCGCTCACCAGTTTCTTCAACGACTACATCAAACACCCAATCGAATCAGCCAGAGGGTTGGCCAGCGAGTACGTTGTCCACCGATCCGGTAACTCGTTTACGATCCTCGACACGATTATCGAGGACATCGCTAAAGCTGACGTGGTGATTTGCGATCTGTCCGGGGAGGCTGCTAACCCTAACGTGATGTTCGAACTTGGGTTGCGATTGGCCACATCGCCGAAACCGACGATCTTGATTCGGGAAGAGAGCAGCACGAATAAAAAGATTTTTGATGTAAGTGGTCTTTACACTCACCCATATAGTCTTACTGCAACGCGTGATCTAGAGCGATTTCTCGTCGAAAAACTGGCCGAGTACGAAACGAATCACGATAGTTACGAATCGCCGGTTCTCAAGATCCTAAATCATCGTGCCGCATTTTGGATGATGTTGCCGGTTCGTAAAGCGTCTGCCTTCCTTGGCGGAATCGCGAGTGCTGCCGATGCCTGTTTGGATATATTCGCAAAAGCCCTCGAGCTTCATCTGGCTTCAAAGAATTGTCCCGTGCGAATCAATGATTCGTCAATGGTGTTCAAAACGATCGGTGAGCTATCTGATCCAACATTGTTGGATGATTTTAACTACAATATATCATCCATTCCATCTCTCGATTCCTATTTGTCGTCAGTCTACCTGCTTGGCTTGGTCGAGGATGACGTCGAAAAGCAATTTCGGCGTTACGCGATGGCATATTCGTTGAATTTCAATCGCGGGAATTCAGCGCTTTTTGCTTCTAGTCGATTCGAAGAATTCATGGGGTATGCATACGAGACGCTCATGTTAATGAATCTATCTCGTATCATTATCAATATTTTGGATCGTCGACAGGGCGGAACTGAGCGGATGGAGTTGGTCAAGAAGTTTTTTACCACTATCGAGAAAAGTAATCTGGCTGAATTCGGGGAGCAGTAAGATGGCGGATTATGTAAGAAAGACGATTCTGTCGCAGGGCTACGCGCATATTCAAAGAAAATCCCTGACCCCAGAGGAAAAGACGGAATTCGAACTGGCGCTGCGCACGTATCAGGAAAGTCGGGCGAAATTAATGATGTCGTCGTCGATTGTTCCCGAGGTAAAAACCAAAGACGGTTCGGTGAAGGTCTATGCAACCGTTTACGGCTCTTTGACTGATGCGATAGGTGATTTGTCAGATGGATTCATGAGTGCGCTTAATGCACTTTATGTGTCATCAAAAATGCTTGCGGATGCGTGCGTGTTAGAGGGGTTGTTTCTGTCGAAAGCTCCTCGTAAAAGCCTCACGCGCTCCGAAGCTCGAACCGGTGTTGTCAAGACGACTAAAGATTTATTTGACATGACTTCGGCGGCGGCAAATTCGTTTTCAGATGACGGTTCAAAGAAGATTATGGGTGCCTTGCTGAATATCGAGAATAAGGCCACGTTTCTCAATGTGCAATTAGACGACCCAAGAGATAAAAGATTGGTTTGGTCAAATTTTCTGGTTGCGCTCGCTAAATTGCCAAAAAAGCCGACAAAATTGAACGCTTCAGAGGATAAGTCACGGCTTGATGCTTACACATTTAAGGTTGAGACGATTGTTAAGCTGGTTCAGAATTTTGTAAAACAAGTAGAAGGGCAGTAGTGGTTTATTTTGTCGGCGTAACTCTCTTCCCTCGCTTTCTTACGTAATGCTCGGTCATGGCGACACTGCCATGTCCGAGCAATGCTTGAGCCTCGCGGATATCACTAAATGCCTCCTTGTCAGTCCCGGCCTTCGCGCGTAAGTCGCGGAATTGGAACGCTGATTTTTCAATTCCTGCGGCTTCTCTCGCGCGGTCGAACCTGAAACGTAGCCCCGCGCTACCAAGAGGACGGCCCGCCTCATCGACAATCAACGCAGTCGACCTTATCTTGTAGGACGCTTTCCGTACGGCGATGCGGCTCAAGAGCGTCGCCAGTTCGCCGCTTATTTCAATTCGTAAGACGGTGCGCGTTTTGTTTTGCCGTACTTCGACTACCCCGTCTCGAATGTGGCGCTCGTCAATTTTGAGTACATCCGCAGGCCTTTGTCCTGTCAGATACGCCAAATCCATCGCATCGCGAAGCGCTTGGTCCGCCTTGTTCCACAGCAAACGATAAAGGTGATCGTCGACGTAGACGTCCCGACCAACCTCCTTGTGTTTCCTGATTCCCATACACGGATTCGGTTGGTCGGTCGCTCCCCATTCCCGCGCCATGTTGAAGATGTGGGAAAACAGTGCGACCTCCCGATTCGCAGCCACCGGATACGAGCGACGCCAGTCAAGGTACTTACGAATGTGAATCGGCTTTATCTCATCGAGCAACGCCGGAGGGTTGTCAAAAAACTCAAAGAGCCGTTCTAGTTGAATCATGTTTGTGCGCTGCGTTTCTCGGGCTTTCTTTGGTAGCACCTCACACTGATAACGTTGAGCAACGTGTCTGAACGTGATCATAGCCAGCTTATCGCGGTTGCCCTGCTCCAGGTCAGCATACCTGCGCAGAGCCTCCACAAAATCCGATCCGAGGGCAATCCAGCGACGCGGTTTGCCTCCCATGTCATAGTAATAGTATGTCTTGCCGCGCAACTTTTGCTTTAACCGCATTCGGGGCGGCAAATGGAGATTCTTTGTTGGCCTGCGTCCCACCCATCATCCTCCTAGAACAGCGGGGCTCCAACCGGAGCGAGTACCGCCTTCCGATCGACCTACAATGCTCGTGCGCCCCTCGATAGCAGACCGAGCAACGACGGCGCGTCCGCAAGCATTGATGAAAAACGGTACGCCCATGCGTCGAAGAGCTTCCACTTGCTTGGACTTGACCTTTCTACCGGTAAGTACTGCTAATTCAAGTGGAGACAAAAACATGTCTGTCACGTCAAGCCTCCATTGTTGATAACCAGAAGCAACCAAGTTCTTCGTTCCAGTATGTCTGGCACCGATCTAGAGTTGCTCCTACCTTGCTCGCAGCTTCAAACGCAGTCTTGATGGCCCCGACGACATCGTTGAAAACCAAGTGAGCAATCGGATGCAGCGCTGGTACCTCCACGCCTCGACTCGTCCAATATCGCTTCTCGTTGAGTGCGTGCTCCGCGAAGTCTTTCGTTATGTATTTGCTCAGATACGAGGCAAGCTTGTGCCTAAGCCCCTTTTGTCGGAACGGATTTCGGACATCGATGTTTCCGTTGTCTTCTCCGACAATGTGTCGCCAGATCGACCGCAGCACTCGATAGTTCTGTCGGCCCTTCACGGCAACATGTAGGTGCCACGCGCCACGCTTTTGCCGCTCCGCTACCGCCACGTACTGAAAATCTTGAATCCGGCTGAGGCGTCTGCGGAGCGCGTCAAAATCCTTCTTGAGGCGGACCTTATCAATCATGTTTTCTCTATAGGTCAGCGTAATCATCCGGTCTGCGCCAATCGCCTTACAGCGAAGACGAACCTGCTGCTTCGCGCGCTTCGCGGCATCCATAAGGTTCTGCTCGGTATTCTCCGATTCCCCGCGCTTGGCACGCGGTAACGTACTCAGGCGCTGCGCGCCCATGTAGCGATCAAACCGCGTGGCCGTGATTTCAACTTGTCCGTCGCCGAAATTGCGACCGCGGACCACCCACTCCCGGCGAAAAGCCGAGAAATCTCCTATACTGCCGTCGTGCATTGCAACTCATCCTTGTAATGCTGTTGTCAGAGCCTCGAACCGTTGCAGCGGTCGGGGCTTTTTTTCGTCGCGTTAAATCGATCAGGACTACGTTGGAGATTGAAGTTCTGTATCGAACATAGTTCTAGGCAAAGCTATGTCCCAATTCCTACGCGAGTTCGGCGGCCTGCGTTCAACCTCATACGTTAAGTGTCCCTGATATAAATCTAGGCGCGCTTCGCGCGCCCGGCTGTCCTCGCTGCTCGCTGCGGGCAGGCGGGCGCGTGAAGCGTTCGCTCGCTACCCAGTTCACCGCCGCTGTTCGGCATGGGTTGTGCCGTCCCATGGCCGTCACAACCCACACCGAAGCGTGAGGCGGTGTAGCCTGCGTCAAGGCCAAGCCGCTGCGCGGTCGGCTGCGCCGAGCCTTGACACATGCGCATGCGTGTCCGGCTACGATCAGCACACAATCGTTTGCGACTCCGCTCCTTAAATCTTCGATACCTGCAAAACCAAAACGATGTCTGAACGTGAGCGCACGACGTTGCGTCCGTCCAGAAATGACGGTAGCCAGCGGATTCCGCTCGTCAGCGTCGAATCTTTCCCCTGGCTCAGCCCGCCCATCACCACTACCTCGCCGTCCCGCAGCGCCATGCTCGTTTCGGACTTGCGCGTGTTCTTGGTCGGCGAGTTATTGACGCCCGTACTGGTCTTCTGGAAGTCCGAAATCTCGACCGTCACATCGGTATCGATCACGTCACCACGCACGGTCGGCTGCACATCGAAAATGATCCCAGCGTCCTGATACGCCACAGACTGCACCGGCGCACCGCTTGAGTTCGGGTACGAAACCGAGTCAATGACCGGCACCGACTGGCCCACGTTCAACCGCCCATGCTTGCCTGACTCCACGCGCAGGTTCGGCGACGTGACCACGTGAAATCGGCTGTCCGAGTCGAGTGCCGCGATCGCCGCATCGAGTACGCCGGTATGAAGCCGAAGTGCGTTCGCGTTCTGATCCACCGTGCCTGCGCCGAGCGAAATCCCCAGACGCCCCCCCAGCAGGTTTGCCGCGAGTTGGAAGCCCGTCGTACGATCATTCTCAGTCGAGACCTCATACACCCAGGCTCGGATCGCCACCTCGCCCGTCTTGGTGTCGACTTGCGGCAGCACCGACTTCAGCATCGCGATTTCCTTCTCCGAGCCGAGAAATACCATCGTGTCCGATGACTGATCGACCATCGCTGCGGCTGAAGTGGACGGCGCATCTGATTTCGCCCGCGCACCGGGAGGCGCAGGCACCGCACGGTTCATCGTGAACTGACCACTAAACAGCGGCTGTACCAGACGTGCGAGATAGTCCGCAGTCCGGTACTTCGGCACGTAAACGAACGCTTGCTTGTCCGGTTCCTTTTTGTCGTCTTCCTTGCGCTTGAACACGTAATCGACGCCATTTTTCGTGACCATGCCAAACCCGAGCGACGCAAGGAAGTCGCCCAACACGTCGCGAATGTCGCCCTTGGAACGGTCGAACCGAAACGACACCGTGCGCGTATCCGCCAGCACGTCGGGCGTAATCACGTACTGCGACTGCAGCATGTCCGCATACACCAGATCGATCACCTGAGCGACGTTGACGAAACGCAGATCGACCGACTTCGCATTGCCCATCTTCAACGGCATCAGCGGCGGCGCAGGCAACGGCCCAACCCCGCCCGACAGACCCACGACGGATGGCAACGGCGGCATCGAAGCCGGCACCGGCGACTCAGCACCCCAGCTCGCGCCCGCAACGAAGAGCAGCACCGAGAAAAGAATCCTCATTTCGCTGCCCCGCCCAGCCCTACACCGCCGGCAACGGACAGCTTCGCACCCGAAAACGTCGACACCTGCTCGCCATCGATCGTCCCAACTCGCACCACACCGGTGTTTTGGAACATAGACGGGCTTTCCATCCGCAACCGCCCCGAGCTATCAGCCACCACCACCCACGCGCGGCCCGGACCGCTGTAGCTCCCGACGATGCGCCAACTTTCCGAAAACGACGGCTTAGAACCGCCTCCAGCGCCTCCGGACATCCCCGCCGACCCTGTAGCGCTCGGCGCAGCCGCCTGAGGGGTCGTGGCGGCCGCCGTCGTACCATGCGCGGCCCGATGGAAGAACGACCAGAGGAACCGCACCGACACGACCGGCATCACCGCCAGTAGCGCTACGATCAGCCACATCCGCTTGTTGCGCAGGATGTTCTGCCGCTTGTCGACCACCACCTCCTTGCCACCCACGCCCGCATAGCTCTTGTAAAGCGGAAAAATCTCCTTGCTGTACTTGCGTACGTAGGTGCCGACCCGCGTCTTGCTATTCTGCTTCCACCCCTCGTACTGCTCGACGCGGTAGCCTGACGACAGCCCCAGCGACTTGAGCTTATGCATCCGGAACGACAGCTCCACGACCGGCTTGACCTTGCGATGCAGGTCACCAATGTCCTGTACCATCAGCACCACGTCGCAGGCCACGCCAGTCTCGGCGTGCGTGAAGTGCCGGTGCATGCGAAAAAATGCCATGTGCTCATCGGAAATCTTCTTGTCCGAGTTCCACAGCTTCCACGCCTCGTCTACCACCACCAGATCGCCCGCCTGCACGAACCCCGGCGTAACAGTCGCCCCCTCCGGCGACTCATGCTCAACCGGAAAGAACGCGGGCACCAAAAAGTCATCGGTACGCACGTACACCACTGCGCCGAACGCAGTGCCGTCGCCGCGCCCCTTGCTAACGAGAAACTCGTGAATGCGCTCGTTGTTAATGCCGTCCACGTTGGTAACGACACGCCGCCCGCTGGCAATCGCGTCAAGGAGCGGACCCTGCACGACCTCATACGACTTACCCGATCCCTGCACACCGCAATATGCATTTATCGCCATCACGTCACCCGATGATCGGCAGACGCCGAATAATGAAGCGCGTCACGTAGGCCGACACTAGCAGCGGCGCGCCGTAGCTGAACGCACACAGATCGAGGAAATACCAAACGTCATTGCCGATCGCGCCCAACGCCCCGGCCACCGACGCCGCCGATGGCAAAATGCCTGCCGACTGCAACAGCGACACAGCTTCGGTCACGAAGAAGTACAGCGCGAAATATAGAAAGAACTTCGCGATCACCGAGCGCAGCAGAAAACCGAGCGCAACATTGGCCGCGGATACCAGAATCGCAAACATGCTTCTCCCTTACGCGCGCAGCACGATGAAAAGCGCGGCCAGCGTGAACATTGCCGCGAACGCCGTATAGATCGCCGTGCGATTCGACTCGGCTAGATCGCACTGTGCCGTCAGCGTGAACGAATGACCTAGCACCGAAAATGACGGTTCCGGACAAACCGCACCATGCGAAGGCACCGACCAGTGCTTCAGGTCTGGTAGCAGGTTCAACAGCGGGGACAGGATCATCGAAATCGTCGGCGTCGCTTCCAACGACGGCGGCGCCACACCCGGATCGGCACCCAGGTCCACCGACACCTTGTTGACTACATTCACGTTCGGCGTATTGACGACATTCACATTGCTGCCGGGCGTCGCACTCGGATTGCTGCCGGGATTTGGCGCTGACACATCCCCCGGCTGCACGGTCGGGCTGATCGTCACCGTAGACACGCCTGGATCGGTCGCCGGACGGAACAGGTCGCCGATGTTTGGCACCGCAGTCGGATTCGCCATCGCCCACGGCTGAACGTCCTGATAGCTGATCGGCTGCGTCACCGAATACGGAAGCCCCTGATAGCCCGGTTGATTTGCTGCCTGCTGCCACGTCTGGTTCGCGAGCTGCGCGAGCGTCATCGGGTCAAGCGGCTGACTCAGCGAGGCCGGCGACAACTGCGGATAAATCGCCGACAGATCGCTACCGCTGATCGGCGCGACCCCCGGCCCCGGCGTCCACCACGTCGCTGGCTGGCTGTTGGTCTGCGTCACTGGAATGTCGAAATTACCGGACGCACTGTTGAATTCCATGTGCGTAATCGTCCGGCTCTCCATCAGCGTCTGCGACGTGCCGTTAGCGTTCGGCTGAAAATTCACCGCCACGCTTTGCACCGCCGAACACGACGCAATCATCGACGGCCCGCCAGTGCTGCCGCCGTTGCAGTTGTATTGCTGCTCGTACAAATCGAACGACTGCACCGCGCCAATGCTCGCTGCCACCAGCGCCAACGAGCCATAGTTGCGCACGAAATTCAAACCGCTCGTCCCGGACGCAGGTAACGCTGGATAACCCGCGCAACTGGAATCACTCGCCATGCACGAACTCGTCCGGTACACCTGCATCCCGAGCGTGGTTGCCCCGTAATTGAACGGCGACTGCATCGCCCCAGCCACGGGCGGCGTCGGCTGGTACATCGGGCCGGTATAGACCGGCAACGCGGGGGCAGGCTGGCTCGCCGAAATCGTCTTGCCATCAAGCGAGCGCGACAGCGACACGCTCCCCGCATACAAAGCGGACCCTGCAGCGAGAATGCCAACTCCCGCCGCAATCGTCAGCCACACTGGCGCACCCAAGAATCCAAGTCCCACAGCAGCCCCCGTACTCACAACATTAAGCGCCGTCGAAACCTGCCCCATGCCAGCCAACGTCGCCGCAATACGCGGATCATTGGCCGCGAATCCACGCGAGATCGCCACACGAGAAATGATGGCCGCTTCCGCCCGATTGATGACAAAGTTCTCGACCGGCGCCAGCAACGCCTGAGCGTGCGCGACCTGCGCGCCAAGCAAACAACCGAGCGAGACGAACAACACCGCATTTCTGATCCGCATCACGACTCCTTGAAACCGACGATCACGGCCCACGCGCAGACCATGCCGAAGATGAACATCACCAGATACCAAGCGCTATTCGAATCCACGACGCCTCCCCCAACGAAAACGGGGGCGACAGCCCCCGCAACGCAATGCCGCGTGGCCCGAGACTTACGCGCCGCGAACCATGCCGATCAAGATTTTTGCGCCCTTGATTGCGATATACACGGTGATCACCGTCGCAGCGACAGCGAGAATGCCGGTCGTCACGGTCGAAAAGTCAATGCCGCTCGTGAGCGTCGAGAAGTCGGGTGCGGTCGTTGCGGCGTGTGCTTCGATGGCAGATGCAACACCGGCCACGACTGCCGAATGAGTTGCAATGGACTTGAGTTGTTTCAGTTTTTCTTTCATATCGTACTCCTAAAAAAGCGGTCTTAGCCGCGGACGATGAACTAGGCGCGCCGTACGAAATTCACAATCGCGCCCGCGCCGTGGCTCACCAGCCATACCGAAATGATCGTGGTGAACGCCACGCCCCAAAAGCCAGCCGCAGCGATGTAGTCGAACGGCTGAGCTATCGAGTCGATGTACCCCGCACTGTCTGGCGTAAGTACGTATGCCTGTTGTTGCTGAAGATGGAAGCTCTGCCCGTTGGTAGGCGGACAGATCTGTTGATCAATTGCCGTTACTTGGTCAGATACCAGAGCTGGTGCACAGACAAGCACGGCTTGAATGGACCCGGCAGCCATTTGCGCCTTATGCGGCCTTGGCGTCAGGTTTGGGTTGTGCGCGCACGTTTCCGTACGGCACAAGGGAGACAATGCGCGGCACAAGTCGCCCCGCGTCTTGGCCATTGCCCTGTGCGAGCGAGAATTCCGCAAGGTATTCCCCGGCGGGTCGGTCAGCCAGGGCTTCGGGAAGATTGATGACACCGACGACGATGTTTGATGCGCCGTCCACAGACTGTTCCAGGATGCACTGTGCTTCCCGGATGGTGTACGGGCGCTGGGTCTTTTGAGATACGCCGCTGCGCACGTTGATGCTCAGAATGGTCAGCTTTTGCTTGCTCATAGAGGTTTCCTTTGAGGTCGTTTCCGCGTCGGCTAGCACGGTAGAATAGATCGATGGAAATTTTGCGTGGGTGAAATACACCCATGTGAAATATACCCACTTTGACATGGGTCTACAAGGGGAAAATTCGTGCGCCATGACATTTCGAGCAGGACGCTGGCCGTACTTCGGGCCGTAACGTCCGAACGACGCCGCTATAAGGAGCTGGAGGAGTGGACCGGCATCCCGGCGACCAACTGGCAAAGTGCGGCGAAGGGGAAGCAGAAGCCGACCGCTGTGATGATCGAGGCCCTGTCCCGGCGGTGGCCCAAGTACGCCTTTTGGATAGCGACGGGCCTTACCGACCCTGAAAACGGCCACACGGCACCACCTGGCGCATATACGTCGCGTCAAGGCATATCGCCACCGGAGGTTGAGCAGCTCACGGAGAAGTATTTCGACGCAGTTACGCTGCTGCAAGATCACTTCTATGGGCCGGACGAATCGATTGAGCAGCCAACGTGGAAGTCGCACAGCGCCACTTCGGCGCAACCCATCGGCCCTGGACAATCGACGGATGGATCGAAAGCAAGCACCACGCTTGGCGCAGCGATAGCGTGGCTTGCTCACCAGCGAAGGCTTGAATCCCTGCGCGAGCAATTCAAGGACGCCCCGATCGAGAACGATGATCCACGGAAGCTCATTGCGTTGATTGATGAGCTGCGCTTGGCCCGTGCCGATGACGCTCTCCAATTGAGCAAAAAGCCGTTTGGCACATCGCTTGTGTCACAAAAGAGTTCGAAACGTGGGCAGCAGTGACTCCTATCGAACATTCGGCACGTCGAGTGATGCCATCGACAATCGGGCGTCGCTCATCTGAGGAGCTTTTATGATCTGTCCGGCTTGCGGCGCATCCGAGCTAACGCGCGACACGCGTAACGTATCCTTTTCTTACAAGGGTAGAACCACCGTAATTCTTGGGCTGACTGGTGATTTCTGTGAGAAATGCGGAGACAGCTTGCTCGTGAAGACGGACGGGGATCGTTTCGTTGAGGAGGCGCTGCGGTTTCGGCTTCGCGTCGACGAACAAATTGCACATGGCTCCGAGGACGCCGGTAGTTGATGCGCCGTGCGCTGAAGAACTCCCGGTGCGCTGAAGAACTCCCGAAACGCTGACAAACGACGTTCTACAAACAGGAGAGGGCGCTAACACTGGTGCCCGTTTGCCAGCGGGACTTTCCTCATGTTTGTAGACTAGATTTCTACCTAAGTCGTTGTTTTTTCAAATGGTTGGCGAAGCTTTGTAATCATCAGGTGGCGGGTTCGAGTCCTGCAGCCGGCACCACATTGAACGAAGGGCCGGGAGATTTGTTCTCCCGGCCCTTCGTCTTTTCTGGCGCACTTCTCGCGTCTCGAGAGAATCAATTCGGCTGCACTATTGCGTCTGACCAACGTATGCAGAAGAGCAAGTAGGGTTCTCGGATGTCCAGGATTGCGTTGTCGTTGTCCGATTCGAACAGAACTTTGGGTTGCCCATCGCTCGCGCATCGGGCTATGTGACGACAAGCTCTCGACGTGCTCGAACCCGACGGCGTCAAACCTACGCCAATGCGTCCGATGCGGTTGAGCAATTGCGAAAGGCAAAGCGAAGCCGGGGCGGCTTCACGAACAGTTCACGCAGGACTGACGCAGTTTTTCGATTCTGCTCGAAGTCCATGCTCGACGTGCGACCACGCATATCAGTTGCAGCACGCACCCTGCGGTGGACGGCCGCCGTCGTTTCGCCCCCGTTTCGCTGTCACGCCTGCGTCACGGTGCACCCCTAACGTTACGTTCCCGTCGCGGCGACCTTGCCCGATCGCGACCGCGCAACCTGCAGGCGACGACGTGCCCGCGTCGCCTGCAAACCACCGGGATCTCGCTCCCGGCGCCGCAGCGATCATGCATCGCGCCATTTCCCTCGAAAACACGATCGACGCCGGTTCGGACCGGATCGCGGACGATCAGGAGACACGAACCATGCTGAGCCCGCATGAATTCTCGATGCTGCTGCGCATTGCACGTGCGCCGGACAGTGTCGATCAATCGAATCCCGCTTTCGCCGTGCTGGTCGAGAAGCGGTTGGTGGACCCGACGCAGGTGCGCGTGAATGCGGTGGCCGTGCGTCCGGCGCTGACGCCGATCGGCCAGATGCTGCTCGCGCGCTTCGACGAAGCGGCTTGAGGAGACGCGTCACGCCTTCGTCGACATGACCGGCGCGACGCGTCGAAGCGCCCGATCGCTTACTGCGCGACCGGCACCGTCACGTCGCTGCCGAACCAGTGCGTCGAGATCTTCTTCAGCGTGCCGTCCTTGCGCAGCGACTCGAGCGCGTCGTTGATCGCCTTCTCGAACTTCGGGTTGCCCTTACGGAACGGGATCGCCATTTCCTGCTTGCCGCCGTTCAGCACCGCCCCCGCGCGCAGCGGCAGGTTCGACGTCTTGATCATGTACGGCAGCATGAGGCGGTCGTCGAGCGTCGCCTCGATGCGGCCCGCGGCGAGATCGCGCAGCTTCTCCGGCGCGCCCGGATACGTCTGCACCTCGATGCCCGGCACGGTGCGCGCCATCTGGTCGTAGTTGGTGCCGAGCGTCACGCCGAGCTTCTTGCCCTTGAAATCGTCGAGCGACTTGAAGTTGCGCGTGTCGTCCTTGCGCTGGATCAGCTGCGCGGCCGAGTACGTGTACGGTTCGCTGAAGTCGAGCGCTTCCTTGCGCTGCGGCGTGATCGTGACCTGGTTGACGATCACGTCGAACTTGCCGGCCTGCAGGCCGGCGATGATGCCGCTCCATTCGGTCGGGATGAACTGCGTTTTCACGCCGAGCTTGCCGGCGACGGCGTTCGCGACGTCGACGTCGAAGCCCTCGAGCTGGCCGGACGTGCCGCGCGAATTGAACGGCGGATACGTGCCCTCGAGGCCGACGCGCAGCACGCCGGCTTTCTTCACGGAATCGAGCAGGTCGTCCGCGTGCGCGGCGACGGCCGTGAAGCCGAGGGCCGACGCGAGCAGCAGGCCCGACAACAGGAACTTCGAACGTTTCATCGCAGATCTCCAGTGTGCAGCGTGGGGTAATGAGCGCCGGGCGCGGTCGGGCCCGGCTGAGCCGAAATACGGGCACGTAGACACTACTCGCAACCGTGCCTTACCGGAAGTCGAAGTGGCCCTGATTGCAATCGATTTCACGAAAAACCGGTGACGTGCTCGCGCAGGCCGAATAATCTGACGAAAATAATGCGCCGGAGGGCGTCGAAATCATCGGGCCGGGAGCAGATCGACATGGATTTCAGTTTTTTCGCCGAGGTCGCGGCTTACACGTTCGAGGACGGCGTTCATGTCGTCGGCGTGGCGGATCGCGACCCGCCGACACACTACGTGATCCTGCAGCGCGGTGCCGAAGACGACGAACGAGACGAGGCGCTCGGCCTCGGCACGTATTACATGGAAGTGTGCGAGAGCGGGGTGGCCGGCTATGGCGGTGTCGAGTCCGTCTCGTTGCGCGGAGAAATGCTGGATATCCAGCTGGCGCCGGATGCGCGATGGGCGCAAGGGCTGGCGCGGGTCACGATCGTGGTGCGCGCGACGGACGGACTGGAACACGTGAAGCAGGGGTTGGCGGCGGTTTTTGCGGGAACACCGGTCACGCTGCGCATCGACTGACGCGCGCGCGGAGGCGGGCGCGCCGGGAATTGGCATAATGACGGCCTGCCGCGGGTCGCGCGCGGCCGATGCAACGCAATCAATCCGGATACCACCGCAATACCCATGTCGCTCGATTCACCTAGCGCAGTGTCGCTGCACCATATTCTCGAACGTCCCGGCGATTTCTCCGGGTGGCTTTACCTGCCGCCGATGCCGTGGACGCTCGACACCGAGGGCGCGTTTTTCGAAGATGCCGATGACGCGCAAGCGGACGTTGCGTCTGCCATCGCGGCCGGGCCTGGCTGGAAGGTCACGCTGGACAGCGCGACGATCGAGGACATCGTGATCAACGCGCACGATCAGGTCGACGAGCCGAGCGTCGCGCAATTGCTCGATGCGTTCGTCTTCTACGTCGAGAACGACGCGTTCATCCTGTTATGACGACGGGCCGGCGAATGCGAACGACGATCGTGATCGAGGAAGCGATCGTCGGCAACCGTTCGCACGTGACGGAGGCGCCGTGCGACGATCCCGCGCTGGCGATCGCGGCCGTCGAACGACTGAATGGCCACGATCGCTCGACCGTCGCCTTCGAAGCGAGCGACGCAACGGTGATGACGATCGGCGGTGGCGACGACGGTCGATATGTCGTCTTCATCGCATCGGAGATCGACGCAGCGTTGCTGACCCTGACGACGCCCGAGGCGCCGGCAGATGAAACGATCGAACTCGTGGCAGGCGGGCAGCGAGGCACCTATCCGGCGCGGCAGTGCGTTGACCGCGCGACGGCGGCGCAGGCGGCTGCCCATTTCGTATCGACCGGCGGCGCCGATCCGCGGTTGTGCTGGCAACCCGGCTGACTCGCCGCAAGACAGGAAGAAAACGAACATGGCCGACGATCCGGCAGTGCTGCGCGCGCAACAGGATGCCGTTTGCGCACGTTACGGGCTGCATGCGGTCGAACCCGAAGACATGGTTGCCGTCGCGATGTCGACGCTCGGGCGCATGCCCGTCTACGGCATGCGCATCGCGCTGTCCGAAGGCGACAACGTCGGCTGGTACTTCCATTGCGGCGAATACAGCGACGCCGCCGACTTCTATCAGCCCGTGCACGCCGCGCACTTGTCGACCTGCCTGCCATGGGTTCTGCCTTATCTGCGGTTGCCGCCAGGCGCACGCTTCATCATCGACGATGCCGGCTACGAAGACGTCTGGATGGCGTGACGAATCGGTACGCCGTCGGTCTTCTTCAGTTGTCCGGACAAAGCCGACAGAAGCGAAAAAGGACCGCCAAGCGGTCCTTTTCCCATGAAACGGCGTTCGAAAAACGTATGCCCGTTACGGCAGCGAAATCGTCAAATTAGCCGACTCCGGCCCGACCTTGATCACCTGCGAATAGGGCGCGAGCGTCTGCAGCGTCTTGTCCTTCAGATACGTGTTGAGCCCGATGAACGCGAGCAGCGCGACGAGCGCGAAAACCGCCCCGATCGCCCACACCGGCACCTCGCGCTTCAGTCGATGCGCGATCTGATCGGGCAGCGGCCAATGCGGCGCGAACGGCGCGCGCTTGCCCTTCATGTGCGCGATCTCGTCGCCGAGCCGCGCGGTCAGATACGCGAGCTTTTCCGGCCCCTCGAGCAGGTACTTGCCCTGGAAGCCGAGCAGCAGGCACATATGGAACACCTCGAGCGACTGCAGTCGGGCCGCACCCTGCGCACGACCTTCCTCGAGATACTGAAAGAACTTCTCGCCCGCGAGTTGCTCGCCGAACAGCACGAGTTGCAGCGGCCGGCGTTCCCAGTCGGTCCTGATCTTGAACTGCGACGACAGCACCATCTCGTCGATGGCCGCGCAGAACGCGAACTTCGCGCCGTACACGTCCTCGGCGGCGATGTTCAGCTTCTTCGCGCCGCGCTCGAAATCCGACAGGAATTCCTGGATCCGCGTGCTGAACTCGCTGGCGCTGTCCGGTTCCCGCCCGTTCTTGAGCAGGAACAGCATGAAGAACCCGTCGTACAGCAAATCGAGCAACGAGCGGGCTTGGAACGCGGAGTCCGTCGACGCCGGGCTATGCTGGGGCGGCGGCACGTTGTCGCCGAACAGGGAGGGCGCGTAGCTCATGATGTGACCGCGATCAGTTCGAATTTCAGGTCATTGATGCCAGTCGGCGCGTAGATCATCGCGGACTGGGCCTGCAGCATGCGCTCGTACAGCGGGCTGCGCGAATCGAGCGCGAAGTAGCACGCGCCGGGGCGCACCGGAATCGCGGGCGGCACCTGCGGCGTGTACGACAGCCGCACGCCGGGCATGGCCGACAGCACGAGCTTGTCGACGTCGTCGGGCGCACCGACCTTGAAGCGGGCCGGCACCGCATCGACGAGCTCGACGCTCGGCATGTCCGCCGACACCGCGAGGTAGAACTCGGTCTTGTCGTCGATCTTGCCGGAATCGAGGCGGCCGAGGTGGAACGACGGGCGCACCTCGTCGAGCGTGATCGCGAAATAGCGCGTCGAGATCACGGTGTCGAGCAATTCGCGCAGCATCAGGTCGAGACGCGCGAAGCTCGGCCCGGGATCGTCGTGGCGGTACACGGGCAGGTCGGCGAGCGTATAGCCCTTCGAAAACGTCATCAATTGACCGGCGAGGCGCAGCAGTTCGTGGAACAGCCGCTCCGGATGCAGCGCCGCGTGCTGGTGCAGGTGCGCGAGCGTCGCGAACGCGGCGTTCGCGGTGTGCAGCAGCCAGAACGACGCGATGTCGCCGGAGCGGAATTCGATGATGTTCTTCGACGGCTCGCGGTGAAAGCCGTACAGCGCGTTCACCTTCGCCTGCAGTGCGTCGACCAGTTGGCGCAGCCGCTGGTGCAGGATCGGCGACGCTTCGATCGCGAGGCAGGGCGGCACGAAGCTGTCGTCGATCTCGAAACCGGACGTCGCGGTGCGGCGCACGCGCACGAGCGGCACGGACAGCAACTGGTCGCGCGGCTCGCTGTGCGCGATCAGCTTGACCTGCGTCTTCAGGAACGTGATGTCGGCTTCGGCGGCGTCGGTGAAGTTGTCGGCGACGCTCGTCTGCTCGCTGACGAACCGCGTCATGAAGCCGGCGGCCGGATCGTCGCTGTAGTTGGTGCCGTTCTCGCGCAGCGGGTGCAGCGCGAGATAGAACACGAATTCGTTGATGCCGTCGGGCAACGTATCCAGCGCGATCGGCGGCGGCAGGTCGTCGGCCTGCGGCGCGGCATACAGCGCGCCGTCCGGGAACACGAGCGCGAGCTCGGCCACCCGCAGCACGTTGCTGCCGAGCGCGTCGCGGTCGATGCGCACCGAGCGCACGCCCCAGTTGTACGGCTGGATCGCCTGGATGGACTCGAACAGGCGCGCCTCGTGGTACGCGTCCTGCCGCTGAAAGTGTTGAGGCCGAAGGAACAGCCCTTCCCCCCACAGCACCTTGGCCGAATAACTCATGTCAAATCCGGTTAATGTGGCGTTGCGATGTAATCGATTTGTTCGTGCCCGAATTAAATCGCCAATTGTTAACTCTTGTTAATTGACATTCGTGCGTCATGTTTAACCGCAGGAGACCGAAGACAGCATATTCAGCGGTTGCGACGGCGCACCCTGCTGCGGAGCGATGACCGTACCGTCGGTGACCGTCATCGCGCAATTATGCAGGCCGACGATTATGCCGGATTTCTCCGACTTCACCGGATCGAACGTCAGTTTCCATCGTTGTATTGCGGGATCGCGGAACAGCGCGACGATGCCGAATGCCTGCGCTTCACGCGACACCTTCTCGGTTGCCGTATAGCGCTGGCCCGGAATCAGCGTGATTTCGCGCACATTCAGCAGATCGGCGCCGAGTGCGGCTTTTTCCTTGGTCGGATCGGTAAATGCGTCGAACGGCGCTTGCTGGAACGAGGTCGGGTCCTTCAGCGCATAGAGCCGGACGACGAGCGCGAGCGGCTTGTGGTCGGTCGCGGCATTCAGGTTCGGCGCGGCGGCCAGCGTGAGGCCGATGTTGCGCGGCGGCTTCTGCGCGTCGGGCACCTCGGGCTTGCCGATGCCGGCCGCGGACATCACGGCGCTGGCGGCCGAGCCGAGCAGCGGGGCGGCCGCGCATCCGGCCAGAAGGGCGCACGCAACCAGCGGCAGCGCGTAGCGAATCATGGACGATCTCATCGTTTTTCCGGCGTGCCGCCTTTATCCCTGTCAAAACTGCCGGGATATTGCCGCGTTCGCTGCGTATCCCCGACATTGCATCGTTCAACTATTAAGCCCGCCCGCGCCAGGCAAGCGTTCGGAAATTTTTTCCGCCATCCGGGCGGCGGGTCGTGCGGCCAGTAAAACTTGCGCATTCCGGTCGAAAGGAAAAACCGCCGCGAGCCCGCGGCGAGAGGCCATTCGAGGGGGTAGCGCCCGGTTTTAAAAGGAATTACTCTTCACACGACGATTGAATTATGAAAAATTGATCGGTACTATACCCGCGCGCTTCTTGCAAAGCAAAAGAACCAGATTCTCAACGATTTAAAACTCACGCGCCGGTGGATATAACGATGAAAGACCGTCTGTTCGCAAAACTGTCTGGGGTAGTGGTGGCTTGCGGCGTGATCGCCGGCTGTGCGAGCCAGCCTCCCGCGCCGCCGACTGCGGAAGTGTTCAACAAGTCGCTGGCCGATGCAGACGCCGTCGCGAAGGCGGGGGACCAGGACAAGGCGCTCGGCCTGTACCAGCAGCTCGCGAAGTCGGATCCGACGCGCGAGGAACCGTGGTCGCGCATCGCGCAAATCCAGTTCGCACAAAACCATTACGGGCAGGCGATCGTCGCCGCCCAGGAAGCGCTGCAGCGCGACGCGACCGATCGTCAGGCGAAGAGCGTGCTGGCCGTCGCCGGCCTGCGGATCGCGACGCAGTCGCTCGGCGAGCTGCGCCAGGACGCGTCGCTCGCGGGCGACGCGAAGTCCGACGCGCAGGCGCTCGCGAAGCAACTGCGCGACACGCTCGGCGAATCGGCGCTGTTCCCGCCGGAAACGAAGGTCGCGAAACCGCGCCCGCCGCGCCGGGTCGTCCATCGTCCGAAGGGCGGTGCCGCACCGGCCGCCGAGGCGGCGGCGTCGACCACGCCGACGCCGCCCGCGGCGCAAAAGGGCAGCGCGGATCCGTTCGGCGCACTGCGCAACTGAAACCGCAACTGACGCGATAACCACAACTAACCTGGGAGCCGTCGAGATGGCCAAGAAAGAAAGCATTCAGAAAAGCTTGCAGAAAATACGGCCGCCGCGCGTCCAGCTGACCTACGAGGTCGAGAAGGGCGATGCGATCGAGGTGAAGGAACTGCCGTTCGTCGTCGGGGTCGTCGGCGATCTGGCGGGCCAGTCCGAGATCGAGCAGCCGAAGCTGCGCGACCGCAAGTTCGTCAATATCGACCGCGACAATTTCGACGACGTGATGAAGGCGATCGAGCCGCGTGCCGCGTTCCAGGTGGAAAACCGCCTGAGCCCGGAAGGCGGCAAGTTCGCGGTCGACCTGAAGTTCCGCTCGCTGTCGGATTTCAGCCCGGACCAGGTCGTCGAACAGGTCGAGCCGCTGCGCCGCCTGCTCGAGGCGCGCTCGAAGCTCGCCGACCTGCGCAACAAGCTCGCCGGCAACGACAAGCTCGAGGATCTGCTGTCCGAGGTGCTGAAGAACACGCAGCAGCTGCAGGAGCTCGCGAAGGGCACCGGCGGCGACAAAGACGGCGAATGACGACGGAGTGTTGAGATGAACCAGCAAACGGCTGCGGCCCAAGCGAGCGGCGCGGAATACGCCGCCGGGACTTCGTTGCTCGACGACATCGTCGAGAAGAGCAAGGTCGCGAAATCCGATTCCGAGCATGCGCGTGCGAAGGACCTGATCGGCGAACTCGTGCACCAGGTGCTCGACGGCACGGTGATCGTGTCGGACAACCTGTCGGCCACGATCGACGCACGCGTCGCGGAACTCGACCGCCTGATTTCCACGCAGCTTTCCGCCGTGATGCACGCGCCGGAATTCCAGCGCCTCGAAAGCACGTGGCGCGGGATGGACTATCTGGTCAAGGAAAGCAACACGGGCCAGACGATCAAGATCAAGGCGCTGCACGCACCGAAGCGCGACCTCGTGCGCGACTTCAAGGGCGCGAGCGAGTTCGACCAGAGCGCGCTGTTCAAGAAGGTCTACGAAGAGGAATTCGGCACGTTCGGCGGCTCGCCGTTCGGTGCGCTGATCGGCGATTACGAGATCTCGCGCCAGCCGGAAGACATGTACTTCATCGAGCAGATGTCGCACGTCGCGGCGGCCGCGCATGCGCCGTTCATCGCGTCGGCGTCGCCGGAACTGCTCGGTCTCGAGTCATTCGCCGACCTCGGCAAGCCGCGCGACCTCGGCAAGGTGTTCGATACCGTCGAATACGCGAAGTGGAAGTCGTTCCGCGACGCCGAGGATTCGCGCTACGTCGGCCTGACGCTGCCGCGCTTCCTCGGCCGCCTGCCGTTCAATCCGAAGGACGGCCAGACCGCGGAGAACTTCAACTTCGTCGAGGAAGTCGACGGCACCGATCACGACAAGTACCTGTGGTGCAACGCGGCATGGGCCTTCGCGGCGCGCCTGACGGCCGCGTTCGACGACTTCGGCTGGTGCGCGGCGATCCGCGGCGTCGAAGGTGGCGGCCTCGTCGAGGATCTGCCGACCCACACGTTCAAGACCGACGACGGTGAAGTCGCGCTGAAGTGCCCGACCGAGATCGCGATCACCGATCGCCGCGAGAAGGAGCTGAGCGACCTCGGCTTCATCCCGCTCGTCCATTGCAAGAATTCAGATTACGCCGCGTTCTTCGCTGCGCAATCGGTGCAGAAGCCGAAAAAATACAGCACCGACAGCGCGAACGCGAATGCCGTCCTGTCCGCCCAGCTTCAGTACATCTTCTCGGTATCGCGTGTCGCGCACTACCTGAAGGCGATGATGCGGGACAAGATCGGCAGCTTCGCATCGGCGCAGAACGTGGAGACTTTCCTCAACCGGTGGATTTCGCAATACGTCCTGCTCGACGACAACGCCTCGCAGGAACAGAAAGCGCAATTTCCGCTGCGCGAGGCATCCATACAAGTGTCGGAGATTCCGGGCAAGCCGGGTTCGTATCGTTCGGTCGCGTTCCTGCGTCCGCACTTTCAGCTCGACGAACTCTCGATTTCTCTGCGACTTGTCGCTGATCTGCCCAAACCGGCAAATTCATAAGCGAGTAAATCGCCCGGGCGGGCCGCCTGGGTAGGACGTTAAAACCACCTCTTTGGGGAGTCGAAGGGCCATGTTACATATGCACTTGCAGTTTGGTAGTCCCGCGGTGAAGGGCGAGTCCGCGGACAAAGACCATCAGGGCTGGATCGAACTGAAATCGTGGGATCACTCGATCATTCAGCCGCGTTCGGCAACCGCATCGACCGCTGGCGGTCACACGATGACGCGTTGCGAGCACGGCGACATGATCTTCACGAAGGAAATCGATTCGTCGAGCCCGCTGCTGTATCAGCACGCTTCGGGCGGTACCACGTTCGACGAAGTGACGGTCCATTTCTCGCGCGCGGACGGTGAAGGCAAGCGCGTGCAGTATCTGGAAGTCAAGCTCAAGTACGTGATCATCTCGAGCATCGCGCCGAGCGTTCGCGAGGAAGGTCTGCCGCTCGAGACGTTCTCGCTGAAGTACGCAGCCGTGCAGTGGAAGCAAACCCAGCAGAAGATCGGCGGCAACCAGGGCGGCAACACGCAAGGCGCTTGGAGCCTGACGAAGAACGACAAGACCTACGCGGTCTAAGGTCGGTTGCGGCAACGGGGCGCGTCGCGTCCCGTTGCCGTTTTCGTCATGAAACGATTCGAACCCAGTTTTCTCGACAAGCTGTTCGACGACGAACCGCATCTGCCGGCAACGGCCGCGATGCGGCAATTGTCGCTGGACGAGCTCAAGAATACGGTCGCCCGCGACGTCGAGGCGATCCTCAACACCCGTATCGCGCACACCGAGGACGAGCTGGCCGCCCTGCCGGAATGCCAGAAATCGGTGCTGACCTACGGACTGAACGATTTCGCGGGGCTGAGCCTCGCGAGCCACTACGATCGCGCGTTCATCTGCAAGTCGATCCAGCAGGCCATCGCGCGCCACGAGCCGCGCCTGCAGCAGGTGCAGGTGACGTTCGAGCTGAACGAGCAAGCCACCAACGCGCTCTACTTCGCGATCCAGGCGCTGCTCGTCGTGCATCCGGCCGAGGAGCCGGTGAGTTTCGACGCGATGTTGCAACCGTCGACGCTGCAATATTCGGTCACGCGTGCACGCGCGGCACGAATGCAGTAAATCAAGCCGCCGAGCGGGCCGGACCGCCCGGTGGTCGATCAGGTCCGGCATGAAACATTGAGGTTCGGGGTCGTCGATGGAAGAGTTGCTGCCGTATTACGAACGCGAATTATCGTTTTTGCGGCGCTATTCGCGAGATTTCGCCGAACGCTATCCGAAGATCGCCGCGCGCCTCGCGCTGTCCGGCGAGCATTGCGAGGATCCGCACGTCGAGCGGATGATCGAATCGTTCGCGCTGCTCGGCGCGCGCATCAACAAGAAGCTCGACGACGACTACCCGGAATTCACCGAAGCGCTGCTGGAAGTGCTGTATCCGCACTACCTGCGGCCGTTTCCGTCGTGCTCGATCGCGCAGTTCACGCCGGCTTCGCCCGGCCAGCAGACCGAACCGGTCGTGGTCGATCGCGGCACCGAGCTGAAGAGCCGCCCGATCCGCGGCGTGCAATGCCGGTTCCGTACCGCCTACGACGTGACGCTCGCGCCGATCCGCATCTCGGAGGCGCGCTATACGCCGGTCGCGCTCGCGCCGAGCGCGACGGTGCTGCCGTCGAACGCGACGGGCGTGATCTCGATCACGTTCGAATCGCTCGCCGCGCAGCTCGATCTCGGCGCGCTGAAGGTGTCGACGCTGCGCGCGCATCTGCACGGCGAGCAGTCGTTCGTCGCCGCGCTGACCGACTGCCTGTTCGTCAACGTGCTCGGCGCGTACGTCGAGCCCGAACGCAACGGCCGCTGGACCGCGCTGCGCAAGCTGCCGATCGCGCAGGCCGGCTTCGCCGAAGACGACGCGCTGATCGACTATCCGGCGAAATCGCATCCCGCGTACCGGCTGCTCACCGAATACTTCGCGTTCCCCGACAAGTTCGATTTCGTCGACTTCGACCTCGCTGCGATCGCACGCGCGGCCGGCCGCTGCCAGCGCGTGACGCTGCACCTCGTGCTGCAGGACGTGCGCAGCGATTCGCACGTCGCGCGCCTGCTCGAGCTGCTGACGGCGAGCCATTTCCGGCTGTTCTGCACGCCGATCGTCAACCTGTTCCAGCAGCACGGCGAGCCGATCCGCATCACGCACCGCGCGGTATCGTATCCGGTGATCGCCGAGGCGCGGCGCGCGTTCGCGTACGAGGTGTACTCGATCGATTCGGTGAAGCTCGTCCGGCAGCAGGCGCACGAGGAATCGGTGATCGAGTTCCGGCCGTTCTATTCGCTGCATCACGGCGAATCGGCGCGGATCGGCCATTACTGGTTCGCGCGCCGCAACGACTGGGTCGCGCAGAAAAGCCCCGGCTACGAAACCGAGATCTCGATCGTCGACATCGACTTCGAGCCGACGTCGCCGCAGACCGACACGCTGAGCCTCGACCTCACCTGCACGAACCGCGACCTGCCGGCGATGCTGGCGTTCGGCCTCGAAGGCGGCGACCTGTTCCAGGAAGGCGGCGCGCAGACGAGCGGCATCTCGCTGCTGCGCCGCCCGACGCAAAGCGTGCGCTTCGAGCGCGGCCGCGCCGCGCACTGGCGGCTCGTGTCGCACCTCGCGCTCAACCACGTGTCGCTCGTCGCGCACGGCCTCGCGCCGCTGAAGGAAATGCTGACGCTGTACGACCTGCGACGCACCGCCGTGTCGATGCGCCAGATCGACGGCCTCGCGGGCATCGAGCAGCGCGGCGCCGTGCAGTGGCTGCCCGGCAAGCCGTTCGCGACGTTCGTGCGCGGCATCGAGATCCGGCTGACGATCGACGAGGAACACTTCGTCGGCGCGAGCCTCGCGTCGTTCGTGCGCGTGCTCGACAGCTTCTTCGGGCTGTACGTCCACCTCAACAGTTTCGTTCAATTGGTCGTCGTGTCGAAGCGCACCGGCGAGGAGATCATTCGATGCAAGCCCCGAACCGGCGAATCGATCCTGGCGTAGTCGACGCGCTGCTCGACGAGCCGCATCGCTTCGAGTTCTTTCAGGCGGTGCGCGTGCTCGAAGGGCTGTTCGCGCGGCAGGCGTCGGATGCGCCCGGCGCGTGGCGGCAAGGCGACGTGGTCGCGCAGCGCATCGCATTTCGCAACACGCTGTCGCTCGGCTTCCCGCCGAGCGAGATCGAGGGCGCGCGTTCGTACGACGACGACGGCACGCCGCTGAACTCTGACGCGCAGCGCGACGCCGCGCTGGCCGCCGGCGAGCTCGGCCGCGTCGAGCTGACGCCCGCGTTCTTCGGGCTGCTCGGCGGGCAGGGCGCGCTGCCGCTGCACTACACCGAGCAGATCGTCGCGCGCGAGCATCTGAGGCGCGACCACGCGGCGCGTGCGTTCTTCGACGTGTTCTCGAACCGCGCGACCGCGCTGTTCTATGCGGCGTGGAAGAAATACCGGCTGCCGTTCCATTACGAACTCGACCGCGACGAGCGCTACCTGCCGCTGCTGCTCGCGATCGCCGGCGTGCCGAGCGACGAGGTGCGCGACAGTCTCGCCGCCGGCCCGGGCGGCGTGCTCGACGAGGCCGTGGCCGGCTACGCGCTGGCCGCGCGGCACCGGCCGATGTCGGCGGCTTACCTGCAGCGCACGCTGTCCGATTACTTCCGCGTGCCGGTGAAGATCGACCAGTTCGTCGGCAAGTGGTACGACGTGCCGCACGATCAACTGAGCGTGCTCGGCGAAGTCAACGCGGTGCTCGGCGCGACGGCGCTCGTCGGCGAGCGCGTGTGGCAGCGCGACATGCGCGCGCGGATCGTCGTCGGCCCGCTGTCCAAGCGCGATTACGAGGCGTTCCTGCCCGGCGGCGCGCACGCCGTCGCGCTCGAGCGGATGCTGACGCTGCTCGCCGGCGTCACGCTCGAGTACGAGGTGAGGCTCGTGCTGAAGCGCACGGAAGTCGGCGCGAGCATGCTCGGCACGGGCTCGCGGCTCGGCTGGGATGCGTTCCTCTGCACGCGCGACGCCGCCGAAGACCGCTCCGACGCCCGCTACGAACTGCACGTGATTCACTGACCCTGACAACAACAAGCAATCGAACCTGAGATCGACGCCATGAGCACGCCTCTGAAGACCCTGATCACGAAACTGAACCCGCTGTGCCGCCACGCGACCGAGCGCGCGGCGAGCGCGTGCCTGGCGCGCGGCCACTACGAGGTCGATCTGGAGCATCTGTTCCTCGCGTTGCTCGACGAAGCGACGGGCGACCTGCCGCTCGCATTGCGCGCGAGCCGCGTCGACCCGCATGCGCTGCATGCCGATCTCGAACGCGAGCTGACGCGCCTGAAGACGGGCAACACGCGCACGCCGGTGTTCTCCGTGCATCTGATCGCGCTGTTCGAGCAGGCGTGGCTGATCGCGTCGCTCGATTCGCAGCTCGGTCGCATCCGTTCGGGGCACCTGCTGCTCGCGCTGCTGACCGCGCCCGATCTCGCGCAGTTCGCGCAACGGATGTCGTCGCGGTTCGCGGAAATGAACGTGACGGACCTGAAGCACAAGTTCGACGAAATCATGGCCGGTTCGAGCGAAGCCGAGCCGCGTCAGGCGGATGAAGACGGCAGCGACGTCGCGCCGGCCGCCGACGGCATGCCGCCCGCGGCCGGCCCGTCGAAGACGCCCGCACTCGACACGTACACGACCAACCTCACGCAGCGCGCGCGCGACGGCAAGATCGACCCGGTGATCGGCCGCGAAGCGGAGATCCGCCAGGCGATCGACATCCTGATGCGCCGCCGCCAGAACAACCCGATCATGACCGGCGAGGCCGGCGTCGGCAAAACGGCGGTCGTCGAAGGGCTCGCGCTGCGGATCGCGGCCGACGACGTGCCGCCGCCGCTGCGCGGCGTCGCGCTGCACGTGCTCGACATGGGGCTGCTGCAGGCCGGCGCGAGCGTGAAGGGCGAGTTCGAGAACCGTCTGAAGAGCGTGATCGACGAGGTGAAGAAGAGCGCGCATCCGATCATCCTGTTCATCGACGAGGCGCACACGATCATCGGCGCGGGCGGCCAGGCCGGCCAGAACGACGCGGCGAACCTGCTGAAGCCGGCGCTCGCGCGCGGCGAGCTGCGCACGATCGCCGCGACGACGTGGAGCGAATACAAGAAGTACTTCGAGAAGGATGCGGCGCTCGCGCGGCGCTTCCAGGTCGTGAAGGTCGAGGAGCCGAGCGAGCCGCTGGCCGCGGCGATGCTGCGCGGGATGTCGGGCCTGATGGAGAAGCATTTCGACGTGCGGATTCTCGACGACGCGATCACCGAGGCCGTGCGCCTGTCGCACCGCTACATCAGCGGCCGCCAGTTGCCGGACAAGGCGATCAGCGTGCTCGACACCGCGTGCGCGAAAGTCGCGCTCGCGCACAGCGCGACGCCGGCGGCGATCGACGATACCAAGAAGCGCATCGAACGCATCGACGCGGAAATCGCGTCGCTGGAGCGCGAGGCGGCGGGCGGCGCGGTGCACGACGAGCGGCTCGGCGAGCTGCGCGGCGCGCGCGACACGGCGCTCGAACAACTGGCGAAGGACGAAGAACGCTACGAAGCCGAGCGGGCGATCGTCGCCGAGATCACCGAACTGCGCGACGCGCTCGATCGCGCGCGCGGCCCGTCGGAAGACGGCCAGCCGGTCGACGTGCAGGCCACCCGCGACAAGCTCGCCGAACGCGTCGCGGCATTGCATGCGCTGCAAGGCGGCGAGCCGATGGTGCCGCTGCAGGTCGACGGCCACGTGGTCGCCGAGATCGTCGCCGCGTGGACGGGCATTCCGCTCGGCCGGATGGTGAAGGACGAGATCGACACCGTGCTGAACCTGCAGCCGCTGCTCGCCGCGCGCGTGATCGGCCAGGACCATGCGTTGGAGGCGATCGCGCAGCGCGTGCGCACCGCGACCGCGAACCTCGAGGATCCGAACAAGCCGCGCGGCGTGTTCATGTTCGTCGGGCCGTCGGGCGTCGGCAAGACCGAGACGGCGCTGGCGCTGGCCGACATCCTGTACGGCGGCGAGCGCAAGATGGTCACGATCAACATGAGCGAGTACCAGGAAGCGCACAGCGTGTCGGGCCTGAAGGGGTCGCCGCCGGGCTACGTCGGTTACGGCGAAGGCGGCGTGCTGACCGAGGCCGTGCGCCGCAACCCGTATTCCGTCGTGCTGCTCGACGAGGTCGAGAAGGCGCACCCGGACGTGCTCGAAATGTTCTTCCAGGTGTTCGACAAGGGCACGATGGACGACGCCGAAGGCCGCGAGATCGACTTCCGCAACACGCTGATCATCCTGACGTCGAACGTCGGCTCGGCCGCGGTGATGCAGGCCTGCCTGAACAAGCCGGCCGACGAATTGCCCGATCCGGACGCGCTCGCCGAGACGTTGCGTCCGCAACTGTACAAGACCTTCAAGCCGGCGTTCCTCGGCCGGATGAAGGTCGTGCCGTACTATCCGATTTCCGACGACGTGCTGGCCGAGATCATCGAGCTGAAGCTCGAGCGCATTCGCCGCCGGATCGAGACGAACCACAAGGCCGCGTTCGAATGGGACGAGTCGCTCGTCGACGCGGTGCTCGCGCGCTGCACCGAGGTCGACTCGGGTGCCCGCAACGTCGACCACATCCTGAACGGCACGCTGCTGCCGGAGATCGCGGGCCACGTGCTCGGCCGGATCGCCGACGGCGCGGCCATCGCGCGCATCGCGGTGCGCGCGGACGAGGCCGGCGAATTCGCGTACACCGTCGAATGAGCGCGGCCGCGCCCAGCCCAGCATTGATGAACTGACCGAACCATGCCGATCAATCTCCCCGAGCTGCTGACGCCGATCAGCGAGACGTCGCCCAGCGGCGACGACTTGCTGTTTTCGAACGAATTCGACGCGATCCAGGACGCGCGGCGCTATGACGACCCGACGCTCGACCAGGGCGAATGGGTGACCGAGATCAAGGAGGCCGACTGGGGCTTCGTCGTCGATCATGCGGGCGAGCTGCTGCGCACGCGCACGAAGGACCTGCGGCTCGCCGTATGGCTGACCGAGGCGCTCGCGCTCGAGGACGGCATCACGGGCCTCACCGAAGGCTATGCGCTGCTCGAGGGCCTGTGCCGCGAGTTCTGGGACACCTTCCATCCGCTGCCCGAGGACGACGACATCGAGCACCGGCTCGGCAACGTCGCGTGGCTGTCCGGCCGCACGGCCGAGTTGCTGCGCGCGGTGCCGCTGACGGACGGCGCATCGAATGCGTTCAGCACGCTCGACTGGGAAGTCGCGCAGCACGTCGCGCAGTCGATCAAGCGCGACCCCGAGCACGCGGACGACATCGCGCGCGGCAAGCCGTCGATCGAGCAGATCGATGCGTCGCGGCGCATGACGTCGATCGCGTTCTACACGGCGCTGCTGGCGAACCTGAAGGCGTTCGAATTCGCGCTCGATGCGTTCGAGGAGCGGCTCGTCGAGCGCGCGGGCGATTCGGCGCCGAGCTTCCGGCAGGCGCGCGACGCGTTCGAGACCGTGTACCGGCTCGCCGAGCGCTTTGCGCGCGAACAGGGCTATACGGGCAGCGCGCCGCACGCACAGGTGGCGCCGCAGGCCCAGCCCGAGCGCATCGAGCCGGTGTTCGGCCAGCCGATCCAGACCGAGGAGACTCACGTGCCGCAGCAGACCGCTTCGCGTCCTCCGGTGACGCAGATGATCGCCGGCATCCAGAACCGTGCGCAGGCGGTCGATCAGTTGCGCGCGGTGGCGCGCTATTTCCGCCAGACCGAGCCGCACAGCCCGGTCGCGTATCTCGCCGACAAGGCGGCCGAATGGGCCGACATGCCGCTGCACAAGTGGCTCGAGAGCGTCGTGAAGGACGACGGCTCGCTGTCGCACATTCGCGAGCTGCTGGGCGTGCGGCCCGACGAGCAGTCGTAAACGCGGGACGGGCGGCGCATTGCTGCCGCCGCCCGTCGTGTGCCGCGCCGTGCCGCGTCGCCATCGCGCGAGCGGCCGGCCGATTTCCCGTTACTTCCCGACGCGGAATTCGATCCGCCGGTTCCGCGCCCGTCCGTCCGCCGTATCGTTCGGCGCGATCGGCTGATCCGGCCCGACGCCCGTCGTCGTCATCTGCTGCGGCGGAATGCTCTTCGTGATCAGGTAGCCCTTCACCGCGTCCGCGCGCGCCTGGCTCAGCGCGATGTTCGACGTCCGATTCCCCGAGTTGTCGGTGTGGCCGATGATGTCGACCGTGCGGTTCGGCATCTTCGCGAGCGCGGCTGCCATCTGGTCGAGAATCAGCTTGCCCTGCGGCGTCAGCGTCGCGCTGCCGGTCTCGAACTCGATCGTCCGGTTCGCGAGCGTCTGATCGAGCACGCCCTGTTCGGACGCGGACACGCGCAGCCCGTTCTTGATCGTGTACGTCGGGTTCAGCGTGTTCGCCATGTCGCTCGCGAGCTGCTGGCGCTGCGCCTCGTTGTGCACCTCGCCCTTCATCTCGATCTGCGTGCCGTTGATTCTCAACTGGCCCTTGCTGATCTGCTTGAGCTGCGCGCCGAGCAGCTTCTGCACGTTCGCGCTCCAGTTCGGCGGCGTCGCGACGTCGCCGACCTCGATCTGGTCGACGACGTTCGTCGCGCCGTAGGTGTCGCGCAGCTTCTGCAGCACGGCCGCCTTGGTCGCTTCGTCGGGCACCTTGCCGCCGACGACCACCTGGCCGGGCGTCGCGTTCGCGGGCGGCGGCGCGATCGTGCCGGCGGTGCCGTGTACCGCCGTACCGGACGCGCCGCCGGCGTTCGGGTTGGCCTGCGGCAGCGCGGTCGTCGCGACCGTGCCGTTGCCGACCGGCGTGACGGTCGCGCCCGTGTTCTGCGCGAAGACCGCGCCGCTCGCGACGAGGCCGGCCGCGAACAGCGCGGCGAGGGCGGGCGAGACGGCGGCCGACAGGCGCGTGCGCCGGACCTGAATCGTGCGATGCATGCCGTCAGCCTCCGATGAACGCTTCGCGGAACGCGTCGATGGCGACGCGCAGCGAGAGTTGCGGTTGGTCGAGGTAGCTGACGAGCTTGCTGATCTGCTGATCGTTTTGCGCATGGGCGTCGATCCACTCGGGATCGTCGATGTCGATGTTGTGGGCGGCGTAGGTCTGCGGGTCGACGACGCTCAGCAGCGTTTTCGCCGACGCACCGTTGAAGCCGATGATGAGCCGTTCGCGTTCGGCGATCGTGCCGATGAAGATCGCGAGCTCGAAGTCGGCCTGCGCGACGAACGGCGCGATCAGCTCGAGCCAGAACGCGGCGACGAGGCTGCGGTAGAACGGATCGACCGGCAGCGGCAGCGTGAGGCCGCGCTCGATGTGCGACGAGCCGCTCTGCATCACCGGCCGCAGCAGCGAGCCGAGCGCGAGCATCGCGCCGCGCAGCCGCACCGGATGACCGCTTTCGAGCAGCATCTGCTGCAGGCCGTACAGCGACTGGTGTTCGACGAAATCGTTGAAGGTGCCGTCATGCGACGTGCCCGGGCCGCCGATGTCGATCGGCACTTGGGTGTCGCCGAGCGCCTGCAGCGCGCCGGGCGGCTCGTCCTTGCCGAGCAGCGGCGGGATCTGCGCGGCGACGCGCGACCACAGCCGCGCGAACGCGAGCGGGCTGCGCGCGAGGAACGCGAGCGGCCGGTCGACCTCCAGCGCGGTGGCGCCGAGGAACGGGAAGCGGCGCATCGACACGTCGTGGCTCGCGACCATGTGGCCCGCGATCGCGAGCTTGCTGCGCGAGCCGAGGAACGCGAAATGCATCGGCTTCGCATCCTCGTAGACGATCTTCCAGCGCGGATCTTCCGCGAGCAGCTCCAGCGCCTGCGCGATCCAGCGATCGAGCGTCTGCAGCAACTGCGGATTGTGCGCGCTCTTCACGAAGTCGCCGCGCGACGGAATCTTGCCGAAGTAGGCGATTTGCGCCTGTACCGTTTGCGTCATTGCGCCCTCTGTGCATTCGTTGCGTTGGCGGCCGCGACGGCCGGCGCTGCGCCCGGCGTGCCGGTAGCGGAGGTGCCGGTTGCGGACTGCGTCGCGTTCTGCGCGGCGCCCGCGCTCGCGTCGGCGACCGACGACGGCAGTTGCAGGCCGCGCAGGCTCTGTTGCTGCGGCTGGTCGCCGCCACCGGCCGACGGTTGCGACGTGCTGATGATGCGCATCGTCACCGACACGTTCACGCTGCCCTGTGCCCACGTCAGGTCGAAGGTGCCGTCCGGACGGCGCTTGCGCTGCGCCGAGTTGATCAGCTTCTCGAGGCCGTAGCGGCCCGGCTCGTTGACGAGCTGCACCGTGCGGCCATCGAAGGTCGTCGCGGACAGCGTCGCGCCCGGCGAGCCCTGCGGGTTCGGCCACACGAAGTTGGTCCACTGCGGCGGCGTGTTGCGGTAGCGCAGTTGCTGGCCGTCGATCGCGATCGTGTATTCCGTCGTGCCCGTGCTCGGTTGCGGCAGGATCTGGAACACGGTCTGCGGCTCGGCCGACGCGGCCGCGCTGCCGGCGGCGCCGCCGGCGAGCGGCGCGACCCAGCGCGCGAAGCCGTTCGTGAACTCCGGCGTGAGCCCGATGCCCATGTCGCCCCACGTGCGGGCGGCGAGCGTGTCGCCGCGGCGCACCGCGAGCGGCCCGAGCGTCGTGCCGACGAACTTCGCGATCGAGCCGTCCGGACCGAACACCTGCGCGATTTCGCCGGCGCCGGCCTCGACCTTCGCGTTCGCCGCGAACGGGTACTTCGTCGCGAGCGAACTCTGGAACGGCTGGTAGACCTGCGCGTTCCACACCTTGTTGACTTCGGCGCTGGCCGGCTGGATCACGACCGCGAACGCCTGCATCAGCGGCCGCACCAGCAGCGGGCGCAGCGACTTGCGTTGCGAATCGGTCAGGCCCGTCAGCATCTGCTCGTCGACGAGCTTCAGCGAATCGGCGAGCTCCGAACCGCTGCCGTCGAGGGTCTGCTGCATCAGCTGGCGCGCGCCCGGGCCCGGGTCGCCCTGGTTCTTGATCACGTTGAAGCGCGTGCGGACCTTCGACAGCGACTCCATGTAGCTCTTCAGCATCGACGTGCCGTCATGTGTCGCGACGATCCGCGCGAGCCCGACGAACTCCTGGCCGATCGGACCCATCGGCACCTCGGCCGGATTACCGTTGATGTCGATGTTGGCCGCCGCCACCTGGCCGGCCTGCGAGCGCGAGAACAGTTGCTTGACCCAGTTCACGACGCCCGTCTGCGCCTTCTTGATCGTCACGTTCGCGAGCGACGGGTTGTCCCACGACGTCTGGTCGTACGCGGTCTCGAGGATCTTGCGGATCGGCGAATCCTGCGGGTCGCCGAGGCGGTTCATCCCGTCGACGGCCTGGCCGAAGCTGGTGAAGCCCTGTACCGCGATGCCCTGCATGAACTTCTGCCAGTGCTGCGCGTACTCGGTCTTGTACATGCCGACGAGCGTCTTCTGGATCTGCTCGGGGCTGCCCTCGAGCGTCAGGTCGTCCTGCGTCGACGTGTTGAGCACCCAGTCCTTCGCCTGCAGTTCCTTGGTCGCGGCATCGCGGATCGCCGGCTGCACGTAGTCGAACCACGCTTCGCGCGTGAACGTGCCCGGAATCGCGTAGCTGCCGGCAACCAGCGACTGGTTGCCGTCGCCGACGATGCGCGCGATGGTCATCGGCGCGAAGCGGGTCGATGCGCGGGCCTTGATTTCCTCGTAGACGCGCTGGCGGGCCGGCATGCCGCGCACCACGCGGCGCAGGTTCTCGCGGGTCTGGTCGACGAGCGCGAGGTTCGCGTCGATCATCGGCCAGTCGTTGTCGTTCACGCGCGACAGGTAGAACGAGATCATGCGCTCGGCGCTCCTGATCATCTCGTCGCGCGGCATGTTGCCGCGATTCGTCTCGAGCCAGCCGCGCCAGAAGCGGGCGAGCTGGTCGGTCAGGTGCGCCTGCTCGACGTGACGCTTGTCGGACAGCATCAGGTACGTCTTCAGCGCGTTGTACGCGTCCTGCACGTTGGTCGGCGACGCGTCGCTGTAGAGGCCGCCCTGCGGCGCGGCCGCCTGTTGCGGGGCGGCGGCCGGTGCGGCGCCCGACGCGGCCGGCACGGCGCCGGCCTGCGGCGCGGCACCTGCCGCGTTCGTCGAGACCGGCAGCGTGCCGCCCTGCACGGCGCCCGATTCGGGCGGGCGCGTCATCGGCACGAGCTGTTCGGGGTGCGCGTTCACGTCCTTCATGAACGACGCGAGGTTCTGCGACACCGGCGCCAGCAGGATCTGGCGCACGCCGTTGTAGTACTCGGTCAGCAGGTGCTGTTCGAGACGGTCGCCCTGGTACAGGCCGAGCGACACCGACAGCGGCTTGTCGCGGCGGAACTGTTCGAGCTGCTCGATCCGGTCCTCGAGGATGTCCATCGCCTGCAGGCGCGACTGCAGGTCGTTGCGGCCCTGCTGCAGGCGCGTGACGTTGTCGAGGTCGGCCTGCACGTTCGCGACGAGCTGCTGGTTGCCGATCGTCGACCAGGTCCAGCCGCCGAGCGCGAGCGCGAGCGCCGCGACGAAGCCGAAGAAGGTCGCGTAGCGCAGCCGCGTCTTGGTCGGGCTCGCGAACTGGCGCACCGTCTGACGGTCCGCGAAGATCACCTTCGAGAACAGGTCGCGCAGGAAGAAGCCGTTCTTCGAGAACGCGCTGTGCGGTTTCGGCAGCGCGCTTCCGTCGAGGCCGAAGCGGTGCGCGATGCGCTGCGCGGCCGCGCTGTTGGTTTCGCCTTCCTGCAGCGCGCTGGTGAAGTAGAAGCCGCGGAAGATCGGCTTGTACTGGAACGGGTTGTTCTCGAACAGCGTCGCCAGGAACGCGCGCAGCGACGGCTTGATCGTCGAGAATTCGAGCGGGAAGCTCAACTGGCCCGGCGACAGCTGGTTGCCGCGCGACAGCGACAGCTGCGCGACGCTGATCTCCTTCAGCCCTTCGTAGAGTTCCTCGAAGTGCGTGTCGAACTGCGCGACGACGTCACGCTTGTCGTCGGGCTCGTAGGGCAGGGTGGCGCCCCACACGCGGTCGTACTCGTGCTTGTCGCTGCTGCTGAAGAATTCGGTGAAGCCGGTGATCAGGTCGGCCTTCGTGAACATCACGTAGACCGGCGCGAACACTTCCAGCTTTTCCGTCAGCTCCTGAACGCGCTGGCGGAGGTTTTTCGCGAGGTTGATCGCGAATTCGGGGCGGTTGCCGGTGAGTTCGGCGATGCTGGCCGTGACGATGATGCCGTTGATCGGCGCCTTCGGACGATAGCGCTTGAGCAGCCCGAGGAAGCCGAGCCATTCGCTGCGGTCTTCCTCGTGCACCGAATAGCGGCCGGCCGTGTCGAGCAGGATCCCTTCGGTCGTGAAGAACCAGTCGCAGTTACGCGTGCCGCCGATGCCGTGGATCACGGCGCTGTTCTTGTCCGCGAACGGGAACTGCAGGCCGGAATTGAGCACGGCGCTGCTCTTGCCCGCGGCCGGGTTGCCGATCACGATGTACCACGGCAGCTCGTACAGCGCGGAGCCGCCCGACACCTGGCCGATCTTCGACGTCTTGATCGTCTTCACCGCATCCGACAGGCGCGTGCGCAGCACGTCGAGGTCGGCCGTCTTCGCGTCCGGTGCGAGCGCCGCGGCGGCCGGAGCGGCGATCTTGCCGGTTTCCGCCTGCTCTTCCAGCACCTGGCCGAGCTGCTGGTTCGCGCGCTTCACGCGCCAGCGGCGCCACAGCGCGACGACGAGCCACAGCGCGAGGACCGCCGCGAACGCGAGCGCCGCCCACAGGAGCGGCAACTGCAGCATGTCGGCGACGATGAACAGGATGGCCGCTAACGCGACGATCCCGACGATCGAGAGCGTACGCGGATGAGTCAGCACGTTGAGGATGCGTTGCATAGGACGTTCAGGTTCCGGTGCGATTCGGTGAGGCGACGCAGGCGCGCCGAGCGGCAAGGGTGGCGCCGCGATGTGTCGCCATGCTGTCAAACGGGATGAAGGAGGCTGGCATCAACGCGCTCGCGGCATCGGAGAAGGCGCGCGCATTAACGAAAGGACGCTGTGAGATTTAAAACGGAAGCGGCGGCCGGAAAAAATCGCGCACCGGAATGCCCGATTGTTTGCGCCGCTCAAATCGTTTCCTGCCGGGTGATTAAAAAGCCCCATGCCGCCCTCATTATTTCTTGTCCGGCAGCCCTGGCTAGCTGCCGCGTCCCAGTTTAAAACCGGGTTTATGGTATTCCACGTGCCCGAGATCCATCATTTTCCATCGGCCGCCCCAGGTCAGGCCGACTTGCTCGGCGACCTGGCCGTACAACTGATAGCCGCGCATCGCCCACGGATCTTTCTCGGAAATGACCAGCTTGCCGTCGCGCAGGAATGCGTTATCGGCCGCCAGCCCGAATTGGTGATAACTCTGGAAGGCTGCCGCGTTGGTCACGTTGCTGCCCATCTGCGCCAGCCGGTTCTGCCGTTCCGGGCTCCGGTAACCTTCCAGCAACGCCATTTCATAACCGTGCTGTTCGTGCATGATCTTGTAGACCAGCAGCAAACGCGTACGGAAATCCGGGTCCAGCAGGTTCCAGTCGCGGCTCGCATCCTTCAGCGCCGGGCGGACCTGCTCGACCTCCTTGGTGGCGAAGACTTCCGGCGGCAGCGGCGGGGGCGGCACGAGTTGCTCGCCCTGCAGCAGCGCGGCGATTTTCTCGTCGGGCACGCGCGCCGTGTCGTCGTACTGGAACAATTGCCGGCCGCGTAACGCAATGGCGACCAATGGCGGCGTCGCAAGAATACCTGCCGATACCATAATCATCAAGCGTCGCCGAATCAGTAAATTTTGCACATCGCTTAATGCGCCGCGCGTCGCGCTTGCCGATTTAACAATCTGACTCCGCGTGCGCGCGGCGCGATCGTTCGCACGACGCGTAAGGCGGCCGTGAAACTGGGCGACGGATTCGAAAACGGTCGCGCGGATACCCGGTAAAAGCAACAGTGCCGCGACGGCGACGGCAAGGGCGAAATAGGCGACGAGTGCGACGGCAATCAACGAAATCCCCGGAAATTGGAATTGATTGTGTTTTGCAATGCTTGCTCTTAGAATCAGGCTGCTTCGAGAAGCCGGGCTATATTATCGCGGTGAATTAAACCAGGATTCAATGAGACGCTGAATGAGTGCGCCGGAAAATTCAAATTCGAAAACTCCGCCCAGCCTGCTGTCCGATACCAAACCGGCAGGCGAGGGAGGACCTCGGCAGTCGCGCATTCTCGCGGATCTGGAAGGGCGTGTCACGCCGCCCGCCGAGCCGCCGCGCCGTTCGCTGAAGGCGCCGATCGCCGCCGTGGTGGCGTTGGTCGTGGCCGTCGGCGGCTGGGGCGCGTGGCGCATGCAGCAGTCGTCGGGCGAACGGCCCGCGGTCGTCGCGGCCGCGCCGGCACCCGCGGCGGCTGCGCCGGAGAAGGCCGCACCGGCCAGCGGCGGCGCCGCGCAGGTCGCGCAGAACGGCGCGTCCGCCGCATCGGCCGTGCAACCGGCCACGATCGTCAACGACGATTCGGCGTCCCAGGCCGTTGCGTCTGCTTCGACTGCGTCCGCCGCGGACACCGGCCGCCTGTCGCGTGCGCTTGCCAACGGCGCCGACGACGCATCGGGCGCGGCCACCGCCGGCGCAGCCGCAACGGCGGCCGCCGCGGCGGCGACGGCCAAGACCGCGAAGGCCGACGCGTCGAAGGGCACGAAGGTCGCCGCGCACGGCAAGACCGATGCGAAGGCCGACACGAAGGCCGAAGCCCGCAAGCATCGCAAGGAACAGCAGGCCGAGCTCGCGCAGGCGAAGAAGCGCCGCGACGCGACGCCGACCCGAACCGCGAAGGCGGCCGGGAAGGACGATCCGGATGCCGATCTGCTCGCCGCGCTCGTCGCGCGCACGAAGCCGGCCGACAAGAAACTCGCCGCGCAGAAGGCGCAGGCCGTGCCGACCAAGACGGCGGCGGCGACCGGCGGCTCGCTGGCGTCGCGCGTGAAGGAGTGTTCGGAGCGCGGTTTCTTCGAGGATCAGCTGTGCCGCTGGCGCGTCTGCGACGGCCACTGGGGCAAGGACCCCGCGTGCCCGAGCGCCGCGCAGTCGGAGACGCGGCAGTAACGCGTGCCGCGCACGCCGCGAGGTCTTTCCTGTCAGCGCCGCCCACTGGGCGGCGCGTTGTTTTTGGGGGCAGGGAGCGACCGCCGGTATGATGCCGCGTGACGGTGTCACGAACGCGTCACGCCCGTCGGGCATACGTTTCCTTTCTTTTCCCGGCGCGGGCCCGCGACCCGCGATGTGCGGCGCGGCGCGCGCCGCACGACCTTCGACACGATGGACCTGATCGTACAGACTTACGGCGCCGATACGTCCGGCATGGTGTGCGGATTCCGCTTCGTTCCGGGCGGCGCCGGCACGATGCTCGATGCCGACGCGGCCGCCGCGTGGTTGCGCACGTGCCGCGAGCACGGCGCGGCCGCGTCGGACGATTTCGTCTGGCTGCATTTCAATCTCGCGCATGGCGCGAGCGAGCGCTGGATGCGCACGCATCTCGGGTTGCCCGACAGCTTCTTCGAATTCCTGCACGAAGGCTCGCGCTCGACGCGCATCGAGCAGGAGGACGGCGCGTTGCGCGCGATCGTCAACGACGTGATGTTCAATCTCGAGCTCACGCCGTCGGAGATCGCGACGCTGTTCGTCCACGTCGAACGGCGCATCATGGTGACCGCGCGGCTCAAGCCGCTGCGCTCGGTCGACACGCTGCGCGCGTGCGTGCGCGACGGCGAGCAGTTCCGGTCGCCCGCGGAATTGCTCGTGCACCTGCTGCGCGACCAGGCCGACCTGCTGATCCAGATCATGCGGCGCACGAGCGTCGACGTCGACCGCATCGAGGATCGTTTCCTGTCGCAGCGGCTCACGTCGAACCGCATCGAGCTCGGTGCGATGCGCCGCACGCTGACGCGCCTGCAACGCATGCTCGCGCCGGAGCCCGGGTCGATCTTCCGGCTGCTCGCGAAGCCGCCCGCGTGGCTGCACACGGAGGACGTGCAGGAGCTGCGCGAGTCGACCGAGGAATTCTCGCTGGTGCTCGCCGACCTGGCGGGACTCAACGAGCGCATCAAGCTGCTGCAGGAAGAGATCGGTTCGCGCCTCGACGAACAGAACAACCGGACGCTGTTCACGCTGACGCTCGTCACCGTGATCGCGCTGCCGATCAACATCGTCGCGGGCTTCTTCGGGATGAACGTCGGCGGCGTGCCGTTCTCGGAGAACAAGCACGGGTTCTGGCTGATGGTGCTGCTCGTCGCGGGCTTCACCGCGCTGGCCGCGTGGTGGGCGTTCCGGCGCCGCGACGATCGCTAGCGCGGCATCGGGCGACGCATCGACGCATCGACGCAGCAGCGCGTTTCGCCGCGCGGTTCGCGCAGCCGGCGCGGGAACGCCGCGTGGGCGGGACGGCGGGCAGAGGCGCCGCCGATGAAAAAAGGGCCTCGCATGCGAGGCCCGTCAACAGGTCGGAGAAACCGGTACGCCGGCCGGCACCGCGGGTGGCGCGGCGCCGGCCGGAGTCGCACCGTTACTGCGTCACTACCTTGCGCGGCCGGAAGATGCCCTGGTATTGCCGTGCCGGGCGTTCCTTCGTCACCGGTTCGATGCCGCCGAAGGTCGGCGTCTGGCGCAGCTTCATCGCAGCCGGCGAAGCGACCGAGCCGATCGACGTCGAGCGCGAGGCCGGCGCGAGGTTGTTCGCGACGAGCAGCGCGGCTTCGCTCTTCAGGTTCGCCAGCAGCACCGGATCGGTCGAGCCGTTGACCTGCGTGAGCAGCCCGCTCCAGGCCGCGTCGCTGTAGTTCACGACGTAGTAGTCGAGACCGCTCGGATCGGCGACCACGCCCGTGCAGCCGTCGATCCGCGTCTGTGCCTGCGTATCCTTCAGCGCGAGCGTCGTGCGTTTCGCGAGCCCCTGGCCGTACGCGAGCGTGATCGGCACCGTCCACTGCAGGCCCGGATACGCGTTCTTGTTCGGGAACGGCTGCTGTTTCAGCGTGACGACCGTCTGGTTCTTCGTCAGGTCGCACTGCGTGTCGAGCGAGATCAGCGGCACGCCGGTCTGACGCACGTAGCTGTCGCCGATCGGGCCGACCGCCTGGCCGCTTTCCTTCGACAGCGCATCCCACAGACGCTTCGGCGTGCCGTTGCCGAACGAGTAGTCGACCAGATACTGCTGCAGCCCCTTGCGCAAGGTCTGCTCGCCGAGATAGTTCTCGAGCGTCTTCAGCACGTGGCCGCCCTTGTCGTACGTGAACGCGCTGGCGCTCAGCACGAAGTCGTTCGACGCCCAGTCGTTGAAGTTCGGCGCGACCGGGAACGCGTTCGGGCCGATGTCACGATTGATCACGCGGTACTTGTTCTTCACCTGGTCGAGCCAGCTGAACTCGTTGGGGAAGAACTGGATCGTGGTCTTCGTCTCGAAGAACGTCGCGAACGATTCGTTGAGCCACACGTTGTCCCACCAGTCGGTCGTCACGAGATCGCCGAACCACTGGTGCGCCACTTCGTGCGTCAGCACTTCGTTGCCGTAGTGCGACATCGGTTGGCCCGGCTGCGGCAGGATGTCGTCGGCGAATTCGAGGATCGAGCCCCAGTTCTCCATCCCGCCGAAGTTCAGGTCCTTCTGCTCCTTGAACGCGTCGTTCGCGGCCACCGTGTCGAACTTCGTGAGCGGCAGCGGGATGCCCGTGTAGCGGTAGTAGAAGTCGAGCGCCTGCTTGGTGCGGTCCATCGCCGGCTTCGCCCACTCGCTCATGCCCGGCGGCGTGAACACGCGCAGGTGCAGGCCGCCCTTGCCGCCCGGCAGCGGGCTCGTGAAGTCGTCCTCGTAGGTGTCGAACATGCCGCCGCCGAAGAACAGCAGGTACGACGGCATCGGCGGGGTCTTCTCGAACTGCACGAGCTTGTAGCCGCCGCCGACGTTGGTCGACGGCTTCTCGGCCGCGTTCGACACGACGCGCCAGCTTTGCGGCACTTCGGCCGTCACTTCATAGGTCGGCCGGAACGCCGGCTCGTCCCAGCCGGGGAACCACTGGCGCGACAGGTTGGTTTCGCCCTGCGTGAGGATCGCGCCGCTCGTCTTGCCGTCGGTGCCCTTCAGGTCGACGCGGAATACGCCTTCCGCGGCCGAGCAGCCGGGATACGGATCGTCGCCGCAGCTGCCGCCCGTGTGGTTGACCGGATCGTCGTACGACTTGAAGTTGATGATGCCCGACCACTCCATGTGCAGCGAATAGTTGCCCGGCGCGATCGTGCCGGCGGCGGGGCGCAACTGATAGAAGTCGCCCTTGTCCTGCGGCGTCGCGATCAGCTGGATGTTGCCCGGCTGCAGCGTGATGCGGCCATTGGTGAACTTGATCCGGTGGCCGGCGATCACGATGTTGTTGACCGGCTTCAGCACCTTGATCTCGACGTCGGCGCGGCCGTCGAACGCGTTCAGCGCTTCGTTCGGGCGGAACCACAGCCGGTAGTTCACGGGCACCACGGTGTCGGGCAGTTCGACGGGCTGCACGCTCTTGTCGACGTTGGATGCGCTCGGCGGCGCGGTGACGGCGGGCGACGAGCCCGTGTGCGGCGCGCCGGCGGAGCTGAGCGCGGAAGCGGAGCCCGCACCGCCGTCGTCGCCGCCGCACCCGGCGAGCGCGAGTGCGGCGACGAGCGGCAGATAACGCATCTTGCGAATATGAATCGACATGACTGAATCCTCGATTGTTGAAAGAATCGTTCAGTGCTGCGAAAACGCCGGCAAAAGCAATCCCCTCGCCGTTTAATCAACAGCGAAAAAATGCCAATGACGGATTATTCGAAAAAGACGGCGGCCGACTACGTGAAGGTAATCATGGTTTACTGCCCCCTCTGAATTTCCGGATGTCGTTTAACTGGCCGGTTCAAAATGGCCGGGCGCGTGTTGTACTGAATTGATTTCGCGCGCACGACACGGGGCCGCACGCCCGGCGCGGGCGCGCAATCCCTTTGAACCGACGACCTACGGGGCTGGCCGGGCCAGTCCGCAGGACGGAAGGACAGCGTGTCGCCGTCCCGTAAGTGCGCCGTCATGCGGCTTCAAGGTTTGTCGGCTTGCTCCAAGGATGCGTAAATATACTTGATGGTTTTGGGTAAAGGAAACGAAAAAATTAGAAAGCGCATCTATTGAATTCCTGGCGCTTCATTGAATGCTGAAAGGCATTAATGCGCTTTCCGTTCAGCTGGAAATTTCGTAGTTTTAATCTATTAACGATCTTGCGGCATCGCGAAAACTACGAAATCCGGTGAAGGGCGGCACGGTCGGTACAATGCAGCGACGAACCCGTTCACCGATTGCCGCGAGGAGACCGTCCCATGCCGCGAGCCCTGTTCCGTATCGCGCCGTTGCGTGCCGTGCTGCTGCTGTTCGCCGCCGTGTTCCTGCTGGGTGGTTGCGCGGCGCTCACGCGCGAGCCGGTGCGCGTGTCGGTCGTCGGGCTCGACCCCTTGGTCGGGCAGGGCCTCGAGATGCGCTTCAGCCTGAAGTTGCGCGTGCAGAACCCGAACGATGCGCCAATCGACTACGACGGCATCTCGGTCGCGCTCGACCTGAACGGCACGCCGTTCGCGAGCGGCGTCAGCGACCGGGCGGGCACCGTGCCGCGGTTCGGCGAGGCCGTGCTCGACGTGCCGGTTTCGGTGTCGGCTTTCGCGGCCGCGCGGCAGGCGTGGAACCTGCCCGGCGCGGCCGCGAACGGCGAGCTGCCGTATGCGCTGCGCGGCCGGCTCGCGGGCAGCGTGCTGGGCACGGTGCACTTCAGCGACGTGGGCACGCTGCGTCTGCCGACCATGCCCGGGTGGGGCGGCTAGGTCGTCCGGTCGGCATGCAACGTCGGCCAAATGTGTCTAAAAATTCACCATTCAACAATATTTAACGCTTATCTCCGTGGAATATCGATTTTCGTCGGCGTGGGCCCTACACTTGACGATGTCCGAGGGTCGGACGTTCTTTTAGGGGAAATCCATGGCGGCAAAATTCGAGCTCAAGAAAGCCACGAACGGTCAGTACTACTTCCACCTGAAGTCGGCGAACGGCGAGATCATCCTCGCGAGCGAGCGGTACGAGGAGAAAAGCGGCGCGAGGAACGGGATCGCGTCCGTACGGGAAAACGCGCCGCTCGACGCGCGCTACGAACGGAAGCTCGCCCACAACGGTGAGCCCATGTTCAATCTGAAGGCGGCCAATCACCAGGTCATCGGTACGAGCGAGACGTACAGCAGCGAGCAGGCACGCGAGAACGGCATCGCGGCCGTCAAGCGCGACGCGCCCGTTGCGGAAACCTTCGATCTCGCCTGATCGACGGTCGCGCCGCGACGAACGCTTTCGGGCGGCCGTCGCGGCGTCTGTTTTGCCGGGCCGGGCAAAGCGCGGTATGGTGTGGTCCGCGCGGTGAATTCTCGCCGCCGTTGAAGCCAACCGTACCGAATTCGCGTGACCGATTCCCCCGTTTTCCACTGGACCGACGCCGACGGCGTCGATCATGCCGTGCGCTGGCGCTCCGAAGCCGGCGTGCAACCGCCGAAGCGCGCGGTGTCCGCCGACGACCGCCTCACCGCCGACGCGGCCTACCGTCTCGCCTGCGAGGGCACCGCGCTCGTCTGGCAGGGCGACTTCCAGAATGCGCGCCAGCTCGTGCAGGCGATGGCGCGCCGTGTCGAACGCAAGCCGAAGAAGGCGAAAGCCGCGGCCGGCGTCGATGCGTTCAACCTGCATCGTCTCGCGCAATCGCAGCGCGCCCGCACGCTCGGCATGCTGCTGATCCCGCTCGACGCCGATTACACGATCCCGCTGCGCCGCGCGCCCGACGTGCGGGCGGCCTGCGAGGAGGCGTACGGCCCCGGCGGTGCGCCGTCGGTCGTGTCGCTGCGCGAACTGCTCGGCCTCGTCGGCGCGCACGAATGGCGCAAGAAGGGCGTGCCGATCCCGGCGCTCGGCGGCGCGCCGATCCATCCGCACTACGGCGTGTTCTCGCCGGTGCGCGGCGAATACGTGACGCTCGTCGCGCGTGCGCCGCTGCCGGCGACGTCGCTCGCGTTCGATATCGGCACGGGCACCGGCGTGCTGGCGGCCGTGCTCGCCTCGCGCGGCGTCGAGCGCATCGTCGCGACCGACCAGGATCCGCGCGCGCTGGCGTGTGCGCGTGAGAACGTCGCGCGGCTCGGGCACGCGGCCCGGGTCGACATCGTCGAGGCCGACCTGTTTCCGCCCGGCCGCGCGCCGCTCGTGGTCTGCAACCCGCCGTGGGTGCCGGCCCGGCCGAGCGCGCCGATCGAATATGCGGTCTACGACCCGGACAGCCGCATGCTGCGCGGTTTCCTCGCCGGGCTGGCCGCGCATCTGGAGCCGGGTGGCGAGGGCTGGCTGATCCTGTCCGATTTCGCCGAGCATCTCGGCCTGCGGCCGCGCGACACCTTGCTGCAGTGGATCGACGAAGCCGGCCTCGTCGTGCTCGGCCGCGACGACATCCGCCCCGCGCATCCGAAGTCGACGGACGCCGACGATCCGCTGCATGCGGCGCGTCGCGCCGAGGTCACGTCGTTGTGGCGGCTCGGCGTCCGGGCCTGAGCGCGTATTTTCGGTAAACTACCGCCATTCCTCACGAATTCCCGCCTGCGGGCCGTGGTCGACAGACCGTGGCCCGGTGCCGCTTCACGATGTCGAACAAGACCCACGAAATCCGTCCGGAGCAGTCCGTCGAACTGCTGAAGGAACTGCACATCCTCACCCGCGACGGGAAGCTGAACCAGGACAGCCGCCGCAAGCTGAAGCAGGTGTACCACCTGTTCCAGTTCATCGAGCCGCTGCTCGCCGGCGTGCAGGCCGACAAAGGCGACGTGACGCTCGTCGATCATGGCGCGGGCAAGTCGTATCTCGGCTTCATCCTGTACGACCTGTTCTTCAAGCAGCAGCCGGGGCACGGCACGCCGGCGTTCGCGTCGCACGTGTACGGCATCGAGACGCGCGAGGAGCTCGTCACGCGCTCGACCGAGCTCGCCGCGCGGCTCGGCTTCGGCGGCATGTCGTTCCTGAACCTGTCGGTCGCCGATTCGATCACGTCGCCGCGACTGCCCGAAACCGTCGATGTCGTCACCGCGCTGCACGCATGCGACACGGCGACCGACGACGCGATCCGCTTCGCGCTCGCAAAGCGCGCGCAGCACATCGTGCTGGTGCCGTGCTGCCAGGCGGAAGTCGCGGGCGTGCTGCGCAAGAACAAGGGCAAGTCGCTCGCGAATGCGCTGACCGAGGTGTGGCGGCATCCGCTGCATACGCGCGAATTCGGCAGCCAGATCACCAACGTGCTGCGCTGCCTGCAGCTCGAAGCGCACGGCTACCAGGTCAGCGTGACCGAGCTGGTCGGCTGGGAGCATTCGATGAAGAACGAGCTGATCATCGCGCAGTACAAGAACCTGCCGCGCCGCAAGCCCGGCGAGCGGCTGACCGAGATCCTCGGGATGTTCGGGCTCGCCGAACTCAACGAGCGCTTCTTCGTCGCGCAAGCCGCCGCGGCGGGCGGCGGCGCCGTCGAGCCGGCCGAAGGCTGACGTGCGGCCGCGCGGGCATCGCGCCCGCGCCGCCTGGCGTTGCACGCAGCGTCACACGTCGTCGCCCGGCCGGCGCATCCATTCGCGCCAGCCTTCGTGGCCGAGGCGGCGTAGCGTTTCCTGATTCTTTTCGTAGATCGCGGACGCGTCCGGGAACGCGTCGACCGCGCGCGCGATGCTGTCCTCGCGCAGCAGGTGCAGGATCGGATAGGGCGCGCGGTTCGTGTAGTTCTCGATGTCGTCGGGTTCGGCGCCTTCGAACTGGTATTGCGGATGGAAGCTCGCGATCTGCAGCACGCCGTCGAGCCGCAATTGCCGCACGAGCCGCTCGGCAAAGAACAGCGCATCGTTGTAGTCGACGAAATCGGCGAACGCGTGCGGGTAGATCACGAGCGTCGTATCGACCTGCCGCGGGTCCGCCGCTTCCAGCGCGCGCAGCTCGGTTTCGAGTTCGGCGAGCGCGTCTTCCAGCGTCGTCGCTTCGCTGATCGCGTAGCGCACCTGTTCCTTCACGTAGACGCTTTTCGCGAACGGGCACAGGTTGAGCCCGATCACCGCGCGCGCGAGCCAGTGCCGCGTGGCGGCGAGGATGTCGTCGTGCGAGTCGGGGCGGGTGTCGGTCATCGTGATGCCAGTCGGGCGAAAGGGCGAAGAGGGCCGCATTGTAGCGGGCGCGCCGGGGACGAACGCGCGCCGACCGTCACGCGCAGGCGGCTTCGATCAACTGCGTGACGAGCGCGGGCGCAATGCCGATCGGCGTTTCGCCGTGCCGGTAGGTCTGGCTCGCCGCGTAGATGCCTTCGATCACCAGCGCGAGCGCATCGGCCAGCGCCTTCGGCTGTCGCGCGCCGGCGCCTTCGCAAAGCGCGACGAGCCGTTTCATCAGTTGTTCCTTGTTCTGCGCGACGCGTTCGCGCGCCGGGTGCGACGCATCCGGGAACTCGGCGGCGACGTTGACGAACGGGCAGCCGCGATAGTCCTTTTGCGTCGCCCGCTCGGCGAGATCGACGAAGTACTGGATCAACTGCGCCTTCGGCTGCCCCGGATGCTTCGCGACGCTCGTGTCGAACCGCTCGAAGAAGCACGCGTCCATCCGCTCCAGATACGCGAGGATCAACTCGTCCTTCGACGAAAACTGGCGGTACAGGCTCATCTTGTTGACGCCCGCGCGCTCCACCACCGCCTCGACGCCGACCGTTCGCACGCCTTCCTTGTAAAACAACTCCTCGGCGGCTCGCAGCAGGTGCTCCTGCGCGGTCGCACCGTCGATCGGCCGGCGCGTGCGCCGCGCCAGCGGCTTGGCGACCTCGATGTCCGACATGATGACCCTCGACTTCGTGATGAATTGCTTGACATGTTACCGACTGGTAACTACGATCGCAACACACTTGTGACCGACCGGTAACAATGCCGGCCGGATCGACGGGAAAAATGCCACGCATCGGCCCGGGTCAGCCGATGCAGCGTGCGGCGGAGGTGGCCTGGTTGGGGCGGAGCCGGTGCGACGACACCGGAACCGCCAACTGGAGAACATGAAGATGAACTGGGCAGTGACACGAATCGGCGGGCGCTTCCATTACGGATGGCTCGCGGCGGCGGTGGTATTCCTGATCCTGCTGGCGGCGGCCGGCACACGCGCGACGCCGAGCGTGCTGATGGTGCCGCTCGAGCGCGAGCTCGGCTGGAGCCGCGGAGCGATTTCGCTGGCGATTTCGGTGAACATCGCGCTGTACGGCCTGACGGGCCCGTTCGCGGCCGCCGCGATGCAGCGCTTCGGGTTGCGCCCGACGATCCTCACCGCGCTCGTGACGATGGGTGCGGGCGTCGCGCTGTCGTCGATGATGACGCAGAGCTGGCAGATGGTGCTGATCTGGGGGTTGATGGTCGGCTGCTCGACGGGCGTCGTCGCGCTGACGCTGTCCGCGACCTTCGTCACGCGCTGGTTCCATGCGCGGCGCGGCCTCGTGATGGGGATCCTGACCGCGAGCACGGCCACCGGCCAGCTCGTGTTCCTGCCGATGCTCGCGGCGATCGCGCAGCGCCACGGCTGGCGGCCGGTCGTGCTGGTCGTCGCGGTGGCGGCCGCGATCGTGATTCCGCTCGTCGCGTTCCTGCTGCCCGAGCGGCCGGCCGACGTGCAGTTGCGCCCGTACGGCGAGCCGGCCGATGCGCCGCCCGCGCCCGATGCGACGAAGGAGAACCCGCTCGCGGTCGCGTTCCGCACGCTGCTGACGGCGAGCCGCTCGCGCGACTTCTGGCTGCTGTTCTTCAGCTTCTTCATCTGCGGCGCGAGCACCAACGGCTATGTCGGCACGCACCTGATCGCGATGTGCAGCGACTACGGGATGACCGAAGTGCAGGGCGCGTCGCTGCTCGCGGCGATGGGCGTGTTCGACCTGTTCGGCACGACGCTGTCGGGGTGGCTGTCCGACCGTTACGACAACCGCGTGCTGCTGTTCTGGTATTACGGGCTGCGCGGGCTGTCGCTGATCTACCTGCCGCATGCGTTCGGGATCGATTTCTTCGGGCTACCGCTGTTCGCGATGTTCTACGGGCTCGACTGGATCGCGACCGTGCCGCCCACCGTGCGGCTCGCGACCGACGTGTTCGGCAAGGCCGCGGCGCCCGTCGTGTTCGGCTGGATCGTCGCCGGCCACCAGCTCGGCGCGGCATTCGCGGCGCTCGGCGCGGGGCTGTTGCGCGCGAGCCTCGGCACTTATACGATCGCGTCGATGATCTCGGGCGCGTTGTGCATCGTCGGCGCGCTGATCGTGCTGCGGATCAACCGCGGTCCGTCGCGCGCGGCCGCGCAGGCAGCCTGATCGCGGCGGCCCGGCCGGCCGCACCCGCTGCGGCCGGCCATTGCACGCACGGAGATTTGCATAGCGCGGCAGCATCGGGCGCGCTGTCGCTCAAGCAGGTATGCTTGCGGTTCGCCGGGCGTTCGCGCCCCTTCATCGATGTCAGCGAGGAACCGCATGTCCGTCAAACCTGCTCCCACCACTGTTTCGATTCACGATCTGATCGCGGGCCGCTGGAGCCCGCGCGCGTATTCGGATGAACCCGTCAGCGCCGGCGATCTCCACGCGGTGCTCGAAGCGGCGCGCTGGGCGCCGTCCGCGTACAACGCGCAACCGTGGCGTTTCATCGTATTCGATCGCACCCAGGACGAAGACGCGTTCAAGCGCGCGTTTGCGACGCTGGTGCCGTTCAATCAGGGCTGGAATGCGCCGGCGCCGGTGTTGATCGCGGTCACCGCGCACACGTTGACGCCGAAGGGCGAGCCGGCGCCGACCGCGCTGTACGACGCGGGCGCCGCCGCGATGTCGCTGGTGCTCCAGGCGCACGCGCTCGGCCTCGCCGCGCACCAGATGAGCGGGTTCGACGCGAAGGCGTTCCGCGACGCGTTCGCGATTCCGGCGGACGTCGCGATCGTGTCGATCATCTCGCTCGGCCACTACGGCAACGTCGACAAGCTCGATCCCGTGCTGCGCGATCGCGAGAAGGCGCCGCGCACGCGCCATGCGATCGGCGAAGTGGTCTACGCGGGCGCGTGGAAGAAGAGCTTCGACACGGCGGCCTGATCCTGCAGGCGGGCAGGCGGCGTCGCGCATCCTGCCCGCGCATGTTCCCGGCGCGCCACGCCGCGCGTCGGCCGCAGCCGGTGCCCGTTGCGCGGCCCCGGTGGCCGGCCCGGTTGTGATCGCGCGGGCTTCATGTTAAAAAGCCCGTCCTTTCCGTTTTCGCGCCGGCCTGCTGCGGCAACTTCCCATGACTTACTGCGCGATCGATTTCGGCACGTCCAATTCCGCCGTGGCGCTGCCCGACGGCGACGGCATGCGCCTCGCGCCCGTCGAGGGCGACCATCTGACGCTGCCCACCGCAATCTTCTTCAACAACGACGAAGAGACGGTCGAGTACGGCCGGGCGGCGCTGGCCTCCTATATCGACGGTTTCGACGGCCGGCTGATGCGCTCGATGAAGAGCATTCTCGGCTCGCCGCTCGCGGAAACGACGACCGATCTGGGCGACGGCAGTGCGATCGCGTACACCGAAATCATCGCGCGTTTCCTGACGCACCTGAAGCGCAAGGCCGAAGCACGCGCTGGCGCGCCGATCGGCCGCGCGGTGCTCGGCCGGCCGGTGTTCTTCGTCGACGACGATCCGCGCGCCGACCGCCTCGCCCAGGCTCAGCTCGAGGCGGCCGCGCAATCGGTCGGCTTCGCGGACGTGCACTTCCAGTACGAACCGATCGCCGCCGCGTTCGACTACGAATCGCGCCAGCCGGCCGAGCGTCTGGTGCTCGTCGCCGACATCGGCGGCGGCACGTCCGACTTCTCGCTGGTGCGCGTCGGCCCGCAGCGGATGGCGCGGCTCGAGCGCAAGGACGACGTGCTCGCGCACCACGGCGTGCACGTCGCGGGCACCGACTACGACCGGCGTGTCGAGCTGGCGGCGATCCTGCCGGCCTTCGGCTACCGTTCGCTCGATCCGGAAGGGCGCGAACTGCCGAACAAGATCTACTTCGATCTCGCGACCTGGCACCTGATCAATACCGTCTACACGCCGAAGCGGATCGGCGAGCTGAAGCTGATGAAGCACCTGTACCAGGATCCGCGGCAGTACGACCGGCTCACGAGCGTGGTCGAGCAGCGGCTCGGGCATGCGCTGATGGCGCGCGCGGAAGAAGCGAAGATCGGCGTCGCGGCGGGCGGGGAGACGATGATCGACCTGAACGACGTGGAAGAAGACCTGCTGATCGCGTTCGACGCGGATCGCCTCGTCGACGCGAGCCGGGACGATACCGCGCGCATCGTCGATGCCGCGCGCGAGACGGTGCGGCTCGCGGGCGTTGCGCCGCGCGATGTCGGTGCGCTGTATTTCACCGGCGGTTCGACGGGGCTCGCATTCCTGTCGGGCGCGCTCGCCGGCGCGTTCCCGGATGCGCAGCCGGTGTTCGGCGATCGCCTCGCGAGTGTCGCGACGGGTCTCGGTATTCACGCGCAGCGACTGTTCGGCTGAGTGGAGGGCGGTTACCGGTCGCCATGCAGGATGACCGGCGCCCAAAAACAAAAAGCCCCGCCGAAGCGGGGCTTTTTTACACGAATGATCGCGCCAGCTTAGACCGGACGGATGTTCGCAGCTTGCAGACCCTTCGGGCCCGTCTTCACTTCGAATTCAACCTTCTGGTTTTCTTGCAGCGTCTTGAAGCCTTCGACGCGGATTTCCGAGAAGTGCGCGAACAGATCGTCGCCGCCGCCTTCCGGGGTGATGAAGCCGAAGCCCTTTGCGTCATTGAACCACTTGACGGTACCGGTTGCCATGTTACTTGTTCCTAAAAAAATAAAACGGGGCCGAAGCCCATGGTGTGCGGAAAATCAAGGAAGGGGTAATAGGACCAACCGGAGTACCGTTGATGGGCGAACTACGAAAGAACCAATTCACTCGCCACTTGAAATCCTGCGAAGTCCTTTATACGGCTAATCGGTCTGACGGTCAACCGTATTCCCATGCTCTCAGGGTTATTGCGGAGATCAGGTTTACAAAGCTTGCAAGCGATGCGAATTTTTTGTAGGGGCCGATCGATTTTGGCGCCACGTTCGAGGTGCAACCGTTAAACTACGCGCCGCGTGGACGGGTTGCCCCGATCGGGTGACCCTCCCCCCAAGAATGCGTGCGCGGTGCGGTCCGAGCCGATCCCGGACCGCCGGCCGACCATGCTTTTTGAGACACAGGAGAGGATGTGAAGAGTTCTATTCAACGGAACATCGGCCCGTTTGCATTGATGCTGACGGGACTGGGTTCGATTATCGGCTCGGGCTGGCTGTTCGGTGCCTGGAAGGCCGCGAAGATCGCCGGTCCGGCGGCGATCTGCGCATGGATCATCGGCGCCGTCGTGATTCTCGCGATTGCGCTGACGTATGCGGAACTGGGCGCGATGTTCCCCGAGTCGGGCGGCATGGTGCGCTACGCGCGCTACTCGCACGGTTCGCTGGTGGGCTTCATCAGCGCATGGGCCAACTGGATCGCGATCGTCTCCGTGATCCCGATCGAGGCCGAAGCGTCGATCCAGTACATGAGCACGTGGCCGTATCCGTGGGCGCATGCACTGTTCGTGAACGGCGAATTGCAGACACTCGGCCTGCTGCTGTCGGCCGTGTTGGTCGTCGTCTACTTCATGCTGAACTACTGGGGCGTCAAGGCCTTCGCGCGGGCGAACACTGCGATCACGATCTTCAAGTTCCTGATCCCCGGCCTGACGATCCTCGGCCTGATGCTGACGAGCTTCCACGCGGAAAACCTCGGCACCGCGTCGAGTACGAGCTTCGCGCCGTACGGCTGGTCGGCCGTGCTGACCGCGGTCGCGACGAGCGGCATCGTGTTTGCGTTCAACGGCTTCCAGAGCCCGGTGAACCTGGCCGGCGAAGCGCGCAATCCGGCGCGCAGCGTGCCGTTCGCGGTGATCACGTCGATCCTGCTCGCGCTCGTGATCTACGTGCTGCTGCAAATGGCGTATATCGGTTCGGTGAACCCGGCCGACGTCGCGAAGGGGTGGGCGCACTTCAACTTCTCGTCGCCGTTCGCGGAACTCGCGATCGCGCTGAACCTGAACTGGCTCGCGATCCTGCTGTACGTCGACGCGTTCATCAGCCCGAGCGGCACCGGTACGACCTACATGGCGACGACCACCCGCATGATCTACGCGATGGAGCGCAACAACACGATGCCGAAGATGTTCGGCAACGTGCACCCGATCTACGGCGTGCCGCGCCAGGCGATGTGGTTCAACCTGCTCGTGTCCTTTGTCTTCCTGTTCTTCTTCCGCGGCTGGAGCTCGCTCGCGGCGGTGATCTCGGTCGCGACGGTGATCTCGTATCTGACCGGCCCGATCAGCCTGATGGCGCTGCGCCGTTCGGCGACCGACATCGAGCGTCCGCTGTCGATTCCGCTGATGAAGCTGATCGCACCGTTCGCGTTCGTGTGCGCGTCGCTGATCCTGTACTGGGCAAAGTGGCCGCTGACGGGCGAAATCATCCTGCTGATGATCGTCGCGCTGCCGGTGTATTTCTACTTCCAGGCGAAGGCGGGCTGGACCGGCTGGGGCGCCGATCTGAAGGCGGCATGGTGGCTGGTCGCGTACCTGCCGACGATGGCCGTGCTGTCGCTGATCGGCAGCAAGGAATTCGGCGGTCACGACCTGCTGCCGTACGGCTGGGACATGGTGGTCGTCGCGGCGATCTCGCTGGTGTTCTACTTCTGGGGCGTGAATACCGGTTACCGGACCCAGTATCTCGACGAGCGCGAGTCGCACGACGAGATCCTCGAAGGGGTCGGTGTCTGACGGCCGACCTGTCGCCGGATTCGGCGGCGGCAGGATGCAGCGATAAAAAGAAGCCCGCCCGAGCGATGCCCGGGCGGGCTTTTTGCTGCCTCGGCCGTTGGGCCGCGGCTCAGGCGCCGGCGCTCGCGAACACGTAGTTCGTCATCGCGAGCACGCGCTGGTAGGTGCCGAGCGACTGGATGCCGAGCCGGTAGTCGTCGTCCGCCGCGCCGAGCGCCGCGAAGACCGGCAGCAGGTGCTCGTCGGTCGGATGCATCAGCGCCGCGTGCGGCGCCTGCCGACGGTAGTCGAGCAGCGCGTCGACGTCGCGCGCGGCAAGCTTCGCCTCGAACCAGTCCGTGAATTCCGCGACGCGCGGATCCGCGTCCTCGGGCGCCGCGCCGAAATCGGCGGCGCGCAGGTTGTGCGTGATCTGGCCCGAGCCGATCACCATCACGCCGTCGTCGCGCAGCGGCCGCAGCGCGCGGCCGAGCGCGAAGTGATGCGCGGCGTCCGCGCGCGGCTGGATCGACAGTTGCGCGACCGGCACGTCGGCTTCCGGAAACATCAGCAGCATCGGCACCCACGCGCCGTGATCGAGGCCGTGTTCGGTCGTCGCGGTCGCGATGCCGGCCGCGTTCAGCAGCGCGGCCGCGCGCTCGGCGACGTCGGGTGCGCCCGGCGCCGGATAGCGGATGTCGTACAGCGCCTGCGGGAAACCGTAGAAGTCGTGAATCGTGTCCGGATGCGCGGCGACGCTCGCGACCGGCCGTTGCGTGCCCCAGTGCGCGGACAGCATCAGCACCGCGCGCGGGCGCGGCAGTTCGGCGCCGAGGTGCGTGAACGCGCCGGACGGCAGCGCCGGGTCGATCGGCAGCGTCGGGGCGCCGTGGGACAGGTACAGCGAAGGCAAGCGGTTCATGATGGTGACCTGCAGAGGGATTTGCCTGTGACTATAGGCGCGCACCGTGCATTGATAAATCGGCGAACGGGAATTTGATTGACGCGTGTTCGTTGATAATCGCGGCGGCGCCGATCAATCGAATGCGGATTCGCACCGAAAGCGGGAAATCGCCGGGATTGCCGCGAAGATCGATGGAGATGCGCGCAAAAGCGGCGTGGTTACTGCGCGTGCCGGATGCCCGCCCACGGCGTCGTGAGCGGCGCGCTGAGCGCGAAGAGGTCGAGGACGCGCGTGACGGTCTGGTCGACGAGTTCCTCGATCGTCTTCGGCATCGCATAAAACGCCGGCAACGGCGGAAAGACGATGCCGCCCATTTCGGTGACGGCGGTCATGTTGCGCAGGTGCGCGAGGTTGAACGGCGTTTCGCGCACCATCAGCACGAGACGGCGGCGTTCCTTCAGCGTGACGTCGGCCGCGCGCGTGATCAGGTTGTCGGACAGCCCGTGCGCGACACTCGCGAGCGTCTTCATCGAGCAGGGTGCGATCACCATGCCGTCGGTCGCGAACGAACCCGACGCGATCGTCGCGCCGACGTCGCGCACCGAATGCACGACGTCCGCACGGCTTTCGACATCGGCCTTCGGCAGCTTCAGTTCATGCTGGATGTTGAGCCAGCCGGCGTTCGAAATCAGCAGGTGTGTTTCGACGCCGCCGGCGGCGCGCAGCAGGTCGAGCAGCCGCACACCGTAAATCGCGCCGGTGGCGCCGGTGATCGCGACGATCAGCCGGCGTGGCGGCGCGCTGGGAGATGCCATCGAAAGGGGGACGGGTGCCGCGTATCAAGCGGCGGCGAACAGTTGCTGCAGTTCGCCCGACTGGTACATCTCCATCATGATGTCCGAGCCGCCGATGAATTCGCCCTTCACGTAGAGCTGCGGGATGGTCGGCCAGTTCGAGAATGCCTTGATGCCCTGGCGGATTTCGTCGTCCTCGAGCACGTTGACCGTCTTGAACTGGTCGACGCCGCAGGCCTTCAGCACCTGCACGGCGCGGCCCGAGAAGCCGCACATCGGGAATTGCGCGTTGCCCTTCATGAAGAGCACGACCTGGTTTTCGTCGACGATTTGCTTGATACGTTGTTGGGTGTCCATGACTGACCTTGCGTTTGCGGGGCGTTAGATCGAAATGATAGCGGATTTCAACCGGGCAGGCCGGGCGTCAGCCCGGCAGGCGGCCGCCGGTCGTGCGTTCGATGGCGGCGAGATCGGCGCGCGATTCGACCGCGACGAAGCCGTGCGACGCCAGTATCGCGCGGACGGCTTCGGCCTGATCGTAGCCGTGCTCGATCCACAGCGTGCCGCCCGGTTTCAGATAGGCGCCGGCGCCCGCGACGATCGTGCGGATCGCGCTGAGACCGTCGGCATCGTCGGTGAGCGCGCCGCGCGGCTCGAAACGCAGGTCGCCTTGTCCGAGGTGCGGATCGTGCTGCGCGATGTACGGCGGGTTGCTGACGATCGTATCGAACGCGAGCGCGGGATCGAGCGCCGCGTACCAGTCGCTCTGCAGCCAGTGCAGCGGGCCGCCGGGGCGCGGCGTGCCGAGCAGTTTGTCGGCATTGCGTTGCGCGACCGCGAGCGCGTCCGGCGACCGGTCGAGCGCCCACACGCGCGCATCGGGACGCTCGGCCGCAATCGACACGGCGATCGCGCCGCTGCCGGTGCCGAGATCGAGCACGGTGGCGTGCGGCAGCCCGTCGATCGCATCGAGCGCGGCTTCGACGAGCAGTTCGGTTTCGGGGCGCGGGATCAGCACGTCGGGCGTCACCTCGAACGGGCGGCCGAAGAACTCGCGCATCCCCACCAGTTGCGCGACGGGCTCGCCGGCGATGCGCCGCGCTTCGAGCGCGCGGTAGCGTTCGACCGCGGCGGCGTCGAGCGGCGCGTCGCCGCGCGTGATCAGTTGCGTGCGGGTCCAGCCGAGCGCGTGCGCGAGCAGCACGCGTGCATCGACGGGGTCGAGCGGCGAGGCGCGCAGCAGCGCGTCGGCGGTGGTGTCGGACATCGCGGCCTCAGTCGGCGTCGCCGAGCGATGCGAGCAGCTCGGCCTGGTGCTCGGTGACGAGCGCGCCGATCAGTTCGTCGAGATCGCCGTCCATGATCGCCTCGAGCCGGTACAGCGTCAGGTTGATCCGGTGGTCGGTCATCCGGCCCTGCGGGAAGTTGTACGTGCGGATCCGCTCCGAACGGTCGCCGGAGCCGATCAGGCTCTTGCGCGTCGCCGCTTCCTTCGCATGCTGCTCGTGATACTGCTTGTCCTTGATGCGCGCGGCGAGCACCTTCAGCGCGCGATCCTTGTTCTTGTGCTGCGAGCGGTCGTCCTGGCATTCGACGACGATCCCGGTCGGCAGGTGCGTGACGCGCACCGCCGAATCGGTCTTGTTGATGTGCTGGCCGCCGGCGCCGGACGCGCGGAACGTGTCGATGCGCAGGTCGGCCGGATTGATCTCGACCTCGCCGATCTCGTCGGCTTCCGGCATCACGGCGACCGTGCACGCGGACGTATGGATGCGCCCTTGCGTCTCGGTGGCCGGCACGCGCTGCACGCGATGGCCGCCCGATTCGAACTTCAGGCGCGAATACGCGCCCTGGCCGGCGATCCGCACGATCACTTCCTTGTAGCCGCCGAGATCCGACGCGCTTTCCGACATCATTTCGACCTGCCAGCGCTGGCGTTCCGCGAAGCGCAGGTACATGCGCAGCAGGTCGCCCGCGAACAGCGCCGATTCGTCGCCGCCCGTGCCCGCACGGATTTCGAGGAAGATGTTGCGGTCGTCGTTCGGGTCCTTCGGCAGCAGCATCTTCTGCAGCTCGGTCTCGAGGCGCGCCATGTCCTCGCGCGCGCGGCGGATTTCGTCTTCCGCGAAATCGCGCATCGACGGATCGGCGAGCAGTTCCTGCGCGGCCGTCTCGTCGCTGCGCGACTGGCGCCATAACGCGTATTGCTCGACGACCGGGCCGAGTTCCGCATGTTCGCGTGTCAGCTTGCGGTACTGGTCGAGGTCGGCCGTGACGTTTTCGCGGCTCAGCAGATCGTTCAGTTCGGCCAGCCGTGTGGAAAGCTGGTCGAGCTTGCGTTGCATGCTCGTCTTCATGGTGTGGAGCGGCGCTCCCGGGCAAAGGGGTATTCGGAAAGGATAGACCGGCGGCAGAACCACGACCGGCTGGCGGCAGGGCGAGCGGCGCTAGTGGCCGGACGGGTCGTTCGAGCGGGGCGCGTGCTGGTAGAAGCCGCGCATCAGGTCGATCAGCGAATCGCGATCGGCGCCGTTGACGCGGTTGAGCGCGCTCGTCGGGCCGTGGATCAGCTTGTTGGTCAGCGCTTGCGACAGCGCTTCGAGCACGGCCGCCGGATCGTCGCCGCGCGCGAGCAGCTTCTGCGCCTTCTCGACTTCGGCCCGGCGCAGCGCGTCGGCCTGCGTATGCATGTGACGGATCACCGGCACGACGCTGCGCGTGTCGAGCCATTGCATGAAATTCTGCACGCGCGTCTCGATGATCGCCTCGGCCTGGGCGACCGCGGCCTGACGCGATGCGTTGCCTTCGCGCACGATCGCGCCGAGATCGTCGACGGTGTAGAGGAACACGTCCTTCAGTTTGCCGACTTCGGGCTCAATGTCGCGCGGCACCGCGAGGTCGACCATGAAGATCGGACGGTGACGGCGCGCCTTCACCGCGCGCTCGACCGCGCCGAGGCCGATGATCGGCAGCGTCGATGCGGTGCACGACACGATGATGTCGAATTCGTGCATGCGGGTGGGCAGATCGGCCAGCGGCATCGCGCGGCCGTTGAAGCGTTCGGCGAGCCGCTGGCCGCGTTCGGCCGTACGGTTCGCGACGACGAGCTCGCGCGGGCCTTGCGCGGCGAAGTGCGTCGCGCACAGCTCGATCATCTCGCCGGCGCCGATGAACAGCACGCGCTGATCCGACACCTTTTCGAAGATCCGCTGCGCGAGGCGAACCGCGGCGGCGGCCATCGACACCGACTGCGTGCCGATTTCGGTCGTGCCGCGCACTTCCTTCGCGACCGCGAACGTGCGCTGGAACAACTGATTCAGATAGGTGCCGAGCGCGCCGGCTTCCGTCGCGGTGCGAACGGCATCCTTCATCTGGCCCAGAATCTGGGTTTCGCCGAGCACCATCGAATCGAGGCCGGAGGCGACGCGGAACGCGTGCCGGACCGCTTCGGACTGCGGCAGCGCATAGACGTGCGGCGCGAGCTCGTCGACCGGAATCCGGTGATACTCCGACAACCAGCGGATCGCGCCTTCGCGGGCCGCGCGATCGTCGGTCGCGCAATACAGTTCGGTGCGGTTGCAGGTGGAGAGGATCGCCGCTTCGGGCGTATTGGGCGCCTGCGGGCCGAGAAACACGTTCTTGAACGTAACGAGAGCCGGCTTGATCTGCTCGAGCGGAAACGCCACGCGTTCGCGCAGGGCGACAGGCGCAGTGTGGTGATTGATTCCGATCGTGAGGAGTTGCATATCGAGGGCTATCGTTTAGCCCCATATTATAGCGTTTCGGCGATTTCCTCACTCGCCGCATACCGGGCATCGGCGTGGCGCGGCCGCGAATTTGGGGGCTCGATCGGTACGCGGTCGAGCCGATAGCCGAAGCCGTAGAGCGGCAACAGCTGGTAGCCGCGCTCCGGAAGCAACTGCAATTTGCTGCGCAGCCGGGACGCGTGCGTGTCGAGCGTGCGCGACTTCATGTCGCGGCGGCGCGCCCATACCGTTTCCAGGATGTGCGCGCGCGACACGGGCCGCGACAGGTTCGTGAACAGCAATTGTGCGAAACGGAACTCTTTCGGCGTGAGTGAAACGATTGCGTCGCCGAAACGCACGAGGCAATGCGTGGCGTCGAACGCGTATTCGCCATACATTTCGCGCGAGCGGGTGGGCGCCCGCCGTACGCCGGCGCGCCGGCTCAGTGCATTGACGCGCGCGAGCAGTTCGGGCCCGCTCACCGGGCGCACGAGGCAATCGTCGGCGCCGGCGTGCAGGCACGACACGATTTCGCTTTCGCGCGCCGACTGCATCACCGCGATGGCCGGCAACCCGGGCAGGACCGCCTGCGCGCGCGGAATGACTTCCTGCGCCGGCTGGTCGCCGGCCCAGTGGCCGGTGACCAGCATGTCGCAGGTATTGTCGGCAGCGAGCCACTGGAAGAATGCGGTGCTGGACGAAAACGCATGGCACACGTGACCGCCCGCGAAGAGCAGGCGGTTCAGGAGTGCGGTATGGCGCGATTCCGGATCGATCAGAGCGATTCGCATGAGGATTTCTTCAATACGGCAGCCGGTGTGCGCTTGCCATAACGTCGAGTCGGCCCCTACACTCGAATGTTCGCGGCGCCCGGCTGGTCTCGGGTTCGATGGATGAATCGATGCTAGCCGCTGGCAGCGTTCACGCCTATGGGACGAATCTGAATTTATAGAAGGCGTTGAATGAACTGGTTTGGAATCCTTGTCCTGGGAGCGGCCGTCGGGCTGTTCGGCCGCTGGCTGCATCCGCTGCGGCGCACGGGCCGGCCGGCGTGGTGGATCGCGGTGCTCGTCGGCATCGTGGGCGCGGCCGCCGCCCGCATGGTCGGCAATCTCTCGGGACTGTTTTACGATGGCGAGACGCTCGAATGGCCGGTCTGCACCGGCGTCGCGTTCCTCGCCGTAGCCGTGACGGTCGCGCTGTCGGCCCGTCGCTGAATGCTCTCAGGTGAAATCATGAATGCCCGTCTCCCCGAAGTCTCGCCGGTGCCGGCCCGTCTCGCGCTGCTGCGCGACGCCATGGCCCGCGAGAATCTGGCCGCCTATCTCGTGCCGTCCGCCGACCCCCACTTGTCCGAATACCTGCCCGAGCGCTGGCAGGCGCGCCGCTGGCTGTCCGGCTTCACGGGCTCGGTCGGCACGCTGGTCGTGACCGCGGATTTCGCGGGGCTGTGGGTCGACAGCCGCTACTGGGTGCAGGCCGATGCCGAACTGGCGGGCACGGGCGTGCAGTTGATGAAGATGACGGGCGGGCAGCAGAGCGCACCGCACGTCGACTGGCTCGCGCGGAACGTGGCGGCCGGCGCGACGGTCGGGGTCGACGGCGCCGTGCTCGGCGTCGCGGCCGCGCGCGGGCTGACGGCCGCGCTGAGTGGGCGCGGCATCGCGCTGCGTACCGACGTCGACCTGCTCGACGCGATCTGGCCCGAGCGGCCGGGGCTGCCCGGCCACGCGGTATTCGAGCACGTCGCGCCGCTGGCCGACACGACGCGCGCGAGCAAGCTCGCCGACGTGCGCCGCGCGATGCACGCGCAGGGCGCGCAATGGCACTTCGTGTCGACGCTCGATGATCTCGCGTGGCTGTTCAACCTGCGCGGCGCCGACGTCAACTTCAATCCGGTGTTCGTTGCGCACGCAATGATCGGCACCGATCGCGCGACGCTGTTCGTCGCCGACGGCAAGGTGCCGCCGGCGCTGGCCGCGTCGCTCGCGCAGGACGGCGTCGACGTCCGCGCCTACGACGCCGCGCGTGCGTCGCTCGCGGCGCTGCCCGACGGCGCGACGCTGCTGATCGACCCGCGCCGCGTGACGTTCGGCACGCTCGAGGCCGTGCCGGCCGGCGTGAAGCTCGTCGAGGCCGTGAATCCGTCGACGTTCGCGAAGTCGCGCAAGACGTCCGCCGAGATCGAGCACGTACGCGTGACGATGGAGCATGACGGCGCCGCGCTCGCGGAGTTCTTCGCGTGGTTCGAACAGGCCGTCAATCGCGAGACGATCACCGAGCTGACGATCGAGGAACAGCTCACGGCCGCGCGCGCCCGCCGCCCCGGCTACGTGTCGGCGAGCTTCGCGACGATCGCCGGCTTCAACGCGAACGGCGCGATGCCGCACTACCACGCGACGCGCGAGTCGCACGCGACGATCGCCGGCGACGGGCTGCTGCTGATCGATTCGGGCGGCCAGTACATGACGGGCACGACCGACATCACGCGCGTCGTGCCGGTCGGCACCGTCAGCGACCTGCAGCGGCGCGATTTCACGATCGTGCTGAAATCGATGATGGCGCTGTCGCGCGCCCGCTTCCCGCGCGGCATTCGCTCGCCGATGCTCGACGCGATCGCGCGTGCGCCGATGTGGGCGGCCGGGCTCGACTACGGCCACGGCACCGGGCATGGCGTCGGGTACTTCCTGAACGTGCACGAAGGTCCGCAGGTCATCTCGCACTACGCGCCGGCCGAGCCGTACACGGCGATGGAAGAGGGCATGATCACGTCGATCGAGCCGGGCGTGTACCGTCCGGGCCAGTGGGGCGTCCGGATCGAGAACCTGGTCGTGAACCGTGCGGCCGGGCAGACGGAATTCGGCGATTTCCTCGCGTTCGAGACGTTGACGCTGTGCCCGATCGACACGCGCTGCGTGCTGATCGAGATGCTGCACGATGAAGAGCGCGCGTGGCTGAACACGTATCACGCGACGGTGCGCGAGCGCGTCGGCCGGCACCTGAGCGGCGACGCGAAGGCGTGGCTCGATGCGCGCACGCAGCCGATCTGACGCAACGCGCGGTAATGGCCGGAGGGCGGCCGGATAGCGACCGCACGACGGCGGAACAATCACAGCGAGGGCAAGTCATGGCGGACACTGCGGTGATCGTGATCGACATGCAGCGCGGGCTGGTGGAGCGGGCGCAGCCCGCATACCGGCTCGACGACGTGGTGTCGGGCATCAACCGGTTGACGGCGGCAGCGCGCGCGGCGAACGCGCCGGTGTGCTTCGTGCAGCACGACGGCGATGCGGACGACGACATCGTGCCCGGCACGCCGGGCTGGGAACTGCATGCGGGGCTGGTCGTCGGCCGCGACGACTGGCGCGTGCGCAAGCAGGCGAGCGACGCGTTCCACGACACGCCGCTCGCGGCGCAGCTCGATCGCCACGGCATCCGCTCGGTGCTGATCTGCGGCTATGCGACCGAGTTCTGCGTCGATTCGGCCGCGCGCCGTGCCGCGCTGCTCGGCTACCGGACCACCGTCGTGTCCGATCTGCATACGACGAACGAGCGCGCCCACCTGTCGGCGGCGCAGATCGTCGCGCATCATCACTTCGTCTGGAACAACAATTCGCTGTCGGGTAACGCGGTGACGCCGCGTCCGCTCGCAGACGTGCTCGCCACGGAGTTCGCATGACGATCAAGGCCGTGGTGTTCGATTTCGGCGGCGTGCTGATCGACTGGAGCCCCGAGTACCTTTACCGCGAACTGATTCCCGACGCCGCCGAGCGCCGCTGGTTCCTCACGCACGTGTGCGCGATGGACTGGGTGGTCCGTCAGGACGGCGGGCAGACGATCGAGGAAGGCACGGCCGAACTCGTCGCGAAGTTTCCGGAGCACGAAGCGCTGATCCGTGCGTTCTACGCGCGCTGGCACGAGATGATCGGCGGCGTGCTCGAAGAGGGCGCGGCCCTCGTCGACCGGCTGGACGCGCAGGGGATGCCGCTGTTCGGGCTGACGAACTGGTCCGCGCAGACGTTTCCGTATGCATGGGACAACTTCCCGGTGCTGCGCCGGTTCAAGGACATCGTCGTGTCGGGCCGCGTGAAGCTCGTGAAACCCGATCCGGCGATCTACCGCGAGATGCATGCGCGGATCGATCCGCACCTGCCCGGCATCGCGCCGCACGAGCTCGTGTTCATCGACGACAACGCGAAGAACGCCGCGGCTGCGACGGCGCTCGGCTGGCACGGCATTCATCATACGAGCGCGGCGGCGACCGAGGCGCGGCTGCGCGAGCTGGGCGCGCTCGCGTAAGCGGCGGGGCGAACGTCGGGCGAAAAAAAGCGAGCCAAGGGCTCGCTTTTTCGTTGGGCCGTTCCGGATACGGCCGCTTTCGGCATCCGGCGCCGCGCGATCGCGGCGCCGGGCGCCCGGGCCGTGCCGGTCAGCGGCTGATCGGCTTGTAGCGCAGGCGCTTCGGCTTCGCGGCTTCCTCGCCGAGGCGCGCACGCTTGTCGGCTTCGTACTCCTGGTAGTTGCCGTCGAAGAACGTGACCTGCGAATCGCCTTCGAACGCGAGGATGTGCGTCGCGATTCGGTCGAGGAACCAGCGATCGTGCGAGATCACCATCACCGAGCCCGCGAATTCGAGCAGCGCGTCTTCCAGCGCACGCAGCGTCTCGACGTCGAGGTCGTTCGACGGTTCGTCCAGCAGCAGCACGTTGCCGCCCGAGATCAGCGTCTTCGCGAGGTGCAGGCGGCCGCGTTCGCCGCCGGACAGGTTGCCGACGATCTTCTGCTGGTCGCCGCCCTTGAAGTTGAAGCGGCCGATGTACGCGCGCGACGGCGTTTCGTACTTGCCGACCGTCAGCACGTCGGCGCCGCCCGAGATTTCCTCGAACACGGTCTTCGAACCGTCGAGCGCGTCGCGGCTCTGGTCGACGTACGCGAGCTTCACCGTCGGGCCCATCACGACTTCGCCCGAATCCGGCTGTTCCTTGCCGGTCAGCATCTTGAACAGCGTCGACTTGCCGGCGCCGTTCGGGCCGATGATGCCGACGATCGCGCCGGCCGGGATCTTGAAGCTCAGGTTGTCGATCAGCAGGCGGTCGCCGAACGACTTGCTGACGTTCTTGAACTCGATCACTTCGTTGCCGAGGCGTTCGCCGGCCGGAATGAAGATTTCCTGCGTTTCGTTGCGCTTCTGGTATTCCTGGCTGCTCAGCTCCTCGAAGCGCGCGATACGCGCCTTCGACTTCGCCTGACGGCCCTTCGGGTTCTGGCGCACCCACTCCAGTTCCTTCTTGATCGCCTTCTGGCGCGCGGATTCCGACGCTTCTTCCTGCTTCAGGCGCTCTTCCTTCTGGTCGAGCCAGCTGCTGTAGTTGCCCTTCCACGGAATGCCGTGGCCGCGGTCGAGTTCGAGAATCCACTCGGCCGCGTTGTCGAGGAAGTAGCGATCGTGCGTGACGGCGACGACGGTGCCCGGGAAGCGCACCAGGAACTGCTCGAGCCAGTCGACCGATTCGGCGTCGAGGTGGTTGGTCGGCTCGTCGAGCAGCAGCATGTCGGGTTTTTCGAGCAGCAGCTTGCACAGTGCGACGCGGCGCTTTTCGCCGCCCGACAGGTGCTCGATCTTTGCGTCCCACGGCGGCAGGCGCAGCGCGTCGGCGGCCACTTCGAGCTGCTGCTCGGGGCTGCCGCCGTCGCTCGACGCGAGGATCGCCTCGTATTTGGCCTGCTCGGCCGCGAGCGCGTCGAAGTCGGCGTCCGGCTCGGCATACGCAGCGTAGATTTCCTCCAGCTTCTTGTTCGCCTGGAACAGGTCGCCGAGGCCTTCCTCGACGGCTTCGCGCACGGTCTTCGTCGGATCGAGTTGCGGCTCCTGCGGCAGGTAGCCGATGTTCAGGTTCGGCATCGGCGTCGCTTCGCCTTCGATGTCCTTGTCGATGCCCGCCATGATGCGGATCAGCGTCGACTTGCCCGAGCCGTTCAGGCCGAGCACGCCGATCTTCGCGCCGGGAAAGAACGACAGCGAGATGTCCTTCAGGATCTGGCGCTTGGGCGGCACGATCTTGCCGACCCGGTTCATCGTGAAAACGTATTGGGCCATTTCGGTGTGAAAGTCAGAAGTGGTTGAGACTGCCGCGCAGCGCGCGGGCGGGGCGGCGTCGGGAGATTCGGTACGGAGCGTGCCGCGCGGGGCGCGGCGGTGCGAGCGCGTATTGTACTGCGCCGCCGGCTGCCGCTGGCGCGGTGCAGGCTATTCGGCCGACCCGCGCTCACAGCCATGCGGCGACGCCCCCGTGCCCCGAGCACGTGCCGCGCCGGTGGCGGCTGAAGCTATACGTGCCGTCGCGGCACCGCGCGCTCGCGCCGTCCGGCACGCGGCCCGATTTCGAATGCGCGGGCGCATGCACGGTTTCGCCGTCTCGGTTGCGATACGTGTCGTGACGGTCGAGATCGGCTTCGTTGCCGTAGCCGGGCGGCGCGCGATACGCGTGCGCGGAAGCGGGTAACGCGGCGCCCGCGACGAAGAGCGCGGCGGACAGGGTCGCGGACAGGGCCGCGGCATGGGTCGCGCGATGGAGCAGGGTACGCATGGCCTCTCTCGTTATGTTCGTTGTCGTCGTTGTCGTCGATGCCGGGCCGGTGGCCCGCGCCGCATGTTAGCGGATCCGCGCCGTGTACCCGCGCGACGCTACGCCGCGCCGGACATCGACGCCGCGCCGTCGGCCTGCGCGGCGTCGAGAATCCACCGGCGGAACGCGGCAACCTTCGGCCGTTCCGCGTGATGCGGCGGATAGACGAGGTAGTACGCGAAATCGTCGAGCCATGCGGCGTCGGCAAGCTGCACGAGCCGGCCGCTCGCCAGCTCGCCGCGCACCATCGCGGCCGGCAGCAGCCCGGCGCCCTGGCCGGCGACGATCGCCTGCAGCAGCAGGCCCGAGTCGTCGAACGCAGGACCGCGCGGCGGCCCGAAATCGTCGATCCGCTGCGCGCCGAACCAGATGTGCCAGCCCTTGCGTTCGGCGTCGTGCAGTTGCGGCCAGCCGACGAGTTCGGCCGGCGTCGCCGGCATGCCGAGCCGCGCGACGAGGTCGGGCGACGCGAGCGCGACGATTTCGACCGTCAGCAGCCGTTCGCTGCACAGCCCGACGTAGCGCCCGAGACCGTGGCGGATCGCGACGTCGACGCCGTCGCGCGAGAAATCCGCGAGCGCATGGCTCGTGACGACCTGCAGGTCGACGTCGGGGCTGGCTTGGCGGAACTGCGCGAGGCGCGGGACGAGCCACGCGGACGCGAAGAACGGCGTGACGCTCACCGTCAGCACGCCGCTGTCGGCGGCGCCCGACACGCGCTGCGACGCGTCGGCGATCTGCCGGAACGCGTTGCGCACCGGCGGCAGGTAGTCGCGGCCGGCGGCCGTCAGCAGGATGCCGCGGTTCACGCGCTCGAACAGTTGCACGCCGAGGTGGGTCTCGAGCGTGCGGATCATCTGGCTCACCGCGCCGGGCGTGACCGACAGCTCCTCGGCCGCCGACTTCACCGACAGGTGGCGGGCGGCGGCTTCGAAGGCGCGCAACGCGTTGAGTGGCGGCAGGCGGGAACGATTCATTCAGTTTTTCTAAAGCGAAAGGCCGACGAAATATGGTTTGAGGCGACGCGTACGCGCGAGTAACGTCGACACATCGGATCGCCTGTTGCGCGGCTGCCTGTCGGCGGCCGATGCGATCAACATAGTTCAACTATATCCACGGGGCAATCCGGATGCCGCCCGGCAGCCGGTGGAACCCGAAAGGAGCATCGTCATGAACCGCCCGGGCACATCGCGCCTTTTCTACGGCTGGTACGTGGTGGCGGCCGCGTTCGCCGTCACGTTCGTCGGGTTCGGCAGCGCGTATACGTTCAGCGCGTTCGTCGAGTCACTGCAGCGGGATTTCGCCGCGTCGCGCGGCCAGATCTCGCTCGTGTTCTCGCTCGCCGGCTTCCTGTACTTCGGCTTCGGCATCGTCAGCGGGCCGCTCGCCGATCGTTTCGGCTCGCGGCGGCTCGCCGTCGCCGGGATGCTGCTGACCGGCGCGGGGCTCGCGGCCGCCGGCGCCGCGCATACGCTGCTGCAGGTCTATGTCGCGTACGGGCTCGGTGTCGGGCTCGGCGTCGGTTGCGCGTACGTGCCGGCCGTCGGCGCGGTGCAGCGCTGGTTCGTGCGCCGGCGCGGGTTCGCATCGGGGCTCGCGGTCGCGGGGATCGGCGTCGGCACGCTGGCGATGCCGCCGCTCGCGTCCGCGCTGATCGCGGAGGTCGGCTGGCGCGGTGCGTATTTCACGCTGGCCGCGATCGCGCTCGTGCTGGGCGCCGGCATGTCGCTGCTGATCGAGAACGATCCGCGCAGGCGCGGATGGCTGCCGGACGGCGATGTCGTCGGCGAGGGCAGCCGGAATGCCGCTGCCGCATCGACCGGCGCGAACGTGCATGCCGGCGCGACGGTGCGCGAAGCCGTCACGTCGCGGCCGTTCGCGAGTCTCTATGCGGCCTGCCTCGTCTGCTCGTTCGGTGTGTTCGTCCCGTTCGTTCACCTCGTGCCATATGCGCTCGATCACGGCGTCGCACCGTCGACGGCCGTGCTGTTGCTCGGCGCGATCGGCGTGGGCAGCACGGCCGGCCGCTTCTTCCTCGGCGGCCTGGCCGACCGCTTCGGCCGCCGCGCGTCGCTGCTCGCGATGTTCGCCGGCATGGCCGTCGCGCTGGTCGGGTGGGCGGGCGCCGGCACCGTCGCGACGCTCGCTGCGTTCGCGCTCGTGTTCGGCGTGTTCTACGGCGGCTGGGTCGCCGTGCTGCCGGCGGTCGTGATGGACTATTTCGGCGGCCGCAACGTGAGCGCGATCATCGGCATCCTGTACACGAGCGTCGCGTTCGGCACGCTGATCGGGCCGGCCGCCGCCGGCTTCGTCTACGATGCCGGCGGCGGCTATCTCGTGCCGATCCTCGCGAGCGCCGCCGCGAATGCGATCGCGTTCGCGATCGTCGCGACCACCGGGCGTGCGCCGGCCGCCGCGCGCGCGGCCGGCGGATAACGCCGTCCGCTGGGCGCGTCGCGCGGTTTCCGGTAAGGTGGCCGGACCGTCAACCGTCGACGCATGGTCGGGGAGGCATCGTGACATTCGACGAAGTCCGGCAGATCGCATTGGCGTGGCGCGGCGTCGAGGAAGGCACGTCGTACGGCACGCCCGCGCTGAAGGTGAAGGGAAAAGTGCTCGCGCGGCTGCGCGAGGACGGCGACACGCTCGTCGTGAAGGGCGTCGGCCCCGACGAGCGCGCATGGCTGATCGAATCGGCGCCCGACGTGTATTACGTGACCGATCACTATGTCGGTTGGCCGATCGTGCTGGTGCGCCTGTCGGCCGCGCATCCCGACGCCGTGAAAAACCTGCTTCTGCGAGAATAGCACGCACGCGTGCCGGCGAAGTGGCGGGACGAAACCGTCCGCGACGCGAACTGAGCGGCGCGCGGCGCACGAGCCGCCGCCGAACCGGATCAAGCGTTGCATCGGTTCGTATCGATGCAACGAGTGGTTCCATCGAAATTCTTCAATTGGTTCTTAGTGACGAACCGTTTGATGCTTACACTCCTTCGCTTCGAAGGCGGCTGACGACAGCCGACGGAACGGGCGTACGCGATGCGCCGGCGCCCGGCGCGCCGCATCGCACCCGCAGCTTCGCAGACTGCGCGGACGACCCGACCGGAACGGCCCGGTCCGGCCTCGTGCCCGCGTGCGATCGCACGCGCGGCCGCAGCCGGATTCGACAACGACAACTCCCCCGCGCCGCCTTCACGCGACACCGGTCGTACCGGAACCGTTTTTTGGAGAGAGACAGATGAGTGGAAGCAACACAGGCCTCGGCACTGGCCTGAAGCAGCGTCACGTGACGATGATGTCGATTGCCGGCGTCATCGGCGCGGGCTTGTTCGTCGGCTCCGGCCACGCGATCGCGGAGGCCGGGCCGGCATCGATACTCGCGTATGCGATCGCGGGCGTGCTGGTCGTGCTGGTGATGCGCATGCTCGGCGAAATGGCCGTCGCGCATCCGGACAGCGGGTCGTTCTCGACCTATGCCGATCGCGCGATCGGCCACTGGGCCGGCTTCACGATCGGCTGGCTGTACTGGTGGTTCTGGGTGCTCGTGATCCCGATCGAGGCGACCGCCGCCGCGACCATCCTCAATGCGTGGTTCCCGGGCATCGCGACGTGGATCTTCGCGCTCGGCATCACGCTGCTGCTCACCGTCACCAACCTCTTCTCCGTCAAGAACTACGGCGAATTCGAATTCTGGTTCGCGCTGATCAAGGTCGTCGCGATCGTCGTGTTCCTGTGCATCGGCGGCGCGGCGATCGTCGGCATCATCCCCGCGCCGGCCGTGTCGGGCGTGTCGAACCTGTTCGTGCACGACGGCTTCATGCCGCACGGCGCGAGCGCGGTGCTCGCGGCGATGCTGACGACGATGTTCTCGTTCCTCGGCACCGAGATCGTGACGATCGCGGCCGCCGAATCGGACAACCCGCAACGCCAGATCGTGCGCGCGACGAACTCCGTGATCTGGCGTATCACGCTGTTCTATCTCGGCTCGATCCTCGTCGTCGCGGCCATCGTGCCGTGGAACGACCCGCTGCTGCCGAAGCACGGCTCGTACCAGCGCGCGATGGAGCTGATCGGCGTGCCGAACGCGAAGGCGATCATCGACGTGATCGTGCTCGTGTCGGTCGCGAGCTGCCTGAATTCGGCGTTGTACACGGCGTCGCGGATGCTGTTCTCGCTGTCCCGGCGCCAGGACGCGCCGGCCTTCCTGCATCGCACCGATTCGACCGGCACGCCGCGCGCGGCCGTGCTGGCGTCGACCGCGTTCGGTTTCCTGACCGTGATCGCGAACTACCTGATGCCGGAACAGGTGTTCGGCTTCCTGCTCGCGACGTCGGGCGCGATCGCGCTGCTCGTGTATCTCGTGATCGCGATCTCGCAGTTGCGGATGCGCAAGACGCTCGAAGCGGGCGGCGCCGACCTGACGCTGCGGATGTGGCTGTTCCCGTGGCTCACATGGGCCGTGATCCTGTTCATCTGCGGCACGTTGACCGTGATGTTCGTCAGCGAGGAGCACAGGATGGAAGTCGGCGCGACGGCCGTGCTGGCGTCGATCGTGCTGCTCGCGTCGTGGCTGAACAAGCGCGGGCGCGATGCGCAGGCGAACGCGGGGCGGCGGGTGTCGGCGACGTGAGCGCGCGAGCGGCCGGATGCGATAGCACCTGAGTGATACCGCCCGGAAGTATCGTGGCCCGACCGGCGTATGCCGGCCGGGCTTTTTTTATTCATCAAGGATTACCGGGTAACGGCCCGGCCGGCGTCCGCTCAGACGGCCGCGTCGCGATCGATTCGTTCCTGTTGGGAAATAGGCCATCGATGAATGGGCTATTTGTTACCGAAATGGTTTCATTTATTCTACGGGCACTCACAACCCATCAAGAGTCCGACCATGTCGATCCGTCATCTGTTTTCTTCCGCATTCGCGGCGACTGCACTACTCGGCGCCGCATCCGCGAGCATCGCGGCCCCGTTGACCGTCGATGTCTACAATCCGGGCGCGCATGCCATCTTCCCGGTTTCGTCCGAAATCGTTTCGGGCAAAACGGAGGCGATCCTGATCGACGCCCAGTTCCAGCGCAACGACGCTCAGGCGCTGGTGAGCCGGATCAAGGCGAGCGGCAAGACGCTCAAGGCCGTCTACGTGAGCCACAGCGATCCCGACTATTACTTCGGGCTGGAAACGATTCACGCGGCGTTCCCGGATGCGAAGATCGTCGCGACGCCGCAGACCGTCGCCGCGATCGAGGCCAGCAAGGACGGCAAGCTTGCCTACTGGGGCCCGATCCTGAAGGACAACGCGCCGACTTCGGTGATCGTGCCGCAGCCGCTCGACGGCAATACGCTGCGCGTCGATGGCGAGCCGCTGCGCATCGTCGGGCCCGACGGCCCGACGCCCGATCGCACGTTCGTATGGATTCCTTCCGCGCGGACCGTGGTCGGTGGCATCCCGGTCGCCGCGAACGTTCATGTCTGGATGGCCGACACGCAGACGCCGCTGTCGCACGCGAACTGGCTGGCGACGCTCGACCGGATCGATGCGCTGAAGCCGGCGCGCGTCGTGCCCGGCCACTTCCTGCCGAACCGCGACGGCAGCCAGCCGTTCACCACGGGCGTCGCGTTCACGCGGAATTACGTCAAGGCGTTCGACCAGGAGGCGGTGCGCGCGAAGGATTCGACGACGCTGATCGCGGCGATGGAGGCGCGCTACCCGGACCTTGGCGAGAAGTCGTCGCTCGAGCTGAGCGCGAAGGTTGCGAAGGGCGAGATGCAGTGGCCCGCGCCGGCGCCGTTCCCCGCGGCGGGCAAGACGGTGCGCGTGCAGTTCGGCGCTACCGCGTTCGACCTGAACTTCAAGGACGACAAGACGATGTCGTTCGTCGGCACGGCCGGCCAATTCAAGGGCGTGACGGATACGGTGCAGTACACGGCGCGCGAGGTCCGTCCGCAGGTGTACATGGTGTACTGGCATGAGCCGTCCACCGGTTCGAACGTCGTGCACGTCGAGGATTTCGAACGCGGCGCGGTGGATACGAACATCGCGATGAAGGACGGACAGTTCCTGCATATGTCCGGGACGCTGAAGGTCGTCGGTCGGGAATGAGTCGGTTTTCCGCCATCGAAAAGAAAAAGCCCGCATTCAGCGGGCTTTTTTACGCTCGATGCGACAGCAACGCTCAGACGTTGAACAGGAAGTTCATCACGTCGCCATCGTGCACGACATATTCCTTGCCTTCCGCGCGCATCTTGCCGGCTTCCTTCGCGCCTTGCTCGCCCTTGTACGCGACGAAGTCGTCGAACGCGATCGTCTGCGCACGGATGAAGCCGCGCTCGAAGTCGGTGTGGATCACGCCGGCCGCCTGCGGCGCGGTATCGCCGATGTGGATCGTCCACGCACGCACTTCCTTCACGCCCGCGGTAAAGTAGGTCTGCAGGCCGAGCAGCTTGAAGCCCGCGCGGATCACGCGGTCGAGGCCCGGCTCTTCCATGCCCATGTCGGCGAGGAACGCTTCCTTGTCCGCGTCGTCGAGATCGGCGATTTCCGCCTCGATCGCCGCGCACACGGCGACCACCGGCGCGTTTTCGCTTTCCGCGTACTGGCGCACCGCCTCGAGGTGCGGGTTGTTCTCGAAACCGTCGTCCTTCACGTTGGCGACGTACATCGCCGGCTTCGCGGTGATCAGGCAGAACGGCTTGATCAGCGCCTGCTCGTCGTCCGACAGCGCGAGGCCGCGCACGGCCTTGCCCTGGTCGAGCTGCGCACGCACCTTCTCGAGCACCGCGACGAGCTTCGCCGCTTCCTTGTCGTTGCCCGACTTCGCCGCCTTCGAATAGCGCGTGAGCGCCTTCTCGATGGTGCCGAGGTCGGCGAGCGCCAGTTCGGTGTTGATCACTTCGATGTCGTCGATCGGGCTGACCTTGCCGGCGACGTGAATGACGTTCTCGTCCTCGAAGCAGCGCACGACGTGCGTGATCGCGTCGGTTTCGCGGATGTTCGCGAGGAACTGGTTGCCGAGGCCTTCACCCTTGCTCGCGCCCGCGACGAGGCCCGCGATGTCGACGAATTCGACGACGGCCGGCACGACGCGCTCCGGCTTGACGATCTCGGAGAGCGCCTTCAGGCGCGTATCCGGCACTTCGACGATGCCGACGTTCGGCTCGATCGTGCAGAACGGATAGTTCTCGGCGGCGATGCCGGCCTTGGTCAGCGCATTGAACAGGGTGGACTTGCCGACGTTGGGCAAGCCGACGATGCCGCATTTGAGACTCATGGAATCCTTCGGACGGGTGAGGCGGCGCGGCCGGACAGGGCACGGCGGCGCGGGAAAAAAGGGCGGCCGGCGCGTGGAGCGCGGCGGGCCGACGGTCAAAAACGCTATTGTACCGTGCCGGCGCCCCGGATTCCGGGCTGGGCGCCGAACGGCCGATGCGGCGGGCCGCCGCGTCGGCGCACCGGCCCGCGGTTCTGCTGATTTCCCGCAAAGTCCGGCCGCGTAAGGGTTTGGCCCCGCGGCTATAATGCCCGCCATGACTGCCCACCACACCTTCGACGTCGCCGTGGTCGGCGGCGGGCTCGTCGGCAAGACGGCCGCGCTCGCGCTGACCCAGTCCGGCTACAAGACAGCCTTGCTCGCCCAGCCGGCCACGCCGCGCCCCGCGGATCTCGCGTTCGATACGCGTGTCTACGCGCTGTCGTCCAGTTCGCAGGCGTTGCTCGAGCGGCTGCGGGTCTGGCAGGCGCTCGACCACGGCCGGCTCGCGCCGGTGTACGACATGCGCGTGTATGGCGATGCGCATGCCGAACTGCATTTCTCCGCCTATCAGGCGTCCGTGCCGCAGCTTGCGTGGATCGCCGAATCGTCGCTGGTCGAGGCGTCGCTCGATGCCGCGCTGCGATTCCAGCCGAACCTCACGTGGTTCGACGCGCGTGCGCAGGGTTTCGACATGCGCGACGACGCGGCCGTGCTCACGCTGTCGTCGGGGCAGGTGCTCGAAGCGGATCTCGTCGTCGGCGCCGACGGCGCGCATTCGTGGGTGCGTTCCCAAATGGGGGCCAGGGTAGAGCGGCGCGACTACCGGCAGACGGGCGTCGTCGCGAACTTCAAGGCGTCGCTGCCGCACCGCGAGACGGCCTGGCAGTGGTTCCGGGAAGGCGAGATCGTCGCACTGCTGCCGCTGCCGGACGGCCACGTGTCGCTCGTGTGGTCCGCGCACACCGCGCACGCGGACGCACTGCTCGCACTCGATCCGGCGCAGCTCGCGGCCGAGGTCGAGCGCGTGTCGCACGGCCAGGTCGGCACGCTCGAATGCGTGACGCCGGCCGCCGGCTTCCCGCTGGCGCTGCAGACGGTCGACAAGCTGATCGCGCCGCGCGTCGCGCTGGTCGGCGATGCCGCGCACCTGATCCACCCGCTCGCGGGGCAGGGGATGAACCTCGGGTTGCGCGACGTCGCGGCGCTCGTCGACGCGATCGCGGGCAAGGAAAGCTTCCGCAATCTCGGCGATACGGTGCTGCTGCGTCGCTACGAGCGTTCGCGCCGCGAGGACATCCGCGCGCTGATGGTCGCGACCGACGGCCTGCAGCGGCTGTTCGCGGTGCCGGGCTCGCTCGCGAAGGCCGTGCGCAATGCGGGCATGGCGTTCGTCGGCGCGCAGCCGCTCGTGAAGCGCTGGCTCGTGTCGGCCGCGCTCGGCTGAACGAACCTTCCGCCGCCGCGCCGGTCGGAGACGGTTCCGTTACGGCGTACACTGTGCCGTGCACTCCGATTGAGCTGAAGGAAGATTTCGATGAAAAAAACGATCCGCATCGCATCGCTGGCGCTGGCCGTCACGATGGCGACGCTTGGCTGCACCGCGCAGGCCGACCAGACCACCGACAAGCTGAAGGCCACGCTGCAAGCCCGTCTCGGCAACGACGCGCCGATCAAGAGCGTGTCGAAATCGCCGGTGGCAGGCCTTTACGAAGTGAACCTCGGCTCGCAGATCATCTATAGCGACGCGGCCGGCGACTACGTGCTGCTCGGCGATCTCGTCGACGCCAGGACGCACAAGAACCTGACCGACGCCCGCCTGTCCGAAATCAACAAGATCGACTTCGCGAGCCTGCCGTTCGCGAATGCGATCAAGGTCGTCAAGGGCAACGGCGCCCGCAAGATCGCGGTGTTCTCCGATCCGAACTGCCCGTACTGCAAGAAGCTCGAGACGACGCTGCAGTCGGTCGACAACGTGACCGTCTACACGTTCCTGTACCCGGTGCTGTCGCCGGATTCGACCGTGAAGTCGAAGGCGATCTGGTGTGCGACCGACCGCGCAAAAACGTGGGAAAGCTGGATGCTCGACCACCGCGCGCCGTCCGGCGCCGGTACCTGCGACACCACCGCGCTCGACAAGAACCTCGCGCTCGGCCGCGGCATGAACGTCACCGGCACGCCGACGATCTTCCTGCCGGACGGCCGCCGCCTGCCGGGCGCGGTATCGGCCGACCAGCTCAACCAGGCGCTCGCCTCGAGCAAGTAACCGACCGCACGCCGGGCGCACGACCCGGCCAGCGAGGGGCGCCCGCATGATCTGCCGGCGCCTCTCTTCGTTTTCGCCCGCCCCGACCGATTGCCACGATGACTCAGCCGATCCGCTATTCGATTGTCCCGAAAGATCTTGCCGCGCACTTGTTCGAAGTGACGGTGACGGTTGCCGATCCCGATCCCGAAGGCCAGCGTTTCTCGCTGCCGGTGTGGATTCCGGGCAGCTACCTCGTGCGCGAGTTCGCGCGCAACATCGTGACGCTGCGCGCGTTCAACGACGCGGGCCGCAAGGTACGCATCGCGAAGACCGACAAGCACACGTGGCAGGCCGCGCCCGTGACCGGCGCGCTGACGCTGCGCTACGACGTCTATGCGTGGGACCTGTCGGTGCGCTCCGCGTATCTCGACGAGTCGGGCGGCTTCTTCAACGCGACGGCCGTGTTCCTGAGCGTCGCCGGTCGAGAGCACGCGCCGTGCGAAGTCGACATCGCGAAACCGGCCGGCGCGGCGTTTCGCACGTGGCGGGTCGGCACCGCGCTGCCCGAGGCGAGCGGGACGAAGCGCTACGGTTTCGGCGCGTATCGCGCGGCGAACTACGACGAACTGTCCGACCATCCGGTGACGATCGGCGAATTCGCGCTCGCGACGTTCGACGCGCACGGCGTGCCGCACGACATCGTGATCGCGGGGCGCGTGACGCAGCTCGACCTGGAGCGGCTGCGTAGCGACCTGAAACGCGTGTGCGAAGCGCAGATCGCGCTGTTCGAGCCGAAGTCGAAGAAGGCGCCGATGGACCGCTACGTGTTCATGACGCTCGCGGTCAGCGACGGCTACGGCGGCCTCGAGCATCGCGCGTCGACCGCGCTGATCTGCAACCGGACCGACCTGCCGGTGAAGGGGCGGCCGGAAACGACGGAAGGCTATCGCACGTATCTCGGCCTCTGCAGCCACGAGTATTTCCACACGTGGAACGTGAAGCGCATCAAGCCGGCGGCGTTCGTGCCGTACGACCTCGCGCGCGAGAACTACACGTCGCTGCTGTGGCTGTTCGAAGGCTTCACGTCGTATTACGACGACCTGATGCTGGTCCGCAGCGGGCTGATGTCGCAGGACGAATATTTCGCGGCGCTCGGCCGCACGATCGGCGGCGTGCTGCGCGGCACGGGCCGGCTCAAGCAGAGCGTCGCGGAAAGCTCGTTCGACGCGTGGATCAAGTACTACCGTCAGGACGAGAACGCGACCAATGCGATCGTCAGCTATTACACGAAGGGCTCGCTCGTGGCGCTCGCGTTCGACCTCGCGATCCGCGCGCAGACGCGTAACCGGAAGTCGCTCGACGACGTGATGCGCCTGCTGTGGCAACGCTACGGCCGCGACTTCTATCGCGGCAAGCAGGCGGGCGTGGAGGAAAACGAAGTCGAGACGCTGATCGAAGAGGCGACGGGCGTCGCGCTCGGCCGCCTGTTCGCCGACGCCGTGCACGGCACGCGCGACCTGCCGCTCGGCGAACTGCTCGCGCCGTTCGGCGTGACGCTGGCCCCCGACGTCGCGCTCGGCGCGGCCGAGAAGCCGACGATCGGCGCGCGCTTGCGCGGCGGCGCGGACTGCACGTTGGCGGCCGTCTACGAAGGCGGCGCCGCGCATCGCGCGGGGTTGTCGGCCGGCGACACGCTGATCGCGGTGGACGGGCTGCGCGTAACGGGCACGAACCTGGATGCGCTGCTGGCCCGCTATCGGCCGGGCGACAAGGTGGAGATCCACGCGTTCCGCCGCGACGAGCTGCGCACCGCGAAACTGAAGCTCGACGGTCCGGAAGTCACCCGCTACCGGCTGACGGCGGCCGCGAAGCCGGCTGCGGCCACGAAGGCCCGCGAAGCGTGGCTGAACGGGTAACCCTACGCGAGCGGGTATCGGGGCGCGATCGGGTATTGTCCCGCTGCTGCAACAATCCGTCGCCCTGAACCCGCTTTTTCGCGGCCATGCGGCCCCGCACAATGGCGTCACTCGCGCTACCGAAGCGCAACCCTACCGGAGCCTGACATGACGACCATTCTGCAAATCAATTCCGCTGCGCGTTCGCAAGGTGCGCAATCCACGCTGCTGGCCAACGAACTGACGGCAAAGCTGCAACAATCGAACCCCGGCGCGAACGTCGTGGTTCGCGACCTGCTGGCCGATGCGCTGCCGCACCTCGACGAATCGGTGCTCGGCGCGTTCTTCACGCCGGCCGACAAGCGCACCGCGGAACAGAATGCGATCGTTGCGAAGAGCGATGCGCTGATCGCCGAGCTGCAGGCTGCCGACATCATCGTGATCGGCGCACCGATGTACAACTTCGGCATCTCGTCGCAACTGAAGACGTACTTCGACTGGATCGCCCGCGCAGGCGTCACGTTCCGCTACACCGAGAACGGTCCGGAAGGCCTGATCAAGGGCAAGAAGGTTCACGTGGTGACGGCGCGCGGCGGCAAGTATGCCGGTACGCCGAACGACAGCCAGACGCCGTACCTGCGCACGTTCCTCGGCTTCGTCGGCATGACCGACGTGAGCTTCATCTACGCCGAAGGCCTGAACCTCGGCCCGGATGCGCAGAGCGCCGCGCTGGCCAGCGCACGCGAAGCGATCGCCGCCGCGTAACGCGTCAGGTCGATGCGGGTGCGGTGCACCCGCTGCATCGCCCGATAAAAAATGCCGCGCCCCGAAAGGGACGCGGCATTTTCGTATGCGCCCGGCGAACCCTTGGGCCAGCGCAAGCCCGTTATCAGGGTGAACGGGCCCCAGGCCGTCACGCGAGCGTTTCGGCTACGTCCGGCAGGCGCCAGTCGATCGGTTCGCGGCCCGCATCGATCAGATAGTCGTTCGCGAGCGCGAAATGGCGGCAGCCGAGGAAGCCGCGGTGCGCGGACAGCGGCGACGGATGCGGCGCCTCGAGCACGCAATGCGCGTTCGCGTCGAACAGTGCGCGCTTCGCCTGCGCGTGCGCGCCCCACAGCATGAACACGAGCCCGCGATGGCGGCCGGCGAGCTCGCGGATCAGCGTGTCCGTGCATTGCTCCCAGCCGCGCTTCGCATGGCTCGCGGCCGCGCCGCGCTCGACCGTCAGCACGGTGTTGAGCAGCAGCACGCCCTGGCGCGCCCACGTATCGAGGCAGCCGTGACGCGGCGTGTCGTGACCGAAATTCGCGGCGATTTCCTTGAAGATGTTGCGCAGCGACGGCGGCGTGCGCACGGCCGGCGGCACCGAGAACGCGAGGCCATGCGCCTGCGGCGTGCCGCGGTCGTCGCCGTGATACGGGTCCTGGCCGAGGATCACGACCTTCACGTCGTCCGGGCTCGTCAGGCGCAGTGCGCGGAACACGTCGGTCGGGTAGACCGTCTTGCCGGCCGCGCGCTCCTCGTCGACGAAGCGGCACAGCGGCGCGTACGCGTCGCTGTCGGTGAACGGTTTCAGCACGTCGCGCCAGACGGCCGGCAGCGCGTCGAATTGCGCGGCGAGATGCGGCACGTCGGCGGCACCGGGTTGCGGTGCCGAGGCGGTCGGGGCCGGCGCGGGCGCCGGTGCGGCCGCCTGCTTCGCGGATTTTCGCCGAGCCGCGGGCGGCTCGGAAGCCGCGGACGGAATATCGTCCGGTGCCGGTTCCGGCATGGGATCGTCGAACAGCGACGCCTGTTGCGGCGCGCGGGAAGTCTTGCGGGTTGCCATGCGTGATGCGTGTTTATTGCGCGCGCAGCCGGTAGCCGCGCTGCGCCTTGCTGATGTTTTCGGGAACGAGGCCCGGCAGCGCCTGCTGCAGTTCGGCGGCGAGCGTCGCGAGCGCCGTTTCCGGGCCGTCGATCAGTTCGAGTTCGATTTCGCTGATCGGTTCGCGGCGCGTTTCGTGTTCCGCCTGGACGACGATCTCGCCGAGGTCCACCGCGGCCTCGACGGTCGCGCCGCCGATTGCGATGCGCCACAGCGTACGCGAAAAATCCGTGCGGAACAGCGCGTACAGTGCGCCGGCCGCGTCGTTCAGTGCGGCGGCGGCTTCCGGCACGTCGCAGGCCGCGACGAGCGCGTCGATCTCGAGCGCGTCGCCCGCGACCGGCAGCTCCCATTCGTGGCGGCGGTGCAGGCCGCCTTCCGCGCTGCCGACCGTCTTGAACGTCTGCAGCCAGCCGTCCGGCGTGCGGCGCACGCGCACCGCGCTCTTCGAGCGCGCCAGCGCGAGATCGGGCGTGTCGTAATAGACGTTCGCGAGCGTGATCGCGTGGCCGGGTTCGCCGGTCAGCGTCTCGAAGAAGCGGCGCGCGGCGTCAGCCTGGCCGGCCGGCAGCGCGAGCTTGATTTCCTTTTCGATCGCCATCAGAAGAACATCCGCGCGAGTTCCTCGCCCGGCTGGTCGGCGCGCATGAACGCCTCGCCGACGAGGAACGTGTTCACGTTCGCCGCGCGCATGGTGTCGACGTCGGTGCGCGACAGGATGCCCGATTCGGTCACGACGATGCGATCCGCCGGAATCATGTCGAGCATGTCGAGCGTGGTCCGGATCGACGTCTCGAACGTGCGCAGGTTGCGGTTGTTGATGCCGAGCAGCGGCGTCTTGAGCGTCAGCGCCTGTTCCATCTCGTTGCGGTCGTGCACTTCGACCAGCACCGCGAGGCCGAGCGAGTGCGCGTACGCTTCGAGATCCTGCATCAGCGGCGTGTCGAGCGCGGCGGCGATCAGCAGGATCGCGTCGGCGCCCATCGCGCGGGCTTCGACGATCTGGTACGCGTCGACGATGAAGTCCTTGCGCAGCACCGGCAGCGTGCAGGCCGCGCGCGCTTCCTCGAGGTAGCGGACGCCGCCCTGGAAGAACTGCTCGTCGGTCAGCACCGACAGGCACGCGGCGCCGTGCGCCGCATACGAGCGCGCGATGTCGGCCGGCACGAAATGCTCGCGCAGCACGCCTTTCGACGGGCTTGCCTTCTTGATTTCGGCGATCACGGCGGCGTTGCCGGCCGCGTGTTTCGCCCGCAGCGCGCCGACGAAGTCGCGCAGGTCGCACGCGGAGGCTTCCAGCTTCAGCGCCTCGAGCGGCGTGCTGCGCATGGCCGCCGCCACTTCTTCGCGCTTGACGGCGATGATTCGGTCGAGAATGTCGCTCATAGGGATTCCTGCTTGATTCGTAAGGGGTCAGCGCTTGAACTGCTGCGTGAAGCGCACGAGCTCGTCGACCTTCGCGCGGGCCTTGCCGCTCGCGATCGCTTCGCGGGCCAGCTGGATGCCGTCCGCGATCGACTCGGCGATATTGGCCGCGTAAAGCGCGGTGCCCGCGTTCAGCGTGACGATCTCGCGTGCGACGCCCGGCTGGTTGTCCAGCGCGCCGAGCAGCATCGTGCGCGATTCGTCGGCATTTTCCACCTTCAGCGTGCGGTTCGACACCATCTGCAGGCCGAAGTCCTCCGGATGGATCTCGTATTCGTGCACCTCGCCGTCGCGCAATTCGCCGACGAGCGTCGCGGCGCCGAGCGACACCTCGTCCATCCCGTCCTTGCCGTACACGACGAGCACGTGCTGCGCGCCGAGGCGCTGCATCACGCGCACCTGGATGCCGACGAGGTCGGGGTGGAACACGCCCATCAGCTGGTTCGGCGCGCCGGCCGGATTGGTCAGCGGGCCGAGGATGTTGAAGATCGTGCGCACGCCGAGCTCGCGGCGCACGGCCGCGATGTTCTTCATCGCCGGGTGATGGTTCGGCGCGAACATGAAGCCCATGCCGGTTTCGGCGATCGATGCGGCGACCTGGTCCGACTGCAGGTCGATGTTCACGCCGAGCGCCTCGAGCACGTCGGCGCTGCCGGACTTGCTCGACACGCCGCGGTTGCCGTGTTTCGCGACCTTCGCGCCCGCGGCCGCCGTAACGAACATCGACGCGGTCGAGATGTTGAACGTGTGCGAGCCGTCGCCGCCGGTGCCGACGATGTCGACGAAATTCGAGTTGTCCCGCACCTCGACGTGGTTCGCGAATTCGCGCATCACGGTCGCGGCGGCGGCGATCTCGCCGATCGTCTCCTTCTTCACGCGCAGCCCGGTGATGATCGCGGCCGCCATCACGGGCGACATGTCGCCGCGCATGATCAGCCGCATCAGGTGCAGCATTTCGTCGTGGAAGATCTCGCGGTGCTCGATCGTGCGCTGCAGCGCTTCCTGCGGGGTAATCGTCATCGTGCGTCTCCCGTCAGGCGGCCGGTGCAGCCGCGGCGCGGCTCTGTTTCAGGAAATTCTCGAGCAGCGCATGGCCGTGCTCGGACAGGATCGATTCCGGGTGGAACTGCACGCCTTCGACCGGCAGCGTCTTGTGGCGCACGCCCATGATCTCGCCGTCGTCGGTCCACGCGGACACCTCGAGGCAATCGGGCAGCGATTCGCGTTCGATCGCGAGCGAATGATAGCGCGTGACGTCGAAATGCTTCGGCAGGTCGGCGAACACGCCGCGGCAGTCGGTTTCGATCCGGCTCACCTTGCCGTGCATGATGGTCTTCGCGCGCACCACGCGGCCGCCGAACGCTTCGCCGATCGCCTGGTGGCCGAGGCAGACGCCGAGGATCGGCTTCCTGCCCGCGAATTCGCGCAGCACGTCGAGCGTGATGCCCGCATGTTGCGGATTGCTCGGGCCCGGCGACAGGCAGATGGTGTCGGGATTCAGGCGCGCGATGTCGTCGAGCGTGATTTCGTCGTTGCGGTAGGTGCGCACGTCCTCGCCGAGTTCGCCGAAGTACTGGACCAGGTTGTAGGTAAACGAGTCGTAGTTGTCGATCATGAGCAGCATGGTCAGTCTCCGGTCAGAAGTCGCTATCGAGGCCGTCCTGGACCTGTTCGGCCGCACGCAGCACCGCGCGCGCCTTGTTCTCGGTCTCTTGCCATTCGGATTCGGGCACCGAATCCGCGACGACGCCGGCCGCCGCTTGCACGTACAGGTTGCCGTTGTGGATCAGACCCGTGCGGATCGCGATCGCGAGATCCATCTCGCCCGAGAACGACAGGTAGCCGACCGCACCGCCGTACAGCCCGCGCTTGACCGGCTCGAGCTCGTCGATCAGTTCCATCGCGCGCACCTTCGGCGCGCCGGACAGCGTGCCGGCCGGGAACGTCGCGCGCAGCACGTCGTAGTTCGTCATGCCGGGCTTCAGCTTGCCCTCGACCGAGCTGACGATGTGCTGCACGTGCGAGTACTTCTCGATCACCATCTTGTCGGTGACCTGCACCGAGCCGATCTCCGCGATGCGGCCGACGTCGTTGCGCGCGAGGTCGATCAGCATCACGTGCTCGGCGATTTCCTTCGGGTCGTTCAGCAGTTCGGTCGCGAGTTCGGCGTCGCGCTCCGGCGTATTGCCGCGCGGACGCGTGCCGGCCAGCGGCCGGATCGTGACGATCTGGTCGTCGCCGCGCTTTTCCTGGCGCACCAGGATTTCCGGCGACGCGCCGACCACGTGGAAATCGCCGAAGTTGTAGTAATACATGTACGGCGACGGATTCAGCGAACGCAGCGCGCGATACAGCGACAGCGGATTGTCGCGGTACGGCTTCGTGAGCCGCTGGCCGACCTGGATCTGCATCAGTTCGCCGGCCGCGATGTATTCCTTCGCCTGACGCACGGCGGCCAGATAGTCGTCCTTCTTGAACTCGCGGAACGTCTCGGTGCGCACGCTCGCCGACGTGACGGGCGGCTGCACGGTCGTGCGCAGGCGCTGCTTCAGTTCGCGCAGGCGCTGTTTTGCCTTCGCGTACGCTTCGGGCTGGCCCGGGTCCGCGTAGATGATCAGGTAGAGCTTGCCGGCGAGGTTGTCGATCACCGCGACTTCCTCGGTCAGCAGCAACTGGATGTCGGGCAGCCCGAGATCGTCGCGCGGCGCGGTGTTCGCGAGCTTCTTCTCGATGTAGCGCACCGCGTCGTAGCCGAAGTAGCCGGCGAGGCCGCCGCAGAAACGCGGCAGGCCCGGGCGCTGCGCGACCTTGAAGCGCGCCTGGAACGATTCGATGAACTGGAACGGGTCGCCGTCGTGCGTCTCGACGACCTTGCCGTCGCGCACGACTTCCGACACGCCGCTGCGGGTGCGCACGAGCGTGCGGGCGGGCAGGCCGATGAACGAGTAGCGGCCGAAACGTTCGCCGCCGACCACCGATTCGAGCAGGAACGAGTTGGCGCCCGCGCGTTCGGGCTGGGCCAGCTTCAGGTAGAGGGACAGCGGCGTTTCGAGATCGGCGAGCGCTTCCGCGATCAGCGGAATGCGGTTGTAGCCTTCGTTCGCGAGCGATTGGAATTCGAGTTCGGTCATGTTCCGGTCCTGTTCGGGACGAGCGGCGCGGGCGCCAGGGATCACTTGACGCTGCGCGGGTGGCCGTCGGCGAAGGGGCGGTCGATCGAGAAGTGCCTGTTGCCGGCCGGCGCTCCGGGCGTGAACGTCGCGAGCCTGCGGCCGATCCTGAACGCAAGCGTTCGGATGCGGTGGAACTCGAGGTAGTGCGACGATCGGCGCGCGGATGCGCAGCGAGATAAAAAACGGCGCTGAAGACGTGCTTCAGCGTACCTCATCGAAGAGGTTAGCGCGACCAGCGACGCCAGGGCCAGGCTCCCCGGTCGATGCTGCTCAGACTCCGTTTTTTATTCAGAAACATGCGGATGGAAGAAATAATCAGAGGGTTGGCCGGCCGGCGTTGTGCGCGGAAATTGCGCGAGCCGCGACCAGCAACGAATCGACTATACCATCCGAATTTATCGTTTGTATAGCTTTGCCGTGGTTGTAGCCGTACGGCACCGTCAGCGTCGCCATCCCGGCCGTGCGGCCGGCCAGCGCGTCGTTTTCCGAGTCGCCGATCGCGACCGCGGTGCCCGGCGCGACGCCGAGCGCGTCGCAGGCCGTCAGCATCGGCAGCGGATCGGGCTTCTTGCGCGCGACGCTGTCGCCGCCGAGCACGATGCCGAAGCAGCCGGCCAGCCCGTATTGCTCGAGCAGCTCGACCGCGAAGCGGTGCGGCTTATTCGTCACGCACCCGAGCCGGATGCCGGCCGCGCGCAGCGCGTCGAGCCCGGCCGCCACGTCCGGATAGAGACGCGTGTGGCGACCGTTGATCTTCGCGTATTCGGTCTGGTAGATCGCGAGCGCGTCGTCGAAGCGCGCGTGCGCTTCATCGGCCGGGAAGCGCGGCTTCAGCACGCTCTGGATCAGGTGTTCGGAGCCCTTGCCGACGTAGCCGATCACTTCGTCGCGCGACGTGGCCGGCGCGCCGAGCCGCGCGAGCATCCCGTTCAGGCCGGCCGTGAAATCGTCGGCCGTGTCGACCATCGTGCCGTCGAGGTCGATCAGCGCGGCATCGATGCGCGGCGCGGCAAAGCGGATCGCGGCCGCGCCCGTGGCGGCCCCGGCCGGCGCGTGGCCGGCGAACGACGAGTCGGCCACGGCGTCAGCTCCGCTCGACGGTGGCGAGCGCCGCTCGCATCTCGTCGATCACCTTGCGATAGTCGGGCTTGCCGAAGATCGCCGAACCCGCGACGAACGTGTCGGCGCCGGCTGCCGCGATTTCCGCGATGTTGTCGGCCTTCACGCCGCCGTCGACTTCGAGCAGGATCTCGCGGCCCGTGCGTTCGGTGTACGCGTCGATGCGGGCGCGCGCCTCGCGCAGCTTGTTCAGCGTTTCCGGAATGAACGACTGGCCGCCGAAGCCCGGGTTCACCGACATCAGCAGCACGAAGTCGAGGCGGTCCATCACGTGGTCGAGGTAGTTCAGCGGCGTGGCCGGATTGAACACGAGGCCGGCCTTGCAGCCGTGGTCGCGGATCAGCGACAGCGTACGGTCGATGTGGTCCGAGCCTTCCGGGTGGAAGCTGATCAGGTTCGCGCCGGCCTTCGCGAAATCGGGCACGATCCGGTCGACCGGGCGCACCATCAGGTGCACGTCGATCGGTACCTGCACGTGCGGGCGGATCGCCTCGCAGACGAGCGGGCCGATCGTGAGGTTCGGCACATAATGGTTGTCCATGACGTCGAAGTGAATCCAGTCGGCGCCGGCGGCGACCACGTTGCGGACTTCTTCGCCGAGCCGTGCGAAGTCGGCCGACAGGATGCTGGGAGCGATGCGGAATTGAGTCATGACAGGGGAGCGGGGGACGTTGCGGCGCAAAACCGTCATTCTACCGTCCGGCGACCCGGTGCGCGGCGGCAGGCCGTGCGGTTACGACCCGATTGCGCATAGAATGCCGAACCAATGCAGCGCGCCCGCGGCCCGGCCGCTCGAGTCGGCGCGCGCGGTTACCTACAGCGGACACACCATGAGTCAGTATCAGTTCACCGTTTCGGTGAAAACCAGCTACTTGCCGGAACAATCCGACCCCGATCACCGTCAATACGCATTCGCGTACACGCTGACCATCCGCAACACGGGACAGGTCGCGGCCCAACTGATCGCGCGCCACTGGATCATCACGGACAGCGAGAGCCACGTGCAGGAAGTAAAGGGGCTCGGCGTCGTCGGCCACCAGCCGCTGCTGCAGCCGGGCGAGCATTTCGAATACACGAGCTGGGCCGTGATCGCGACGCCGGTCGGCACGATGCGCGGTGCGTACTTCTGCGTGGCGGAGGACGGTGAGCGTTTCGAGGCGCCGGTCGACGAGTTCGCCCTGCACATGCCGCGCACGTTGCATTGAATCGAGCGCGCGGCGGCGCTCAGCGCAGCTTGCGGTCGTTGCTGCGGGCGTGCTTCTTCCTGCCCGACGACGTCCACACGACGATGAAGATCAGCAGGGCAAGCGCTACGAAGGCTTCGAGCGCGAAGATGAGCATCGGATATTGGTCGAGAAAATCTGACATGGCGGTTTCCATCAAGAACGGACATTGTATGTGGTTTGGGCCCCGGCTGGCCGGGTGGATGGCCGCAGCCGCGGCGGCGGCGCTGCTCGCCGCGTGCGGCGGCGCGCCGACGCGAACCTCCGCGCTGAAGCCGCCGACCGGCGCGGCGATCGTGCCGGGGCAGGTCGCCGCGAAGCGGCTCACGCCGGTCGCGTGGCAGCAGGTGCCGGGCTGGCAGGACGATTCGCTGATCGGCGCGACGGCCGCGCTGCGGCAGAACTGCGCGCGGCTCGCGCGCCAGCCCGCGTGGGCGCGCGCTTGCGCGGCCGCCGACCGGCTCGACGAACTCGACGTCAGCAGCGCACGCACGTTCTTCGAAACGTATTTCACGCCGTTCCAGCTCGCGAATACCGACGGGACGCTCGACGGGCTCGTGACCGGCTATTACGAGCCGCTGCTGCACGGCTCGCGCGTGCGCCGCGGCCCGTATCAATACGCGCTCTATCGCTGGCCGGCCGGCTATCGCGCGGGCGCCGCGCTGCCGGCACGCGCGCAGCTCGAGCGCGCCGGCATCCTGAACGGCAACGAGCTCGTGTGGGTCGACGATCCGATCGAGGCATTCTTCCTGCAGGTGCAGGGCTCGGGTCGCGTGCTGCTCGACGACGGTTCGGTGATGCGGGTCGGCTTCGGCGGCACCAACAACCAGCCGTACCGTTCGATCGGCAAGTGGCTGCTCGATCGCGGCGAGCTCACGCCCGCGCAGGCGACGATGCAGGGCATCAAGGCCTGGGCGAAGGCGAACCCGACGCGCGTCGACGCGCTGCTCGACACGAATCCGCGCTTCGTGTTCTTCCGCGACATGCCGACCAAGGAAGATGCGCCGCACGGCGGCGCGGACGGGCCGATCGGCGCGCTCGGCGTGCCGCTGACCCCGGAGCGCTCGATCGCGGTCGATCCGTCGTCGATCCCGCTCGGCACGCCGGTGTTCCTGCAGACCACGCGTCCGCTGACGAATACGCCGATGAACCGGCTCGTGTTCGCGCAGGATACGGGCTCGGCGATCAAGGGCGGCGTGCGGGCAGACTATTTCTGGGGGCTCGGCGACGATGCCGGGGACCTGGCCGGCCGGATGAAGCAGGTCGGCAGGATGTGGCTGCTGTTCCCGAATTCGTGATTTTGGAGCGGCGCGGGTTCGCTGGATCGTCGCTCATGAACGATATGCGGCATTGAGAGCCCGGGGCGCGCCTCGTGCGCGTGGGCGTGCCGGTCTGATCGCCGCTGTGCCCATGTGATTTCAGTTCGCGTCATGCTGTGCGCGTTACGTCGAACGACGCTTTGGAGTCGAGCAGCCCGATCGGCATTGGCCGACCGGGCTGTTTCGTTTGCAGGCGCGGATCGGCCGCTGCGCGATGGCACGCGACGAGCGACCTCACCCCTTGCGCTTGTCGACGACGCGGCGCGCCTTGCCGACCGAGCGCTCGATGCCGTTCACGGGCAGCACGTTGATCACGGCCGTCACGCCGATCAGCGACTTGATGTCGTACGCGAGCGCCTGTTTTGCCGCCTGGATCGCCGCGGTGTCGGGCGCGGTTTCCGGGCACGGCTCGACGTTGAGCGTCAGCACGTCGAGCGGACCTTCCTTGGTCAGCACGATCTGATAGTGCGGCGCGAGCGCGCGCTGCTTGAGCAACTGTTCCTCGATTTGTGTCGGGAACACGTTGACGCCGCGCACGATCATCATGTCGTCCGACCGGCCGGTGATCTTCTCCATCCGGCGCATCGTCCGGGCGGTGCCCGGCAACAGGCGCGTGAGGTCGCGCGTGCGATAGCGGATGATCGGCAGCGCTTCCTTCGTCAGCGACGTGAACACGAGTTCGCCGAGCTGGCCGTCCGGCAGCACTTCGCCGGTGTCGGGATCGATGATTTCCGGATAGAAGTGGTCTTCCCAGATGGTCGGGCCGTCCTTGGTCTCGACGCATTCCGACGCGACGCCCGGGCCCATCACTTCGGATAGCCCGTAGATATCGACCGCGTCGATACCCATCCGCTGTTCGATCGCGACGCGCATGTCGTTGGTCCACGGCTCCGCGCCGAAGATGCCGATGCGCAGCGAACTCTGCACGGGATCGAGGCCCTGGCGCTCGATCTCGTCGGCGATCGACAGCATGTAGCTCGGCGTGACCATGATGATGTCGGGTCGGAAATCCTGGATCAGCTGTACCTGCTTTTCGGTCTGGCCGCCGCCGAACGGGATCACGGTCAGCCCTGCGCGTTCGGCGCCGTAGTGCGCGCCGAGCCCGCCCGTGAACAGCCCGTAGCCGTAGCTGACGTGGACCTTGTCGCCGCGGCGCGCACCGGCGGCGCGGATCGAGCGTGCGACGAGATTCGCCCACGTATCGATGTCGGCGGCCGTATAGCCGACGACCGTCGGCTTGCCGGTCGTGCCCGACGACGCGTGGATGCGCGAGATCTGGTCCTGCGGCACCGCGAACATCCCGAACGGATAGCTGTCGCGCAGGTCGCCCTTGGTCGTGAACGGAAAGCGCGACAGGTCGGCGAGCGTTTTCAGGTCGTCCGGATGCACACCGGCTTCGTCGAACTTGCGGCGATAGACGGGCGAGTGGTCATACGCGTGCCGGAGCGACCACTTGAGGCGTTCGAGCTGCAGCGCGGTCAGCTCGTCGCGTGAGGCGGTCTCGATCGGCTCGAGCGGTAGCGGGGTAGTCATGCATGTCTCCAGTGTTTGTTATGGGCGGGCCGTCGACGTCAGCGGTCTTCCGGGATGACCGTGCCCTTGATCTGGGCGGATTTGCCGCGAAACATCGCGACCGTGTCGCCTGTCTGGTTCGTGACACGGATGTCGTAGATGCCGTGGCGGCCGGCACGCGCCTGTTCGACCGCCTCGGCCGTCAGCACGTCGCCGCCGTGCACGGGGCGCAGGAATTCGATCGAGCAGCCGGCCGCGACCGCATTCAGGTTGTACGAGTTGCACGCGAACGCGAAAGTCGAATCGGCGAGCGTGAAGATGATGCCGCCGTGACAGGTCTGGTGCCCGTTCAGGAATTCGGGCCGCACGCGCATCTGCAGGCGGGCGTAGCCGGCGCGTACTTCGACGATTTCCATGCCGAACGCGCGGCTGCAGGCGTCGGCGTCGTACATGGCCTGCGCGGTGGCGCGGGCGAGCGAATCGGGGTCGAGCGTGGCGGTGGCGTTCATCATGTCAACGCCCTTCGAAGCGCGGCGCGCGCTTCTCGATGAAGGCCTTCACCCCTTCCGCATAGTCGTCCGACTGGCCGAGCTTGCGCTGCAGATCGCGCTCGAGGTCGAGCTGCTGATCGAGCGTGTTCGTGACGCTGTCTCGCATCGACTGCTTGATCGACGCGATGGCGAGCGTCGGCTGCTGCGCGAGCTGGGCGGCAAGCTGGCGGACCGTGGCGACGAGCGCGTCGTCGTCGACCGCGCGCCAGATCAGGCCCCACTGTTCGGCCTGTTCGGCGCCGAGCTTGTCGCCGGTCAGCGCGAGCCCCAGCGCGCGTGCCATGCCGACGCGTTGCGGCAGGAACCACGTGCCGCCCGAATCGGGTACGAGTCCGATCTTGACGAAGGCCTGGATGAAACTGCTCGAGCGGGCAGCGAACACCAGGTCGCACGCAAGTGCGAGATTCGCGCCGGCGCCGGCCGCCGTGCCGTTGACGGCGGCGATCACCGGAATCGGCAGACGCTGCAGGCGGCGGATCAGCGGATTGAAATGCTCGTCGATCAGCGTGCCGAGGTCGGTGGACGCGCCTGGCGTGAAGTCGAGGTCGGCGAGGTCCTGGCCCGCGCAAAAGCCGCGTCCCGCACCCGTCAGAATCAGTGCGCGTGCGCCGGCTGCCTCGACTTCATCGAGCGCCGATTGCAGTTCGCGATGCATCGCCCGCGTGAAGCTGTTGAGCTTGTCGGGGCGGTTGAGCGTGATCGTGGCCACGCGCGCGGCCTGATCGATATCCAGCTGGATCGCCTGATAGGACATGCAGTGTCTCCTTCATGACTTCGTTATAGGCGCGCGGCGCGTCGGTTACACGCGTTCGATCGCGAGCGCGATGCCCTGGCCGACGCCGATGCACATCGTACAGAGCGCGAAGCGGCCGCCGGTACGCTCGAGTTGATGGAGCGCCGTGGTGACGAGCCGCGCACCCGATGCGCCGAGCGGGTGACCGAGCGCAATCGCACCGCCGTTCGGGTTCACGCGCGGATCGTCGTCGGCGACGCCGAGCATGCGCAGCACCGCGAGACCTTGCGACGCGAACGCCTCGTTCAGTTCGATCACGTCGAACTGGTCGATGCGCATGCCGAGCTGGTGCAGCAGCTTCTGCGTGGCCGGCGCGGGGCCGATGCCCATTACGCGCGGCTCGACGCCGGACGTCGCCATCCCGACGACGCGCGCGCGGCGGCGCAGGCCGTATTGGTCGGCCGCCTGTGCATTGGCGAGCAGCAGCGCGCAGGCGCCGTCGTTCACGCCCGACGCGTTGCCGGCCGTGACCGAGCCGTCCGGGCGCACGACGCCTTTCAGCTTCGCGAGCGCTTCGAGCGACGTTTCGCGCGGATGCTCGTCGCGCAACACGACCACCGGATCGCCCTTCTTCTGAGCAATCGTGACCGGCACGATTTCCTCGGCGAGCGTGCCGTCCTGCTGCGCCCGCGCGGCCTTCTGCTGGCTGCGCAGCGCGAACAGGTCCTGATCCGCGCGGCTGATGTTGTAGTCGACCGCGACGTTCTCGGCTGTCTCCGGCATCGAATCGACGCCATACAACTGCTTCATCAGCGGATTGACGAAGCGCCAGCCGATCGTCGTATCGAAGATATCGGCCTGGCGCGCGAACGCGCTCGCGGCCTTGCCCATCACGAACGGCGCGCGCGTCATGCTCTCGACGCCGCCTGCGATCATCAGGCGCGCTTCACCGGCCTTGATCGCGCGCGCGGCCGTGCCGACGGCGTCCATTCCGGAGCCGCACAATCGGTTCAGCGTCGTGCCCGGCACGGCCGTGGGCAGGCCCGCCAGCAGCGCCGACATGCGCGCGACGTTGCGGTTGTCCTCGCCGGCCTGGTTCGCGCAGCCGTAGATCACGTCGTCGATCGCCGTCCAGTCGACGTCGCGGTTGCGCTCGATCAGCGCCTTGAGCGGCACCGCGCCGAGATCGTCGGCGCGGACATCTTTCAGGGCGCCGCCGTAGCGGCCGATGGGAGTGCGAATCGCGTCGCAGATGTAGGCGTCTGTCATGAGCGTATCGGTGAGTGACGAACCCGCCGGGTGGCGGATTCGTTCATGGTAGAGAACGTGGCGGCGTTTGCACGTCGGCCATTCGGGTTATGCCGTCTGGCCAGCTTCCGCAGGTACGGCCTTCGGGGCAACATGGACGCGGCTCTGAACCACGCGGAACCGGTTGGCGACGAAGGCCGGGTCGGCCAGCGCGGCGTTGGCGGCCGGATTCGCGCCCGTGCCGTGGAAGTCGGAGAAGGCGGCCGACTGGTTGACGAATACGCCGCCTGTCAGGTTGATCGACAGCGCGACGCCGCCACGCACCGCTGCGTCGTGTGCGGCGTTGACGATCGCTTCGTCGGTGCTGTAGACGGAGAGGGTCAGTGCGCCATGCTCGGCGGCGATTGCCCCAGCCAGATCGAGCGATTGCGCGGTCGAGTCGGTCGCGATCACGAACGAGATCGGGCCGAACCACTCCTGCGTGAATTTCTCGCGGTCGGCCACGTCGAGTTGCAGCACGAGAGGCGTGCGCACGCGCGCATCGGGGAAGGCGGGATGCTGCAGGGGCACGCTGTCCGCGAGCACGCGGCCGAGTTTGCGCGCGTCGTCGATACGCGCGGTCACGCTGTCGTTCTGGATCGCTCCGATCAGTTCGACCGAGCGTGCCGGGTCGCCGGTGAGTTTTTGTACGGCAATCGCGATCGCTTGCGCGACCTCGTCGAAGCTCGCATGGCCGTCGGCCGTCCGGATGCCGTCGCGCGGCACGTAGATGTTCTGCGGCGCCGTGCACATCTGGCCGGAGTACAGCGCCAGCGAGAACGCGATGTTCTTGGCGGCGGCCTTCAGGTCGTCGGTCGAGTCGATCACGATCTGATTGACGCCTGCTTTCTCGGTGTAGACCTGCGCCTGGTGGGCATGGCGTTCGAACCACGTGCCGTTCTGCGTGCTGCCGGTGAAGTCGATCAGCTTGATCTCGGGACGCAGCGCGAGATCCTGGACGAGGGCGCCGTCGTTGGGTTCGGTCGCGAGGAGCGTAATGACGTTCGGATCGAACCCGGCTTCGCGCAGCACGTCGCGGGCGATCCGCACCGTGATGGCGAGCGGCAGGATCGCGCCCGGATGCGGTTTGACGATCACGGCATTACCGGTTGCCAGATCGGCGAACAGGCCCGGGTAGCCGTTCCAGGTCGGGAACGTGCAGCAGCCGAGCACGAGGCCCGTGCCGCGCGGCACGATCGTATAGCGCTTGTGCATCGCCAGCGGCGGGTTCTTGCCTTGTGGCTTTTCCCAGTGCGCATCGGCCGGGATGCGGCGCAGCTCGTCCCACGCATAGGCGACCGCCTCGAGAGCGCGGTCCTGCGCGTGCGGGCCGCCGGCCTGGAACGCCATCATGAAGGCTTGCCCCGTGGTGTGCATCACGCTGTAGGCAATTTCGAAGCTTGCGCGGTTCAGGCGCGCGAGGATTTCGAGGCTGACGCCGATCCACGCGCTCGGGCCGGCTTCGCGCCACGTGCGCTGCGCGGCGGCTGCGGCAGCGATCAGTGCGTCGGGCGTCGATTTCGGATACCGGACACCCAGCGCGATGCCGTACGGCGAGCGCTCGGCGCCGACCGTTTCACCGGACGCCGGCTGGTCGAGCACGAAAGTCTTGTCGAGGTGCGACTTGAACGCGGCCTCACCGTCCGCGTTTGCGCTTTCCCCGTACACTTTGGGGCTCGGCATTTCGGCGAACGGGCTCCAGTACCCGCGGCTCTCGATGGCGGCGAGTGCGTGTTTCAGCGTGTCTTCGTGCTTCGTGAACAGGGCATGGGTCATGGCGGCGGCCTGATGAACGTTGAGAGGGATCGGATCGATTAATTAACCGACCGGTTGGTCGGAGAATGGTAGCATCAAACTATTCGCATGTGCGAGGCGTTTCTCATTTCATTGATCGAGGAGAAATAGATGGCTTACGAGAACATCCTGGTGGAGACCCGCGGTCGTGTCGGTCTGGTGACGCTGAACCGTCCGAAGGCACTGAATGCGCTGAACGATGCGCTGATGGACGAGCTGGGCGCTGCGCTGAAGGCGTTCGATGCGGACGACGCTATCGGCGCGATCGTCGTGACCGGGAGCGAGAAGGCGTTCGCGGCCGGCGCGGACATCGGCATGATGGCGGCCTACTCTTATATGGATGTCTATCGGGGCGACTACATCACGCGCAACTGGGAGACGGTCCGCGAGATCCGCAAACCGATCATCGCTGCGGTTTCGGGCTTTGCGCTGGGCGGTGGCTGCGAGCTGGCGATGATGTGCGACATCATCTTCGCGGCGGACACGGCCAAGTTCGGTCAGCCGGAAATCAAGCTGGGCGTCATGCCGGGTGCCGGCGGTACGCAGCGTTTGCCGCGCGCGGTATCGAAGGCGAAGGCAATGGACATGTGTCTGACCGCGCGGTTCATGGACGCCGCCGAGGCCGAGCGTGCCGGGCTCGTATCGCGCGTGCTGCCGGCCGACAAACTGCTCGACGAGGCAATTGCCGCCGCGACGACGATCGCCGAGTTCTCGCTGCCGGCGGTCATGATGGTCAAGGAGTCGGTGAACCGCGCGTACGAGACGACGCTGGCTGAAGGTGTCCACTTCGAGCGGCGATTGTTCCATTCGCTGTTCGCAACCGAAGACCAGAAGGAAGGGATGGCGGCATTCGTCGAGAAGCGCAAGCCAGTGTTCAAGCACCGCTGATCGGCCGGCACCGTGCGCCGCGGCAAGTCCGCTGTCCGCTCTGTGTCGATTCTCGGCGTGATTGCTTCGCCCGGTTCCTCAAAAGCCTCCCGTGAGCGGTAGCGCACGGAGGCTTTTTCAAACTTTCTTCACAAAGGGCTTGCGCGGACGGGGGCGGATGCATAGAATCACGCCTCTTTCGCGCCAACGGAAACGTGGCGCGGAAGGAAGGGAAGCGGTGCTGTTGAGGTTCGGAAGTAGCGAGCCCGACGGCGCAGAAAGATGGTCCCGCAGTCGCAACGATGTAGTGCAGAAAGTTGTTGACGCGCTGCGAAACACGGTTCATAATCTCGCTTCTCTGCTGCTGAAAACGCAGCGCTGCCGGGAAACTTCAGGTTCCCTCG
>NZ_LPJG01000026.1:0-1289 GCF_001532755.1 Burkholderia sp. MSMB2157WGS | reverse complement strand
TTCGAGGTCGAGAGCGACGTGATGGAGCTGTTGGCCGACGACAGACCGGTCGACGTCGAGGTCGAGAGCGACGTGATGGAGCTGTTGGCCGTCGACAGACCGGTCGAAGTCGAGGTCGACAGCGACGTGATCGAGCTGTTAGCCGTGGACAGGCCAGTCGAGGTCGAAGTCGAAAGCGACGTGATCGAACTGTTAGCCGTGGACAGGCCGGTCGAGGTCGACGTGGACAACGACGTGATCGAGCTGTTGGCCGTGGACAGACCTGTCGAAGTCGAGGTCGAGAGCGACGTGATCGAGCTGTTGGCCGTCGAAAGACCCGTCGAGGTCGAAGTCGACAGCGACGTGATGGAGCTGTTAGCCGACGACAGGCCCGTCGACGTGGAGGTCGACAACGACGTGATCGAGCTGTTGGCCGTGGACAGACCCGTCGAAGTCGAAGTCGACAGCGAGGTGATCGAGCTGTTAGCGGTGGACAGACCCGTCGAAGTCGACGTGGACAGCGACGAAATGGCGCTGGTCGCAGTACCGACTTGTTGAGCGACCGAATACAGCTGGCTGCCGTTGATCGCGTCGGTACTGGTCGAAGTCACTTGGCCTGCGGCAACGTTAGTGACTTGTCGTTCCTTGCCGGCATCACCCACGCTGGCGACGCCGACCGGATTGGCGCCAGCGAATCCGCTAAACGTCACGCCGCCGACGGTTGCGCTGCTCGTGGGGGTTGCCGCGGTGGTCTTCGAGTTGGCGCCGAGCGCGACGGAGTTGTCCGTGCTGGCGGTAGCGCCGAGGCCGATGGCGACGGAGTTGATCGTGCTGGCGACGGCGCTCGAGCCAATGGCGATAGCGTCGGCGCCCGTTGCGGTGCTGTCGGGGCCGGTCGAGTTCGCGTGGAAGTACTTGATGCCCTGGCTGTTGATGTTGTTGATCGCCGAGCCCACGCTGTTGGCGGTCGACGTCGTGCCATTCGCGTTGTACGTGGTGTACGACGGGGCCGAGACCTTGCCCGTCGTCGGATCGTATGTCGAACCGCCGCCAAGTGCCGAGGCGGTGCTATTACCGAGGTTGTCCGTCTTCGTCGAGACCGAGCTCAGGCCGGTGGACAGCGAGTTGATGCCAGTCGAGGTCGACGTGGACAGCGACGTGATCGAGCTATTGGCCGACGACAGGCCCGTCGAAGTCGACGTGGACAGCGAGGTGACGGAGCTGTTGGTCGAACTCAGGCCGGTGGAGAGCGAACCGATGGAGCTCGTAGCCGACGACAAACCGGTCGAGGTCGAAGTCGAGAGCGACGT
>NZ_LPJG01000025.1:0-398205 GCF_001532755.1 Burkholderia sp. MSMB2157WGS | reverse complement strand
GTCAAGCGCGATGCGAAGCGCGGGCTGGCGTCGCTGTGCATCGGCGGCGGGATGGGCGTCGCGCTCGCGGTCGAGCGTCCGTGATCGGCCGTTCGTAACCGGCCGTTCGCCATCGGCGAACCGGATCCGTGCGCCGGCCGATTGCAGCTTCGGCCGGCGTCACGTGAAGTCAGAGGGGGCCTCCGGCAGCTCTCGAAACCAAAAAATGGAGTGAGATTTATGTCTCAGCGAATTGCGTACGTAACGGGCGGGATGGGCGGCATCGGCACCAGCATCTGCCAGCGCCTGTCGAAAGACGGCTTCAAGGTGGTCGCAGGGTGTGGCCCGAACTCGCCGCGCCGGGTGAAATGGCTCGAGGACCAGAAGGCGCTCGGGTACGACTTCATCGCGTCGGAAGGCAACGTCGGCGACTGGGACTCGACCAAGGAAGCGTTCGACAAGGTCAAGGCGGAAGTCGGCGAGATCGACGTGCTGGTCAACAACGCGGGCATCACACGCGACGTCGTGTTTCGCAAGATGACGCATGAAGACTGGACCGCCGTGATCGACACCAACCTGACGAGCCTGTTCAACGTGACGAAGCAGGTGATCGACGGGATGGTCGAACGTGGCTGGGGCCGTATCATCAACATTTCGTCGGTGAACGGCCAGAAAGGGCAATTCGGCCAGACCAACTACTCGACCGCGAAGGCCGGCATTCACGGCTTCACGATGGCGCTCGCACAGGAAGTCGCGACGAAGGGCGTGACGGTCAATACCGTGTCGCCCGGCTACATCGGCACGGACATGGTGAAGGCGATCCGTCCGGACGTGCTCGAGAAGATCGTCGCGACGATTCCGGTGCGGCGTCTCGGCGCGCCGGAGGAAATCGGCTCGATCGTCGCGTGGCTCGCATCGAACGATTCGGGCTTCGCGACGGGCGCCGACTTCTCGCTGAACGGCGGCCTGCACATGGGCTGAGCGTCCGGGCTGCGCGGGCAGGATGGCTGCGCAGCCGGGCGTTTTCCGAAGGCCCCCGCCTCCCGGATTCGGGCGGCGGGGATTCGTCACTTGCGCTACGCTGCACTCAAAGGCGTTACATGACTACTACAAAGAAGACGGCCGAACGGCTCATCAAGAAGTACCCGAACCGCCGGCTCTACGATACCGAGACAAGCACGTACATTACGCTCACGGACGTGAAGCAGCTCGTGCTCGAGCAGGAGGATTTCAAGGTCGTCGACGCGAAATCCAACGAAGACCTGACGCGCAGCATCCTCCTGCAGATCATCCTCGAGGAGGAGAGCGGTGGCGTACCGATGTTCTCGTCGTCGATGCTGTCGCAGATCATCCGTTTCTACGGTCATGCGATGCAGGGCATGATGGGCACGTACCTGGAAAAGAACATCCAGGCATTCATCGACATCCAGAACAAGCTCGCGGATCAATCGAAGAACCTCTACGAAGGTAACGCGATGAATCCGGAAGTCTGGTCGCAGTTCATGAACATGCAGGCGCCGATGATGCAAGGGATGATGACGAGCTACATCGAGCAGTCGAAGAACATGTTCGTGCAGATGCAGGAGCAGATGCAGAACCAGGCGAAGTCGATGTTCAGCACGTTTCCGTTCAAGCAGCCCGGCGCATCGGAGCCCGAAAAGAAGTAACGGCATCGCGGCAAACCGGCCCGGGGCGGCGCGAGCCGTCGGGCGTCGGCGCCGCGAAGCGGGGCGGCCGGTCGCTGTCGTGCATTCGGGTACGGCGATGCGCGGTTGCCGCTTGCCGGAAGAGAGCGCCGACGGTCGTCCAGGATCGTCGGCACCGAATGCCCGTGCCCGGCAGGCGCGGACATCGTCGTCGTCCAGTCGATCGAGATCCCGTCCATACGAACGAAAGCCGGGTCGCACCGTGCCCGCGCGAACGCTTGCCTGGCGTACCATAAGCGGCCGCTGCACGGCGATGCGCGAAATGCGCTAGCGGTTCCCGCGCATGGCGAGAGGCCCGATGCCGCATCATGCGGGCGGCCGAGAAAAACAAACCGACTGAGAGAGAGCATGCGAGGGATTCGAACGGCATCGACCGGCAGGCTGGCCGGTCTTGCTGCGATGTTCATGATGGGTGTCGGCCTGGCCGTGCCGGGCTTTGCGATGGATTGTGCGAAAGCCGTCCAGCCGATCGAGAAGCGCATTTGCGCGAGCCCCGCGTTGCGCGCGGCCGATGCGCGGATGAATGCGGCCTATGCGGGCGCGCTACAGGCCGCGCCGGACACCGCCGTCCGCGACATGCTGGTGCGCAGCCAGCGCCGCTGGCTCGACGCGCGCAACAAACGACTCGATACCGATTACGACGGCCATCGACTGGCAGCCGACGAAGTGCGCAAGGCCTTCGATCGGCGCACCGCCGTGCTGGCCGACCGGTCGGGTGAAGGGCTGATCGCGCGCGCACTGGCCGAGCGGCAGTGGCTCGCGAAATACAGCGGCGGCCCGCTGGCCGGCTTCGATGCCAATTGCGATTTCATCCCCGACGATGCGAGCGGCGCGCATGTTTCCTATGCGTGTTTCGGCGCGATTCATGTGCAACATCATGCGCGGGTGTGCAGTCAGAGCGAGGACTGGGCGACCGGTGCGGTCTATCAGTACCGCCTGGTGAGCGCGGCCGACGGCGGGAAGGTGCATCCGGTGGCGTTCTGCGAAGCGCAGGGCACGCATGCATGCGACAGCGGCAGCGCGCAGGCGGGGTGGGTGCGGGCCGCGGCGTCCGGTGGCGAGAACCGTACGCCGGCGCCGGTGGCCGGCCTGCCGCAGCTCGACGCCGAATTGTGGCCGCTCGGGGAGGGCGGCGATGCCGCGTGGTTCGATCGGTGTCTGAAGGCGCCGGTGTTTCCGGATGCGCACTGACGCGCGGCGTTCCGAGTTCGAGCACGGCCCGCCAAGCGAATCGACGGGCTGGGTGCTGCGGCGCCGTGGACCGGCGCGCAGGGTCATCGGTACGGATGACCGCGGCGCGTTCCGTCGTTGCTCAGTGTGCCGAACCGAAATCCTGATCGTCGTCCGACGGAGGAAGGTCGAGCACGAGCTTGACGGCACTGTAGTTCGCTTTGAGCGAAAACACGCGACCGATCACGAGAAACGTCTGGCGCGAGTTATCGAGTTCGACGAAATCGCCCGGTTGCGGCACGTGCGCGCCTTGATCGTAGGAAAAGCTGGTGCTGGTCTGCTCGCCGATGGTTTCTGCGGCGTGCTCGGTGAATTCGATCGTGATGTGGGTGGTCATGCGGGCCCCGTTGGGTCGATTGGAGAGAGCGGATGCCGCATTTTCGCATAGCGGCTGCTCTAATTCGGGGCGATTCTTGCTCGAAGGGGCGGGGCAGTGGCGTCGGTTCTCGGGTGCGCGGGCGTTTCTTTCCCGGCAGCGCGATCGGGTGTTCGGGATCCGAGCGAGTCGCGCTTGAGCCCGCAGTGGCTCGACTCGGCTCGATCCGTCGAGCCCTTCGGCAACCCGCGCGGAGTCGGTTGACGCCGACTGACCCGGTCGCGCGCAGGAGCACGCGGGAACACGTTACGCGCTCCCAGTCCGACGTAATAGGTTCGTATCCCTTGAGTGCCCAAAGGATGGTGAATCTATAGCGTTCTTGATGTATCAACAATGTTGACACGTGCGCAGGGAACGACTATTCTGAGTGCGTATCGACATTGTTGATACATAACACTGATGGTATTGCACGCGAAGGGGCGGAAAGCAGTTCGGATGCCGCAAGAGTGGCACGAAAACCTTCTCCGCCTCTGACCCTTTGAGGGGATGGATGATGGCTATTCAAACGCTCAAGCGTTGGGGGAATAGCCTTGCGGTGCGTATCCCGGCAAACGTCGCGCAAGAGGTGGCGTTCGCCGAGGGGCAAGAAGTGGATATTCATGTGGTCGATGGCAAGGTGGAGATTCGTCCCCACAGTGCAATCAAGCGCTTTTCTCGCGAACGCTATTTGCAGCAGCTTCGCGAGGCGAAGCTCGAGCCGCATCCGATCATCGACTTCGGCGAACCGCAGGGCAGTGAGTTCGGGGGACCGGACGAGCAGGCCTGACGCGGAACCAGAAGGACGGGAACAAGATGCACAACGGAGTTCCGGAAGCAGGGGATGTCGTTCGGCTGTATATCGGGCCGAGCAAGGGCAACGAGCAGGACGGGTATCGTGCCGTGGTCGTCATCACGCCGGTCGATATCAATGAGTTGACGGGGAGGTTTGTCGGCTTGCCGATCACATCGACTGTACGGGGATGGGAATCGGAGATTCCGATTTCGAGTCTCGCACGGCCTGGCGTTGCGCTCGTCGATCAGATCGTGAATCTGTCGTTCAAAGCACGCGAGTTTCAGTTCAAGGGCGAGCGAGCAACTGACGAAGAAATGGAAGCGATCAGATACGCGGTTCGAACGTTTCTCGACCTGTAGCACTACAACGGCGCCACGAGGCGCCGTTTTTATTTGCCCCTCGTGCTGGGCGGCTGCGTCAGGACGCGAAGGTGACCGTCGCCGATCAGGAAATTGCGAGACGAACGGGTTGCGACGTCCCGTACCGCGCGCATCACGCTCGGGCAGGCCCCGATGATCTTGCCATTCTGATCGATGACGGCGAGGGTTGCGGGATTTCCGTCCGGCGTCACGATGCTGAGCCCTTGAGAGCTGACGGCGCTGATCGTGCTCGCGATCGCTGCTGCAATCTGCGTGTCGGCCGTCGGGCTTTCTTGTTTCGATTGTTTCTTCGTCATTCCGACGTCCCTCCCACTCGTTTAAATTCGACGACCCATACCCACGGGTTCGTGTCCCAGTCATAGCCATGCGCGGCGTTGAGGCCGTTCCAGAGATCGTGTGATAGGGACACATCAAGCCCCATCTGGTTGTCGGCCGCCCACCGGGCGGCGTGCTCGAACTGCCGATCGACGATACCGCCGGTCGCTCATTTTGGCTCGCCGCCCCTAAATCGCTGTAAACTCACACTTTTGCCGCCACGCCCCCACATTCCAGATGTCCCAATCCCCCAAAGTAGGGTTCGTATCCCTCGGGTGCCCGAAAGCGCTCGTCGATTCCGAACAAATCATCACGCAACTGCGCGCCGAAGGTTATGAAATCTCCGGCACCTACGACGGCGCCGACCTCGTCGTCGTGAACACCTGCGGCTTCATCGACGAAGCCGTACAGGAAAGCCTCGACGCGATCGGCGAAGCGCTGACCGAGAACGGCAAGGTGATCGTCACCGGCTGCCTCGGCGCGAAGTCGAGCGCCAGCGGCTCGAACCTGATCGAGGAAGTCCACCCGAAGGTGCTCGCCGTCACCGGCCCGCACGCGGTGGGCGAAGTGATGCAGGCCGTGCATTCGCACCTGCCGAAGCCGCACGACCCGTTCGTCGATCTCGTACCCGCGGCCGGCATCAAGCTCACGCCGCGTCACTATGCATACCTGAAGATCTCCGAAGGCTGCAACCACCGTTGCACGTTCTGCATCATCCCGTCGATGCGCGGCGACCTCGTGTCGCGCCCGGTCGCCGAAGTGATGCTGGAAGCCGAGAACCTGTTCAAGTCGGGCGTGAAGGAACTGCTCGTGATCTCGCAGGACACGAGCGCTTACGGCGTCGACGTGAAGTACCGCACGGGCTTCTGGAACGGCAAGCCGATCAAGACGCGCATGACCGACCTGGTCGCCGCGCTCGGCGAACTCGCCGCGCAGTACGGCGCGTGGGTGCGCCTGCACTACGTGTATCCGTATCCGAGCGTCGACGAAGTGATTCCGCTGATGGCCGAAGGTCCATTCAAGGGCCACGTGCTGCCGTATCTCGACGTGCCGTTCCAGCACGCGCACCCGGAAGTGCTGAAGCGCATGAAGCGTCCGGCGAACGCCGAGAAGGTGCTCGAGCGCGTGCAGAAGTGGCGCGAGATCTGCCCGGACCTGACGATCCGCAGCACGTTCATCGCGGGCTTCCCCGGCGAGACGGAAGAACAGTTCGAAACGCTGCTCGACTTCGTGCGCGAAGCGGAACTCGATCGCGTCGGCTGTTTCGCGTATTCGCCGGTCGAAGGCGCGACCGCGAACGACCTGGACGGCGCGTTGCCGGACGAGGTCCGGGAGGAGCGTCGTGCGCGCTTCATGGAAGTGGCCGAGGAAGTATCGGCGAACCGCATGCAGCGCAAGGTCGGCAAGACGCTCAAGGTGCTGATCGACGAAGTCGGCGAGGAAGGCGGCATCGGCCGAACGGCAGCGGATGCGCCGGAAATCGACGGCGTCGTCTATGTCGAGCCGGCGGCGAAGGCATCGAAGCGCTACAAGGTCGGCGATTTCGTGTCCGTGAAGATCACGGGCGCCGACGGTCACGATCTGTGGGGCGAGGTGTAAGCGATGGCCGCTGCGTTTCCGGAGATCCTCGCGCTCGGCGAGGCGATGATCGAATTCAACCAGTCGCAGCCGGGGCGTCCCGAATTCCTGCAGGGCTTCGGCGGCGACACGTCGAACTTCTGCATCGCGGCGGCGCGCCAGGGCGCGTCGACGGGCTTCGTGTCGGCGATCGGCGACGATCCGTTCGGCCGGCTGCTGGCCGACATGTGGGCGGCGGAGCAGGTCGACACGACGTACGTGCGCATCGACCGCACGGCGCCGACCGGCGTGTATTTCGTCACGCACGGCATCGACGGCCATCAGTTCGACTATCTGCGCGCGGGGTCGGCTGCGAGCCGCTATGCGACGGGCGACCTGCCGCTCGACGCGCTCGCGGCCGCGAAGGCCGTGCACTTGTCGGGCATCAGTCTTGCAATTGGCACGGCCCCGTGCGATGCGGCATTCGCGGCGATCGACCATGCGCGTCGCCACGGCGCGAAGGTCAGCTTCGACACGAACCTGCGCCTGAAGCTGTGGCCGCTGCCGCGTGCCCGTGCGGTGATGCGCGAGGCGCTGCGCCAGACGGACATCTGTCTGCCGAGCTGGGACGACGTGACGGCGCTCACGGGCGCGAACGATCGCGACGCGATCGTCGACGCGATGCTCGAGCACGGGCCGCAGGTCGTCGCGCTGAAGCTCGGCAAGGAAGGCGCGTATGTCGCGACGCCGCATGAGCGGCGCGTCGTGCCGGGCTTCGCGGTCGAGGCCGTCGACGCGACCGGCGCGGGCGACTGCTTCGGCGGCGCGTTCGTCGCGCGGATCGTCGCGGGCGACGATCCGTTCGCGGCCGCGCGTTATGCGAACGCGGCGGCGGCGCTGTCGACGACCGGTTACGGCGCGGTCGCGCCGATTCCGCACCGCGCTGCGGTGGAAAGCCTGATGCAGGGCTGACGCGAAACGCGCACGCCGACGCAGTCGCAGCGCAGGCTGGCGCGGCGACGCAAGAGCCGGGTTTCGACCCGGCACGGTCCCGCGATCGACGGGCGAATCTGAAGCAAGGAGCAACACGAGGTGGGTCGATATTCGGAATGGCAACGGGCGCTCGTCGTCGCGGGTGCGCTGGCAGCGGGCATCGCGATGCCGGCGGCGATCGAAGCGCAGGCGGTTGCACCCGGCGTGCAGCAGGATGAACCGGCGCCGGCGCGGCCGCTGAAGCCGAATCCCGAGTTCGCCCGCCTGCCGCGCTACGAAGGCACGCTCGGCGACCGGCCGATCGTCGTGCATCTCGGCCCCAAGACGGACGAGGAAGGCGTGCACGGCGAATACCAGTTCGCCGACACGGGCGAGGTCGTGCTGCTCGCGGGCGACCGCGACGGCGATACGCTCGAGATCGAGGAGTCGAACGACGGCACGAACATCACCGGCGTGTGGATCGGCCGTTTCGACGCGGCGGGCGACCTGAAGGCGGACCGGATGAATTCGGACGAATCGGATCCGCAGCCGGTCGTGCTGCGTTTGGCGCCGGGCAAGCGCGCGGCGCTGCAGGTGCGCGACGGCCGCGTGCGCGAAATCGAGACGGTGGGCGGCGTCGTCAACCTGCGAACCGACGACTGAACGGGCGCTGGCTCGGCGTGCGCGGCGCGCACTGTACCGGGCCAAGTGCGCCGATTTTGGCTACTCTAGCGACATATTCCGCAACCGAACGGCCTCGTGCCCGGCCTCCAGTCATGACCGCATCCACTCCCAAGCGCGCGCTGCAAACCCGCATCGTTCAACCCGACGACGCCATTCCGGAAGGCTTCCGTTCGTTCGTGCCGCCGGTCGCGCGCGCGTCGACGGTCGTGTTCCCCGATCTCGCGACGATGCGCGCGCTGGTCTGGCACGACGACAACCAGTGGCGCTACGGGCTCCACGCGACGCCGACGTCGCTCGCGCTCGCGCAGCGGCTCGCCGAGATCGAGGGCGGCACGCACGCGCTGCTGCAGCCGTCGGGTCTCGCGGCGATCATGAACGTCTACTTCGGGATCGTGAAAGCGGGCGACGACGTGCTGATTCCGCACAACGTGTACGGCCCGAACGCCGATTTCGGCAAGTGGCTGGCGAACGATTTCGGCATCACCGCGCGTTTTTACGATCCGTTGATCGGCGCCGGCATCGCGGCGCTGATCCAGCCGAACACGCGGCTGATCTGGATCGAGGCGCCCGGCTCGGTGACGATGGAAGTGCCCGACGTGCAGGCGATCACGGCGGCCGCGAAGGCGCGCGGCATCGTCACCGCGATCGACAACACCTTTTCCGCGGGCCTCGCGTTCAAGCCGTTCGCGCACGGCGTCGACATCTCGGTGCAGGCGCTGACCAAGTACCAGTCGGGCGGCAGCGACGTGCTGATGGGCGCGACGATCACCGCGAACGCGGAACTGCATGCGAAGCTGAAGCTCGCGCGGATGCGCTGCGGGATCGGCGTGTCGGTCGACGATTGCTCGCTCGTGCTGCGCAGCCTGCCGAGCATGCAGCTGCGCTTCGACGCGCACGGCAAGAGCGCGCTCGCGCTCGCGCAATGGCTGAAGGCGCGGCCGGAGATTGCGGCGGTGCTGCATCCGCAGATCGCCGACTGCCCGGGGCACGCGTCGTTCATGCGCGATTTCACCGGCGCGGGCGGGCTGTTCTCGGTGGTGTTCGACGCACGCTACAGTGCGGAGCAGGTCGACCGTTTCGTCGAGTCGCTCGAGCTGTTCGCGATCGGCTGGAGCTGGGGCGGCGCGTGCAGCCTCGCGATGCCTTACGACGTCGCGTCGATGCGTCCGGACTGGCCGCATCGCGGCACGCTGGTGCGTTTCTACGTCGGTCTGGAAGACGAAGCCGATTTGCGCGCGGACATCGAGCGCGCGATGCAGGCCGCGCTCGGCTGATCGCCGGCCGGCAACGTCCGGCACACAAACGAAACGCCGGCGCGATACCCTGTCGCGCCGGCGTTTTTCATTGACGGTGCGGCTGGATCAGAACAGTCGCAGCAGCCCGTCGAGGCCGACATGGTCGAACGCGACCGTCGCCGCGTCGCGCACGACGGGCTTCGCGTGGAACGCGACCGACAGCCCGGCTTCGGCCATCATCTTCAGATCGTTCGAGCCGTCGCCCATCGCGATCGCGCGGCGCGGCTCGAGGCCGAGCGACGCGCACGTCTCGCGCAGCAGGCGCGCCTTCACGTCGGCGTTGACGATCTCGCCGAGCACCTTGCCGGTGAGCTTGCCGTCGACGATCTCGAGCGTGTTCGCATGCGCGTAGTCGATGCCGAGGCGCGCCTTCAGCCGCTCGGTGAAGAACGTGAAGCCGCCCGACACGAGCAGCGTCTTCATGCCGGCGGCCTTCACGCCGGCCAGCATCGTCTCGGCGCCCGGCGACAGTTGCAGCCGTTCTTCGTACACGCGCTCGAGTGCGTGCGCGTCGAGCCCGGCCAGCAGCGCGACGCGGCGCGTGAGGCTTTCGTTGAAATCGCGGATCTCGCCGCGCATCGACGCTTCGGTGATCTCCGCGACCTGCGTCTTCAGTCCGCAGAAATCGGCGATCTCGTCGATGCATTCGATCGTGATCAGCGTCGAATCCATGTCCATCACCGCGAGCCCGAAATCGCCGAGCGTGAGGCCGGCCTCGACGAACCCGAAGTCGAGCGCGTGCGTGCCGCAGTACGCGTCGATGTCGAGGCGCTGCGCCGGGCTCGCGTTTTCGACGCGCAGCGCGTGATCGTCGGTCTGCACGATGCGGGTGCCGCGCGAGAGCGCGAGCAGCGGTTTGTGATGGGCGTCCGACAGCGGCGCAAGGCTCTGGATGACGAGATTGTGGGTCATGACGAGTGGTTGGAAGACGAATGAATGACGTGCGCGGCCCACGGACGGCCGCCTGCGGACGCGGGCCTCGTGCGGCTGCGGGCCGTTGCGTCGCGAACGCGCCATTGTAGCCGGTTGGCCGTGCATGGCGGCCGGCGCCGGAGCGAAACCGCGCGCGGTGCGGTGGCGGTCATCCGTTTGCGCGATCCCAGTACGGCGGATCGCCGAAATGCTCGGCCAGGAACGCGATGAACGCGAGGGTTTTCAGCGGCACGTGCGCGCGGCTCGGATAGACGGCCCAGATCGCGACGTCCTCCGCGAACGGGTAGTCGTCGAGCACGGTGACGAGCGTGCCGCTTGCGAGCAGCGGGCCGACGTCCCAGGTCGACTTGATCGCGATGCCGAAGCCGTCGACGAGCGCTTCGCGGATCGCCTCGCCGTTGCTCGCGACGAGCCGGCCGCCGACCCGCACCGTGAGCGGGCCTTGCGGCGTCGCGAACGACCAGTCGCGCTGGTCGCCGAGGATCACGCATTCGTGCTGCGTCAGGTCGGCCGGATGGCGCGGCGTGCCGTGTTCGGCGAGATAGGCGGGCGAGCAGCACAGCACGCGGCGGTTGACGGCGAGCTTGCGGGCGACGAGCGTCGAATCCTTCAGCGCACCGAGGCGGATCGCGACGTCGTAGCCGTCGTCGACCAGATCGACGATCTCGTCGGACAGCCGCAGATCGAGCGACACGGACGGATAGCGGCGCAGGAACGCCGGAATCACCGGCGCGACGTGCTGGCGGCCGAACGACGACGACATCGACACCTTCAGCCGCCCGTACGGCTCGCTGCGACCGCGGCCGACCGACGCGCGGGCGGCGTCGGCGGCCGCGAGCAGCGCGTCGGCGCGCGCCATGAAGATTTCGCCGTCCTGCGTGAGGCTGATGCGGCGCGTGGTGCGATGCAGCAACCGCGCGCCGAGCTGGCGTTCGAGCTGCGCGATGCGTGCGCTCGCGACCGCTGCCGACACGCCGAATTCGCGCCCGGCCGCGCTGACGTTCGCGAGCAGTGCCGCGCGCACGAACAGCGCGACGTCGAGCAGGTCGAGCGGCTTGTCGGGCGCCGAAACGGGAGCGGACGTCATTATTCTGAAATTCCTGAAAATGTTTCAGGAAATATAGCGGTTTTCTCGAATTATCGGGTTGCCTACGATGGCACGCATGGAGGTTGCGCCGCAGCCTGCCGGATTTCCTGAAAGGAGTATCGAGATGAAAGCCGTTGGATTGACCCGTTATCTGCCGATCGACGACCCGCAAGCGTTGCTCGACGTCGAACTGCCGCAGCCCGTGCCGGGCCCGCGGGATGTGCTCGTGAAGGTCGAGGCGATTTCCGTGAACCCGGTCGACACCAAGGTGCGTGCGCCGAAGCCGCAGATCGAGGAGACGCCGCGCGTGCTCGGCTGGGATGCGGCCGGCACGGTCGTCGCGGTCGGCGCCGACGTCACGCTGTTCCGGCCCGGCGACGAAGTGTTCTACGCGGGCAGCATCACGCGGCCCGGCGCGAACAGCGAATTCCACGCGGTCGACGAGCGGATCGCCGCGCTGAAGCCACGCACGCTCGACTTCGCGGCGGCGGCCGCGCTGCCGCTCACCGCGCTGACCGCATGGGAAGCGCTGTTCGACCGGTTGCGCGTGTCGCCGCAGGGCGCGGACGCGGGCAAGTCGGTGCTGATCATCGGCGGCGCGGGCGGCGTGGGCTCGATTGCAATCCAGCTCGCGAAGACGCTCGGCAAGCTGCACGTGATCGCGACCGCGTCGCGGCCGGCGTCGGCCGACTGGGTGCGCGCGCTGGGCGCGGATGCGGTGGTTGACCATTTCGGCGATCTGCCGGCGCAATTGCGCGAGATCGGCCATCCGAGCGTCGACTACGTGCTGATCTTCAACGATACCGACCATCATTTCCCGGCCGCTGCGGAAGTCATCCGGCCGCAGGGCGGTATTTGCACGATCGTCGAGAACGCGAAGCCGGTGCCGGTCGAATTGCTGAAGGCGAAGAGCGCCGCGTTTCACTGGGAATTCATGTTCACGCGTGCGATGTTCGAGACGCCGGACATGATCGAGCAGCACAAGATCCTGAGCGAGGTGGCGCGGCTCGTCGACGGCGGCACGCTGCGCACGACGCTCGGCGAACAGCTCGGCACGATCAATGCCGAGAACGTGCGGCGCGCGCACCGGATGCTCGAGGGCGGGCGCGCGATCGGCAAGCTCGTGTTGAGCGGGTTCTGAGCCGGCGGTACGCGTAAGGTTGCGGCGCCGCGAACGCAAGCGGGGTAACACCCGATGCGTTTGCGGCGCATTGCATCCCGCTTGGCGGTAGACTGGCAGCGCATCATGCATCGAAAACCGCGCGGCACGCGCGTGCCGCCGCATTACAAGGAGGTCAGCATGAGCCAACGCAGCTTGTCGGTCGCCGCATCGTGGTCGGTCGTGTTCGCGGCGGCGTGCGTCAGCGCGAGCGTATTCGCGGCGCCGCCGGTCAAGGGCAGCCTGAAGGGCGGCGGTACGGGACAGCTCGAATACACCGTCAAGGTCGACTCGAAGACCTTCGGCAATACGCAGGAGACCCGCAAGATCCGCTCGGGCGAGACGGACGATTTCAACTGGAAGTCGGTGCCGCCGAGCGGTGCCGTGGCGATGCCGGACGGCTGCCCGAACGCCGACAACCTGCCGCGCGACGCGAACGGCGCGATGGTGCGGCAGACCCAGGTGCGGCTCGCGCCGTCGGTCGACGCAAAGGGCGTCGCCAACGTGCAGTTGAGCTTCCAGGCGGCCGCACCGAAGGGCACGCGCAGCGTGACGGCCGGCGGCAAGTCGCTGCAGTGTCCGGACGTCGCGTCGGTGAGCCAGGTGAAGTGGGTGTCGATTCCGACCAACGGCGGGTCGAAGTCCGTGACGATGAGCGACGGCACCAAGGTGACGGTGTCGATCAAGCGTTGAGCGGCGCGCGCGGGCCGGCGTTTCGTCCGGTCCGGTGCGCGCGCAACCGGTTCGACGGGGGGCGGAACGAGCAGGCCAGCACGCGAGCAGGTCTGCCGTGCCGCCGTCGCGATGCATCCGTTGCCGGCTTCGCGGCGCGGCGCCGCGACCGTGCAACGGCGACGTGTGACGTGATGCGGATGTCACGTCATGCTCGCGCGCATCCTGTCCGTCCGGTCATGACATTTCGGTGAAACTTCGCATGCGCAGGCTGCCGCCGCGCGTCAGTGCGTGCGCTCTTCGAGCCGGGACGCGAGAAAGCGGTGATCGGCGGAGAACAGCCGGCGATAGGTCATCAGCACCGCGCCGACGGTGCCGAGCGCGGACGCGGCGGCGATCAGGAACATGATCACGATCTGGTAGCGCACGGCCTGCAGCGGCGACTGGCCGGCCAGCACCTGGCCCGTCATCATCCCCGGCAGGCTCACGACGCCGACCACCGCCATCTGGTTCAGCGTCGGCAGCATGCCCGCGCGCACGGCCTGGCGCGCGGCGTCCTGCGCGGCTTCCCAGCGCGTCGCACCCAGCGCGAGCGCGGTTTCGACGCGATCGCGGCGCGCGGTGAGTTCCTCCATCATCCGCTCGACGCCGAGCGAGACGCCCGTCAGCGTATTGCCGAGAATCATCCCGAGGATCGGGATCGCGTATTGCGGCGCGAACCACGGATGGATGCGGATCACGACGAACAGGCCGACCGCCGCGACGAACCAGCTGCTGAACCAGATCGACGCGATGCTGTCGATGCGTTGGCCGCGGTACGTGCGCTTGCCGCGCCCCGCGCCGGCGAAACCGGCGATCAGCGTCATCAACGCGGTGAGCGGCAGCACGACGTACCAGTGCGGATGGCCGAACACCCAGCCGAGCACGTAGCCGATCGCGAGCAACTGCACGACGGTGCGCATCGCCGCGAGCGCGAGCTTGCGGCCGAGGCCGAGCGACAGCGCCGCCGAGATCGCGCCGTTGACGGCGACGAGCGCGGCGGCGATGCCGACGTCGACCAGACTCAGGTCCTGCAGTGCCGGGCTCATCGCGCAACCTCCGTCGGGTCGGCCGCGTGCAATACGCCGGCCTGCATCACGAGCCGTGTCGTGCCGATCCGCGCGGCCTGGGCCGGATCGTGCGAGATCCACATGTAGGCGCGTGCGTCGGGCGCGGCGTCGAACCACGCGCCGACGAGCGCTTCGATCGCGCGTGCCGATTCGGGATCGAGCGCGGAGGTCGGCTCGTCGAGCAGCAGCACGTCGGGATCGAGCTGCAGCACGCGCAGCAGCGCGGCGATCTGCGCCTCGCCGCCGGACAGGTCGCTCGCGCGCTTGTCGAGAAAGTCGGCGCCGCGGCCGGCCTGTGCGGCGAGCGTTTCGGCGCGTGCGCGATCGAACGCGACGTCGCGATAGATCGCGAGCGAATACGGATAGCGCAACTGCGATTCGACGGTGCCGTCCATTTGCGCGGGGCGCTGGCGGACATAGGCGACACTGCGCCGGTAGCGCGGAATCGCGCTGCGCCGGATCCGGCTGCCGCGCCACAGGAGGCGGCCGCCGTCGAGCGGATCGAGTAGCGCGAGGGCGCGCAGCAGCACGCTCTTGCCCGACCCGGAGGGGCCGGTGACAGCGATTCGCGAGCCCGCGGCGAGGCTGAAATCGGTCGGGGCCAGCAGCGTCTTGCCGCTGCTGGCGTCGCGCCGCGTGATGTGCTGCGCGTCGATGAGGCCGGTGGGGGAGGTCATGTCACAAATGAAAAAAAGCGTTAATGGCGCCGAAAGGCCGTCATGTCGTGCGTCATAATACCGATCGAAAAGCCGCAGTTGTCGTGCGCCGTTCGTCCACGCAAGCGGCCCGGCACGGTGCGGCAACACTTCAGAACAACAACGGAACCGCCATGACGCTAACCCGAGCCATCGGCAAATCGGCTGCATGGGTCGTCGGCATCGTCGCGGTGCTCATCGCGGCGGCCGGCGTCTTTCTTTTCACGTTCGACTGGAACCGCGCGAAACCGTGGGTCAACGAACAGGTGAGCGCCGCACTCGGCCGCCCGTTCGCGATCAACGGCGACCTCAAGGTCGGCTGGCGTCGCCCCGATGGCGAAACCGGCTGGCGCGCATGGGTGCCCTGGCCGAGCTTCTCCGCCACGCAACTCGAGATCGGCAATCCCGACTGGGCGAAGGCGCCCAAGTTCGTTACGCTCGATGCCGCGCACTTCGATCTCGCGATCCTGCCGCTGCTTGCGCATGAAATCGTCATCCCGTCGATCGACGTCGTGAATCCCGCCGTCGATCTCGAGCGGCGCGCGGACGGCAGCAATACGTGGACCTTCCAGTTCAAGCAATCGTCGCAGCCTTCGCGGTGGAAGGTGCGGCTCGACAGCTTCGGGTTCGCGAAGGGCACCGTCACGTATCGCGACGCGATCACGAAGGCCGATCTGACCGTCGCGATCGATACGCTCGGCCAGCCGATCCCCCTCGGCGACGTGCTGAAGGAACAGGAGCAGACGTCGCGTGCGGCGTCGGCGCAGCGCGTGGGCAAGCATGGCGCCGCGCAACTGGGCGCGAGGGCCGATGCGCAAGCCGCGTCGGGGGCGAGCGCGGCCGCGGCCTCGGGCGCGTCGGCCGCGAGTGTCGTTGCGTCGGCCGCTTCCGGTTCGTCGGGGTTGCCCGCTGCGTCCGCGCCTGCCACGCCTTCCGCGTCGGCGGCCGCTGCCGCGTCCGGCGCCAGCGGCGCGGCGGCGCCCGCGAAGCCGTCCGGCCCGACCTATGCCTTCGGGCTGAAGGTCGACGGCCGTTACAAGAACGTGCCGATCAGCGGCACCGGCAAGGTCGGCGGCGTGCTCGCGATCCAGGATGCGTCGCGGCCGTTCCCGCTGCAGGCCGACGTGAAGGCCGGCGATACGCGGCTCGCGATCGTCGGCACGCTGACCGACCCGATGCATCTCGCGGCGCTCGACCTGCGGCTGTGGCTGCAGGGCACGTCGATGTCGCACCTTTATCAGCTCACCGGCATCACGCTGCCCGATACGCCGCCTTATGCGACCGAAGGGCGCTTGATCGGCAACTTCAAGCCGCACGCGAGCACCTTCCGCTACGAGAACTTCAATGGCCGCGTCGGCGGCAGCGACCTCGGCGGCACGCTCGTCTGGGCGCAGCGCGCGCCGCGGCCGAAGCTGTCGGGCGAGCTCGTGTCGAACCTGCTGCAGTTCTCCGATCTCGCGCCGGTGATCGGCGCGGATACGGCCGCGAGCAAGGCCAAGCGCGGCGACACGACGCGCCAGCCGCCCGACCGCGTGCTGCCGGTGGAGACGTTCCGCACCGAACGCTGGAGCGCGATCGACGCGGACGTGAAGTTCACCGGCCGCAAGCTGATCAAGAGCCCGCAGTTGCCGATCACCAACCTGTACACGCACATTCTGATGCAGGACGGCGTGCTGTCGTTCGAGCCGCTGCAGTTCGGCGTCGCGGGCGGCACACTCGAGACGAACGCGCATCTCGACGGCAGTCGCACGCCGCTCAAGGGCCGCTTCAAGCTGGTCGCACGGCATCTGAAGCTCAAGCAGCTGTTCCCGACGCAGAAGGTCATGCAGACGGCACTCGGCGAAATCAACGGCGACGCGTCGCTGTCGGCAACCGGCAATTCGCCGGCCGCACTCGCGGCGACGTCGACCGGCGAAGTGAAGGCGCTGATCACCAACGGCCGCATCAGCCGCTTGCTGATGGAGGCGGCGGGGTTGAACGTCGCGAACGTCGTCTACGAGAAGCTGTTCGGCAACCGCGACGTCAACATCAATTGCGCGGCGATCGATTTCGTGGCGACCGACGGCATGCTCGACCCGAAGGTCTTCGCGCTCGATACCGACGATGCGCTGATCAACGTCGACGGCCCGATCAACCTGCGCGACGAATCGCTCGACCTGAAGATCCATCCGCATACGAAGGGCTTCCGGATCTTCTCGCTGCGCTCGCCGTTGTATGCGAAGGGCACGTTCAAGAACCCGAAGGTCGGCGTCGATGCGGGCGCGCTCGCGCTGCGCGCCGGCGCGATGATCGGGCTCGGGCTGATCAACCCGTTCGCGGCGCTGATTCCGCTGATCGCGCCGAGCAACAACCGCGACGTGCCATGCTCGGAACTGTTCGGGCAGATGAAGGCGCAGGCGGCGCAGAAGGCGGCCGGCAAGGCCGGCAAGTGATGCGCGTCAGCGGCCCGCGCGCGCCCACAGCAGCACGGCGTCGACCTCGCGGCCGTCGATCCGCACCGGCGCGACGGTGCCGAGCTGCAGACGATCGCCGTCGAGCATGACGGCCCGCTGCTGGACGTCGCCGATCCAGTTCGGGAACAGGCTGACGTCCATCGCGTGGGTCAGCGTGCCGTCGTCGGCGACCTGAAAGGGGCCGGAGTAGGCGATATAGCCGCGCGCGGCGGCCGCGCATTCGTCGTCGGTGCCGCCCTGAAGATCGCCGTTGGCGTAGCGCGGCCGGCCGGCGGCCATGAGCTGGGCCGACATGTAGCCGTCCGGCGTATAGAGGATCCAGCCGCGTACGTCGCGGCCGAGCGGATAGGCGACCGCGCTGCCGTCGCACGGGCGGATTTCGTAGGACACGAGGCGCCATGCGCCTACGAGACGTTCGCGAAGCTGGCTGGCGAGCATGCGGGATTCCGGCAAGACGGCGGTGGGGCGCGTGCCGTCGTGTTGATGGGCCGCTGGGCGGTGCGGTCGGCAGTTTCGCCGACACCTGCTAAAATACACGGTTTTCCGTCGATTTCTCTCTTAACGGGACCTGCCGTGCTTTCTACTGCCAACATCACGATGCAATTCGGGCCGAAGCCCTTGTTCGAGAATATCTCGGTCAAATTCGGCGAGGGCAACCGCTACGGTCTGATCGGCGCAAACGGCTGTGGCAAGTCGACCTTCATGAAGATTCTCGGCGGCGACCTCGAGCCGAGCGCCGGCAACGTCGCGCTGGAGCCGAACGTCCGCCTGGGCAAGCTGCGCCAGGACCAGTTCGCGTACGAGGACGTGCGCGTGCTCGACGTCGTGATGATGGGCCACACCGAGATGTGGGCCGCGATGACCGAGCGCGACGCGATCTACGCGAACCCGGAAGCCACCGACGACGACTACATGCACGCGGCCGAGCTCGAAGGCAAGTTCGCCGAATACGGCGGCTACGACGCCGAGGCGCGCGCGGGCGCGCTGCTGCTCGGCATCGGCATCGAGGAGAAGTTCCACAACGGCACGATGGCCGACGTCGCGCCGGGCTGGAAGCTGCGCGTGCTGCTCGCGCAGGCGCTGTTCTCGAAGCCGGACGTGCTGCTGCTCGACGAACCGACCAACAACCTCGACATCAACTCGATCCGTTGGCTCGAGCACACGCTCAACGAGTACAACTCGACGATGATCATCATTTCGCACGATCGTCACTTCCTGAACTCGGTGTGCACGCACATGGCCGACATGGACTACGGCACGCTGAAGGTCTGGCCGGGCAACTACGACGACTACATGCTCGCATCGGCCCAGGCGCGCGAGCGTCAGGCCGCGGCGAACGCACGTGCGAAGGAGCGCGTGGCCGAACTGCAGGATTTCGTGCGCCGCTTCTCGGCGAACAAGTCGAAGGCGCGCCAGGCCACCAGCCGCGCGAAGCAGATCGACAAGATCAAGATCGAGGAATTCAAGCCGTCGTCGCGGCAGAACCCGTTCATCCGCTTCGAGTTCGAGAAGAAGCTGCACAACGTCGCGGTGGTCGCCGAAGAGATCACGAAGAAGTACGAGCGCACGATCTTCCAGAACTTCAACCTGTCGGTGCAGCCGGGCGAGCGCATCGCGATCATCGGCGAGAACGGCGCGGGCAAGACGACGCTGCTGCGTGCGCTGCTCGGCAACCTGCCGCTCGATCACGGCACGGTGAAGTGGGCCGAGAACGCGAACGTCGGCTACATGCCGCAGGACACGTACGAGGAATTCCCGGACGACATCACGCTGATGGACTGGATCGACCAGTACCGCAAGGACGGCGACGACGAAACGATGGTGCGCGGCACGCTGGGCCGCCTGCTGTTCTCGTCGGACGACATCAAGAAGTCGGTGAAGGTGCTGTCGGGCGGCGAGAAGGGCCGCATGATCTGGGGCAAGCTGATGCTCGGCCGCCACAACGTGCTGTTGATGGACGAGCCGACCAACCACATGGACATGGAATCGATCGAGTCGCTGCAGATCGCGCTCGAGCAGTTCGAAGGCACGCTGATCTTCGTGTCGCACGACCGCGAATTCGTGAGCGGGCTGGCGAACCGGATCATCGAAGTGCGTACGGACGGCACGCTGTTCGACTTCGGCGGGAATTACGAGGAGTTCCTGGCGAGCCAGGGGCAGGAGTAAGTGTCCTGAGGTTTCGTCCGGTCGTGGGGCCAGGTCAGGAATCACCGCACCGGCGAACCGCCAGCAGCGCGACAGGCCCGCATCGACAGCAATGTCGATGCGGGCTTTTCATATCCGCTGCGGCAAAACCCGCCGCGCCGCGCATGCCAGTTTCCTCTGTTCAATAGACTTCGGGTAAATTAACACCCAACACCGCCCATCATTCCCCATTTCGCCCCGGAGCCGCTCTCGATGCAGGACCATCCTCTCCCGCTCGACCTGTCCGGCCTTGAGCCCAGCCTCTACGCGCAGGGCACCGAGGAGGGCATCCTGTCGCGTCTGATGGAGCGGATCGCGCCGACCAACCGCTTCTGTGTCGATATCGGCGCGAGCGACGGCCTGCGCAACAGCAATACCGCGCGTCTGCTGCGCGAGCAGGATTGGTCAGGCGTACTCGTGGAAGGCAGCGCATACCGATTCGGCAAGCTTGACGCGCACTACGCGGGCGTGGAGCGCGTGCGCCTGCATCACGATCGCGTGCAGCCCGACACGGTTGACCGACTGCTCGCCGACGCGAACGTACCGACCGACTTCGACCTGCTGTCGATCGATATCGACGGCAACGATTACTGGGTGTGGCGCGGCCTGCAGTCGTTCCGGCCGCGCATCGTCGTGATCGAATACAACCCGTACTACACGCCGCCCGAGCGCTGGGTCATGTGCTTCAATCCCGACCACGAATGGGACGGCTCGACCTATTACGGCGCGAGCCTCGAATCGCTCGTTCGTCTCGGCAGGCAGAAGGGCTATGAACTCGTCTGCTGCGACGACATGGGCAACAACGCGTTCTTCGTGCGGCATGACCTGTACCCGCTGCTCGGCATCGCGAACAACGATCCGTCGGTGTTGTTCCGGCCGGCGATGTACAAGCTGCGCTACGTCGGACACAACACGTTCCTGACCGGTCATCCGTATCGGCACGGGCCGGCCGAGCACATCTGAATGGATTCGCTCGCCGCTACCTTCGACCAGATTCGCGACACCTACGGGCTCGGTCGCGGCGGCCCGCCGACGCAGATCAGCGAGCGGGTGTGGCGTCTGCCGACCGACGGCGGCGCAGGCGTGGCAGTCAAGCTCCATGCGCTCGAACACCACGCACGCGCCGTCAAGGAAACCGCCGTCCTCGCGCATCTGGAAACGCATGGCGATACGCGTTTCCATGTGCAGACGCTGGAGCGTACGACGTCCGGCGCGTCGCTGTGGTCGGGGCAGCATTCGCACGCGATGCTGACGCGCTGGGAAGCCGGGCAATTCAAAACCTACGATACGTTCTCGCCAACCGAATGGGAGGCGCTCGGCGCGAGTCTGGCCGCGTTGCACCTGAGCCTCGAATCACTGCATCTGCCGTCGCGCGATACGATCCGTGCGCGGCTGACCGCGATCGACGCGGACGCGGTACGCGGCAGTCTGCTGGATGCGCTCGGTCGAGCCGATGCGAACGCCAACTCCGCGGCGCACCTGCGCCGCTATGTCGATCTCGCGCTGCGCATGCTCGATCGCTACTATCCGGGCAGCATCGAGGCGTTTCCAGCCGACGATCCGCAGCACCCGATCCACAACGACTACAACCAGTTCAACTATCTGTTCACGGGCAAGCTGCCGCCGCTGATCCTCGACTGGGAGGCGTCGATCGGCGCGCCTCGCGAATACGAGCTGGTGCGATGCCTGAATCACTTGCCGCTGGAAGCGCCGCACCTCGCGGCAGCGTTCGTGCGTGCCTATCGGCGCGTGCGGCCGGTGAACCCGGCCAACCTCGGATGGGCGGTCGATGCCGCATGCTTGCAGCACGCGCTCAAGCTGTGGATCGTGCAAGGCTGGCTCGACGATCCGTCGCGCTTCGCGTCGCACCTGAACGGCGGGGTGACGATGGCGTCCGCGATGGTGGACGCGCGCGACCATCTGGTCGATTTCTTTTTCCGATGCGTGGAAGCAGGAAGCTGATGTGAGTGCGAATCCGAACACGATCCCGAATCCGCCGCGAGCCGGCGAGCGCCAGCACGTGTTTCCGCCGCCGCTGGATCGCGATTACCGCGTCGAGGACGGGCGGGTCCAGACGCGTTCGCTGGAAGCGCATATCGTCGATCACTGCAACCTGACCTGCGCGGAATGCTGTTCGCTGTCGCCGCTTTTGCCCGAATGGTATGCACGCCCCGAATCGATCGAAGCCGATCTGCGCAAGGCCGCGAAGGTGCTGCGCCCGAGGATGTTCAAGCTGGTCGGCGGCGAACCGTTGCTGCATCCGGCGCTCGTCGAACTGGTCGAACGCGTGCGCGGCACCGGCATCGCGCCCGTGATCTCGGTCACGACGAACGGCCTGAAGCTCGGCGAGATGCCCGACGCATTCTGGCAAGCGGTGGATGCGCTGACGATCTCGCGCTATCCGAAGCCGGCGCTCTCCGCCGATCTGGTCGCGCACGTCGAGCACCAGGCCGCGCGCTTCGACGTGCGCCTGAACTGGAAGGTGCAGGACGTGTTCACGACGATGAACCGCGCCCAGCCCGGCACGGACCGCGACGAAGCCCGGCGTCTTTATCGCGATTGCTGGATCCGCGAGCGCTGCCATATGATTCGCGACGGCATGTTCTACACGTGCACGCGTCCCGCGCATTTCCATACGCTGTACAAGGGCGAGAAGGATTTCCAGGCCGACGGCCTGCCGTTGCGCGACGATGCGGGCATGCTCGACGCGATGCTGGCCTATCTGCAACGCGAGACGCCGCTCGAAGCGTGCCTGCATTGTCAGGGCGGCAGCGCGCCGGTGGCGCCGCATCGCATCCTCAAACGCATTGAAGTGGACACCTTGAAGGCTCGTTATCCATGATCGTCGGCACGCGCGACCCGTTCGGTTTCGATCGTCTGCACTACCATCCGCACAGCGGCGTGTCGGCGTCCGGCATCCGCGCCGTATTGCGGGCGTCGGGGCAACCGGCCGGCGCGCCGGATGCGGCCGCCATCGCGGGTTACCTGAGCGGCGAGCGTCTCGTCGGCCGGACCGTGCTGCGCGACGTGCTCGCGGTGCCGCCCGGCCATGCACTGATCCGGTCGCCGCAAGGGCTGACGGTGCAGCCGGCGCCCGAGCGGCCGCAGCATGCCGATCTCGACACCGTGCTGCGCGCGTCGCTGCAGCGCGCGCTCGACAGCGGCAAGCGCGTCGCACTGGCGCTGAGCGGCGGGCTCGATTCGGCGCTGCTGCTCGCGTTGCTGCGCGAGCTCGGCGCGTTGGGGCATGTGACGGCCTACATCCTCGCGACCGGCATGCCCGATTACTGCGAACGCGATGCGGCGCTCGAACTCGCCGCGCTGATGCAGGCGAACGTGAAGATCGTGCGCGCGAACGAGGCCGATTTCGTCGCGGCGCTGCCGAGAACGACCCATGCGGTCGAGGAGCCGATGTTCAACCTGCATCCGGTCGCGAAGCTGCTGCTGGCCGATGCGATGGCGGCGGACGGCGTCGAGGTGGCGATTACCGGCGACGGCGCGGATCAGGTATTGCGCCGCGACCGGTCGGCCAACTATCTGCCGCTGTGCCACGCGTTGTTCGACGCCGCGTCGGTCGACCTGCATCCGCCGTTCGTCGACCCCGCCGTCGTCGCGCATCTGACGAGCGTCGCGCCCGACCCGAACAAGCAGTGCCTGCGCGATCTCGGCGCGCGCCTGAAGCTGCCGGACCGTCTCGTGCACGGCCCCAAGCGCGGGCGGCTCGCGCCGGCGATGGATCTCGCGACGCTGCTCGATCGCGGCCGCACGCATGCGCTGGCCGACACGCTCGGCCTGGCCGCACCCGCTTTGCAGACGGATACCGAGCGCGTGTTGTGGACCACGCTGACACTGATTCTCGATCATCTCGATCGCCTTCATCCCGATGCCGCGCATCGCCCGACCTGAGCCGCTCATGAAACGCATCCTGTTCTGCGTCGTGCCCGAGAAGGGCCACGTCAATCCCTGCATCGGCCCGGCCCAGCATCTGCGCGCCGCCGGTTGCGACGTGGCGTTCTATGCGCCGGCCGACATCAGCGAACAGCTCGACGGCGCCGGCGACTTCGCGTTCGTCGGGCCGCGCGAGACGCCCGAGCGCCACGACCTGTCGCGCGGCGCGAGCTTCGCCGCGAACATTCGCGACGCCGACTGGCTGCGGCACTGGATCCGCACGCTGCTGATCGACCTCGCGCCCGCGCAGGTGGACGGCATCCGCGCGGTGCTGCGCGAATGGCAGCCCGACGTGGTCGTGATCGATCCGCTGCTCTATGCCGCGGCGATTGCCGCCGAACTGGAAGGGCTGCCGTGGGTCTCGATGTCCAATTCGCTGAATCCGGTGCTGCCGGACGATCTGGATTCGGAACTGCTGCGCACGGTGCGATGGCTGGAACCGGAACGCACGCGGCTGTTCGCGCGCTACGGCCTCGACGCGCGCTTTCGCGGTTGCGACGTGCTGTCGCCGCACCTGACGCTCGCGTTCACGACCGACGCGCTGGTCGGCGCGCCGCCGCCCGGCGTCGAACTGGTCGGCCCCGCGATGCCGTCGGGCCCGCGCGGCGACGAGACGGCGTTCCCGTGGGAACGCGTCGATGCGGATCGCCCGCTCGTCTATATGTCGCTCGGCAGCCAGCTTTACTACCATCCGGCACTGTTCGCGAAGGTGATCGAGGCGACGCGCGCGACGTCCGCGCAACTGGTGCTGTCGGTCGGCGAGCTGGTCGATTCGGATCTGCTGCCGGCCGGCGACGAACGCGTGATCGCGGTACGTTACGCGCCGCAACTGGCGCTGCTGCGACGCACGCACGCGTTCGTCAGCCACGGCGGCGCGAATTCGGTGATGGAGTCGCTCGCGTGCGGCGTGCCGATGCTGCTGTCGCCGTTCTGCAACGACCAGTTCCATTCGGCGCACTTCGTCGAGCGGGCCGGCGCGGGCTGCGTGCTCGATCTGCAGCAGGCCGGCGTCGCGGAAATCGCCGGCGCGCTCGAACGCCTGTTGCGCCCGGGATCGTTGCGCGAGCAGGCGGCGCGGATCCGCGACAGCTATGCCGCGCGCGACGGCTCCGCGCAGGCCGCCCGCCTGATCAGCGCACTCGCTTCAGGAAGCCGCCTGGCGACAGCGTCATGAGCACGCGGTCCTCGATGTCGCGATCGACGTCGAACCGGTCGTCGCGGGCCAGAAATTCGCGTGTGGCCGTGGCCGGGTTGTTGCCTCGGCCGTACGGCTTGCCGTCGAACATCGACTCGGGCAGGTATTCCATGATGGTGTCCATCACGATCGCGTAGCTGCCGGGCGTCACGAACGGCGCATAGCATTCGAGTTCGCGCAGCACGTGCGCATGCGTATGCGTGAGATCGAGGATCGCCATCACGCGCGCGCCGTCGCCGATCTGCGCGCGCACCGAGGCGAGCGTGTCGGCCGCGCACGATTCGCCTTCGATCAGCACCATGCGGTGGGCGAGCCGGTGCGCGTGCAGGCGCTGCCTGACCTCGTCGCGCAGGCGCGGCTCGATCGCGACGACGCGGCCCGGGTTGCCCGCCAGTTCGAGCATCGACGCGGTGAACACCACGCCGCCGCCCGCGGCGATGCCGGTCTGGACGATGCAGTCGGGGCGCTCGCGCCAGATCAGTTCCTGCAGCGCGAGCATGTCGCCGGGCAGATGGAAGAAGCGTTCGCCGAGCCAGCGGGTCTGGAACAGATGGCCGAATTCGGCGGCGCGCGTCAGCCATTCGACGTTGATGTCCCGCATGCGGGCCGAAGGACGCTCTGACATGGTCGATGCAACGAGTGGGAGTGACGTGAAAACGCTGGAATCGTGGCTACAGCGGTACTGGAACATCGGGCCGGCGCGCCTGCAGGCGCTGGCGTCCGGCCATACTAACAAAACGTATCTCGTCGAGTGCGATGCGGGGCGCACGGTGCTGCGCGTGTCGTGGGCCGGCAAGCCGGTCGGGCAGTTGCGGCGCGAGGCGTCGATACTCGGCCGTCTCGGCGATGCGCGCATGGCGTCGAAGCTGCCCGCGCTGCCTCGGCTACGGCCGACCGTCGATGCGCGAACCGGCGTGCAGATGCCCGACGGGAGCTGGCTGCATCTGTTCGAGCATATCGACGGCCGTCCCGGCTTGCCGGACGACCCGCACGCGGGGGCGACCGATGCGATGCGCACGCTCGCGCATCTGCATGCGGCACTGGCCGCGATACCCGCGAGCGAAGCGGCGCCGCTGGCGTGGTTGCGCGCACGTCATGCGCGTGTGGCGGCGCGCGCGATGCCGTCGCTGCCGAGCGATCTGCGCGATGCTTACGACACGGTGATCCGGCGGATCGGCGTGCAGCTCGACGCAGCGTCGTCGTGGCTCACGGGGCAGGTGCATTGGCTGCACGGCGACTATCACGCAGGCAACCTGCTGTATGTCGGCAACGCGGTGAACGGCGTGCTGGATTTCGACGATGTGGGGCAGGGGGCGCAATGGCTCGAGGCGGCCTTTGCGTCGTTCGCGCTGTCGCGCGATGCGGACCGCGACGACTGCTTCGTGTTCGACCGTGCGCGCTGGGCGGCCTGCCTGCAGGTTTATGCGGCGACGCGGGCCGACGCGGCGCCCGAATGGCTGCGCGACAACCGCGAGCCGTTGATGGCGCTGTTCTGCGCGGACCAGACGCTGATCCATCTCGAAGCCGCGCAGCGCGGCCTGTGGATGCCGGGGCCGGGCATCGGATTCCTCGGCGGCTGGCGTCAGTTGCTCGACGGGGCGCGGCCCGCGGATTAGCCGGCCGTCGCGTCAGCGCTGCCGGTTCAGGAACAGCCGTACGGCTTCGACCGTGTTGGGTCGCGCGTCGCCGTGCCGCGATCCGTCGTGCAGGCAGAACAGTACGTCGCGATGCTGGGCTGCGCAGGCGTCGACGTGCGCGCACATCGCGTCGAACAGCGCCTGCGGCGATGGCGCCGGCCGCTGCCAGTCGTCCAGTATCGCGGTCCAGCCCGTGTGTTCGCGTTGCAGGCGCGCGAGCACGGCGGCGCGATCGTCCTGCGGCAGCAATCCGTACGGAAGGCGCAGCGGGATCGCGTCCGGCGCGGCGAGGCCGGCGCGGCGGTAGACGTCACGAATCAGCATGTCGGTCGTGTGGATTTCGTCGATCAGTGCGGCGTCCGCGAGCGCTCCCGGCCGCGCATGCGAATGGGTGTGATTGCCGAGCCGATGGCCTTCGCGCGCGATTCTCGTCGCGACGTCGAGCGCGCCCGCCAGGTGTTTGCCGAGCACGAAGAAGGTCGCCGCGCACGATGCGTCGCGCAGCACGTCGAGCAGCGCGGGCGTGGAGGGGCCGGGGCCGTCGTCGAAACTGAGGTGAATGGAGGTCATGGGTTGGCGGGGCCGCTCACTGAACCGGGTCGATGGCCGGCGGGCACGTGCCGACCGGACGCGCGCCGGCCGTCAGCGCGGTCGATGCGTCGGCGATCAGCAGAAGTCGATGGGCAAGCGCCACGCGAGTGATCCTTCCTGTCCGAGATCGATGTCGGGTCGCGACGGCCGAACGGCCGGCGACGACGATTTTATGACGCTTCGCGCGGGCCGGCGAGACGGAATGGCGGTCGCCCGCCTGTCGAGCCGGCGAGGCCGCGCGCGATTTCGCGTCAAGCATTGTCAAATCGCCGCGATATCACGATGCCTGACGTTTCATGCGGTGCCGGAGGCTGTCATGCCGCGGTCGATTGAGTATCCTTGGATGCGAATCGCGGTACTCACGCAGTCACAACCGGGAGGCTTCACATGAATGCACGTCTTTACCGCGCGACCGTCGCCGGCGCGCTGATCGGATTGCTCGCGCCGTTTTCGGTCGCGCATGCGCAACTGGGCGATGTCCTGAAGCAGGTCGGCGGTGGCGGCGATTCGGGCGGCAGCGCGGGCGGGGCGCTGGGCAACCTCGGCGGACTCGGCGGCGCGCTGACGGGCGGCGGCGGTACGTCGCTGATGCCGGGCAGCACCGGCAACGTCGCGGGCCTGCTGCAGTTCTGCATCCAGAACAACTATCTCGGCGGCGCAACCGGCGGCGGCGCGGCGTCGGTGAAGGACGCGCTGATGGGCAAGCTCGGCGGCAACGCGTCGTCCGACAGCGGCTATACGAGCGGCGCGAGCGGGATCCTCGACGCAGGCAACGGCAGCAAGCTCGACCTGAGCGGCGGCGGCCTGAAGCAGCAGGTGACCAAGCAGGTGTGCGACAAGGTGCTGACGCAGGCTAAGTCGCTGCTGTAAACGCATCGGAACGCATCGCGCGTGCCGGCGCCGGACGGGCGGTGCGCGCGCACCGTGCCCCGGCGATCATCCCGGCCGTTACGTTCGTCGCGGCGAAAAGCGCGTCGCGCGCGGCGACGCCGCGCCCCGTCGCACGGTGGCCACCGTGCGGCTCAATCGGCCAGCCGCTTGTCCGCGAGCGCCTTGCAGCAGTCTTCGTACACCCATTGCACGAGTTTGGCCCGATAGTCGAGATCGTCGGTATCGACGATTTCCTCGACCGCGTCGCGCGCCCACGACGCGTCGACGAATCCCGCATGCCGCTTCGCGATGTCCTGCGCGAGCGCTGCGAGCCGGGCGACCGCGAGCCAGTCGGCCTGGCGGTGATGACGGTCGAGCCAACGGTGCGCGGCCTGGACCTGGAACGCGGCGTCCGGCCATGATTCGTTGAGGTAAAACGCGCCGAGGTTGCCGCAGGTGAGCCAGCAAAGCAGCTCCAGGCGGTCTTGCGAGCCGAGGGTATGGGATGCGTCGGACATGGCAGCGCTCACGAAGTGCGTCGATTCCGGGCGGCGCCGGCCGCAACGGGCCGGTGCCGATAATAAAAACATAGCACGATGCGGGCCCGGCCGCGCATCCTGGCGGATGCCGGCGTGGCGGCGGCCCGACGAATGCGTGGCCAGCCACGCGCGGCGGGCGACGGCGTACCGACGCGACGGCGCTCGGTCCTTTCGAATGGCTGTCATTCGTCACACCAGCCACCGGAACGCTCGCTAGAATGTCGGCTTCCCTGGAGGCGGAACACGATGAAAATCTACGACCAGTTCTACATCGACGGCGCATGGCGCAAACCGGCCGGCACCGGCACGATCGACGTGATCGATTCGGGCACCGAAGCCGTGATCGGCCGGACTCCCGAGGGCGTCGCGACCGACGCGCAGGACGCGATCCGCGCGGCGCGCGCGGCCTTCGACGCATGGGCGGCCACGCCGGCCGCGACGCGCGCGGGTTATCTGCGCAAGATCGTCGAGCACCTGCAGGCGCGCAGCGAGGAACTCGCGCAGTCGATCACCGGCGAAGTCGGCATGCCGATCAAGCTGTCGCGCGCGATCCAGGTCGGCGGCCCGATCTACAACTGGAAGGCGTACGCGAAGCTCGCCGAATCGTTCGAATTCGAGGCGCAGGTCGGCAATTCGCTGGTGGTGCGCGAGCCGGTCGGCGTCGTCGCGGCGATCACGCCGTGGAACTACCCGCTCAACCAGATCACGCTGAAGGTCGCGCCGGCGCTCGCGGCCGGCTGCACGGTCGTGCTGAAGCCATCCGAAGTCGCGCCGCTCAACGCGTTCATGCTCGCCGAAGCGATCCACGCGGCCGGGCTGCCGGCCGGCGTGTTCAACCTCGTGTGCGGGTACGGCCCGGTCGTCGGCGAGGTGCTGGCCACCGATCCGGACGTCGACATGGTGTCGTTCACCGGCTCGACGCGTGCGGGCAAGCGCGTGGCCGAGCTGGCGGCCGCGGGTGTCAAGCGCGTCGCGCTGGAGCTGGGCGGCAAGTCGGCGTCGGTGATCCTCGACGATGCCGATTTCGCGACGGCGGTGAAGGGCACGGTCAACGCGTGCTACCTGAACGCCGGCCAGACCTGCTCCGCGCATACGCGGATGCTGGTGCCGGAAGCCCGCTACGACGAAGCGCGCGAGATCGCGAAGGCCGCGGCCGAAACGTACGTCGCGGGCGACCCGCGGCAGGAGACGACGCGCCTCGGCGCGCTGGCGTCGGCCGCGCAGCAGCAGCGCGTGCAGGCGTACATCCAGCGCGGGATCGACGAAGGCGCGGAACTCGTGACGGGCGGCACCGGTTTACCGGAAGGGCTCGCGAAGGGCTTCTTCGTGAAGCCGACCGTGTTCGGCCGCGTCGATCCGAAATCGACGATCGCGCAGGAAGAGATCTTCGGGCCGGTGCTGTCGATCATCACGTATCGCGATGAAGACGAGGCCGTGCGGATCGCGAACGATTCGCCGTACGGGCTCGGCGGCGCGGTGTGGGCCGGCAGCGACGAACGCGCGATGCGCGTCGCGCGCCGCATCCGCACGGGGCAGGTGGACATCAACGGCGGCACGTGGAACGGCGCCGCGCCGTTCGGCGGCTTCAAGCAGTCGGGGCACGGCCGCGAGAACGGCGTGTACGGGCTCGAAGAGTATCTCGAATACAAGTCGATGCAGTTGAAGCCGGCGAAGCCGGCCTGAACGCCGCTCGCGGCCCGAACCGGAAACGGCACGTTCGCGTGCCGTTTTTTTATTGACGGCCGTCAAGGTGCGCGGCGGCGGATCGTCGATCATCGCGATTCCGACGTTCCGACGAGGTTTCAGATGACCGTACGCACTTCCTTTCCGCCGCTGACGATTCGCGGCCGCACCTTGCTGCCCGTCGTGCAGGGCGGCATGGGCGTCGGCATCTCCGCGCACCGGCTGGCGGGCAGCGTCGCGCGCGAAGGCGCGGTCGGCACGATCGCGAGCATCGACCTGCGGCACCATCATGCGGATCTGCTCGCGCGTTGCCGCGCGCAACCCGATCGCGCGACGCTCGAAGCGGCGAACCTCGATGCGCTCGCGCGCGAGATTCGTCTCGCGAAGACCTACGGCGAAGGGCGCGGGATGATCGCGGTCAACGTGATGAAGGCGGTGAGCGCGCATGCGGACTACGTGCGGGTCGCGTGCGACGAGGGCGCGGACGCGATCGTGATGGGCGCGGGCCTGCCGCTCGATCTGCCCGACCTCACGCAAGGGCGCGACATCGCGCTGATTCCGATCCTGTCGGACAGCCGCGGGATCGCGCTGGTGCTGAAGAAATGGATGAAGAAGGGGCGCCTGCCCGATGCGATCGTGATCGAGCATCCGGCACACGCGGGCGGGCACCTCGGCGTCACGCAGATCGACGACATGCACGACGGCCGCTTCGATTTCGCGCGCGTGCTCGACGAAACCGCACAGGTGATGGCGTCGCTCGGTCTCGCCCGCGACACGATCCCGCTGATCGTGGCCGGCGGGATCAACGGTCATGACGCGGTGCGCGCGGCGTTCGCGGCCGGCGCGAACGGCGTGCAGGTCGGGACGCCGTTCGCGGTGACGGAAGAAGGCGACGCGCATCCGCAATTCAAGCGCGTGCTCGCCGATGCGACGCCCGACGACATCGTCGAATTCGTCAGCGTGACGGGGCTGCCGGCGCGCGCGGTGAAGACGCCGTGGCTCGATCGTTACCTGCGCAACGAGACGCGCATTCGCGACAAGCTCGGCGCGTTGAAGCAGCGCTGTCCGACCGCGCTCGAATGCCTGAGCGTATGCGGGCTGCGCGACGGCATCGAGAAGTTCGGCCACTTCTGCATCGATACGCGGCTCGCGGCCGCGCTGCGCGGCGACGTCGCGAACGGGCTGTTCTTCCGCGGCCGCGAAGCGTTGCCGTTCGGCCGCGCGATCCGCAGCGTGCGCGATCTGCTCGACCTGCTGCTGACGGGCAGCGCGACCGAGCCTGCGGCAAACCGTCCCACGTTTACGCTGGCTTGACCAATATCAAGATGGCGAAAAGACCCTATAGGGAGAATGGTAACCATTCTTTGGGGGTCCGTACCATGCATAAAACGATTCGAACTTGTATCACCGCAGCCGCCGTCGCGGCCGGCGTCGTCGCGATGCCGTCGCTGTCGCACGCGGCGTCGCCGGGCGACGGCATCAACCAGGGCGACGTACTGGTCCGGCTGCGCGCGATCAGCATCCAGCCGAACGAGCGCGCGAGCGATACGCTCGGCGCGATCAACACGGGCGTGAACAACGCGATCGTGCCCGAGCTCGACTTCACGTACATGATCCGCGATTACCTCGGCGTCGAGCTGATCCTCGGCACGTCGCGGCACCAACTGACGTCGAGCCTCGGCAATCTCGGCGGTGTGGGCGTGCTGCCGCCGACGCTGCTGCTGCAGTATCACTTCAACCATGCGGGCAAGGTGCGGCCGTACGTCGGAGCCGGGTTGAACTACACGTACTTCTACAACAACGGGCTCAACGTCGGCGGAGAGGGCGTGTCGATCAACAAGAGCAGCTTCGGCCCCGCGCTGCAGTTCGGCGTGGACGTGCAGCTGACGAAGAAGGTGTTCATGAACGTCGACGTGAAGAAGATCTGGATGAGCACCGATGCGACGCTCGGCGACAAGGGCATCGGCACGCTGCACATCGATCCGCTGATCGTCGGCGTGGGCGTCGGGATGAAGTTCTAGACGCGACGGAACAAGAACAGAGTTGGGGTTGGCGGCATGGCGGTCGGCATGCCGCTCTTTTTTTGCGCGGCGGATTTACAGCTTGTCGTACTGGAAGCGCATCGCGGTGCCTTCGCGCGTGATACGCTCCCACACCGCGCGCTTTTCGTCGTCGCTCAGGAACACCCAGTTCGAGACTTCGGCGGCCGTGCGGCCGCAGCCCTTGCAGACTTCGTCGAAGAGCGTCGAGCACACGCCGATGCAGGGGCTGTCGGGGAGGTCGTGAAGATTGGATGCCATCGGGAGGTTCGCGCCGTTGAATCGTCAGCCGCCATTTTAATGCATCGCGGCGGCCCGGCCGGCCGCCGACGCCGGCGGGTCGCCCCGGCGCGGCGACGGGACGGGCCGGCCGGGCGTCGGCCGCGTTCGCCGGGCGGTCGTACCCGCCATGCGAGCGCAGGTTCGTCGCCGTCCGCTTTTCCCGGTGGACAGCCGCCGATTACCCGATAGAATTCCCCCGGAACGCCCCGCCGCACGGGCAGGCCGAACGGCCAGCAGCGGGAATCTGTTCCGTTTGCGCGACACCGGCATGATTTTTTTGTGACGGGGCGCGAATGATGGTAGTTTTCGGGGTTTTCGAGGGGCGGCGCGCCAGAATGCGCCGCCATGACGAGGCAGACGGCAGCCGGGCAACGCGTCCGGCCGGAGGGAGAACGGGATGAAAGCAAAGGTAGTGGGCCGGTTCGCGGCGCTCGCGCTGTGCGTGGGGGCATCGGCGGCAGCGGCGAAGGATACGCAGCTCAATGTCTATAACTGGTCGGACTACATTGCGAAGGACACGATCCCGAACTTCGAGAAGCAGGCGGGCGTCAAGGTCCGCTACGACAACTACGACAGCGACGACACGCTGCAGGCGAAGCTGCTGACGGGCAGCTCGGGCTACGACATCGTCGTGCCGACCAGCAACTACGCGGGCAAGCAGATCGCCGCCGGCATCTTCGCGCCGCTCGACAAGTCGAAGCTGCCGAACCTCAAGTACCTCGATCCGCAACTGATGGCGCTCGTCGCCGGCGCGGACCCGGGCAACAAGTACTCGGTGCCCTGGGCATACGGCACGACCGGTCTCGCGTACAACCTGACGAAGGCGCAGCAGGCGCTCGGCAAGGTGCCGCTCGACAACTGGGACATCCTGTTCAAGCCGGAAAACCTGTCGAAGCTGAAGACCTGCGGCGTGTCGGTGCTCGACGCGCCCGACCAGATGTTCGCGGCGGCGCTGCACTACATCGGCAAGGATCCGATGAGCACGAACCCGGCCGACTACAAGGCCGCGATGGACGTGCTGAAGAAGATCCGTCCGTACATCACGCAATTCAACTCGTCGGGTTACATCAACGACCTGGTCGGCGGCGACATCTGCTTCGCGTTCGGCTGGTCGGGCGACGTCGTGATCGCGAAGCATCGCGCGATCGAGGCGAAGAAGCCGTACAAAATCGAGTACTACATTCCGAAGGGCGGTGCGCCGGTGTGGTTCGACGTGATGGCGATCCCGAAGGATGCGAAGAACAAGGAAGCCGCGCTGCAGTGGATCAACTACATCGAGGATCCGAAGGTGCACGCGGCGATCACCAACGCGGTGTACTACCCGAGCGCCAACGCCGAGGCACGCAAGTACGTGCGCCCCGACGTCGCAAACGATCCGGCGGTCTACCCGCCGGCCGACGTCGTGAAGACGCTGTTCCTGCTCAAGCCGCTGCCGCCTGAAATCCAGCGTCTGCAGACGCGTCTGTGGACCGAGCTGAAGTCGGGCCGCTGACGCGAGCCGAAGTGAACCCGCAGTCATGAAGCCCCTGGTGCCCCCGGGGGCTTTGTTCGTCTAACGCAGGAGAGAAGCAGCACATCATGAATAGCCAGTCGGGCGCGCCGGTCGCGGGCGCGCCGTTCTCCGTTCCTTCCTCCGGCGCCGATGCGCGCGCCGAGAACTTTGTCCAGATCGTCGACGTCGTCAAGAAATTCGGCGACACCGAAGCCGTGCGCAGCGTCAACCTGACCGTGCGCCAGGGCGAGCTGTTCGCGCTGCTCGGCAGCTCGGGCTGCGGCAAGTCGACGTTGCTGCGGATGCTCGCGGGCCTCGAGACGGTCACGTCGGGCAAGATCCTGATCGACGGCGAGGACCTCGCGCAGATGCCGCCGTACAAGCGGCCCGTGAACATGATGTTCCAGTCATATGCGCTGTTCCCGCACATGTCGGTCGAGTCGAACGTCGCGTTCGGGTTGAAGCAGGAAGGCACGCCGAAGGCCGAGATCAAGGAGCGCGTTGCCGCGGCGCTCGAACTCGTGCAGATGGGCAAGTACGCGAAGCGCAAGCCGCACCAGCTGTCGGGCGGCCAGCAGCAGCGCGTCGCGCTCGCGCGTTCGCTCGTCAAGCGTCCGAAACTGCTGCTGCTCGACGAGCCGATGTCCGCGCTCGACAAGCAGATCCGCCAGCGCACGCAGATCGAGCTCGTCAACATCCTGAACAAGGTCGGCGTCACCTGCATCATGGTCACGCACGACCAGGAAGAGGCGATGACGATGGCGAACCGCCTCGCCGTGATGAGCGAAGGCCAGATCGTGCAGATCGGCTCGCCGAACGAAGTGTACGAATACCCGAACAGCCGCTTCTCGGCCGAATTCATCGGCTCGACGAACCTGTTCGACGGCGTGACGGTCGAGGACGAACCCGATCACGTGTACATCGAATCGCCGGAGCTGCCGAGCCGGCTGTACGTGAGTCACGGAATCTCGGGCCCGCTCGGCATGCCGGTCACGGTGTCGGTGCGCCCCGAGCGGATCGCGCTCACGCGCAAGCCGCCCGAAGGCGCGTTCAACTGGGCGCGCGGCCGGATCAGCAACGTCGCGTACATGGGCGGCTATTCGCTGTATCACGTGAAGCTCGACGCGGGCAAGACGGTGGTCGCGAACGTGTCGAGCCTCGCGATTTCCGAACTCGACACGCCGGCGCTCGGCGACGAGATCTACGTGCGCTGGAGCGCGACCGCCGGCGTGGTGCTGACGTCATGAGCGCGTTCAAGTCCCTGCTCGCGTGGCCGGTGCGGCGCTTCAACCTGACGGGCGCCACGGCGGTCGTCGCCGGGCCGTTCACGTGGCTCGTGCTGTTCTTCCTCGTGCCGTTCGTGCTGGTCGTGAAGATCAGCTTCGCGGAGCTGCAGCTCGGCATCCCGCCGTATACGGAGCTCGCGTCGTACGCGGACGGCGTCGTGCACATCGCGCTGAACCTGTCGCACTACGCGTTCCTGCTCACGGACAGCCTGTATTTCGCGACCTACGTGAACTCGGTGTGGGTCGCCGCGATCACGACGCTGCTGTGTCTGCTGCTCGGCTATCCGATGGCGTACTACATCGCGCGGTCGAACCCGGCCACCCGCAACCTGCTGATGATGGGCGTGATGCTGCCGTTCTGGACGTCGTTCCTGATCCGCGTGTACGCATGGATCGGGATCCTGAAGAACAACGGGCTTTTGAACAACTTCCTGATGTGGATCGGGCTCACGCATACGCCGATCGAGCTGTACCGCACGAACTACGCGGTGTACATCGGGATGGTGTATTCGTACTTGCCGTTCCTCGTGATGCCGCTCTACGCGCACCTCGTGAAGATGGACCTGCGCCTGCTCGAAGCCGCGTACGACCTCGGCGCAAAGCCGTGGAAGGCATTCGTGCAGATCACGCTGCCGCTGTCGAAGAACGGGATCGTCGCGGGCTGCCTGCTGGTGTTCATTCCGGCGGTCGGCGAGTACGTGATTCCGGAGCTGCTCGGCGGCGCGAATACGCTGATGATCGGCCGCGTGATGTGGAACGAGTTCTTCAACAACGCGGACTGGCCGATGGCGTCGGCCGTGACCTGCGCGATGGTGTTGCTGCTGCTCGTGCCGATGGCGATGTTCCAGCACTTCCAGGCGAAGGAACAGGGAGGCCGTCGATGAAGCCGAATCGTTACCTGCAGTTCACGGCGCTGTTCGTCGGTTTCGCGTTCCTGTACATCCCGATCATCAGCCTGATCGTCTATTCGTTCAACGAGTCGAAGCTCGTCACCGTGTGGTCGGGCTTCTCGTTCCGCTGGTACGCGGCGCTCGTCGAGGACGACGAGCTGCTGGCGGCCGCATGGCTGTCGCTGAAGATCGGCGTGCTGACCGCGTTCGCGTCGGTGTTCATCGGCACGTGGGCCGGCTTCGTGCTCGCGCGGATGGGACGTTTTCGCGGCTTCGCGCTGTTCAGCGGGATGATCAACGCGCCGCTCGTGATTCCCGAGGTGATCCAGGGGATCTCGCTGCTGCTGCTGTTCATCGAGCTCGCGAAGTGGATCGGCTGGCCGGCCGAGCGCGGCGTGTTCACGATCTGGCTCGGCCACGTGATGCTGTGCATCTCGTACGTCGCGATCATCGTGCAGTCGCGCGTGCGCGAGCTGAATCCGTCTCTGGAAGAAGCCGCGCTCGATCTCGGCGCGACGCCGCTGAAGGTGTTCTTCACGATCACGCTGCCGCTGATCTCGCAGGCGCTGATCGCGGGCTGGCTGCTGTCGTTCACGCTGTCGATCGACGACCTCGTGCTGTCGGCGTTCCTGTCGGGCCCCGGCTCGACGACGCTGCCGCTCGTCGTGTTCTCGCGCGTGCGCCTCGGCCTGAACCCGGAGATGAACGCGCTCGCGACGCTGTTCATCATCGCCGTGACGGCCGGCGTCGTGATCGCGAACTTCGTGATGCTGCGTCAGGAACGCAAGCGGATGGCGGGGTTCGCGGCCTGACGCGCCGGCGGTTGCCGCCGTGAAAAACGCCCGGTGCCGACGACGAGTCGGGCCGGGCGTTTCGTTGGCGGCGCGTGATCGCCGGCCCGTCGTCGGCGTTCACGCGCCGAACGCCGCCTTCGCCAGCAACCCCAGCGCGACACAGACGAGCACGGCCGCGAAGCCGGCCTGCACGTGCCGCGCGGCGAGGCGGCGCGACGCGCCGCGGCCGGCGGCCATGCCGAGCGCGGTCGCGACGGTAAACCACAGCGTCACGTCGAGCGGCGCGCGCGTGCCCGATGCAAGCGTCGCGAGCACGCCGCCGGTGCCGACCAGCGCGATCACCATCAGCGACGTCGCGACCACCCCATGCATCGACACGTTCGTGAACTTGCGCAGCATCGGCACGATCACGAAGCCGCCACCGACGCCGAGCAATCCCGTCATCAAGCCCGTGACCGCGCCGGTCGACGCCAGCGCGACGCCCACGGGCCACGACCACACGAGCCGGCCCGTATCGGGATTCACGCGGCCGACGCACAGCGGCGACGCGTCGGCATCGGCCGGCTGCGGTCGCAGTGCCTGTCGCAGCAGGCGGCCGGCGACGATGAGCATCGTCAGCGCGAACAGCGTGAGCAGCAGGCGCTGCGGCAGCACGTGCGCGAGCCGGACGCCGAGCGTGGTCAGCGGCACGCCGGCCACGGCCATCAGCAGCGCCGCGCGATAGCGCACGAGCCCGCGGCGGAAGCCTTCGAGCGTGCCGAGCGCGGCACTGCCCGCGACCGCGACGAGGGCGACGGGGGTGGCCTGCTGCATCGGCCAGCTCATCCCGACGACGAGCGCGGGCACTGCGAGAATGCCGCCGCCGGCGCCGGTCAGGCCGAGCACGGCGCCGACGAAGCCGCCCAGTACGAGGGAAATCAGCATGACGTCATCGCGCTCCGGTCAACGTGCGATCGCGGGCTTCGCGAGCCATTCGCGGCCCTTGAGCATCGCCTTCCAGTAGAGCGGCGGCAGCACGCGCTCCTTGAGCAGCCACGCGAGCCGCGACGGCCGCTTGCCGTCGATCAGCCATGCGGGAAAGGTCGGGGCGACCTTGCCGCCGTACAGGAATTCGGCGAGCACGATCTTGCCGCGCTCGACGGTGAGCGGGCACGAGCCGTAGCCGTCGTACGCGGCGTCGCCCCATGCGAGGCCGAGCGACGCGAGCAGGTTGTGCGCGACGACGGGCGCCTGCTTGCGGGCGGCCGCGGCCGTTTTTGCGTTGGGCGTGTTGGTGACGTCGCCGAGGGCGTAGATGTCCGGAAAACGTGTGTGCCGCAGCGTCGCCGGATCGATGTCGATCCAGCCGGCCGCGTCGGCGAGCGGGCTCGCGCGCACGAAGTCGGGCGCCTTCTGCGGCGGCACGACGTGGATCATGTCGAACGAACGCTCGACCGTTTCCTTGCCGCCGTCCGGCAGCGTGCGCGAGAACGTCGCACGGCGCGCGGGCCCGTCGATCGCGACGAGGTCATGGCCGAACGACAGTGCGATGTCGTAGCTTTTCACGTACTCCATCAGCGCGGGCACGTAATCGGCGACGCCGAACAGCGCGCCGCCCGCATTCAGGAATTCGACGTTCGCGGCGTCGAGGCGCCCCGTGCGTCGCCAGTGGTCGCACGACAGGTACATCGCCTTTTGCGGTGCGCCCGCACACTTGATCGGCATCGGCGGTTGCGTGAAGAGCGCATTGCCGCCGCGGAACGCACGCACGAGCTCCCACGTGTACGGCGCGAGTTCGTAGCGGTAGTTCGACGTGACGCCGTTGCGGCCGAGCGTGTCGGCGAGGCCGTCGATCGCGTGCCAGTCGAGCTTGAGCCCCGGGCACACGACGAGCCTGCGATAACCGATGCGTCGGCCGCCGTCGAGCACGACCGCGTGCGCGTCGGGCTCGAAGCCCGCGACGGCGGCCCGGATCCGCTGCACGCCGCGCGGCAGCACGTCGGTCATCGGCCGCGCGGTGGCGCCGGGCCGGAACACGCCCGCGCCGACCATCGTCCAGCCGGGCTGGTAATAGTGAACGTCGGCGGGATCGATTACCGCGATGTCGAGCGACGCGTCGCGCGCGCGCAGGCTCGACGCGACCGCGATGCCGGCCGCGCCGGCGCCGACGATCACGATGTCGTGCCGCGCGTCCGCGGCCGGCGCCGTCTGGCGGATGCCCGCCGCGTGAAGCGCGGGCAGGTCGGCCGCCGCGATCGGCGGCGGGACCGACTGCGCGTCGGTCAGCTTGCGAATGGTCATGTCGGGTTCTCCGGAGGGGGCGGGGCGCGCGGCTCAGATCGCGTCGAGCGGGATCTTCAGGTAGCGCACGCCGTTGTTTTCGGGCTCGGGCAGGTGGCCGGCGCGCATGTTGACCTGCACGGACGGCAGCATCAGCACGGGCATGTCGAGCGTCGCGTCGCGCGCGGTGCGCATCGCGACGAAATCGTCCTCGGTCACGCCGTCCTTCACGTGCACGTTCGTGCGGCGCTGCTCGGCGACGGTCGTCACGAACTGCACGTCGCGGCCGCCCGGCTGGTAGTCGTGGCACAGGTACAGGCGCGTGTCGGGCGGCAGCGCGAGTACGCGCGCGATCGAGCGGTACAGCGTGCGCGCGTCGCCGCCCGGGAAGTCGCAGCGGGCCGTGCCGTAGTCGGGCATGAACAGCGTGTCGCCGACGAACGCCGCGCGCTGCGTCGCGTCGGCCACGCAGTAGGTCATGCACGCGGGCGTGTGGCCCGGCGTGTGCAGCGCGCGGATCGTCAACGCGCCGAGCGCGAGCGTGTCGCCGTCGTCGACGAGCCGATCGAACTGACGGCCGTCCGCCGCGAAGCCGGGGCCCGCGTTGAACAGCGTGCCGAACACGTGCTGCACGCGGCGCACGTGCGAGCCGATCGCGATCTGGCCGCCGACCTGCGTTTTCAGGTACGGCGCGGCCGACAGGTGGTCGGCGTGCACGTGCGTCTCCAGCAGCCACTGCACGGTCGCGCCGAGCTCGGCGACACGCGCGATCAGCCGGTCGGCGCTGACGGTGCGGGTGCGGCCGGATTTCGGGTCGTAGTCGAGCACGCTGTCGATCAGCGCGCACGCGCGGCTCGCGGTATCGAGCAGCAGATAGCTGACGGTGTGGGTCGCCGGGTCGAAAAAGCCTTCGACCGACAGGGCGGGGGCGTTGCTCACGGGGTGTCCTCGATCGGGTTCTGCATCTGCAATCGCGATCTTCATTTCAAGAAGCGTGCCAGCGGGCGGCGCGGCACCGGCCGATGCGCCAGGGACTTGATTCGGCTCGGGTTTTCGGTGCGCCGGCGTCGCCGCGAGGGCGACAACGACAGCCGATGGCTGACAGGGACCGCCACAACTGGCAGTGTCGTGGCAGAATTGGCAGTCAGCCTGGCAGTCCGTCCGGGCGCCTCTTCGCCAAGCGAGCCTGCGCATGAATCCGCACGACACCATTCCGATCGTTCCTGCCCCGCGCCGCGACGCGATGCCGGATGTCCGCGCGCTCGTCGCGTATCTCGAGCAGGACCCGCAGCCGATGATCGTGGTCGATCCCGCCTACCGCATCCTCGCGGCGAACGATGCGTACCGGCGCCAGTTCGGCGTGGCCGGCGTCGAGCATGTGGGCCGGCACTGTTTCCAGGTGTCGCATCGCTACGACGTGCCGTGCGACCAGGCCGGCGAGCATTGCCCGATGAAGCAGGCGCTCGAATCGCGCGGGCTGAACCGCGTGCTGCACATCCACCACACGCCGCGCGGCCCCGAGCATGTCGACGTCGAGCTGCGGCCGATCTTCGACGCGGACGGCAACGTGATCGCGTATGTCGAGCGGCTGACGACGGTGCGCAGCGCGTCCGCGCAGCCGAGCGCGGAAGGGCTCGTCGGCGGCGCCGACGCGTTCAATGCGGCGCTCGGCGCGCTGCAGCGCGTCGCGCCGTCGACGCTGCCGGTGCTGCTGCTCGGCGAATCGGGTACCGGCAAGGAGCTGTTCGCCCGCGCGCTGCACGAAGCGAGCGATCGCGCGATGGGGCCGTTCGTCGTCGTCGATTGCTCGGGGATCGCCGAGACGCTGTTCGAGAGCGAACTGTTCGGCTACGAGAAGGGCGCGTTCACGGGCGCAAACCAGCGCAAGCCGGGCCTCGTCGAAACCGCGCAGGGCGGCACGCTGTTTCTCGACGAGATCGGCGACGTGCCGCTGCCGATGCAGGTGAAGCTGCTGCGGCTGATCGAATCGGGCACGTTCCGGCGCGTCGGCGGCGTCGAGGCGCTGCGCGCCGATTTCCGGCTCGTCGCGGCCACGCACAAGCCGCTGCGCGAGATGATCGACGACGGCCGGTTCCGGCAGGACCTCTACTACCGGATCAACGCGTTTCCGATTCCGCTGCCGGCGCTGCGCGAACGGCGCGGCGACATCGCGCTGCTGGCCGAATCGATCTTGCGGCGGATCGCGAACGCGCGCGGCAATGCGAGCGACACGAATGCGCGACCGTTCACGGCCCGACCGTTCGTGCTGACCGAGCGCGCGCGGGCGTGCCTCGACGCGTATGCGTGGCCCGGCAACATCCGCGAGCTGCGCAACGTGCTCGAGCGCGCGTGCCTGTTCGCGGACGACGGGACGATTCGCGTCGAACATCTGCCGGCCGAGCTCGTCGCGGCAGCGGCGGCGCCGCACGCGCAGGCGGTGAATGCGCGCGGCGTGTCGGATGCGGAGCTGGTCCGTATCGCTTGCGCGTTCGACGGCACGCGCAAGGCGCTCGCCGAGCAGCTCGGATTGAGCGAACGGACGCTGTACCGGCGGATGAAGGCGCTCGGCCTCGGCGCGCGCGAGCGCTGAACGGGCCTGCCGCGCGGCCGGCGGCGGCACGCGGCTTTGCCGATCATCGCGCGTTCGTCTCCGGATGCGCCGGGTACGTCGCACTGCACGCGATGCCGGCTGCCGATGGTGAAACGGGCGACGAGCAGGAAACCCGCTTGCCGCCCGCGCATCATGCGATCAGCGCACCGGCGCCAGCTGCGCCATCGCTTCGCGCACGAAACCGATCAGCGTGTCGTCGGCCCACGAATCCTTCGTCAGCGCGGGCTCGTTCGCCAGCGCCGCGCGGAATTTCGCGTGCGTGGCCGGATCGTGGCCTGCGTAGCTGCAGAACAGCTCGAGCCAGCGCTGCGCGAGCGCACGGCCTTGCGGCGAATCGGGTGGCACGCCCGATTCGACCGCGTCGCGCACGTCGGCCATCAGTTGCGGCCATTCCGTCGCGCGTTCGCGATAGTGCGCCCGCATGAAGCGGATCTCGTCCGGCGCGAGGTACTTCTCGAACAGCCGCATCTTCGTTTCCGACGAGGCACGCAGCACGTAGTCGCGCAATGCGGTCGAAATGCCGATCTTCGACTGCATCGACGGTTCCTGCTCGTGCATCAGGTTCAGCTTCGCGAGCAAGCGCGGATCGTTGTTCGTGTCGCGTACCAGCAGCGCCATCCAGCGCGCGGCGAGCGCGCGCACGCGCTCGTCCTCGGCGGGCACGCCCGCATCGTGCAGCGCTCGCACTTCGGCAACGAGCGCGATCCATTCGGCGTCGCCGGCCTGGCTCTTCTGGTACATCGGCAGGCGAGCGAGTTCTTCCTCGGAGAAATATTTGTCGTACACGGTCATCAACTCCAGTGTGGTGAGCCAATCGGCCAGTTCCGGCTCGGCGCCCGCCGCGAGCTGCGCATGCAGGCTCGCGAGCCGCTCGCGCAGCTGCGCGGTTTGCGCGAGCTGGCGGTCGAGCGACGCGATCTGTTTTGCGACGAGATCGACGAGCGGGGTGCCTGGCCGGTTCAGGTAATCGCCGATTTCGGCGAGCGACAGTCCGAAGCGACGCAGGGCCTGGATCTGGTGGAGCCGGGCGATGTCGTCGCGGTCGTACAGCCGGTAGCCGTTGTCGGCGCGCGCCGAAGGCGTCAGCAGACCGATTGCGTGATAGTGATGAAGCGTGCGGACGGTCAGCCCGGTGCGTTTCGCCAGTTCTCCCACTTTCAGCCGCATTCGTTCCTCCGTTGGTGCGCACACTGGAGTCTCGAACGTTACGCTACGTGAGGGTCAAGCGGAAGATTGGCGATCGGACGGACGTGGCGGGGCGTCGCACGCCCGTCCGATCGAAGGAACGCGCTACTGGGTCGAGGATGCACCGTCGGGCGTGGCGGCGGCGCGCGCGTCGTTGCCGGCTGCGCCGGCGGTTTTACCGGACCCGTCGCCGTTGCCCGCCGGCGGCGTGCCCATCGCCTGGTAGAGCCGCGCGGTATCCGCGAATCGTGCGCCGGTCGCGCGAATCTCGTCGAGCCGCGCATTGCGGTACTGCAACTCGCTCGCGCGCGCGGCCGACGGCGGCAGCGCGCCGAGCCGCACGCGGGCGGCCGCGTCGTCGTAGGCGCCCCGCGCGGACAGCGCGGCGCGCGACGACGCATCGAGCGCCTGCGCGTCGTGCTCGACCGCCGCGAGCGAATCGGCGACGTTCTGGAACGCGCCGAGCACCGCCTGCTTGTACTGGTCGACCGCGGCCTCGTAGGTCGCCTTCGCCGCGCGACGCTGCGCGAGCAGCGCGCCGCCGTGGAAGATCGGCTGGCTCAGCGACGCGCCGACGTTCCAGATCGCGCCGGCGCCCGACAGCATCGTCGGCCAGCTGAAACCGCCTTTGCCCATCGCCGCCGACAGCGACAGTTGCGGAAACATCTGCGCGGTCGCGAGGCCCACTTCGGCGGCGGCGGCCTTCAGTCCCGCGTCCGCGGCCTGGATGTCCGGGCGGCTTTGCAGCAGGTCCGACGGCACGACGACGGGCACTTGCTCGGGCAGGTGCAGATCGGCGAGCGCGAGATCGGCCGGCGGCCGATCGGGCGTGCGGCCGACCAGCACCGCGAGCGCATGGCGCGCCGAGTCGCGCTGCTGGCGCAGCGCGGGCAGGCTCGCGGCGAACGTGTCGGCGCTTTGCCGGGCCGTCAGCGCGTCGCTGCGCGATGCCGAACCGAGCGCATGGCGGCGCTCGGCGTCGTGCGCCTGGTCGTTCGCGAGCGCGACGAGCCGTTCGGTCGTCTCGATCTGCGCATCGAGCACCGCCACGGTGATCGACGCGGTCACGATGTTCGCGGCCAGCGCGCGCCGCGCGGATTCGAGCTGGAACGCGCTGACGTCCACGCGTTTCGCGAGCGCGCGGTTCGCGAAGCGCGACACGCCGAACAGGTCGACCGTATAGCTCGCCTGCAGTTGCCCGACGAACGTGTCGTACAACAGCGTCGGCGCGCCGAGCGCGGGAATCGGTACGCCGAGCGCGCGCTGGCGCGCGGCCTGGCCGACCGCGTCGATCGACGGCAGCATCGAACTGCCGATCTGCCCGCGCAACTGTTCGCGCGCGGCATCCAGCGAATGCGACGCCGCACTCAGCGTCGGGTTGTTGCGCAGCCCTTCGTCGACGAGCGCGTTCAGCGCATCGGAACGGTACTGCTTCCACCAGTCCGGCACCGGCCGCGCGCCGACCTCGAACTGCTGCGCGACACCGTGCGCGGACACGGTCTGCTCGACTTGCGGCGCCGCGCCGTAGTGCGCGGGCGACGGCATCGCGGGCGGCTCGCCGCTCGGCGCGAACCACGCGCAGCCCGCGAGCGGGCCGGCGACGCTCGCCAGCGCGAGCGCCCGCACGGCTTTGGTTTTCAGGGTCATCGATCGATCCATGGTCAGGCTCCCGACGGCGCGGCCGGCGTGCTGCCGCTTGGCGGCGGGCCGTCGTGCGGGTCGCGTTCGTCGCGCTTCACGCGGAACCACGTCGCGTACAGCGCGGGCAGGTAGAACAGCGTCAGCACGGTCGCGCTCGTGATGCCGCCCATCAGCGCGGTCGCCATCGGCCCGAAGAAGTTCGAGCGCAACAGCGGAATCAGCGCGAGCACGGCGGCCGCGGCCGTCAGCGTGATCGGCCGGAAACGCCGCACGGTCGCGCCGATGATCGCGTCGACGCGGCCGTGACCGACCGCGATGTCCTGCTCGATCTGATCGACGAGGATCACCGAGTTGCGCATGATGATCCCGAACATCGCGATCACGCCGAGCATCGCGACGAAGCCGAACGGCTGGCCGAACAGCAGCAGCGTCGCGACCACGCCGATCAGCCCGAGCGGCGCGGTCAGCACGACCATCAGCACGCGCGAGAAGCTCTGCAGCTGGATCATCAGCAGCGTGAACACGGCGATCGCCATCAGCGGCATCTGCGCGTTGATCGACGTCTGCGCCTTCGCGCTTTCCTCGACCGAACCGCCGATGTCGACCCGATAGCCGACCGGCAACTGCGCGCGCAGCGCGTTCAGCTTCGCGTCGACCGCGTGCGTGACGTCGATGCCCTGTGCGCCGGCGCGCACGTCCGACTGCACGGTGATGGTCGGCTGGCGGTCGCGCTCCCACACGACGCCGTATTCGAGCGTCGGCGTGAAGCGGCCGAGCGAGCCGAGCGGCACGGGGCCGTTCGGCGTCGGCAGCGCGAGGCCCGCGAGTTTTGCCGGATCGACGCGATCGGCCTGCGGCGCGCGCAGGTCGACGGCGATCAGCTTGTCGCGCTCGCGATACTGCGTGACGGTCGTGCCGGACAGCGTCATCGCGAGGAAGCTCGACACGTCCTGCGACGTGACGTTCAGCTCGCGCGCCTTCTTCTGGTCGAGCTCGAAGCGTACCGAGCGTTCGGCCGGCTCGTCCCAGTCGAACTGCACGTTGACCGTGCGCGCATCGCCGCGCATCGTCGCCGCGACCTTCTCGGCGATCGAGCGGACCGTCGCGATGCTGTCGCCGCTCACGCGGAACTGCACCGGATAGCCGACCGGCGGCCCGTTCTCGAGCCGCGACAGCCGCCAGCGCACGGCCGGGAAGCGGTCGCGCAGCGTGGTTTCGAGCCAGGTCGCGAGCTTCTCGCGATCCTCGACCGATTTCGCGGTGATCACGAACTGCGCGAAGTTCGGCAGTTGCAGTTGCTGGTCGAGCGGCAGGTAGAAGCGCGGCGCGCCGCTGCCGACGAAGTTCACCGAATGATCGATCTCGGGGCGCTTGTCGAGCACTTTCTCGAGGCGCTCGGTCTCGCGCAGCGTCGCCGCGAACGACGCGCCTTCGGGCAGCCGCAGGTCGACCAGCAGCTCGGGCCGGTCGGAGCTCGGGAAGAACTGCTGCGGCACCAGCGAGAAGCCCATCATCGCCACGACGAAGAGGGCGCCCGTGATCAGCAGCACGACGAAGCGCCGCTCGATGCACCAGTCGATCCAGCCGCGCAGCCGCCGGTAGAAGCGGGTGTCGTAGATGTCGTGCTCGTGATCGTCGGGCAGGTGCGCCTCGTGTGCGTGCCGCTTGCGCTCAGGCAGCATGTGGAAGCCCAGCAGCGGGATCAGCACGACGGCCGCGAACCACGACGCGATCAGCGCGATCGCCGACACCTCGAAGATCGAGCGCGTGTATTCGCCGGTGCTCGATTTCGCGAGCGCGATCGGCAGGAAGCCCGATACCGTGACGAGCGTGCCCGTCAGCATCGGGAAGGCGGTGCTGGTGTACGCGAACGCGGCGGCGCGGGCGCGGCTGTAGCCCTGTTCGAGCTTCACGGCCATCATCTCGACCGCGATGATCGCATCGTCGACGAGCAGCCCGAGCGCGAGCACGAGCGTGCCGAGCGACACCTTGTGCAGCCCGATGTCGAACAGGTACATGAACAGCGCGGTGACGGCGAGCACGACCGGGATCGAGATCACGACGACCATCCCGGTGCGCAGCCCGAGCGACACGAGGCTCACGACCAGCACGATCGCGACCGCTTCGGCGACGGCTTCGAGGAAGTCGTCGACCGAATGCGAGACCGCGTGCGGCATGCTCGACACCTCGACGAGCTTCAGCCCCGCAGGCAGTTGCGCCTGCAACTCCTTCGATTCGGCGTCGAGCGCCTTGCCGAGCCGGATCACGTCGCCGCCCGGCTGCATCGTGACGCCGATGCCGAGCACGGCCTTGCCGTTGCTGCGCATCTGCGTGACGGTCGGATCGTCGTAGCCGCGCCGGACCGTGGCGAGATCGCCGAGCCGGAACGTGCGGCCGTTGATGCGGATCAGCGTATCGGCGATCGCGCCGACGTTGTCGAACTGGCCGCTCGGCCGCACGAACACGCGATCGTCGGCGGTCGTCAGCACGCCGGCCGACGACACGTCGTTCTGCGCGTTGATCGCCTGCCCGAGCTGCTGCGGCGAGATGCCGAGCCGCGTGAGCTGCGCGTTGTTCACCTCGATGAAGATCCGCTGGTCGGGGTCGCCGAAATAGTCGACCTTGCCGACGCCCGGCACGCGCAGCAGCACGGTGCGCAACTGGTCCGCGTAGTCGTGCAGTTGCGCGGGCGTGAAGCCGTCGCCCTCGAGCGTCCAGATGTTGGTGTAGACGTCGCCGAATTCGTCGTTGAAGAACGGGCCCTGCACGCCGGGCGGCAGCGTATAGCCGATGTCGCCCACTTTCTTGCGGATCTGGTACCAGGTCTCGGGCACGTCCTTCACCGGCGCCGAATCCTTCATCGTGAAGAAGATCAGCGATTCGCCGGGGCGCGAATAGCTGCGCAGGAAGTCGATGGCCGGCGTTTCCTGCAGCTTGCGGCCGATCCGGTCGGTCACCTGTTCCTGTACCTGCCGCGCGCTCGCGCCAGGCCAGAAGGTGCGGATCACCATCACGCGGAACGTGAACGGCGGGTCTTCGGATTGCGCGAGCCGCGTGTACGCGAGGATGCCCGCGAGCGTCGCGAGCGCGATCAGGTAGACGACCAGCGCCTGGTGGCGCAGCGCCCATGCGGACAGGTTGAACCGGCCTTCTTCGTGGGAGACGCTCACGATGCGAAGTCCTCCGGATGCAGCGGCGCGATCGCGCGCACCTTCTCGCCCGCGCTGACCGTATGCACGCCCTGCAGCACGACGCGCTCGCCCGGTTGCAGCCCGTGCGACACGGTGACGGTGCGCTCGTTGAAGCGCGCGACGTCGACGCGGCGCAACTCGAGCGTGTCGTCCTTCGCGCGCACGACCCAGACGGCCGGGTGCGCGCCGTCGTGGAACAGCGCGGTCGCAGGCAGCGTGATCGGCTGCGTATCGGCGGCGGCCGGTGCGCCGTCGAACGCGACGTCCGCGGTCATCCCGAGCCGGATCGCCGGATCGGGCGCGCCGAGCGTGAGTTTCACGCGATAGGTGCGGCTTTGCGGATCGGCGGCCGGCGCGATTTCGCGGACTTTCGCGGCGAACCGGCGACCCGGCAGCGCCGGCAGCGTGACGGTGGCCGCGTGACCGGGCGCGAGCGACGCGAGCGCGGCCTCGGGCACGTCGCTGACCACGTCGACGTCGCCCGACCACGCGAGCTGGTAGACCGGCTGGCCGGCCGACACGTTCTGGCCGGTATCGGCCTGTTCGGCGGTGATGGCGCCCGCATGATCGGCGACGAGCGTCGCGTAGCGCAGCTGGTTCTTCGCGAGCGCGAGCTGCTGCTGCGCCTGGTCGCGTTGCGCGAGCGCCGACGTGTAGCTGTTCTGGGTCTGTTCGAGCTGCGCGGTCGCGATCAGGTTTTCGCGGGCCTGCGCGCGATCGCGATCGAGCTGCTGCTTCGCGAACGCGAGGGTGTGCGTCGCGGCATCGAGTTGCGCCTGCGCGCTTGCGGCGTTCTTCTCGACGTCGGACGGATCGAGCAGCGCAACGACCTGGCCGACCTTCACCGTATCGCCGAGCCGCACCCGGCGCTCGATGATCTTGCCGGCGATGCGGAACGACAGCGGGGTGGCGTAGCGCGGCTGGATGTCGCCGGGCAGCGTGCGCGCGGCCGCGAGGGTGTCGGCCCGTGCGGGCAGCGCGACGACGGGGCGCGGGGCGGGCGGTGCGGATTCTTTCGGATGACAGGCGGCAAGGACGAGCGCGGCGCCGATCAGCAGCGCGGCGCGGGAACCGGAGCGATTCACGAAACCCCCAGGTGAGGTGGAGCGGTACGAAGCCGGCAAGCGCGGCGGGCGCTTGCCCCGAGCGGCGCCGGCACCGGCGCACGCGGACAGACGAACGACATCTTCGGAAACTGTGGCGAATTCTAATACACACCTGTATTTGAATGCAAAGATGAATCTGAAAGGGAGGGGATGCTAGACTGCGCGTCATGAAACCACAGCGCTTAACTCGCGAGCAGAGCAGGGACCAGACGCGCGAACGTCTGCTGAAAGCCGCGCATCGAATTTTTCTGAAGAAAGGCTATGTGGCCGCGAGCGTCGAGGACATCGCGGCGGCGGCCGGCTATACGCGCGGTGCGTTCTACTCGAATTTCCGCAGCAAGTCCGACCTGTTGCTGGAATTGCTGGAGCGTAATCACGACGAGGTGCGCGCCGACTTCGAGGCGATTTTCGAAGGGGGCGGCACGCGCGAGCAGATGGAATCGATGGCGCTCGCGTATTACCGTACGCTGTTTCGCGACGACGAATACTCGCTGCTGTGGGGCGAGGCGAAACTGCAGGCCGCGCGCGACGCGAAGTTCCGCGTGCGCTTCAACCAGTTCCTGCACGGCAAGCGCGTGCAGATGGCCGAATTCATCCAGCGCTTCGCCGAGCGGTCGGGCACGCCGCTGCTGCTGCCGGCCGACACGCTCGCGTTCGGGCTGATGTGCCTGTGCGACGGCGTGCAGTCGTACTACACGGCCGATCCGCAGCACGTGTCGGTCGACGCGGCGGAAGCGGTGCTCGCGGGGTTCTTCGCGCGGGTCGTGCTGGGGCGCGCGCCGGACTGACGGCCGCACGTCCGTTGCCGGAGCGCTACGCGCGGCATCCGACGGTCAGCGCGCGGCGGTGTACGGCACGCGCGGCCGACGGTCAGCGCTCGCCGGTCATCCGCCGGTACGCGTCGAGCAGCGACGTCTTGTAGACGACGCCCGCGAGCGTCGGCTCGGCTTCGCTCTCGATCACCGGCAGCCGTTCGCCCTGGAACGCCATGAAGCGCTCGAGCGCGGTCGCGAGCGGCATGTCGGGCGTGAGCAGCGGAAACGGCGTATGCGCGTAGTGCGCGGCCGTCTTGTCGGTCGTGTCGCGCTTGTCGAGCAGGTCCGACGTGATGTCCTTCAGCGCGACCGCGCCGCGAAAGCGCCCGGCGTCGTCGGTCACGTACAGATACTTCACCGGATATTCGAGAAACACGCGCGTCATGTCGGCGACGCTCGCGGTGAGCGGCACGACCGTCTGCGCGGGCTGGATCAGCTCGCGCATCTGCGTGGTGCGCAGGCGCTGCCGCTCCTGCGCGTCCTGGTAGTGGTGCAGCGTGATCTCGTACATCGACGTCGTGCCCGTCGCGCGTGCGACGAAATACGCGAACACGCACGACACCAGCAGCGGCAGCACGACCTGATAGCTCAGCGTCATCTCGAAGATCATCAGGATCGCCATCAGCGGCGCTTGCGTGGCGCCCGCCATGAACGCGCCCATCCCGACGATCGCGTACGCGAAATACGCGGACGTATGGCCTGGCCACAGCGCGTCCATCGCGAGCCCGAACAGCGAGCCGAACACGGCGCCGACGAACAGCGTCGGCGTGAACACGCCGCCGATCGCGCCCGAGCCGGCCGTCGCGGCGGTCGCGATGACCTTGAACACGAGGACCGCGACGAGCGCCTGCCAGGTCCATGGCGAATGGAGGATGTGGTTCACGACGCTGTAGCCGTTGCCCCACACGTCCGGAATCCACACCGAGATCAGGCCGACGACGAGGCCGCCGAGCGCGAGCCGCACGGGCAGCGGCACGGGCAGCCGCTTGAACTGCGTCTTCGACGCGTCGAGCAGGTGCAGGAACTGCGGCGCCAGCACGCCGCACAGCGTGCCGAGCACGACGAACAGCAGCACCTCGGGGCCGGTCACGGCCGGAAACACCGGCATCTCGTACGGCGGCCGGTAGCCGGCGAATTCGCGCATCACGATGTTCGCGACGACCGACGCGACCACCATCGGCCCGAAGCTCTCCATCGCGATCGTGCCGAGCACGATCTCCGACACGAAAAAGGCGCCGGCGATCGGCGCGTTGTAAGCGGACGTGATGCCGGCCGCCGCGCCGCAAGCGACCAGCAGGCGCAGGCGCGGCGGGTCGAAGTGCGCGAAGCGGCCGACGAGCGACGCCGCGAGCGCCGCGAGCTGCACCATCGGGCCTTCGCGGCCGATCGAGCCGCCGCTGCCGATCGTCAGCAGCGACGACACGCTGCGCCACAGGCTCTGCCGTACCGGTACGACGCCGTTGCCGAGCGCGACCGATTCCATGTAGTCGGTGTTGGCGGCCTGACGGTCGCCGCGCGTCGCGAGCAGCAGCACGCAGCCGGCGAGGAATCCGCCCGCGGCCGGCATCCAGAACCGCACGTACCACGGCAGGCGCTTCGCCATCTGCACGAAGCTGCCGCTCTGCCCCGAGATCAGGTGCTGCATCAGGTCGATGCCTTCGCGGAACGCCATCGTGGCAAAGGCGCCGCCGACGCCGACGATGGCCGACCAGATCAGCATCGTATGGGCGTCCGACAGGCGGAACAGCGTTTGGGCGCGAGTGCGCAGCTTCAGCAGAAACGAGAGCACGGCTGAAAGGGGGCGATGGAAAACGACGCGAAGCATAGCACTGCGCCGCGCCCGCGGGATCTTCCCGTCGGGCGCGGCGCGCGAACCGTCACGGACGTGCGGCTCAGCCAAGCCAGTGCTGCACGGCCCAGGTGATCCCGTAGCCGCCGGCGATCAGCCACACGTACAGGATCAGGCCGGTCATCAGCGCACGCGGGCCGGCTGCGCGGATCTGCGCGACACGCGTCTCGATGCCGAGTGCGGTCATGGCCATCGTCAGCGCGAAGGTGTCGAGCACGTTCAGCGTATGCGTGACGTCCGCAGGCAGCACGTTCAGCGAATTGACGATCACGAAGCCGAGGAAGCCGAGCGCGAACCAGGGAACCGCCACCTTGCGCTTGCCTTGCGCGCCGCCGGCCGTGTCGCGAGCCGAGCGCGCCGAGCGGGCGAGCCACCAGCCGAGCGCGAGCAGCACCGGCACCAGCAGCATCACGCGCGTCATCTTCACGATCGTCGCGACGTGCGCGACCTGCGGGCTGATGTCGCTCGCCGCGCCGACCACCTGCGCGACTTCGTGGATCGTGCCGCCGAAGAACAGGCCGAGGCCGGCCGGATCGAGGTTCAGCCACCCGGCGTGATAGGCGACCGGGTACAGGAACATCGACAGCGTGCCGAACAGCACGACGCTACCCACGGCCATCGCGCTCTGGTGCGGCTTCGACTGCAGCGTCGACTCGAACGCGAGCACGGCGGCCGCACCGCAGATCGCGCTGCCGGCGGCGGTCAGCAGCGCGGCGTCGCGATCGAGCTTCATCAGCTTCATGCCGACCCAGGTGCCGATCGCGAGCGTGCTGACGACGATCAGCACCGACACCGCGAGGCCCGGCAGCCCGACCTGCGCGATTTCCTGCAGGCTCACGCGCAACCCGAAGAACGCGACCGCGATGCGCAGCAGCTTGCGTGCGGAGAAATCGACACCGGCCGCCCAGCTGGCCGGCATGCCGTCGCGCAGGCCGTTGCCGTACGCTGCCCCGGCGACGATGCCGACGATCAGCGGCGACAGGCCGAGCCCCGCGATCGCGGGAAGCTCGGCGAGGCTCGTGACGGCGGCGGCGAACAGCGCGACGAACAGCACGCCGTTCAACTGGCCGCGCATCGACGGCGCGGCATGGCTGAGAGGGGGAGTCGGGGCAGTGGGCATGGAGGCACCGTGATGGAGCGTGTGGCGATGGTGTAATCCTAGTTTCGTTATATCGATATGAAAAATTGTGATTTGTGACGTAAACTATCCGGAAAGCCGATAATTCATCGTCATGACCCCGGATCAACTGATAACGTTCGCCGCCGTCGCCGAGCATCTGAACATCAGCCGCGCCGCCGTGGCGCTGCATCTGTCGCAGCCGGCCGTATCGGGCCAGTTGCGGCTGCTGCAGGACGAGTTCGGCGAGCCGCTGTACCAGCGCGACGGCCGCGGCATCCGCCTGACGCCGGTCGGCGAGCAACTCGCGCAATACGCGAGGGCGCAGCGCGACACGTTCGCGCAGGCGCGTGCGTTTCGAGACGCGATACGCGGGCTGGAGGCCGGCACGCTGCGTATCGGCGCGAGCACGACGCCCGCGAGCTATCTGCTGCCGTATCTGATCGCGGCGTTCCAGCCGCGCGCGCCGCGTGTGTCGATCCAGACGATGAGCGGCAATACGGCCGACGTGGTCGCGGCGCTGCCGTCGCTCGACATCGCGCTGATCGAAGGGCCGCCCGGCGAGACGTTGCCGCCGGGCACGGCCGTGCACGCGTGGCACGAGGACGAGATCGTCGCGATCGTGCCGGCCGGCCATCCGCTCGCGGCGCCCGGCCACGACGCGGGCGTGACGCTCGACGCGCTCGCCGCCCATCCGCTCGTGCTGCGCGAGGCGGGTTCCGCCGTGCGGCAACTCGTCGAGCGCGCGTTCGCGCAGGGCGGCGCGCCGATGCGCGTCGCGTTCGAGATCGCGGGGGTCGAGGCGGTGAAGGAGGCCGTGCGCGCAGGAATGGGCGTCGGGTTCGTGTCCGCGATGTCGCTGCGTCACGAGGATGCCGCGCTCGTGCCGCGCTCGCTGGCGCCCGCGCCGCTCACGCGGCATTTCTCCATTCTCGTGCCGCATGGCGGCGCACCGTCGCGGGTCGCCGCGCAATTCCTCGAAATGAGCCTCGCGCAGGACCTCGCGTAGGCGCTCGCCGCCGCGCCGGGAACATGCGTTGCATACGGTTGCGCGCGTATTCGTGCGACGACACGGCCTTAGGGATTTCCTCTATGGCGTGGGTCCGACGCGAGGCGCACCATCCGTCTCAAGCAAATGGAACCGGTTCCATTCCGGTTGAAAAAGGGCAACATGGCAGACATCGTGATCGTGGCGAGCGCATTCGGGATGGACCGGGTGCGCCAGGAGGGCCACAGTGCATTCATCGCCACCGTGGCGGCATCCGGGGCGGCCGGTTTCGAGGTGCGGCGCGAGTTGTTCGCGTCGGACGACGACACGGCGCCCGGCGCGCTGGCCGCGCTCGGTGCGCAGATCGCCGGCCACGGGCTGTGGTCGGTCTATTCGACCCCGGACTCGCTGTACACGGAAACGGGGGCGCTCGATGCCGACGCCTTGCGCGATGCGCTCGCGCAAGCCGACGCGCTCGGCGCGCGCTTCGTGAAATTCCAGCTCGGCGGCTTCGCCGGCGACGCGCACGCGGCCGAGATCGTCGCGCTGTCGCGCGGCGCGCGGGCGCGCGTGGTGGTCGAGAACGGCCAGCTCGAGGTCGGCGGCGCGTTCGCGCAGTTCCGCGGGCTGTTCGACGCGCTGTCGGACGCCGGCATGCCCGATGCGCTCGGCATGACGTTCGACATCGGCAACTGGCAGTGGCGCGGCGAAGCGCCGCTCGACTGCGCGCAGGTGCTCGCGCCGCATGTGGAATACATTCACTGCAAGACCATCGAAGGCGAGGGCGCGCGTCGTTTCGCCGCCGCGCCGGCGCCGAACGACCCGCTCGTGACCGGCGTACTCGCCGCGCTGCCGCAGCACGCGCCGCGCGGCATCGAGTTCCCGTTCGACGCGGCCGATCTGGCCGGCGATGCCTGCCGGCGCGTCGCATGGCTTGCGACCGCGTGACGGCGGAAGGATCCAGAGGAGTTCAGTCATGAAAACAGCACTCGATGTCGTGACCTACGGCGAAGCGATGGCGATGTTCGTCGCGACGGAGCCGGGCCATCTCGCGCACGCCGGGCAATTCGCGAAGCGGATCGCGGGCGCCGATCTCAACGTCGCGATCGGCCTGTCCCGGCTCGGCTTCCGGGTCGGCTGGATGAGCCGGGTCGGCCGCGACTCGTTCGGCCGCTACGTGCTCGACACGCTGGCGCGCGAGGGAATCGACGCGTCGTGCGTGACCGTCGATCCGCGCTACCCGACCGGCTTCCAGCTGAAGTCGCGCAACGACGACGGCAGCGATCCGACCGTCGAATATTTCCGCAAGGGCTCGGCGGCGAGCCACCTGTCGTGCGACGACTACGTGGCCGACTACGTGCTCGGCGCGCGCCATCTGCACCTGACGGGCGTCGCGCCGGCGATTTCGGCGACGTCGTGCGAACTCGCGTTCCGGCTCGCGCGCGAGATGCGTGCGGCCGGCAAGACGATCTCGTTCGACCCGAACCTGCGCCCGACGCTGTGGCCGTCCGCCGACGTGATGGCGAAGACCCTGAATGCCCTCGCGACGCTCGCCGACTGGGTGCTGCCGGGCCTGGCCGAAGGTCGGCAATTGACCGGGCACGAGACGCCGGCCGACATCGCGGGCTTCTATCTCGCGCGGGGCGCGCGCGGCGTCGTGATCAAGCTCGGCGAACAAGGCGCGTATTTCCGCACGGCCGACGGCCGCGAAGGCACCGTCGCCGGCGAGCGCGTCGAGCGCGTGGTCGACACGGTCGGCGCCGGCGACGGCTTCGCGGTCGGCGTGGTCAGCGCGCTGCTCGAAGGCCGGAGCGTCGAGCAGGCGGTCGCGCGCGGCAACCGGATCGGTGCGCTCGCGATCCAGGTGATCGGCGATTCGGAAGGGTTGCCGACGCGCGATGCGCTCGACCGGCTCGAAAGTGTCGACAATCGCGCCGATCGCTTAGAGGAAACCGTCACCGCGCAATGAGAGGCCGGACACGGCACAATCCGCGGATCCATTTCGTGCGCGACGCACGGTAGTTTTGTTCGAGGCCGGGCGGGCGCTGGCGCCCACTGCGGTCCCTATACGGAGACACTCTCATGGCAGCCAATCTCGCAGCCCGTCGGTGGTGGACGATCATGCCGATCGTCTTCATCACGTACAGCCTCGCTTACCTCGATCGCGCGAACTACGGGTTCGCGGCGGCGGCCGGCATCAACCAGGACCTCGGGATCAGCAAGGGCCTGTCGTCGCTGATCGGCGCGCTGTTCTTCCTCGGCTACTTCTTCTTCCAGATCCCCGGCGCGATCTACGCGGAACGCCGCAGCGTGAAGAAGCTCGTGTTCGTCAGTCTCGTGCTGTGGGGCGGCTGCGCGGCCCTGACCGGCGTGGTCAGCAACATCCCGTCGCTGATGGCGATCCGCTTCGTGCTGGGCGTCGTCGAGGCGGCCGTGATGCCGGCGATGCTGATCTACATCAGCAACTGGTTCACGAAGAACGAGCGCTCGCGCGCGAATACGTTCCTGATCCTCGGCAATCCGGTCACCGTGCTGTGGATGTCGATCGTGTCCGGTTATCTCGTGCATGAATTCGGCTGGCGCCACATGTTCATCGCCGAAGGCGTCCCGGCCGTCATCTGGGCCGTGTGCTGGTGGTGCCTCGTGCAGGACAAGCCGGCCGATTCGCCGTGGCTCAGCGCGCAGGAAAAGCGCGACCTCGACGCCGCGCTCGCGGCCGAGCAGGCGGCGATCAAGCCGGTCCGCAACTATGGCGAGGCATTCCGCTCGCCGGCCGTGATCAAGCTGTGCGCGCAGTATTTCTGCTGGAGCATCGGCGTGTACGGCTTCGTGCTGTGGCTGCCGTCGATCGTGAAGAACGGTTCCGATCTCGGGATGGTCGCGACCGGCTGGCTGTCCGCGCTGCCGTACCTCGCGGCGACGATCGCGATGCTCGCCGCGTCGTGGGCGTCCGACAAGGTCGGTTCGCGCCGCGGCTTCGTGTGGCCGTTCCTGCTGGTCGGCGCGGCCGCGTTCGCCGCGTCGTACGCGCTCGGCTCGTCGCATTTCTGGATCTCGTATGCGCTGCTGGTCGTCGCGGGCGCCGCGATGTACGCACCGTACGGCCCGTTCTTCGCGATCGTGCCGGAACTGCTGCCGAAGAACGTCGCCGGCGGCGCGATGGCGCTGATCAACAGCATGGGCGCGCTCGGTTCGTTCGTCGGCTCGTATTTCGTCGGCTACCTGAACGGCGCGACCGGGTCGCCCGTCGCGTCGTACGCCTTCATGAGCGCCGCGCTCGTCGCCGCGGTGATCCTCACGCTGTCCGTCAAACCCCAGGCGCGCGATGCGCATCAGCTCGCGGCGCCGCTGCAAGGAAAATGAAACGATGAAGCCCCGTATCGTCGCGTACAAGCCGCTGCCCGATGACGTTCTCGCGTACCTGCGCGAGCATGCGGAAGTCGAGCAGGCCGACGGCGCCGACGCGCTCGCCGCTGCGCTCGGCGACGCGGACGGCGCGATCGGCGCGAGCCTGAAGGTCACGCCGCAGATGCTCGACCGCGCGCCGCGGCTGAAGGCGTGGTCGACGATCTCGGTCGGCTACGACAACTTCGACGTCGCCGATCTCACGCGGCGGGGCATCGTGCTCGCGCATACGCCGGACGTGCTGACCGAGTCGACGGCCGACACGGTGTTTTCGCTGATCCTGGCCTCCGCACGGCGCGTGGTCGAACTGGCCGAATGGGTGAAGGCCGGCCATTGGCACCGCAGCATCGGCCCGGACCTGTACGGCACCGACGTGCAGGGCAAGACGCTCGGCATCGTCGGGCTCGGGCGGATCGGCGGAGCGGTCGCGCGGCGCGCGGCGCTCGGCTTCCGGATGCAGGTGCTGTACGCGAACCGGTCCGCGCATGCCGAGGCCGAGACGCAGTACGGCGCCCGGCGCGTGACGCTCGACGCGCTGCTCGCGCAGTCGGATTTCGTGTGCCTGCAGGTGCCGCTGTCGCCCGACACGCGCCACCTGATCGGCGCGCCCGAATTCGCGAAGATGAAGCGCAGTGCGATCCTGATCAACGCGTCGCGCGGGCCCGTCGTCGACGAAGCCGCGCTGGTCGACGCGCTGCGCGCGGGGACGATCCGGGGCGCGGGGCTCGACGTGTTCGAGAAGGAGCCGCTGCCGGCGGATTCGCCGCTGCTGCAGATGAAGAACGTCGTCGCGCTGCCGCATATCGGCTCGGCGACGCACGAGACGCGCCATGCGATGGCGCGCTGCGCCGCGGAAAACCTGGTCGGCGCGCTGGCCGGCACGCTGCGCACGAATCTCGTCAATCCGGATGCGCTGGCGCACGCCTGAGCCGCCTCCGGCAACCGGCCGGCGCGGCGCCGGCGCCGTTAGAGTCGATGATCTTGGTGCCGGCGGGCCGGCTGCGTTATGATCGCCCGCTCTCGTCGCATCGACGGTCGGCCGCGCGGCCGGCCGCATCGGGCGACGGGCATCCGCGCCAGCTCCGGTGCGGCCGACTGCCGTAGCACGCGACCGGCGGGCGCTGCGCGAGCGCGAAGCCCCGGGCCGGCGCAGGCGCCGACGCGCCAGGACAGGGGAGGCCGCCGATTGGCTTACGTTTCCAACAACAATGGTCCGTCTGCTCACGAAGCGGCGCGGATCGTACGTCGCGAGGCACGACAGTGACCGATTCGCAACCTTCCACGACGCGTCCGGCGACGATCAGCGACGTCGCGCGCGAGGCCGGTACGGGCAAGACCAGCGTTTCGCGCTACCTGAACGGCGAGACGCACGTGCTGTCCGTCGATCTGCGCCAGCGGATCGAAGCGGCCATCGCGCGGCTCAACTACCGGCCGAACCAGATGGCGCGCGGGCTCAAGCGCGGCCGCAACCGGCTGCTCGGCATGCTCGCGGCCGACCTGACCAATCCTTACACCGTCGAAGTGCTGCAGGGCGTCGAGGCCGCGTGCCATGCGCTCGGCTACATGCCGCTCATCTGTCACGCAGCGAACGAAGTCGAGATGGAGCGCCGTTTCCTGCAACTGCTCACGACCTACCGCGTCGAAGGGCTGATCGTCAACGCGCTCGGCGCCGACGAAGACGTGCTGCGCCCGTTGCGCGGCGCGGGCATTCCGGCCGTGCTCGTCGACCGCACGGTCGAGGGCTTCGAGGCCGACCTGATCGGCCTCGACAACGACGACGCGATCGAGACCGCGCTCGCGCACCTGGTCGAACACGGCTTCGACGCGATCCATTTCGTCGTGCAGCCGTTCGAGCGCGTCAGCTCGCGGCGCGTGCGCGAGGCCGCGTTCCGCGCGGCGCTGGCCGCGCGCGGGCTGGCGGTGCCGTCGACGGTCGTGCTCGACCTGAACGCGCCCGACGCGGCCGCGGCGGCGCTCGCCGACGTCGATGCGCGCATCGATCACGCGGCCCGGCGCGGCGTGCGCGCGGCGCTGTTCGCCGCGAATGCGCCGGTCGCGCTGGCGATCGCGCGCCACCTGCGCGCGCGCTTCGGCGCCGCGTGGCAGCAGCAGGCGGCGCTGCTGTCGATCGACGATCCGGAGTGGGCCGAGCTGATCGGCATCACGACGATCCGTCAGCCCACCTACGAAATCGGCTACAAGGCCGTCGAATTCGTGCACGAGCGGATCGACGGCGCGGCGGGCGACGTGCGCGTCGCGATGCTGCCCGGCGAGCTGATTGCGCGCGCGTCGACCGCAAGCTGAGTATCATTCGGGGCACGCGGCGCATCGGGTGCGCTGCCTCGAACCAAGGAAATACATGACTGTCGCTCCCGTCACGCTGGCGGCGCTGATCGCCGCCACGCTGATCATCGCGCTGCTGCCGCTCGTCCTCTACCGCATCCTGCGCAAGCCGCTTGCGCTCAATCGCCGTGACACGATCGTCGGCGTCGCCGTCTTCACGCTGTTTGCCATGATCCTCGAGCGCGCGTTCCACGGGCTCGTGCTGAGCCACACGCCCGAGGACGGCTGGCTCACGCAGCCGCTCGCGTTCGTCGCGTACGGCGCGCTTGCGACCGCCGTATTCGAGGAAGTCGGCCGCTATCTCGGGATGCGCGTGCTGAACCGCCGCTATGGCGCATCGGCCGGCGACGCTCGCGGCATCGGCTACGGGATCGGTCACGGCGGCGCCGAAGCGTGGTTCGTCGGCGTGCTGGTGTGGGGCCAGTGGTCGTATCTCGCGTGGCTCGCGAGCCGCGGCCAGCTCGAGACGCAGTTGTCCGACCTGCCGGTCGACACCGTCGTGCGGCTGCACATGATGCTCGCGACGCTGTCGGTCCAGTCGATCCTGCTGTTGCTGCTCGAACGCTGCGCGGCGTTCGCGGTGCAACTGGCGCTGTCGGTGCTGGTGTGGCGCGGCGTGCGGGCCGGCCGGATGGCCGTGTTGCCGCTCGCGATCGTGCTGCATGCGCTCGCGGCGACGCCGATGCTGCTGTACCAGGTGCGCGTGCTGCCGGCCGCATGGGTCGAGGCCGCGTATTTCGTGCTGGCCGCGATCCTGGCGGTCGTGCTGGCGAAGGCGTGCCGGCCGTCGCGTGCGGCGGCCTGACGGGAGAGACGGCATGGACGACTATCTGATCGAATGCCCGAGCGCCGAATTCGACGCGCTCGCACGCGTGATCTGCGATCTGTTTCCGGAGCAGACGCGCTTCGCCGAAAGCAGCGATGCGCGCGGGCGCTTCCTGTCCGTGCACTGGCTGGCGATGCGTTTCGGCTCGACGCCGAAGCGGATGACGCTCGACATCCGGATCGTGCCGGCCGCGCTCGCGCGCTACCTGGCGCTCAAGCCGATGCAGCGCGCGCGCAGCCATGCGGTGCTGCATGCGTATACGGAAGCGATGCTCGGATCGCTCGAAGAGCGACACGCGGCCGGCGAGGCCGTCGAGCGCGACGCGGAACTCGAGCTCGACGAAGACTTTGCGTGAGCAGCGGCGCCGGCCTTGGGCCGACGCGGTGCATTACGCGGGTGAATTACGCGTCGCGATAGACCTGCGCGAAGCGCTGCGCCTGCACGACGCCGTAGTCGCCCGGCGCGTATTGCATCACCCAGTCGCCGGCGACGCCGCGCAGCGTGTCGCCGTTCTCCGAGCGGGCGATCGTGAACGGCTCGTCCATCCGGCGTGCGAGCACGACGGCCGGCCGGTTGCGGTAAGCGCCCGGCGCACCGTGCGCGAGCGCCGGATCGGCGGGCAGGTATTTGGCGTCGAAGCGCGCGCGCGACACGACCCAGCGGTCGCCGGTCGAGCCGGTGATCAGCGCGTCGCCCACAGCATAACGGTTCGGGCCTTCGAGGCTCATCAGTTCGCCGTCGGCCTGCGCGAACGACACGGCGACGGTTTCGTCCTTGACGACGCGACGGGCCTGCGGATCGGTACGCAGATCGAGTTGCTTGAGTTCGAGCATGGCGGGAAAGGGCGGGAAAGCGGGAAAAGCCGGGAGCTTATCCCGAATTCGGCGCGCCGTGTGGCGCGCCGATGCCGCCAGCGGCGCGGCGCCGTTCGGCCCGGACGGGCGGCACGGCGCCGGCGGGGAGGGCGTCAGGGCTGCGCGGGAGCGCTCGCGGCCGGCGCGGCGGCCGCGTTGCCTTCCTTGCCCTTCGTCCTGCCCTTGCCGCGGTGCTCGCCGCCGTGGTGCAGCCAGTTGCGGAAGGTCGTGTCGGCCAGCGCCTTCTGCTCGGCCGGGAAGCTCTCGTAGAGCGGCGCGAAGGCGTCGGCGAGCTTCTTCGCGCCGTCGGCGTTCGCCTGCGACAGTTCCGCGTACTGCTTCATGTCGTCGAGCGCGGACACGTCGTGCTTGGCGATCCGTTCGCCGTAGAGACGGCCCATCGTTGCGCCGTTGTCGCGCATCGTATCGGCGAACGTCTTCCATTGCGGCTCCTGCGCCGACGTGATCTTCAACTGGTCGTGCAGGTACTTGATGCGCTGCTCGATGCGCGCTTCGTGGCGTGCCGCGCGCTGTTCGGCGCTCGGGGCCGACGCCGCGGCCGTCGTGGCCGGCGCCTGGGCGGGCGCTTGCGGCTGCGCCGGGGTTTGCGCGAACGCGCTGGCTGCAACGACGAGCGTAGCGAGGGTGAGCGAGATTTTCTTCATGGTTGGCTCTCCGGGGTGGTGTCTGGCGAGCGGGCGCGGCGGCCAACGCCGCCGGCGCGCATCTCGCGTCGCCCGCTATTAGTAGCACGTTGCATGCAGTGCGGCAGCGAATGCGACACTTGCTTACATCCGATACGAATCGAAATCGAAAGGTTCGAATCCGGTCATGCCGGTTGGGCGCGCCGGCGTTCGGCGCTATCATCGCGTCACTTTCCACTCCGCCGGCATCTGCGTACCGGCCCAGCGTCATGCGCCCACCCCGCCTCGACCAACTTGACGATCTCGACCGGCAACTCGTCGCGCTGCTGCAAGCCGATGCGCGCGCCAGCGTCGCGGATCTCGCGCGTCAGCTCGACGTGGCGCGCACGACGGTCGTCGCACGCATCGCGCGTCTCGAACGCACCAACGTGATCGCCGGATACAGCGTGCGACTGGGGCAGGACGTGCTCGACGCCAGCATCTATGCGTACGTCGGCATCATCCTCACGCCGAAGTTCGGCAAGGACGTATTGCGCAAGCTCGACCGGATGCCGGAAGTCCAGCTGCTGTGCGCGGTGAGCGGCGAGTACGACTACGTCGCGTGGCTGCGCGCCGATTCGCCCGAACGGCTCAACGATCTGCTCGACCAGATCGGCACGCTCGAAGGCGTCGAGCGCACGACGACGTCGATCATCCTGTCGCGCAAGATCGATCGCGGCACGATCGGCGGCTGACCGGTCGCATGCCGCGCCGCGCATGACCGCGCGAGCGTGGTGCGGGTTTCATGGCGTCGCGGGCGCCCGGCCCGGCGTCGGGTGCCCGCACGCATTCGTCCTGGCCTTCGCTATACGTCGTGATCGGCACGAGGTATCTGCCATCATCGGCATCATCCTTTCGCGCACGTCGCGCATCTCGTCCGAATCCTCTTTCGTATGCCGCTTCGACCGGCGTGCCTCATCCCGCGCATGGGCGGTTCGTGTGCCGTGCCGCGCCGTGCGTCCTCGTCTTCGTCGTCGCCATGCGCGACCGCCAACGACCGGTTTGCGACAGCCCGTTGACGCGATTTTTAGATGGGCATGTCATTTAGGCGAAACGTATCGTCATAACGTCGAAATTATCGGTCGTTTCGCATCATTCTTCGTCTTGGAACTGATTTTGAGCGTCCCTACACTGTGTGCATGGCTCGACGCCGTCCACAACACCACACCCATCATCAGGAGATAAGCGCATGAAAATCGCCATCGTCGGCGCAGGTCTGATCGGCCACACCATTGCTCACATGCTGCGTGAAACGGGCGACTACGAAGTCGTCGCGTTCGACCGCGACGCGGATGCGCTCGCGAAGCTGTCGCGCGAAGGCATTGCGACGCAGCGGGTCGATTCGGCCGATGCGAATGCGATTCGCGAAGCAGTGAAGGGCTTCGATGCGCTCGTCAACGCGCTGCCGTACTATCTCGCGGTCAACGTGGCCGCCGCCGCGAAGGCTGCCGGCGTTCACTACTTCGATCTGACCGAGGACGTGCGCGCCACGCACGCGATCCGCGAACTGGCCGACGGCTCCGATCGCGCGTTCATGCCGCAGTGCGGCCTCGCGCCGGGCTTCATCGGCATCGCCGCGCACGAGCTCGTGAACGGTTTCAGCGAAGTGCGCGACGTGAAGATGCGCGTCGGCGCGCTGCCCGAATATCCGACCAACGCGCTGAAGTACAACCTCACGTGGAGCGTCGACGGTCTGATCAACGAATACTGTCAGCCGTGCGAAGCGATCCGCGACGGCCGCAAGCAATGGGTGCAGCCGCTCGAAGGCCTCGAACACTTCTCGCTCGACGGCACCGAATACGAAGCGTTCAACACGTCGGGCGGCCTCGGCACGCTGTGCGAAACGCTGTCGGGCAAGGTCGAGACGCTCGACTACAAGTCGGTGCGCTATCCGGGCCACCGCGAGCTCGTGCAGTTCCTGCTGGAAGACCTGCGCCTGTCGACCGACCGCGACACGCTGAAGTCGATCATGCGCCGCGCGGTGCCGTCGACGAAGCAGGACGTCGTGCTCGTGTTCGTCACGGTGACGGGCGTGAAGGACGGCCAGCTGGTGCAGGACGTGTTCACGCGCAAGATCTTCGCGAAGGACGTGTGCGGGATGCACATGAGCGCGATCCAGATCACGACGGCCGGCGCGATGTGCGCGGTGCTGGATCTGTTCCGCGAAAAGAAGCTGCCGCAGAGCGGTTTCATCCCGCAGGAAAAGGTGTCGCTGAAGGCGTTCCTGTCGAACCGCTTCGGCAAGCTGTACGACGGCGGCACGATGGAGCGCGTGCACGCGGTCGCCTGACCGCGGTTGCCGGACCATTCGCCAGCGTCTGACTCTGGCACGAGGGCCGTACGACGCCGGGAGCGCAGCAGCGCTTTCGGCGTTGTTTTTTGAGGAAGCAGGAAGGGCGCCTGGCGGCGCCGATCAGGCGGGCAGCGGCGGGACGATCGTCGCCGGTTGCGGCGGCGGCACGATGCGGTACAGCAGCGCGTCGATGTCCGCGTCGGACGGCGCGGTGTTGTCGAACATCACGATGCCGTCGCATTCGTGGCCGGTCGGCACGAAGCGGCGCTGCCGGTATTCGTCCCAGTGCGCGAGCTTGTACGCGTCGTTCGGATTGGCGCGCGCGACGATCCGCTGATGCGCGACGTCTTCCGACGTGTGAACCCAGACGACCGTCAGCGTGACCTCGGGCGCGATGCCGAGCCACGTGCGATCGAGGATGCGCCGGTCGCGCACCTCGCGCGACAGCGGGCCGACGACGAGCGCACCGATGCCGAGCGCGAGATTTTCACGGGCCGTGTCGAGCAGGCCCTGGTATTCGGGATCGCGAAGATGTTTGAGGTAGAGCGGGCTGTCGCGGTCGTTCGGATCGTCCGTGAGCGCGCCCATCGCGGCCGCGCTGTAGCGGCCGTACAGCGTATCCTTGTCGAGCAGGCAGAACGCCTCGCCAGTCGCGCGCATCAGCGGCCCGATGAGCCGCTTCGCGAGCGTGGTCTTGCCGGTGCCGGCGTGACCGCAGAAGAACACGAGATGCGTCACGAATACCGGCTCCCCGCTTTCCGGCGCGACGTGTCGCCGCGCTCTTCGCCGCGCGAGAACACTTCCGCTTCCAGCCACATCGCGTTGATGATGCCGAAGCCGAGTGCCACGCCGATGCCGAGTATCCACGAGAAATACCACATAGGTCTGTCTCCTTGACGGTGGGGCCGCGCGGCCGTTGTGCATCGCGCAACGCAGGCCCGGCGGGCCTGTCGATGTGCCCCGATGCGCGTGCTGCGGCGCACGCAGCCCGATCATGACCAATATCGGCGTGCCGCGCAAGCCGGGCCGTCCGTGCGGCAAACCGGTAAACTGATGGGCAAACCGCAACATCGTGGGACAACATGCTGATCAACTGTGCTGCTTACCAGGACGGCCGCAAGCTGGCCGATATCGACATCGCCGCCATCAGCGATTACGTGTCGAAGCCCGAATGCTTCGTGTGGGTCGCGCTGAAGGATCCGACGCCCGAGGAAATCGATCTGATGGGCGAGGAGTTCGGATTGCACGAGCTGGCGCTGGAGGATGCCCGCAAGGGTCATCAGCGACCGAAGATCGAGGAATACGGCGATTCGCTGTTCGCGGTGCTGCATACGGTCGAACTCGATGAGGACGACGAATTCAAGGTCGGCGAACTGAACGTGTTCGTCGGCCCGAATTACGTGCTGTCGATCCGCAATCACACCGAGCAGGATTTCCGCGACGTGCGCAAGCGCTGCGAGCGCGAACCGCATCTGCTGCGCGAGGGGTCGGCGTTCGTGTTCTACGCGTTGATGGACCAGGTCGTCGACCGGTATTTCCCGATCCTCGAAACGCTCGGCACCGAGCTCGAGGAACTCGAGGATCGCATCTTCGCGAAGGCGACGCCCGCGTCGTCGCGCGCGATCATCGAAGATCTCTATTCGCTGAAACGCCGGCTCGTGCTGCTGTACCAACACACGGCGCCGCTGATGGAGCCGCTCGCGAAGCTCACCGGCGGGCGCATTCCGGAAGTCTGCAGCGGGATGGCGGCCTACTTCCGCGACGTGTACGACCATCTGCAGCGAATCGTGAAGACGATCGAAGGGCGCCGCGAGATGGTCGTCACCGCGATCCAGGTCAACCTCGGGATGATTTCGCTCGCGGAGAACGAGGTGACCAAGCGGCTCGGCTCGTTCGCCGCGCTGTTCGCGATACCGACGATGATCGCCGGCATCTACGGGATGAACTTCGCGAACATGCCCGAGCTGCACCTGAAATACGGGTTCTACGGCTGTATCGCGGTGATGGCCGTCGCCGATCTCGCGTTGTGGTGGCGCTTCAAGCGGGCAGGATGGTTGTAGCCTGATTTCACGCGGGACGCGGCGCGTGCTTGCCGACCACGACGCGCCACGGCCGCACGCGCCACGATTTCACGAGGCCGTTCTGCACGTACGGATCGGCGCGCGCGAACGATTCGGCCGCTTCCGGCGAATCGCCTTCGAACACGAGCACGGCCTGGTCGGCCGGGTCCGCCAGCGCGCCCGCGAGCACGAGTTCGCCGCGCTGGGTCGCGGCCTGCGCGAGCGCGAGATGCTCGGCACGGAACGCGTCGCGCCGCGACAGGTAATCGTCGACGAGTTCGTAGATCAATTGGTAATGCATGATCGCTCCAGGAGTCGGTTTCCGCCCGGAGGATGGGGCGGCCGGCTCAGTATAGGACACCGGGAAAGCTGTGGGCGGCGTGGCTTGCCGGCGTGACGGCGCGCATTCGCGGGTGCGCTTTTTGAACGGCGCATCCTCGGAGGTATCTCATTGTTCTTCTGAAAACGCAACTAACAGTCTAGTTTCCCGACATCGGCAAATTGCCGACCCGTTCGCGTCTACGTCGCACTACCTGGAATTCGTCTACAGGGACGAGGGGCTTTCCAGGCCCCGTTCTGGGTCTCGATTTCGCATGCCGGCGAGGGCAGGCGCGCGGATGAAAAATGACCGGGGCGGGCTGCCGGGGCATCTGGAGCGGCGTCGCGCGAGGGCGTTTCCCTTGGGCCGGAATGCGACCTATGCTGAACGAATCCGGAGCGAACGCCGTTCGCCCGATTCAACCAGACGAGGTGTGCCATGCCGGTCTCAGCCACCCTGCAGGATTGCCTGCGCCAGAAGTCATCGCGGTACGAAATCGTGTACCACCCCTATAGCCATACGAGCATGGAAACGGCCGCCGCCGCGCATATTCCCGGCGACCGGCTCGCGAAAACGGTGCTCCTCGAGGACGCCGAGGGCTACGTCGCCGCCGTATTGCCGACGACGCACGCCGTGCGCCTGTCGGATCTCTGGGTGAAGACAGGACGCCATCTCGTGCTCGCCCGGGAGGTCGAGTTGCGCGAGTTGTTCAAGGATTGCGACATGGGCGCGCTGCCGCCGGTCTGCATGGCGTACGGGATGAAGACGTTCCTCGAGGAACGCCTCGCGCAGCAGCCGGAAGTGTATTTCGAGGCCGGCGATCACGAAGCGCTGATACACATGATGCAGGACGAATTCCTGATGCTGATGGAGACCGCCGAGCGCGCGCATTTCTCGCACCGGATGCAGGGGATGATGCTGTCCTGAGCGATGTCGGTCGCGCGTCGACGAAGCATGCGCGGGCATTTGTCTCGCCGGCCTCGGTGAAGCGAATGTGCCGGTGCGCGCAAAGTGGCGGGTAACGAATTCACGCTGACGCAGCGGTTTCTGGCATCAAAAAAACAGATTCGGTATGCAGATCATCGTACGGATCCCATCGGTTGAGAAGGTGCCGTTATTTTGATTTGGATTCCTTATAAACAAGAGGCGAATGCCCATCCGAACATCGCATGAACAAGCCCCGGCGCCGCATGACGATGGTCAATCGGATTTCATCCGTGCGATGTGACGAAGAAACGCATCCGGAGATGCTCATTACCGACGCGCCAATTCGGTGCTTGGCACTAAATTGGTGATTATTTTAGAGAGGCACTTGATTGGTGCGATTGCCATACAAATCAATTACTAAATCAATGGAAAATGGTCGGCCAAGTTTACTAAATCATTATTCGAGCAAACTCTCCAAACTTTGTATTCGGGTATCAAATAAAGTTTGACGCTCAAATTTTTTCCTTGCTATCTTCTGCACCCAAGACGAACGACTCGGCTGACATCAGTGCGTAACGAAGATCCAATCGTCACGCGAGAAACGTGCCCGTGTCGACGCAGCTGACAATTGCCTGAATGCGCTGGTTCGGGGTGGACGCCGGATAGGTGGCTATCCCGTTGCGGTTGAAACGATTCCTTGAAATTGAATAAATCGGGATCCGAAATCGATTCTTTCGATTCGGATGGCTAATTGCATCAAAAATGAAATTTCGGGGTGAGGCGGAGACGGAACCGACCCGGTTCCTGGGCCGGCCATCATCGCGAAACTGGGCGATTCGCTTGGGGGATGGATAGTGGGCATGAAAGTCGAAGAGCATCTGGTTGCTTCGAACAGCGGACTGGCCACGCTTGGGCGTCCGCGGGAATTCGGCAAGAAGCAGCAGAACCCGGTGCGCCGTTTCGGCGGCATCGCAGTCGTCCTCCTGTTGCACGCGGTGCTGATCTACGCATTGCTCAACGGCCTCGCGACGAAAGTCGTGCAGGTGATCCAGCATCCGATCGAAACCCGCATCATCGAGCCGGTGAAGCCGCCGCCGCCCCCGCCGCTGCCGGTCGTCAAGCTTCCGCCACCAAAATTCGCGCCCCCGCCGCCGCCGTTCGTGCCGCCGCCCGAAGTGCCGGTGCAGGCGCCGCCGCAAGCGCCGATCACGCACCAGGCGGCGCCGGTGCCGTCCGCGCCGGCCGTGCAGGCGCCCGTCATCGCACCGCCCGCGCCCGCGCCCGCGAAGCCGGTCAGCCACGAGGTGGGTGTCGTCTGCCCGAATTCGGACACGATTCGCGCGTCGATGCAGTACCCGAAGGAAGCGCAGGAAAACAACATCACGGGTGAGGTGACGATCGAGTTCGTCGTGGACGCGGACGGGAACATCACGAACGAACGCGTGGCCCAGTCGGCCGACCCCGTGCTCGATCGTGCGGCCTACAACACCGTGAAGCGGTTCAAATGCGTGGCGCAAGGCCAGGCCGTAAGGGTGCAGGTGCCGTTCTCGTTCAACCTGAATTGATGCAGTGGGCGGTCCGGCAAGCGCCGGACCGGGGAAAACCGTCTTGAACTTCAATCGTAAGTTAAACGAAAGAATCGGAGTGGGGTATGACCAAGCGTTCTCTGGCCGCACTGGCGGCAAGCCTGTTGATGTCCGTCGCTGCAATCGACGGGCTCGTTGCACCGCAATTCGCTTACGCGCAAGCGAGCGGATCCACGGCGGCATCCGACGCGTCGGCACAGGCCGCGGCGCCGGCGCCGTCCGCCGCCGACTCGGCCCCGCCGCCGGCGCCGGCCGCGACCGAAGCGGTCGAGAATCCGTACGGGCTGGGGGCGCTCTGGAAGAACGGCGACTTCGTCGCGCGCTTCGTGCTGATCCTGCTCGTGATCATGTCGATGGGCAGCTGGTACATCATGGTCACGAAGTTCGTCGAGCAGTTGCGGGCGAACCGCCGCGCGAAGCTTGCGGACGCGCAACTCTGGAGCGCGCCGTCGCTGGCCGAAGGCGCGAAGCTGCTCGACGAGGCATCGCCGTTCCGCTTCATCGCCGAAACGGCGATCGAGGCGGGCGAGCATCACGACGAGGCATTGCTCGAAGCCGTGGACCGCAACACGTGGATCGACGTGTCCGTCGAGCGCTCGATCACGAACGTGTCGAACCGCATGCAGGACGGGCTCGCGTTCCTGGCGACGGTCGGGTCGACCGCGCCGTTCGTCGGACTGTTCGGCACGGTCTGGGGGATCTATCACGCGCTGACGGCGATCGGGATCGCGGGCCAGGCGTCGATCGACAAGGTCGCGGGCCCGGTGGGCGAGGCGCTGATCATGACGGCGATCGGCCTGGCGGTCGCGGTGCCGGCCGTACTCGGCTACAACTTCCTCGTCCGGCGCAACAAGTCGGTGATGGAGCGGGTCCGCAACTTCGGCGCCCAGCTGCACACCGTGCTGCTGGCCGGCAGCAAGCGTGCCGCTCGCGCGCCGTCGCCTGCCGCGTCGCTCGTGAACTGACCGGCTGACGGAGGCGCGCGATGGGCATGAACGTCGGGCAGGACGAAAGCGACGAGGTGATCGCGAACATCAACACGACGCCGCTCGTCGACGTGATGCTGGTGCTGCTGATCATCTTCCTGATCACGATTCCGGTCGTCACGCATACGATCCAGCTGCAGTTGCCGAAGGAGGTCGTGCAGCCGCTGCAGACCACACCGAAGAGCGTCGAGATCGCGGTGAATCGCGACGGCGATTTCTTCTGGGGTGAACAACGGGTGGATGCGTCGACGTTGCTCGCGAAGCTGAAGGGCGTGTCGCAGCAGCAGCCGCAGCCGAGCGTGCACGTGCGCGGCGACCAGAACACGCGCTACGAGTTCATCGGCCGGGTCGTCACGATGTGCGAGCGGGCAGGTATCGCGAAGGTGTCGTTCATTACGGAACCGCCGGCGCGGGGCGGCTAGCCTTGCACGGCTACGGCACGCGCGTCGATTCCGATTGACGGCGACGCATGGGATCAGAGCAAGCATCGACAGGAGCAGACGATGGGAATGAACATGCCTTCGGGCGGAGGCGGAGGCGGCGCCGAGCCGGACGTGATGGTCGACATCAACACCACGCCGCTGATCGACGTGATGCTGGTGCTGTTGATCATGCTGATCATCACGATCCCGATCCAGATGCATTCGGTGAAGATGGACCTGCCGGTGGGCAACCCGCCGCCGCCCGCCGCACCGCCGGAGGTCGTGCAGATCGATATCGACTTCGACGGGACGACGACGTGGAACGGCGCGCCGGTACCGGATCGCGCGGCACTCGAGGCGAAGCTGACGGCGGTCGCGCACGAGCCCGTGCAGGCGGAGATCCATCTGCGGGCGAACAAGCTGGCGCCGTACAAGGACGTGGCGGCCGTACTGGCGTCTGCGCAGCGCGTGGGCGCGACGAAGATCGGCCTGATCGGCAACGAGCAGTTCATGCAATGACGGGACAGGCCAACCGATGAGCCAGCGACGATGGAAACGGATGATGGCGCTGACGGCGCTGGGTGCGGCCTGCGCGCTCGGCCGGCCGGCGTGGACGGCCGACGCATTGCGGCCGGACGTGGCGAAGCCGCTGGCGGCCGCGCAGGACCTGTATCGCGCGCACAAGTATCGCGACGCGCTCGGCAAGATCGCGCAGGCAGCCGCCGTGCCCAACCGCACGCCGTATGAAACCTACATGGTGGAAGCGACGCGCGGCGCGGCGGCGATGGCGGCCGGCGATACCGGCGTGGCCGCGCAGGCCTACGAAACCGTCCTGAACTCGGGGCGCCTGTCGGGCGAGGACGAGCAGAGGACGACGGCGGCGCTCGCGGGGATCTACTTCCAGCAGAAGAACTATCCGCAGGCGATTCGCGTCGCACAGCGCTACTTGAAGGCGGGTGGTACGGATCCGGAAATGCACACGCTGGTCACGCAGGCGTATTACCTGTCGAACGATTGCGGCCAGGTCGTGAGCCAGCTGAAGGCGAGCGCGGACGCACAGGTGAAGGCCGGCCATGCGCCGGACGAAGGGCAGTTGCAGATGCTGGCGGCCTGCGCGCAAAAGAGCAAGGATGCCGGTGCGTATCGCAGCGCGCTCGGCATGCTGGTGGCTTATCATCCGAGCCCCGCGTACTGGGAGGAAATGATCTCGGCGATTCGCGGCAGCCCCGGTTACCTGTCGTCGCTCGACCTCGACATCTACCGGCTGCGCAGGGCGACGGGCTCGCTGACGACGGCCGACGCCTATATGGAGATGACGCAGCTCGCGCTCGTGGCCGGCACGCCGGCCGAAGGCCGGCAGGTGATCGATCAGGGTTTCGCGTCCGGCGTGCTCGGCAAGGATGCGCAGGCGGACCGCGAGAAACGGCTGCAGGCGCTGGCCGCGAGGCGCGCGCAGTCGGGCGCGGACGCCGCCGATCCGGTGGCGCCGATCGACGCCGGCATGAATCTGGTGTTCGCGGGCCACGCGGCGCAGGGGCTGTCGATGATGGAGCAGGCAATCGCGAAGGGCGGGCTCGAGCATCCCGATGCGGCGCGGCTGCGGCTCGGCGAGGCGTACTACGTGGCGGGCCAGAAGGCGCATGCGGTCCAGGTGCTGCGCACGGTCAAGGGTAACGACGGATCGGGGGACCTGGCGAAGCTGTGGACGGTCGTCGCGTCGCGGTAAGGCGACGCTTGGGGGACGCAGTGGCCGAATGCGGGATGGGCGCCGTACCGCATGCACGTGCCATTGCGGCCACCTGAAGGCGGAGAAGTCCGACGGGACGAGGAAAAAAGGGGCAGCCGTGTTGATTAGTAAACCGAATGAAATGAGCACAAAGCGTGCGATCGCGAAGCGGGACTCCCGTTTCGCTTCGCGCGGGACGTGCGCGCGGCGGCGACGGGCAGCGGAGCCTCGCGCCGTGGCGGCGGCTTCATGGCATCGGGCAACGCCTGCCGACATCAAATCGATTGCGATTGAGAGGGTCCGTTCTTCCATGGTCTTGCCTCCCGATGAATCGGTGCTCGTCGCGGTTTCGCTCGGCAACAAGATCCGCGCGCTTCGGCAGCGGCTGAAACTCACGCTCGACGAAGCGGCCACGACGGCAGGGATCTCGAAGCCATTCCTGTCGCAGGTCGAGCGTGGGCGCGCGACGCCGTCGATCACGTCGCTGGTCCGGATTGCGAAGGCGCTCGGCGTGACGATGCAGTACTTCATCGACACGCCGACCGAGGCGCGCTCGGTGTGCCGCGGCGACGCCCTGCGGTATTTCCAGTTCACGAACTCGGCGAGTTCCTTTGCCCGGCTGACGAATCTCGTGGACGGTCGCAAGCTCGACGCGATTCTCGTCAGGATACCGGCGGGGCAGTCGCCGTCGGAAGTGACGACGCATGCAGGCGAGGAGTTCCTCTATGTGATGCGCGGAAGGGTCGCGCTCACGCTGGAGGATTGCACGTTCGTGTTGAGCCCCGGCGACACCGCGCACTACGAGTCGACGCTGCCGCACGCGTGGCACAACACGGCCGATGAAGAAGCGGTGATCGTCTGGGTCGGTACGCCGCGGCTGTTCTAGCCCGTCGGGCCAGGATCATTCGAAACGGAAGGCAAGCAGCGCGCTCAGTGTAAGTAAATCAGTATTACGAATTAAACGATACGAAAGGATCGTGCGGCGTTCGAACTGCACGGCCGATTCGTTCGGGTCGCGGTGGTTGGCAGGTCGGAAATGGCGGACTCCGGCACACGGGTGCCCGGAGCGCGCGGCGGAATTCACGAGATTCGGACGCGCAGTGGGTGGGGTCGTACTGACGAGCGAGAGGAAACACGATGAAGCAAAGAGCACTAGCGTTGGCCATCAAACGTATGGTCTGGGCAGAACTGGCGCTTACCGCGACGCTGGGTGTGCCGGCTTTCGCACAGAGCCAGCCGGGCCCCGGCGCCGTCGCCGTGGCGGATGCGGTCGCGGCCAACGCGCCTGCGGCCACGACCGTCGCACAGGCCGGCGGCACCGCGAGCACGCCCGCCGCAACGGGGGCGGCCGCACCCGACGCGGCACCCGGTGCGGCCGCGACGGGCGACACGGTGCCCGCCGCCCCGGCCGCGAATGGGCAGGGCAAGGTCGCGCAGATCAAGCGTTTCGAGGTGACAGGCTCGCTGATCCGGCAATCCGACAAGACCGGCTTTCAGCAGGTCCAGACGATCACGCCGAAGGAGATCCAGGCCAGCGGCGCGGTGACGGTGACCGACTTCCTGCGCAATGCGACGGCCAACTCGGCGAACAGCTGGGGCGAGGGGCAGTCGGGCAACTTCGCGGCCGGCGCGGCCGGCATCGCGCTGCGCGGCCTGTCCGAGAAATACACGCTCGTGCTGGTCGACGGCCAGCGCGTGGCGCCGTATGCGTTCTTCTCGAACAGCGTCGATTCGTTCTTCGACCTCAACACGCTGCCGCTCAACGACATCGAGCGCATCGAAATCGTGAAGACGGGCGCGGTGTCGCAATACGGGTCGGACGCGATCGGCGGCGTCGTCAACATCATCACGAAACACGATTTCCGCGGGCTACAGCTCGACGGCAGCATCGGCAGCGCGATCAACGGCGGCAACGGCGACGGCACGACGAAGTTCGGCGTACTCGGCGGCTTTGGCGACCTGAACGCCGACCGCTTCAACGTGACGGCGGCGCTCAGCTACTACAAGTCGAACGGTTTCACGCTCGCCGATCGCGATTCGACGCGTAACCAGGACTTCACGGGCAAGCCGGGCGGCTTTTCGCTGCTCGCACCGTCCTACTGGAACATGCCCGACGGCAGTGCGCAGGCGTTGAACGGCTGCCCGTTCGGCGGGGCGGTTCGCCCGGCCGCGCCGAATTCGCTGTCGGCCGGCCTGCCGGGCACGATCTGCGCGTTCAACACGGCGGAAAGCACGTCGATCCTGCCGATGACCGAACGCCTGAACGCGAAGCTGCATGGCGACTTCAAGATCAACGACACGACGACGGCGTTCGCGGACTTCCTGGAAAGCTACAACACGACCACGACCAACGACGGCCTGTGGAACAACGTGATCGGCAACCCGCAGAGCCCGGCGCTCGTCTGGAATCCGCAGACGCAATTGTTGTCGCCGTTCAACACGGTCGTGCCGGCGACCAACCCGTACAACACGACGGGCGCGGCGACGCCGTTGACCTACGCGTTCCCGAACACGGTCGCGCAGAAGACCTGGGCGAACTACTGGCGCGCGGCGGCCGGCATCAAGGGTTCGTTCACGCTGCCGTACGGCGACTGGGACTGGGCGACGTCGGTCAGCCATTCGCAGAGCACGGTGTCGAACGTGTTCACGAATCAGCTGAACGTGAACGCGCTGAACAACATCTACCAGAACGGCACGCTGAATTTCGCGAACCCGGCCGCGACGCCGAACGCATTCAACGGCCTGTACCAGGAAGCGAACAATCTCGGCATCTCGAAGCTCGATACGATCGACGCGACGCTGTCGACGCCGAACCTGTTCCACCTGCCGACCGGCGACGTCGGCATCGGCTTCGGCGCGCAGTTCACGCACCAGAGCGAAACGCTGACGCCGGGTTCCGAGTACTTGAGCGGCGCGGTGATCACGCCCGATCTGCAGACGGTGAACGGCGCGCGCAACGTCGCGGCCGTCTATTACCAGGTCAACGTACCGATCCTGGAGAACCTGACGTTCAGCCAGGCAGGCCGCTACGACCACTACACGGACGTGGGCGGTGCGTTCTCGCCGCGCTTCGCACTGCGCTATCAGCCGATCAAGGCGCTCACGCTGTATACGTCGTACAACCGCGGGTTCCGTGCGCCGACCTTCGTCGAAGACAGCAAGTCCCAGACGCTCGGCATCCAGGTCGACCCGGCCACCGGCCAGAACTACACGTCGATCACGGTCGGCAACCCGAACCTCGCACCGGAACGCACGCGCAACTTCAACATCGGCTTCCAGGTCTCGCCGGCCCGCTACACGGATCTCGGCTTCGACTGGTACAAGATCCGCATCGACAACGTGATCGGGCAGGGCAAGCCGTCGCAGGTCGTGACGGACCCGACGACGGGCCAGTTGCTGTACAAGGTGATTCCGTACCAGAACCTCGGCTACCTCGACACGAACGGCTTCGAAGGTACGTTCCGCCAGGGGCTGCCGCTCAAGGGCTGGGGCATGCTCACGCTGTCGGGCGACTGGGCGTACGTCAACAGCTACAAGATCGGCTTCCCGGGCAGCGCACCGGTGAACGGCGCGGGCAACAACTTCACGATCACGCAGCCGTTCGGCGGCAGCTTCCCGCGCTGGCGCGGCAACACGACGCTGGACTGGAACTATCGCAAGTTCGACGCGGCGCTGACGTGGCAGTTCACGGGCCCGTACGCGCAGAACCTGATGCCGGAGCCGGCGAAGGTCGGCTCGTACAGCCAGTTCAACCTGATGGTGACGTATACGGGCTTCAAGAACTGGACGATCTACGGCGGCATCGACAACATCTTCAACCGCACGCCGCCGTACGATCCGATCTTCGCGAACGGCACGCTGAGCCAGAGCGGGTACGACACGTCGGTGTATTCGTACATCGGCCGCTTCGCGCAAGTCGGCGCGACGTACAAGTTCTGACGGCGATACGCGCAAGACCGACCAGCTTGGACGGGCCGCTCCACGTCCACTACCCCTAATTCGGAGCGGCCTTTTTTTTACCGGGCGCGATGACGGTACGGCCGAGTCCGACCGGCATCGACGACGTATGAATCGACAGGCATTGACCGCGTGGGGGCATCGGGCCGGCATGTTACCGGGTTGACTGAACATGAGACTGTTGAAATGGCGGCGGATGCCCGCGCTGATCGCGTGCGTGGCGCTGGCCGCGGTCATGCCGCCGGTCGCGCACGCGGTGCCGGCCATCGCGCAATACGACCAGCCGAAATACCCGCCGGGCTTTACGCATTTCGATTACGCGGATCCGCAGGCGCCCGACACCGGCGCGCTCAATTTCGAAAACTACGACGAAGCGCAGAGCTACGACTCGCTGAACCCGTTCCTCGTGCGCGGCTCGCCCGCGCCGGACATCAAGAACCTGATGTTCGACACGCTGATGCAGCGCAGCTGGGACGAACTCGCGTCCGAATACGCGTTGATCGCCGACGACGTCGAGGTGGCGCCGGACGGGCTGTCGGCGACGTTCCACATCAATGCGGCCGCGCGCTTTTCGAACGGCGACGCGATCACCGCGGCCGACGTCAAGTATTCGTTCGATACGCTGACGAGCCCGCAGGCGTCGCCGCTGTACAACGCGCAGTTTTCGATCATCCGGCGTGCGGTAGTCGTCGACGGTCACACGATCCGCTTCGACTTCAAGCATGCGGAGCGCGACGCCCCGCTGATCGCAGGCGACCTGCCGGTGTTCTCGCCGAAGTGGGGGCAGCGCGCGGACGGTACGCGACCGCCGTTCGACCAGATCGCGAACGTGCCGCCGATCGCGAGCGGCGCGTACCTGATCGAGCAGCGCAGGAACGACAAGCAGATCGTGTACGTGCGCAACCCGCACTACTGGGCCGCGAACCTGCCGTCGCGGCGCGGGATGTTCCGTTTCGCACGCGTGTCGTTCAAGCTGTACCTCGACCAGTACACGGCGCTCGAGGCGCTGAAGGCCGGCGACGTGGACGCGCGGATGGAATACAGCTCGACGCAATGGGCGCGCAAGTACGTCGGCAAGAATTTTCGCAACGGACTGCTGACGAAGGGCGAGTTCCCGGACGGCCCCGCACAGATGCAGGGTTTCCTGATGAACCTGCGCAAGCCGATGTTCCAGGACGTACGCGTGCGGCATGCGCTCGCGCTGGCATTCGACTTCGACTGGATGAGCCGGATGATGTTCTACGGGCAGTACCGCCGCACCAACAGTTTCTGGGACGCGAGCCCGTTCGCCGCGTCCGGCATGCCGAGCGCGAAGGAGCTCGCGCTGCTCGACCCGTACCGGCCAACGCTGCCGCCGGAGGTGTTCGGCCCGATGACCAAGCAGCCGTCGACGCTGCCGCCGGGCTCGCTGCGCGCGAACCTCAAGCAAGCACGGGACCTGCTCGCGCAGGCCGGCTGGCACTACCGCGACGGCGCGTTGCGCGATGCGAGCGGCACGCCGATGACGATCGAGATCATCGACGACCAGCCCGGCATGGATCGCCTGATCCTGCCGTACACGCAGGCGCTCGCGACGCTCGGCATCCATGCGTACCTGCACGAGATCGACAGCGCGCTCTACCAGAAGCGGCTCGACAATTTCGAGTACGACATGACGACGTATATCTACTCGCCCGTGACGATCCCCGGCGCGGAGCTGACACGCCGTTTCGGCAGCGCGGCCGCGTCGCAGCCCGGTTCGGAGAACTATCCGGGCGTGAAGTCGAAGGCCGTCGACGCACTGATCCGCGCGGCGCTCGCGGCCAATACGCTCGAGGATCTCGAGACGGCCACGCACGCCCTCGACCGCGTGCTGATCAACCTGTACGTGCTGGTCCCGCAGTACTACATGCCGAACGCGCGGATCGCGTACAAGACGACGCTCGGCCATCCGGCGGTCGTGCCGGCTTCCTATCAGTACGAGGACTGGATCATCGACTACTGGTACGTGAAGCGGCCGGCCGCACGAGCACAACCCGCTCCGGCGGCCTGACGGGGAGCAACGATGCTGGCATACATATTGAGGCGGCTGCTGCTGATGATTCCGACGCTGATCGGCGTGGTGACGATCACGTTCGCGGTCACGCAGTTCGTGCCGGGCGGGCCGGTGGAGCAGGTGCTCGCGCAGTTGCGCCACGGCAGCGCGCGGGGCGGCGAGGCGGGCGCAGGCGCGGGCGGCTACCACGGCAGCCAGGGCGTCGACCCGCAGCAGATCGAGCAGATCCGCAAGCAGTTCGGTTTCGACAAGCCGCCACTGGAGCGCTATCTGCTGATGCTGAAAAGCTATGCGACGTTCGACCTCGGCCAGTCCTACTTCGCGCACCGCAGCGTGTGGACGGTCATCCGCTCCAAGCTGCCGGTGTCGATCACGCTCGGGCTGTGGACGGTGATCCTCACGTATCTGGTGTCGGTGCCGCTCGGCATCGCGAAGGCGGTGCGCAACGGCTCGCGGTTCGACACCGCGACGAGCGTGCTGGTGCTGACCGGCTACGCGGTGCCGGGCTTCGTGCTCGGCGTGCTGCTGCTGATGCTGTTCGGCGGCGGCACGTTCTGGCAGGTCTTTCCGATGCGCGGGCTCACGTCGGACAACTTCGACGAGCTGACGCTGGTCGGCAAGACCCTCGACTATCTGTGGCATGTCGCGTTGCCGGTGACGGCCTCGGTGGTCGGCAATTTCGCGATCGTCACGATCCTCACGAAGAACACGTTCCTCGACGAAATCGGCCGGCAATACGTGCTCACAGCACGCGCGAAGGGCGCGCCGGAGCGCGACGTGCTGTGGAAGCACGTGCTGCGCAACGCGGCGATTCCGCTGCTCACCGGGTTGCCGGCCGCGTTCGTCGGCGCGTTCCTGAACGGCAACCTGTTGATCGAGACGCTGTTCTCGCTCGACGGGATGGGGCAACTGTCGTACGACTCGGTGATCCGCCGCGACTATCCGGTCGTGCTCGGCTCGCTGTTCCTGTTCACCCTGATCGGTCTGCTGACCAAGCTCATCGCGGATATCTGCTATGTCCTCGTCGACCCCCGTATCCAGTTCAGCCGCCTGGACCACTGATCCGGCCGCCGTCGCGTGCACGGCGTCGCCGTCGCCGTGGCGACGCACGTGGCTGCGGTTTCGCGCGCAGCGGCTTGGCTACTGGAGCCTCGTGATCTTTGCCACGCTGTTCGCACTCAGCCTGCTGGCCGACGGATTGTCGAACGACCGGCCGCTGCTCGTGCGCTATGACGGACACTATTATTTTCCGATCCTGAAGGATTATCCGGAAACGCAGTTCGGCGGTGATTTTCCGGCGAAGACCAACTATCTCGATCCGTACATCCGCGCGAAACTCGAGTCGCATGGCAACTTCGCGATCTATCCGCCGAACCGCTACCGCTACGACACGATCGACTACTTCGCGTCGCGGCCGTATCCGGCGCCGCCGTCCGCGAGCAACTGGCTCGGCACCGACCAGTTCGGCCGCGACGTGCTCGCGCGGTTGCTGTACGGGTTTCGGCTGTCGGTGCTGATGGCGTTGGCGCTGACGGTGTCGGGCGTCGCGCTCGGCGTGCTGACGGGAGCGCTGCAGGGCTTCTACGGCGGGCGCACCGATCTCGTCGGGCAGCGCCTGATCGAGGTCTGGAGCGCGCTGCCCGACCTGTACCTGCTGATCATCTTCGCGTCGATCTTCGAGCCGTCGCTGTGGCTGCTGTTCGTCCTGCTGTCGATGTTCGGCTGGCTCGTGCTGTCCGACTACGTGCGTGCGGAGTTCCTGCGCAACCGTGCGCTCGACTACGTGAAGGCCGCGCGCACGATGGGGTTGTCGAACTGGCAGATCATGTGGCGGCACGTGCTGCCGAACAGCCTGACGCCGGTGATCACGTTCCTGCCGTTCCGGATGAGCGCGGCGATCCTGTCGCTGACGAGCCTCGACTTCCTCGGCCTCGGCGTGCAGCCGCCGACGCCGAGCCTCGGCGAACTGCTGCAGGAAGGCAAGAACTACCTCGACGCGTGGTGGATCTCGATCTCCGCGTTCTCGGCGCTGGTCGTCACGCTGCTGCTGCTCACGTTCATGGGCGACGCGCTGCGCAACGCACTCGACATGCGCGCGCGCGGCTCGGCCTTCGGCGGGGAGCAACGATGACGGCCCCCTTGCTGGACATCCGGCGGTTCTCCGCGCACTTCGGCGCGAAAGCCGCCGTGCAGGATCTGAGCCTCTCGGTCGGACGCGGCGAGCGCGTCGCGCTCGTCGGCGAATCGGGCTCGGGCAAGAGCGTGACGGCACTGTCGATCCTGCGGCTCGCGCAGCAGGCGACGCTGTCGGGACAGATGCTGTTCGACGGCGAGGATCTGCTCGCCAAGACCGAGCAGCAGATGCGCGGCATCCGCGGCGCCGATATCGCGATGGTGTTCCAGGAGCCGATGACGGCGCTCAATCCGCTGTATACGATCGGCAAGCAGATCGCCGAGAGTCTGCGGTTGCACGAGGGGCTGCGGGCGGGCGAGGCGCGCGAGCGCGGCATCGCGCTGCTGCGGCGCACCGGGATTCCCGAGCCGGAACGGCGCATCGACAGCTTCCCGCACCAGTTGTCGGGTGGCCAGCGGCAACGCGCGATGATCGCGATGGCGCTCGCGTGCCGGCCGCGGCTGTTGCTCGCCGACGAGCCGACGACGGCGCTCGACGTGACGGTGCGCCAGCAGATCGTCGACCTGCTGATCGAACTGCAGGAGCAGGAGGCGGCCGCGCGCGGAATGGCCGTGCTGCTGATCACGCACGACCTGAATCTCGTGCGGCGCTTCGCGCAGCGCGTGGCCGTGATGGAGCAGGGCGTGCTCGTCGAGACGAACACGACCGCCGCACTATTCGCCGCGCCGCAGCACGCGTACACGCGCCGGCTGCTGGACAGCGCGCCGCAACGCGCCGTGCAGCCGGTCGCGGCTGGCGCGCAGACGATCCTCGACGTGCAGCAACTCGCCGTCGATTACCGCATCGCTGCGAAGGGCTGGCGCGCGGTGTTCGGCAAGACGGCGTTCCGGGCCGTGCACGACGTGAAACTGAGCCTGCGGCGCGGCGAGACGCTCGGCATCGTCGGCGAATCGGGATCGGGGAAATCGACGCTGGCGGCGGCCGTGCTCGGCCTGCAGCGGCCGGCGTCGGGCGACATCGAGATCGACGGCATGCAGCTGGCGTTGCTGCGCACGACCCGCGGCCGGCGCGCGCTGTACGGCCGCATGCAGGTCGTGTTCCAGGATCCGTTCGGCTCGCTGTCGCCGCGCATGACGGTCGAACAAATCGTCGGCGAGGGGCTCGCCGTGCACCGGCCGCCGTCGTCCGGCGCTGCGCGGCGCGCGCGGATCGCGGCCCTGCTGCAGGAGGTCGGCCTGCCGGCCGAAGCGATGCTGCGCTATCCGCACGAATTTTCCGGCGGCCAGCGCCAGCGCATCGCGATCGCACGCGCGCTGGCGGTCGAGCCGGAACTGCTGGTGCTGGACGAGCCGACGAGCGCGCTCGACGTGTCGATTCAGAAGCAGGTCCTGAATCTGCTGACGAATCTGCAAAAGAAGTACGCACTGAGCTACCTGTTCATCACGCACGATCTCGCGGTGATGCGCGCGATGGCTCACCGGGTCATCGTGATGAAGGCGGGACGCGTGGTCGAGGAGGGCGATACGCTCGACGTGTTGCACGCGCCGTCCCACCCGTATACGCAGGCGCTGCTCGCGTCGTCGATGCTCGCGCCGGAACCGGGGCCGCAGCAGAGGGAAGGGGGCGCGGATGATTGACGTGAAGCGGGCGCGGGGCGCCCGTGCCGTTCGCTGAGGCGCCGCGATGCCGTCGTTCTTCATCGACCGCCCGGTGTTCGCGTGGATCGTCGCGCTCGCGATCGTCGTCGCGGGCGTGCTCGCCATTCCGCAATTGCCGATCGCGCAGTATCCGCGTCTTGCGCCACCGCGCGTCGTGATCACCGCGACCTATCCCGGCGCGTCGACCGAGACCGTCGACGGCGACGTCGGCAGCATCATCGAGGAAAGCCTCGACGGCGCCGACGGGCTGCAGTACTACGAGACGAGCAGCGACGGTCACGGCAACCTCGAGATCGACGTGACGTTCGCGCCCGGCACCAATCCGGACATCGCGCTCGTCGACGTCAACAACCGGCTGAAGCAGGTCGAGCCGCGGCTGCCGCAACAGGTCGTGCAGCAGGGCATCGGCGTGTTCAAGGCGGCCAACACGTTCCTGATGCTCGTCACGCTGACGTCGACCGACGGCACGCGCGACTCCGCGCAGCTCGGCGACTATCTGAACCGCTACGTGCTGCGCGAACTGAAACGTGCGCCGGGCGTCGGCGCGGCCGAGCTATGGGACGCCGACGAGGCGCTGCGGGTCTGGCTCGATCCGAACAAGTTGCGCGAATACGACCTCGGCGCCGACGACGTGATCGCGGCGATCGGCGTGCAGAACGCGACGGTGACGGCCGGCGCGATCGGCGATGCGCCGTTCGTGCACGGCCAGCAGCTCACCGCGACGATCGTCGTCAAGGGGCAGTTGACGTCGCCGGAGGAGTTCGGTCGGATCGTGCTGAAGTCGAAGCAGGACGGTTCGGTGGTGCGCGTCGCCGACGTCGCCCGCGTCGAAATCGGCCGCGACGACTATTCGTTCTATTCGCGGCTGAACGGTCGTCCGGCGGCCACCGTCGGCATCCAGCTCGGCCCGCGGGGCAACGCGCTCGAAACGTCCGACGCGATCCGCGCGCGGCTTGCCGAGCTGTCGAAGACGCTGCCGCCGGGCGTCGCGGTCGAGATTCCGTTCGACGGCGCGCATTTCGTCAAGATCGCCATCCGCGAAGTCGTGCTGACGCTCGCCGAGGCCGTCGTGCTGGTGTTCTGCGTGATGTGGCTGTTCCTGCGCGAGCTGCGCTACACGCTCGTGCCGACGGTGGTGATTCCCGTCACGCTGATGGGCGCGTTCGTCGCGATGTGGGCGTTCGGGCTGTCGATCAACGTGTTCACGATGTTCGGCCTCGTGCTGGCGATCGGCATCCTCGTCGACGATGCGATCGTCGTGGTCGAGAGCGTGCATCGCGTGATGGAGGAGGGGGTGTCGCCGCGCGATGCGACGCGCCGCGCGATGAAGCGGATCGGTGGGGCGATCGTCGGCGTGACGGCGGTGCTGACCGCCGTGTTCGTGCCGATGGCGTTCTTCCCGGGCAGCGTCGGCGGCATCTACCGGCAGTTCGCGGTGTCGATGATCGCGTCGATGCTCGTGTCGTCGTTCATGGCACTGTCGCTCACGCCGGCGCTGTGCGCGAACCTGCTGAAACCGGTCGGCCGTCACGAAGGCGGCGGCGGCCGCGTGCCGCGACGCAACCTCGGCGCGCGCCTGGCCGACCGCTTCGGTGTCGGATTCGCGCGCGCGGAGGCCGGCTATCGGCGCCTGACCGTGGCGGCGGTACGCCGCACGGGCGCGGTCGCGGGCATCTACGTCGCACTCGTGGCCGTGTGCGGGCTGCTGTCCTGGATGATGCCGGGCGGTTTTCTGCCGACCGAGGACCAAGGGCAACTGCAGGTGATGATCCAGTTGCCGGCTGGCGCCACGCAGGCGCGCACGGCCGCGGTCGTCCAGCGCGTCGAGGCGATCCTGCGGGCGGAGGCGGCCGTCGCGAACGTGACGAGCGTGATCGGCTGGAGTTTCGCGGGCAGCGGGCAGAACGTCGGGATGGCATTCGTCGAGCTGAAGGACTGGTCGCAGCGCGACGTCGATGCGATGACGTTGCGCGATCGGCTCAACCGGCGTTTCGACGCGATTCTCGACGGCGACGTACAGGCGACGCTGCCGCCGTCCGTGCCCGGCCTCGGTCACGCGGACGGCTTCACGTTCCGTCTCGAGGATCGTGGCGGGGTCGGGCTCGACGCGCTGAAGGCCGCGCGCGAGCAACTGGCCGCGCGCGCGAAGGTGGACCCGGCGCTCGCGTCCGTGCATTTCGAGGACTTGCCGGATGCGCCGCGCATCGAGCTCGACGTCGATCGCGCGAAGGCGTATGCGCTTGGCGTGCCGTTCGAGCGCATCGCGGGGCTGCTTGGCGGCACCTTCGGCTCGAACTACGTCAACGATTTTCCGGCGTCGGGCCGGATGCGCCGCGTGATCATCGAGGCCGATCCGGGCGCGCGCGCGACCGACGCGCAACTGATGGCGCTGACGGTGCCGAACCGGACGGGGGACATGGTGCCGCTGTCGGCTATTGCCGCGCCGCACTGGACGGTCGGGCCCGTGATGCTGAATCGCTACGACGGCTACCCGTCGCTCGACGTCAGCGGCCGGGCGGCAACCCACATCAGTTCGGGCGCGGCGATGGCGGAGATGGAGCGGCTGGCCGCCATGCTGCCGGCCGGGATCGGTTACGACTGGGTCAACGCGGCGCGCGAGGAGCGGATCGCCGAGCGGCAGACGCCGCTGCTGGTCGGGTTGTCGGTGCTCGCGGTATTCATGGCGCTCGCCGCGCTGTACGAAAGCTGGACGATCCCGCTGTCGGTGCTGACGATCGTGCCGCTCGGCGTCGTGGGCGCGTTGGCGGCGGCGCTCGCGCGCGGGATGCCGAACGACGTGTACTTCAAGGTCGGGATGATTACGGTGATCGGGTTGTCGGCGAAGAATGCGATTCTGATCGTGCAGTTCGCACGCGAACTCGTCGCGCGCGGCGTGCCGCTGCGGCTGGCGGTGGTGGAGGCGGCGGCCGCGCGGTTTCGGCCAATCGTGATGACGTCGATGGCGTTTCTGCTCGGCGTCGTGCCGTTGGTGCTGGCGACCGGTGCAGGCGCGGAAAGCCGGCGTTCGATCGGGACCGGCGCGTTCGGGGGCGTGCTGGCGGCGACGATGTTCGGGCTGGTGTTCGCGCCGGTGGCGTTTCGGGTAGTCGTGTCCATCAGCCGGTGCGGGCGACATGCGGCGGTGACGAAGCGCATGGAAACGGCCGGGAATCTGGAGGTCGACTGATGTGCACGACGCTACGCACGTGCTCGAAGGGTCTCTCTATCAGGAATCCTATCTGTTTATCGAAGCACACCGTCCAGGGCCGACCGGGAAATCCCGTTCTCGAGGGGTGCCCGTCTCAGCTAAACAAAATAGTTTGGACCGGCGAGCGCCTGCAGTGTGCTCCATTGCGGCGCATTCGAGAGCGCGTGAAAAAGCAGACGAACAAGGAAGAAAGGCGGCGGTTGCAGTTGATGAACCATATCGGTTTTTATTCGGCACCAACCGAGTGCATCCACTGCACCTAAACAAAGTTATGTGTCATCAAATATTTTTTGACGCGTCGATTCTGTCCTGCTATGTTCGCGTCCACGTAAAGATTGGTAGTGAACGGTAATGGGGATTCCGTGCATTAAGACTCTCAAAGCGAATACGTAAAGCAGTCCTTCAGCGGACGACTGCCTTTCCTGGCAGCGCATACGCTCTGGTTGATGAAGCGCCATGGTGCGAATGTGCCAAGTGCCGTTTGCGGTGCGGCTTGCATGCGGCCGTTCGATGCATGGATATATCGATTTGTATAATTAGCGATGCTAATTTTATATGAATGTCGTTTCTTTTAATTGGGTTTAATTGTTGTTGTAAACACAAGAAATAAAGTTGAAAGAAGCGGGCGGTCGGACGGAATGGTTGTGAGCACAAGATGACGAATCAGGAATGCGGGGCAACGCTATTTAAAGGCCGGCGAATCTCCGTTCATACAAAAAGGTCAGGCCTTGCGACGACAGAGGGGTGTTATGAAACCAACGGCTTTGGGATCGGCAATACGCAGCATCGCATGGGCTGAAGTCGCGTTGACGGCGGCTTTGGGTACCTCCGCTTACGCGCAGACGACGCCTGTCGACGGGGGCGTCGCCGCCGGGCAAACCGGCAGCACTGCCGCTGAGGCGCCCGCGCCGGCATCGGGCGCCGCCGCGGGCGGGCAGACCGTGAAAAAGCTCGACAAGTTCGAGGTGACGGGCTCGCTGATCCGCACGTCCGACAAGGTCGGCCACACCGAAGTGCAGGTCATCACCGCGAAGGAAATCCAGCAAAGCGGATACACGACGGTCGCCGATTTCCTGCGTTCGACCTCGGCCAATTCCGCCAGCAGCTGGGGCCAGACGACGATGAACAGCTCGGCCCCCGGCGGCGCCGGCATGGCGTTGCGCGGGCTCAGCGAGAAATACACGCTCGTGCTCGTCGACGGCCAGCGCGTCGCGAACTATGCGCAGTCGGTGAACTTCACCGACACGTTCTTCGACGTCAACGCGATTCCGCTGAACATGGTGGAGCGCGTCGAGATCGTCAAGACCGGCGCGGTGTCCGTCTACGGGTCGGACGCGATCGCGGGCGTCGTCAACATCATCACGAAGAAGAACTTTCAGGGCCTGCAGATCGACGGCCAACTCGGCAAGGCGCAGCATCCGGGCGACGGGCAGGGCAACTTCAGCGTACTGGCCGGCTTCGGCGATCTGAATTCGGATCGCTTCAACGTCACCGCGGCCGCCAGCTATTACCGCGATTCGGGCTCGACGCTCGGCGATCGCGACATGACGTCGGCGCAAGACTTCACGCAATATCCCGGCGGCCTGGCCGCGCCGCTCGGGCCGAACCAGCAGTCGTACTGGTCGCTGGCGGATGGCTCGAAGGTGCCGCTTTCGCCGTGCCCGCCGGGCAGCAAGACGAGCGCGACCAATTGCACGTACAACCCGGCCGCCTCGACATCGCTCGTTCCGTCCACGACGCGCCTGAACGCGAAGGTGCGCGCCACCTTCAAGATCGACGACAACACGCAGGCCTATGCGGGCTTCTGGGTGAGCCGCGATGAAACCGTCCAGTCGCAGGGGCCGGCCTCGATCTCTAGCACGACGAACGTCTACAACCCGTCGACCGGATCCGTTTCGCCGTTGCCGCGCACCGTACCGGTGAGCAACCCCTATAACCCGTTCGGCGTGCCGACGGCGATCAACCTGACCTTCCCGGCCAACGTCGTGGGGGCGGATACGGTATCGACGTTCTGGATGGCGAATACCGGCGTCAAAGGCTCGTTCGACGCGGGCAGGTTCGGCGCGTGGGACTGGTCGGCCGATTACGGTCACTCGCAGAGCACGGTCGATACGACGTACAGCAACCGGATCAACGTCGCGGGCCTCGAGAACATGCTCGCCAACGGCACCTACAACTTCTCGAACCCGGGCTCCACGCCGAACGGCCTGAAGGGTGTTTTCACGGACGACGATCAGCAGGCCATCTCGAAGGTCGACAGCGTGACGGCCAAGGCTTCGACGTCGAATCTGTTCACGCTGCCCGGGGGACCCGTCGGTCTGGGCCTGGGCACCGAGTTCCGCCACGAATCGTCGACGATCAACCCGCAGACGCTCGCGTCGCAAGGCGTATCCGCGCCCGCGAACGTGCAGACGGTGGAAGGTTCGCGCAACGTCGCCGCCGCGTTCTACCAGGTCGACATTCCGATCCTGCGCAACCTGACGTTCACGCAGGCGGGCCGCTACGATCACTACAGCGACTTCGGCGGGGCGTTTTCGCCGAGCTTTGCGCTGCGTTTCCAGCCCGTGCAAATGCTGACGACGTATGCATCGTATAGTCGCGGCTTCCGCGCGCCGACCCTCGTCGAAAACTCGCAGGCCGTCTATCTCTCTCACCAGAACCTCGTCGATCCGAACGATCCGAGCGGTGTGCCGACGAAGCACTTCACGACGGAGCAAGTCGCGGGCAATCCGAATCTTCAGCCCGAGCACACGAAGAACTACAACATCGGCTTCCAGCTTTCGCCGGACGCGATGACCGATATCGGCGCGGCGTTCTACAAGGTCCGCATCGACGGCGTCATCGGCACCGACGATCCGAACGCGGTGCTCGTCGCCAACGATCCCTCCCGCGTCGTGCGCAACGCCGACGGGTCGGTGCGTTACCTCGTTCAGCATTTCGTGAACCTCGGCGCGCTCGACACCGATGGTTTCGATCTGAACTTCCGCAAGGCGCTGCGCACCAAGTACGGCACGTTCACGCTCTCGGGCGACTGGGCCTATGTGTGGCACTTCAAGCTGCACAGCCCCGGAACCGCGCCGCAGGACTTCGCCGGCAACAACCTGGCGCTGCTGCAGCCGTTCGGCGCGAGCAACCCGCGCTGGAAGGGCAATACGAGCCTGAGCTGGGACTACCGGCAACTGACCACCACGCTGACCTGGCAATACACGGGGCCCTATACGAACGCCGTGGCCGCCGAATTCGGCGACGGCGGCACGGGCTCGGTGGCGTCGTACAGCCAGTTCAACCTGATGTTCAACTACCGCGGCTTCAAGCATTGGACGATTTACGGCGGTATCACGAACCTCTTCGACAAGAAGCCGCCGTTCGACGTCGAGTGGCAAGCCGTGCCCGACATCACGGGCTATGACCAGTCGCTCTACACGGACCTCGGCCGCTTCTTCCAGGTCGGCGCGACGTACCGGTTCTGACGGCGAGGAAGCCGCCAGGCGGCGACCGGTCCCGGCGCGCGGCGCGCGCCGGGACGACGAAGGATGAGCACGGGCCGGATCGGCTACATCGCGCAGAAATACGGTGGTCGAGATGCAGGTTCGATCCGCGCTTGAGGCGCACCTCGTAGGCGTCTTCGTGATCTTCCTTCTGGACTGGCAGCCAGCCTCAAGTGCGGAGATGTAAGGTTTCGCGGCCAGCGTGCCGTGTCACGGAATGCCGCGCTGGCGCTCTGCGCGTCGTGGCTGATCGACGATTTCGAGGCGCGATCGAGCCGCCGGGGCGCATAAATCCGGTCGCGCCGGCCGGGTCACAGGCCGACGCGTTGTTTCGTCGGGTTTACGCGCCAAACTGCATCATTTTCTCACCATATGAAATCGCCGAAACCCCGCGCCAGCGGGCGTTTACGCCGATCCCGGCCGGTGCATCAAAAACGATCCATTTAGCGAAGCGCGGGGAGGGGGATGCGATTTTCCGGGTGCGGGGTCGGGTGTTCGTGAGTCGGCCCCGCTGGCAAACCCGAGTCATTCGCGCGATTTCAGCCCTCTGGCGGGCTGGCAGCGCCATCGTAATCCTGCGTGCCTCGACGCGTCAGACAGGGCTAGCGGCCCGCGATCGCGTCGGTGGGAATCAAACGGCGATAGCACAATTTGCTATCATTCGATATCAAGTGATATCAAATTGTGCTATCACGAGTCTATGAAGACGAAACACGCCCGCACGCTGAGCGCGATCTACACGAAGCCGACCCTGGGCGGCATCGTGTTCGCGGATATCGAAGCATTGGTTGTCGCGTTGGGCGGCAGCATTCACGAAGGCGCCGGGTCGCGCATTGCCTTCGAGCTGAACGGGACGCGCCGATACCTGCACCGCCCGCATCCGGGCAAAGAGGCGAAGCGCTATCAGGTAGAGGATGTGCGCGAGTGGTTCAATGAAATGGGGATAAAGCCATGACCAACGCAATGACGTACAAGGGCTATTACGCCCGCGTCGACTTCGACGGCCGCGACAATATTTTTGTCGGGCATGTGCTCGGCGTCGATGACAAGATCAGCTTTCACGGCGAGACGGTCGCCGAACTGACGGACGACTTTCACGCGGCCGTCGACCATTACCTCGACGAGTGCGCACGCACAGGCCGAGCGCCGCAAAAGCCGGCGTCGGGAAAGCTGATGTTGCGCATCAATCCGGAAACGCACGCGGCCGTCGGTGTCGCGGCGGCCGTTGCAGGCGAGAGCGTAAATCAGTGGTCGGAAAAGGTGCTCGGGCGCGCTGCGCGCGAAGTGTTAGAACGCGCCGCACACGTTTGATCGAGGTCCGAAATATGACCAAAGATGTTCAATCGCGATGGTTGGTTTGGCCAAAACGGGCGCTATACACGGCGACAAATGCCGGCCTCTTTTTCGTGGGAGCCGCTAACCTCGGCGATCTGGCCGGCACGCTCGACGAAGCGAAGAAAATGCAGAACGAGCGCGCGCATCACGGCGTTCGGGCTCGGCGGCCACGCGACCAAAGACGCTGAAAAGTACGTTCGCGCCATGAACACGATGGGCGTCAGCACGTCCGACAACATGACGTTGATGCGCGACGCGTGGTCGATCTTCGCCGACGAGCATCACGCTCAAATGGTCATGCCGACGCTGTCGAAGATGAAGTTTGCTAGCGATTTAATTTGACATAATCAACATTATCGATAGTTTGTGTTGTAGCAGCCATATCCTAATGTCGTGTTCTGGCTATTTACAGATGTCGTGTTTTTGACTGCTGGCATGCTGGACGGCTCGTTGAGTAAGCCCGGGAGCCGACCATGCAGCCAGCCGGATTGGTGACACTGACGATGCGAGAGCTTGATCGACTCAAGGTAATCCAGGCCGTGGTGGATTTAGGTTTGAAGCCTGGCCGCGCGGCAGAACGGCTGGGCCTGACGGTCCGGCAGATCGAGCGGCTGGTGATTCGATACCGGGAGTCTGGTGCGGCGGGCCTGGCGTCGCGCAAGCGTGGCGGCCCCGGCAATCGGCGGCTAGATACGGAGTTGGCCCAACGGGCGCTGACGATCATCCGCGATCGCTACACCGATTTCGGGTCGACGCTGGCCTGCGAGAAGCTCTGGGAGTGTCACGGCATTCGGTTGGCCAAGGAGACGGTCAGGAGGCTGATGACGGACGCCGGGATTCAGATATCCGCCTGCCGGCTATTTAAAAGTGATTTCAGCCAGACGGTCAACTGATAAACCTTCAGCGGATGCTGTCGACGTGGAATCCACAAGCCGGTATGACACGCGTTGTCAAACCCGGATTCAGGCGATGCGAAACACGGAGTTGAATCGTAGTCCAAATTGTTTCAGTGTTGACCATCCTCTGCGCGATCGCGTCGCGCTCGACCGCACGCACGCAGGCGGCCGCCCCACCCTTCGCCGCACCGATACGCCGGATGTCCAGCGTCGGTGAATCGATCGGCCTCGTATCCCGGGCCGTCGCGATCCCCCTGAACCGTCCATTCACCCTGCAACTACCACTACTGCCAGTACCTGCGCTGTCCGTGGCCCCTTAACCTTGTCGTCACCACTGGCGCGCCGTCGAAGGCCGCGCCGCTTCGACCGGAGACACGAAAGATGCCATTTGACTGGACGCAGGAGCAGCACGCGACGCGTACGCGGTTTCGCCATATCGGCGCGGGGATCGCCGCCGCCGTCGCACATGACGGCAACGCGCCCGCCCGGTTCGACGAAGCCGGCTGGACGCGGCTCGGGCACGAAGGATTGTGGGACATGATCGTGCCGGAGACGTATGGAGGCGACGGTCACGGCTGGTGGCATTTTTCCGCGGCGCTGGAAGGGCTTGCATCGTCGATCCGCCGTCCGGCGCTGCTGCTGTCGGTGATCGCGCAGGCCGGCATGGTGCGCGCGCTCGAGCGATATGGCACGGCGGCGCAGCAGGACCGCTATTTCGGCGCGATCCTGCGCGGCGAACTGAGCGCGACCGCGATTGCCGAGCCGGGCACCGGCACCGACGTGCGCAGTATCGCGACGACGCTCGTCGAGCACGGCGACGGCTATCGGCTGACCGGCAGCAAATTCAATATCGCGCATGCACCGCTTGCGCGTTTCATCCTCGTCGTCACGCGCATCGAAACGCCGGGTCGGCGCAACACCGCGCTCGTGATCGTCGATCGCGACCAGCCGGGCATGACGGTGGCCGCGCCCGACCGCAAGCTCGGCCTCGACGACCTGCCCACCGGCGCGCTGCATTTCGACGACTGTCCGATCATGCGCGGCCAACTGCTCGGCGAACCGGGTGCCGGGCTCGGCAACCTGATCGACATCATCTCGCTCGGCCGTCTCTATTACGGCCTCGTCGCCGCCCAGGTGACGGCGCCCTATCTGCGCGATGCGATCGGCTATTGCCGCGAGCGACGCAGCTTCGACAGCACGATCGACACGCATCAGTACGTGCAGCGCCGCCTCGTGGACCTGCAGATCGGTATCGAGCGCGGCACGTGGCTCGCGCGCGGCGCGCTCGCGCAGTTGCTGACGGACCATCCGCAAGCGTTGATGACGTGCTCGATCGCGAAGCTGGTCGGCGCTCAGGATCTCGTCGACAGCGCGCTCGGCCTCGTGCGGCTGTACGGCAGCCTCGGCTACCAGGCCGGGCCGGTGGCCGCGTTCGCCTCGGACGCGCTGGGCTTCATGAGCGTCGGCGGCACCGAGGAAATGCATCGCAAGAACATCTTCAACCAGATGATGCGCGCCGGCTGATCGCCCGCGCCATCGCCACGCGTACCACGCGCCCTACAGGAAACCACGCATGACACCGACGAACCGACGCCCTTCCCGCCTGCGCCGCTCCTGGCTGTTTCTCGCCGGCGCCGATCACGATGCGCTCGTTGACGGCACCGCGAGCGGTGCGGACGTCCTGATCCAGGAACTGGAAACCTTTACTCCTCCCGACCGGCGCCCGGCCGCGCGCGAACTGAGCGAGCGGGTGCTCGCGGGCTGGCGCGATGCCGGCGTGCTGGCGTCCGTGCGCGTGAATCCGCTCGACGCGGGCGGCATCGACGACCTGCGCGCCGCGATGCGCGGGCGCCCGGACATCGTGATGATGTCGTACGTCGCGACGCCCGAGCAGGTCGTCGCGCTCGACGAAGCCGTCACACGTTTCGAGCGCGAGTACGGCATCGCGCCGGGCTCGACCGAGCTCGTGCCGAACGTCGAGACGACGCTCGGTCTCGTGAACACGATGGCGATCGCGCGCTCGAGCCCGCGTGTATCGGCCGTGCTCGTCGCGACCGAGGACATGGTGGCCGACATGGGCGCCGAGCGCACCCGTGCGGGTCGCGAGCTCGACTACGTGCGCTCGCGCTTTCGCGTCGAATGCGCGGCGGTCGGCGTGACCGCGATCGACTGCCCGTACAGCTATGCCGACAACGAAGGTGCTGAACTCGACATGCGCGTGTCGCGTGGCCTCGGCTACCAGGCGAAAGCGATCGTCAACGCGCAGTTCGTGCCGGTCGTCAATCGCGTACTGACGCCGACGGCCGACGAAGTCGCCCTCGCCCGCCGCGTGATCGACGCGTTCGACCACGCGCGGCGCGCCTCCGGCGGCCGTCGCGTTGCCGCCGCCGTCGTCGACGGCTTCCTCGCGGAAGTCCCCGACTATCTCGCCGCGCATCGGTTGATCGCCCGCGCGACGCAATTCGGCATCGCATGAGTGTCGCCATGGATACGATCGCAACGCGCCTGAAGGCGCTGAAAACGCTCGCCCACGCTGCGCCGCACGTGGCGACCGACAACTGGGCCGGCACGCCGCACGCGCAGTTCGAACGCTGGCTCGACGAGGCCGTGACCGCCGGCGCACTGGAACCGCAAGTAACGACGCTGTCGACGGTCCACCCGGACGGACGGCCCGATGCGCGGTCCGTCGTGCTGCTGAATGTGGACGCTCGCGGCTGGCATTTCGCGGCGAACGCGCGCAGTCCCAAGGGGCGCCAGCTCGCGAACCGGCCGTTCGCGGCGCTGACTTTTTACTGGCCGGTGATCGCGAGCCAGATCCGGCTGAGCGGCCCTGTCGAGCGGTTGCCGGCCGCCGAAGGCCATGCCGATTTCGCGGGGCGCCCCGAGCGGTCGCGCGCGAGCATTCTGGCCGGACGGCAAAGCGAACGGCTCGACGATCCCGCCGACCTGACGCGTGCGATCGACGCGCAGCTCGAGCGTCTGGCCGCCGATCCCGCGCTCGTGTCGGAGGACTGGCACCTGTATGCGCTGGCGCCCGACGAAGTCGAGTTCTGGCGGGCCGACAGTTCGCGCCGTTTCGCGCGGCAGGCTTACCGTCGCGCCGGCGCGCGCTGGGAACGGTGTGCGCTATGGCCGTGATGTCCGCCGAACCGCCGTCGCTGCCGCGCGACGGCATGCATGACCGCCTGCACGACGACACGCGGCTCGCGCACGCGGGCCGCGACAGCGCCGCGTGGCACGGCTTCGTCAATCCGCCCGTCTACCATGCGTCGACCGTGCTCAGCCCGACGGTGTCGGATCTGCTGAACCGCACGCAGCCGTATATCTACGGCCGTCGCGGCACGCCGACGACCGAAGCGCTCGAGCGCGCGGTGACGAGCCTCGAGGGGGGAGCCGGCGCGGTGCTGTGCCCGTCGGGCCTGTCCGCGTGCACGCTCGCGCTGCTCTCGTGCCTGAAGCCTGGCGACCATCTGCTGATGACCGCATCGGTCTACGGCCCGGTGCGTCACGCATGCGAAGGCGTGCTTGCGCGGCTCGGCGTCGAGACGACGTGGTACGGCGGCAGCACGTCCGTCGCAGCCGCGTTTCGTCCGAACACGCGCGCGCTGTACGTCGAAGTGCCCGGGTCCTACACGTTCGACATGCACGACATCCCTGCCCTCGTGCGGCTCGCGCACGCACACGGCGCCCAGGTCATCGCGGACAACAGCTGGGCCACGCCGCTGTTCTTTCAGCCGCATGCGTTCGGGATCGACCTGTCGATCCAGGCCGCCACCAAGTATCTGGTCGGGCACTCGGATGCGATGCTCGGCACGGTGTCGGCCAGCGCGCGCGCGTGGCCCGCGTTGAAGCAACTGCATGGCGATCTCGGGCTGTGCGCGGGCCCCGACGACGTGTATCTCGCGCTGCGCGGGTTGCGCACCCTCGGCGTGCGGTTACGGCAGCACCAGCGCAACGCGCTCGCGGTCGCGAGCTGGCTCGACGGGCGTCCCGAGGTGCAGCGCGTGCTGTATCCGGCCTTGCCGGGCGACGACGGGCACGCGCTGTGGCGCCGCGATTTCCGTGGCGCGTCGGGGCTGTTCTCGGTCGTGCTGCAGCCGGCTCCCGCGCACGCGATCGACGCGTTGCTCGATCACCTGACGCTGTTCGGGCTCGGCTATTCGTGGGGCGGCTACGAGAGTCTCGCGCTGCCGTTCGAGCTGGATGCGCACGGCCTCGCGGCGCGCTGGCCGTCCGGCAGCCGCGGCGTGCGCCTGCACATCGGGCTCGAGGATCCGGACGACCTGATCGCCGACCTGGCGGCTGGCCTCGATCGCTACGCGGCATGCGCGTCGATCGCCGCCTGCGAGGATGCGTCGCGATGCTGACCGTCTGGGGCCGCCGCACGTCGTTCAACGTGCAGAAGGTGTTGTGGCTGATCGGCGAGCTCGGCCTGCCCTACCGGCATATTCCGGTCGGCGGCGAGCACGGCTCGCTGCAGACGCCCGCGTTCGCGGCGCTGAATCCGACCTGCCGGATTCCGGTGATCGACTGGGACGGCGACGTCGTATGGGAGTCGCACACGATCCTGCGCTATCTGGCCGCGCGGGTGCCGAACAATCCGTTCTGGTGTCGCGACACGTTCGCACGTTCGCGCGCGGAGCGCTGGATGGACTGGTCGCAGACCGCGCTCGAACCCGACGTGATGACCGGATTGTTCTGGGCACTCGTGCGAACGCCACCGGAGCGGCGCGACGATGCGATCGTGCGCGACAAGGCCGCGCGCAGCGCCATGCATTACCGGCTGCTCGACCGGCTGCTGTCGACCCAGCCGTTTCTCGGCGGCGCGACGCCGGGCTTGGCCGACATTCCGGCCGGCGCGACGCTGTTCCGCTATTTCTCGCTCGACGTCGAGCGGCCGCCGCTGCCGCACGTCGAGGCCTGGTACGCCCGCCTGTGCCGACGGCCCGCCTACCGCGAACAGGTGATGGTGTCGTTCGAAGCGTTGCGCGGCCAGCCGGGCTGATCTTCTACCGACTCTTCTACCGACCACACGACATGACGCACTCCGCACTTCGTCCGATCCTGATCGTGCTGCATCGCGAACAGTCGAGCCCCGGCCGGATCGGCCGGCTGCTCGCCGCGCGCGGCCATCCGCTCGACATCCGCCGTCCGCCGCTCGGCGATCCGTTGCCGACGACGCTCGCCGACCATGCCGGCGCCGTGGTGTTCGGCGGCCCGATGAGCGCCAATGACGGCGATCGCTGGATCCGCGACGAGATCGACTGGATCGGCGTGCCGCTGCGCGAGGCGGCGCCGTTTCTCGGCGTCTGCCTCGGCGCGCAGATGATGATCCGCCATCTGGGCGGTCGCGTGAGCGCACATCGGGACGGACGCGCGGAAATCGGCTACTGGCCGATCGCCGCGACGCCGGCCGGCCGGCGGCTCGGTTCATGGCCGTCGCACGTGTACCAGTGGCATCGCGAGGGCTTCGAGCGCGTTGCCGGGCTCGAGATTCTCGCGACGGGCGAGCATTTCGAGAACCAGGCCGTCCGTTACGGGCCGTGCGCGTACGGTGTCCAGTTCCATCCGGAAGTGAGCTATCCGATGATGCGGCGCTGGAGCACGGCCGCCGCGCACAAGCTCGCGGCGCCCGGCGCGCAGGATCTCGCGACGCAGGCGAGCGAAGGCTGCCGCCACGACCGCTCGACGGCCGCGTGGCTCAGCGCGTTTCTCGACCGTTGGCTCGACGAGACGCCGGCATCAGGTCGGCACCGTCACGTCGGAGATGCTGATCAGCCCCCACTCGACCGCGCGCAGCACGGCTTCGTGCCGACGTGACACGTTGAACTTGCGGCGAATGTTCATGAAGTGGAAGTTGATGCACGACTCGGTCACGTTCAGGATGTGGCCGATTTCCCACGAGGTCTTGCCGGCCGCATGCCAGCGCAGACACTCGACCTCCCGCCGGCTGAGGCGCGGCACGCTGTCGGGCGGTGCGTGGCAGCGCGTGCCGGCGATCGCTTCGCATGCGATGTCGCGCAACAGCGTAAGCGCGGCCAGATGCCGGTCGCAGCGCTCGCGCGTGGCGGCGAGATCGTCCGCGCTTGCGCACGACAGCATGCCGACCTCCCCCTTCGGGCCGCGCACGGGCAGCACGACGCCGCTGCGCATGCCGTACGCGGCCGCCGCTTCGTAGCACGGCCGTTGCCCGGGCAATCCGAACAGCGCGTCGTCCCAGACGAGCGGCAGCGCCGAACGAAAGCAATGCTGCAGCATCGGGTCGATGCGGTCGAACTGCCGCTGCCGGTACAGCGCCGTCCAGCCCGGCACGCCGCTGCTCCACTTGCGCGCGAGATCGAACGATGCGCCGGTAAACGGCAACACGATCAGTACGACCTTGTCGAATCCCATGCCGGCGGCCGCGTCGGTCATCCGCTGCCATGACGCGTCCGTGTCGCCGGGTACCAACCATTTCAGACAATCCAGTCCTTTCATACAAGCCACCCCGTTTATTCGTTGAAATCTTCAATCAGGCGGACTTGCGCAACCGGTTCGAGGTGTTGCGCGCGAACGGGCCGCGCTAGACCGCCTCGGTCAGTCGTCGCCGACCCGCCTGCTTCGCGTCATCCAGCGAAGCCGCGACGTCGAACGGAATCCCGAACGCCTTTTCGATGCCGGACGCGTTGGCGATGGCCGCTTCACGCTCGTTCGGGTCCGGTTCGACCGACACGAGCGCGCGGCAGACCGCGGCGAGCGCGGCGCGGTTCTGCTTGAGCCACATGCCGCGCTCCTTGCGGTCGTCGTGCGGCTCGTCGGGGCGGGCCGGCGGAAAGATCATGACAAACGGCTCGCCGTGCCGCATCAGCGCGTGCATGTCGTCGAGCCAGCGTTGTGCGTAGCCGCGGGATGCGATTGCATCGTTGCGCACGACGACGAGCGGAAATTCCGCGACGTCGAATACGGCGAGCGTCGCCAGTGCGGGCGGCGTATTTCCGGCGTGGTGGGTAGGCATCGGGTCAATCTCCATCGAATTGAACAGCATGGGTCGGAACGGGCCGCGCAGCACTCGCTTCATCGTTTGGCGGCGGCGCCGGGGCCGAACGGCGGGCGGGCGAGCCACACCACCGCGATCACGGCGAGATACACGCAACCGAGCGCGAACGACACGTCGTTGAACGAAATCTGGTACGCCTGCGCATCGACCAGGTTGCCGAGCAGCGCCGCCGCGCGTTGCGGATCGCCGCCGCCGAGCTGCGCGAGCTCGGCGCGAACGGACGGATCGAACTTGCTCACGTGTTCGCTGAGCTGCGCGTGATGCAGGATCGCGCGCCGGTCCCACAGGAACGACGTGATCGACACGGCGAAGCTCGCGCCGAGCGTACGCAGGAACGTCGACAGGCCGGAGCCCGCGGCGATTTCGTCCGGCTTCAGGTCGGACAGCAGGATGCTGTTGATCGGCATGATGAACAGCGCGAGGCCGAGGCCCTGCAGCAACTGGATCAGCGCGATGTGCGTGAAGTCGACGTCGGGCACGAAGCCCGCGCGCAGGAACGACGACGTACCGAGGATCGCGAACGCGCAGCACACGAGCACGCGCATGTTGAAGCGCGGCGCGTACTTGCCCATGAACGGCGTCATCAGCACGGGGATCACGCCCATCGGCGCGACGGCCAGCCCGGCCCAGAACGCCGTATAGCCGAGCGTGCGCTGCAGCCACTGCGGCACGATCACGTTGACCGCGAAGAACGCCGAGTACGCGAGCACGAGCGTCAGCGTGCCGGCCGCGAAGTTGCGATGCGCGAACAGCCGCAGGTTCACGATCGGGTTCGGCTCGTTGAGCTCCCAGATCAGGAACAGCAGGATCCCGAACGCGGCGACCACGGACATCACGACGATGAACGTCGAGTTGAACCAGTCGGCCTCGTTACCCTTGTCGAGCACGATCTGCAGCGCGCCGACGCCGACGACGAGCGCGGCGAGACCGACATAATCGACGCGCGCGGCGACCGTCGTCTCGACGCGCGCGCGCATCTGCGCGAACACGCACATCGCGGCGAATACGCCGATCGGAAGATTGATCAGGAACGCCCAGCGCCACGAGTAATGTTCCGTCACCCAGCCGCCGAACACGGGGCCGGCGATCGGCGCGACGACGGTGACCATCGCGATCATCGACAGCGCGAAGCCGCGCCGCTGCGGCGGGTAGATCGACAGCATCAGCGCCTGGGTGGTCGGGATCATCGGGCCGGCCACGAGGCCCTGCAGCGCGCGGAACGCGACGAGCTGCGGCAGGTTCTGCGCGAGGCCGCACAGCAGCGACGCGAACGTGAACGCCAGCGTCGCCCACACGAACAACCGCACTTGTCCGACGCGCTTGACGAGAAACCCGGTCAACGGCAAGGCGATCGCATTGCTGACCGAGAACGTCGTGACGACCCATGCGCTCTGCGTCGTGCTGACGCCGAAGTTGCCGGCGATCGTCGGCAGCGAGACGTTCGCGACGGTGCCGTCGAGCACCTGCATGAACACCGCGAGCGCGAGGCCGAACGTCGTCAGCGCGACGCTCGACGGACGAAAGCCGGCGTCCGCGGCCGGCATCGGGCCGCTCATCGCACACGCTCCGCACGCACCGCCGCCGGCAGGTTCGCATGCACGATGTCCGCGATCAGGCTGTCGGCGCGCGCGAGCTCGCCGCGGTACACGTCGGTCCGAAACACCGGCGAATCCTGCTCGCGACGCGACAGCATCGCGCCGCTACGGTCGTGCTGGTCGACGCGCGCATGCATCGACAGGCCGATGCGCAGCGGATGCGCGTCGAGTTGCGACGGATCCGTCAGTTCGATGCGCACCGGCAATCGCTGCACGATCTTGATCCAGTTGCCGGTCGCGTTCTGCGCGGGCAGCAGCGAAAACGCGCTGCCGGTGCCGACACCGAGGCTCTGCACGCGGCCCGTATACCGCACGGCGTCGCCGTACAGGTCGGCCGTCAGTTCGACCGGTTGCCCGATCCGCATGTGCTCGAGCTGTTTTTCGGTGAAGTTCGCGTCGACCCACAGCTCGCGCAGCGGTACGACCGCGAGCAGCGGCACGCCGGGCGACACGCGCTGCCCGACCTGCACCGTGCGCTTGGCGACGTAGCCGGTGACGGGCGCGACGATGTCGGTGCGCGCACGGGCAAGATAGGCGGCGCGCAACCGCGACGCCGCGGCTTGCACGTCGGGATGCGATGCGACCGCGGTGTCGTCGACGAGCGCCTTGCTCGTCTGGTGCTGTTCGCTCAAGGTCGCGAGCGCGCTTTGCGCGGCGGCGTACGCGCTTTGCGCGGACGTCAGCGTGTCGAGCGCATGGGCGAGCTCCTCGCGCGAGATCGCGCCGGAGCGGCCGAGATCCTCGCGGCGCCGGTAGTCGGCCCTTGCCTTGTCGAGCGCGGTGCGCCGCGCGTCCAGGTCGGCGCGTGCGCCGTCGATGCTGTTCGCGAGCCCGCGCTCGTTGCTGTACAGGCCGCGCACCTTGCGCACGGTGGCCGCGAGATCGGCCTGCGCGGCCGCGAGCGCGATCTGCGCGTCGCTCGCGTCGAGACGGACGAGCGGCGTGCCGGCGCGGACGAGGTCGCCGTCGTCCGCGTCGATCGACACGACGGTGCCCGTCACCTGCGGCGTCAGCTCGACGACGTTGCCTTGCGCGTACGCGTTGTCGGTGGACTCGTACCAGCGGCCGACGATTCCGTACCAGATACCCCACCCGGCGATGCCGACCGCGAACGCGGCGACGAGCGCACGTACGAGATGCTTGCGTCTGGCGGGCGGCGGTGTGGCCGATGCGGCGCCGCCCGGCGCCGGTTGCGTGCGGGCGTCCGCCCCACCTGGCGCGCGTGGCGCACCGGTGTGGTCGGCCGACGGGTGCTGGCGGGCACTGGCGGGATCGGCGGCTGCGGGCCGCGCGGGAGTCTGCAGGGTGTTGTCGCTGCTCATGGTTCGATATCAAGGACGGTTGGAAGGCGTGGCGGCAAGCGCAACGTCGTCGGGCTCGGCGCGAAAGCCGCCGCCGAGGGCTGCAACGAGCTGCAGCGACTGGTCCGCGCGCTGGGCGCGCAACGCGGCGACTTCGCGACTCGCGATCAAGAGCTGCTGGCGCACGACGAGCGCGTCGAGGTAACTGCCGACGCCGGCCCGGTAGCGCGCGTCCGCGAGCCGCCATGCGTCGGTGGCGGCATCGAACGCGCGCTGTTGCGCATCGGCCTGCACGGCGAGCGCATGCAACCGGTGCAGATCGTCGGCCACCTCGCCGATCGCGCCGATCAGCGTCTTGTTGTAGCTGGCGACCGCGACGTCGTATTGCGCGTCGCGCTTGCGCAGCACGCCGCGCCGTTCGCCGCCGTCGAAGATCGGCAGGCTCACGGCCGGGCTGACGTTGTAGGTGCGCGAGGCGGCCTGGAACAGCGATGCGCCGCCGCGCGTTGCAAGACCGATCAGCGCGGTGAGACTCACGTCGGGCAGGAAGTCCGCGCGGGCGGCCTCGACGTTGCGGCTCGCGGCCTCCACCCGCCAGCGTGCGGCGACGAGATCGGCGCGCCGGCCGAGCAGCGCGGCCGGCAAGTCGGCCGGCACCGCGAGCGCGGCGGCGGGCAGCGGCGCAGGCCGCGCGAGCGCGAGGCCGCGATCGGGACCTGCGCCGAGCAGGATCGCGAGCGCGATGCGCGCGCTGTCGACCGCCTGGGCCGCGCGTGCCTGTTCGCGCATCGCGGTCGCGACTTCGCTTTCCGCCTGGCGCTGCTGCGCGACGTTGTCGATGCCTTTCGTGACACGCTGCCGCGTCAGCGACAGCGCTTCGTCGGCGCGGTCGTATTCGGCCTGCGCGACGTCCTGCTGATCGAACGCATAGGCGAGATTCACGTAGGCCCGCGCGACGTTGACGGACAGCAGCACGCGCGCGGCCCGCGCATCGATCCGTGCGGCCCGCGCTTCGCCGAGCGCGGCTTCCCACGCCGCGCGGCGGCCGCCCCACAGATCGAGATCCCAGCTCAGGCCGAGATTGATCTCGCGCGTGTGGCTGAAGAAACCGCCGCCCTCACCCGCCGAGAATTGCGTGCCGGACGTTCGCTCGCCTTTCGCGCTTGCACGGCCGACGAGGTGCGGCAGCCGGGCGGCCTGCGCTTCGATCACGAGCGCCTGCGCCTCGCGCGCACGCGCATCGGCGGTCGCGAGATCGGGATTGCCGGCAAGCGCTTCGTCGATCAGCGCATTCAGTTGCGCATCGTTCAGCGCAACCCACCAGTCGGCGGCCGGCCAGTCGCCGGCCGGCGCATGCGCGAGGCTGCGCGATGCGGCGAGCGTATCGGCGCCGCGCAGCGTGCCGGCGGGCGCGAGCCCGTCGCGGCTCGCGCAGGCGCCTAGCAAGGCGAGCGCCACGGCGACGGCCATGCGCGACAAGGTGCGCAGCGTGACGGCATCGCGTGGCGAGGGAGCAAGTGCTGCATGCATCGCGTTCCTCTGCTTCGTTTGGGTTTGAACACGACTCGCATTGTTGGACGCTCGCGGGCAAAGCTGATAATGTTGTTTAGACAAAAAATAATGAATTCCGGCCATGCCCATCCGAGACGCTTCTCCCGCCCGCGCAGTGCAGCGCGCCAACGCCGATCCGAGCGAACGCGCGGACGGCCCGTCACTGATCGCCGTCTGGGGCGAGGACGACGGCAGCAACGCCTACCAGCTCGGCACGCGAGAGGTCGACTGGCACAGCCATCTGCGCGGCCAGGTGTTCTGCGTCGAAAGCGGGTTCGCGCACGTGCGCACGCCGCACGGTTCGTGGCTGCTGCCGCCGCATCGCGCGGGCTGGATTCCGCCGGGAGAGCAGCACAAGGTCAGCATCAGCGGTGCGTTGAGCGGCTGGAGCGTCGTGATCGCACCGGCCGCGAGCCGCCGGATGCCCGATCAGCCGTGCGTGATCGCGATCACCGAACTGATGCGCGCACTCGTGCGGCGCGCGGTGTCGTGGGCCGACCAGGATCGGCTCGACATCGAGCAGGCGCGCATGAGCGTCGTGCTGCTCGACGAGATGCGCCGCGCGCCGCACGAACCGCTGCACTTGCCGATGCCGCACGACCGGCGGTTGCTGCGGATCGCCAACGCGATCCTCGGGCAGCCGCACGACGGCCGTACGCTCGACGCGTGGGCCGAATGGGCCGGGCTGTCCGCCCGCACGCTGAGCCGGCTGTTCGTCGCGGAAACCGGCACGAGCTTCGCGCAGTGGCGGCAACAGGCGCGGCTCACGCATGCGCTCGAACGTCTGGCGAACGGCGACAGCGTCGCCAACATCGCGGACGCGCTCGGCTATGCGACGCCGAGCAATTTCATCGCGATGTTCCGTCGCGCGTTCGGCGATTCGCCTGCCCATTACTTCGCGAAGCGCAAGCAGCCGTAATGCCGCACGGCCCCTATCACCCCTGCCAGTACTGCGCGCGCATCGACGTCGCTATAGTCGCCGTGCGACCGGCCGGTCGGTCGCCCAATGTGACCTGTGGAGGGTGTCGATGTCGAATGCCGTCGGATCGGACAACACGCCGATCGTCTCCGAGCAGCAGCTCGCCGATCATCTGGCCGCCGGCTGCAAGCCGGCCGCGCAGTTCCGGATCGGTACCGAGCACGAGAAGTTCGTCGTTTCCCGCGCGACGTACGCGGCTGCGCGCTATGAAGGGCCGTCCGGCATCGCCGCGGTGCTGGCGCGGCTGCGCGGCGACGGGACGCCGATCGTCGATGCCGGGCAGACCGTCGGCGTGATTCAGCGCGACGGCGCCGCGATCTCGCTCGAGCCGGCCGGCCAGCTCGAACTGTCGGGTGCGCCACTCGATACGCTGCACGACACGCATGCCGAACTGCATGCGCACCTCGCCGCGGCCCGTGCGGCATGCGATCCGCTCGGCCTGCGCTGCGTGCCGCTCGGCTTTCACCCTCACCTGTCGCGCGACGCGCTGCCGTGGATGCCGAAGCAGCGCTACGCGATCATGCGGCGCTACATGCCGCGCGTCGGCACGCGCGGGCTCGACATGATGCAGCGCACCTGCACCGTGCAGGTCAACCTCGATTTCGCATCGGAAAGCGACATGGCGCGCAAGATGCGCGTCGCGCTCGCGTTGCAGCCGGTCGCGACCGCGCTGTTCGCGAATTCGCCGTTCCGCGACGGCCGCCCGTCGGGCCTGTTGTCGACGCGTGCGCACACGTGGCTCGATACCGACGAGGATCGCTGCGGCGTGCCCGCGCTGTTCCTGTCGCGCAGCTTCGGCTTCGAGCGCTACGTGAACTGGCTGCTCGACAACGTGCCGATGTATTTCGTGCGGCGCGGCGATCGTTATGCGGATGCGACCGGGCACACGTTCCGCGATTTCATGCGGCGGCGCATTCCGCATCTCGAAGGCGAGACGCCGACGCTGGGCGATTTCGCGGACCATCTGACGACGGTGTTCACCGAGGTACGGCTGAAGCGCTATCTCGAGATGCGCGGCGCCGATGCCGGCTCGCCCGACATGATGGTCGCACTGTCCGCGTTCTGGACCGGCCTGCTGTACGATCCGGCCGCGCTGTCGGACGCCGGGACGCTGGCTGCCGCGATCGACCGCGGCACCTTGCTTACGCTGCGTCGCGACGTGCCGCGTACCGGGCTCGATACGCCGGTCGACGGCCGGTCATTGCGCGCGATCGCGGCCGATGCGCTCGCGATCGCGCATCGCGGCCTGCGCGCGCGGGCGCGCATCGATGCGGCCGGCCGCGATGAATCGATGTATCTCGCGCCGCTCGACGAGATCGTCGCCGGCGCGCCGACCCAGGCCGAACACTGGCTGGCCCGCTATCGCGACGCGTGGGCCGGCGACGCGACGCGGATCCATGACGAAGCCGCCATCTGAGCGCGTCGCGCCGGGCCGTTCACGCGCAGCAGGCGAGCAGCGGCTCGTGAGCGAACTCGGCGCCGAGCGGCAGCGCGTGGCCGCGTCGCCGCGTACGGACGGCGTGCGCGAGCGTCTCGAACAGCTGTGCGGTATCGGCGAACGACAGGCACGCGTCCGTGATGCTCTGCCCATAGCGCAGCGGTACGCCGGGCACGAGATCCTGCCGCCCTTCGATCAGGTTCGACTCGATCAGCACGCCGACGATGCGCGTATCGCCGGCCGCCACCTGCGCGGCGACTTCCGCGCCGACCGCGAGCTGATTCCGGTACTGGCGGCGGCTGTTGCCGTGACTGACGTCGATCATCACGCGCGGTGCGAGGTGCGCGGCCGTCATGCGCTCGCATGCGGCATTCACGGCGGCCGCGTCGAAATTCGGCTCGCGGCCGCCGCGCAGCACGACGTGCGTATGCGGATTGCCGGACGACGCGGCCGCGCATAGCCGGCCGCCCGTATCGATCGACAGGAAGCGGTGCGCGTGCGCGGCCGCGCGCATCGCATCGACGGCGATCTGGACATTGCCGTCGGTACCGTTCTTGAAGCCGATCGGGATCGGCAGCGACGACGCCAGCTCGCGATGCACCTGCGACTCCACGGTGCGCGCGCCGATCGCGCCCCACGCGACCAGATCGGCCAGGTAGCGCGGCGACAGCGGATCGAGCAACTCGGTCGCGGCCGGCATTTCCGCGCCGTTGATGTCGCACAGCAACGCGCGGGCCGTGTGCAGTCCGACGTCGATCCGGTCGCTGCCGTCCAGCAGCGGATCGTTGATCAACCCCTTCCAGCCGACCGTCGTGCGCGGTTTCTCGAAATACACCCGCATCACGATTTCCAGTTCGTCCGCAAAGCGCGCGCGTTGCAGCGCGAGCCGCGCCGCGTAGTCGCGTGCGGCGTCCGGATCGTGTATCGAGCACGGGCCGGCGATGACCACGAGCCGGTCGTCCGTGCCGTCGAGCACGTCGACGATCGCGCGGCGGGTCGTATGAACGGTGCGCGACGCGCGCCACGCCGGCGGCAGTGCGTCGGCCAGATCCGCAGGGGACGGCAAGCGCAGCACGGCGTCGCGGTTTGTCGTCCAGGCGTTTGCATGCATGGGGACTGCCCTCCTGTCGATAATTAACGAGACTTTTTACTACAGCGCGACTGTATTGAATGGTGCTTTCGGCGCGCAACTAACATAGTTATCAGTATCTAATTCATAACCTTATGAATGTGAAGAATAAGCGTCGGATTCGATAATCGGGGGTCCGGCAATTTGCTGTTATCGGGGCGTGGAATGGAGCGTTCATTCGGTTTTCATTTGAAAACGCGGATGCGATTGTTGCGCGGCAATGCACGCACGTACGGCATTTTTACCAAGCTTCGCTATTCGTTCTGATAGTGGCGGCCAGATAGTCGTTCGATTAATTTTCGGATGCCCGACAGGCCATTCGGGCTTGAAAATATAAATCAACCCAGTCATTGCGGAGAGTCATCATGTCGAAACGACATTACGAAACCCCCATTCACGTCAAGTATCGCGATACGGATTCGATGGGGCATGTGAGCAGTCCCGTCTATTACGACTATCTGCAGCATTCGTATCTCTGCTACATGTTCGACCTGCTCGGCCTGCCGCGCAGCGAGAAACTGCCGCACATCATGGTGAAGACACAGTGCGAATACCTCGCGCCCGCCCAGTTCGGCGACAACCTGACCGTTCGCTCGAGCATCGTGCGCTTCGGCAGCAAGAGCTTCGATCTCGAACACCTGATGGAGCGCGACGACCAGACCATCGTCGCGCGCGGCGTGTCGACGCACGTGATGTTCGATTACGCGAACAACACGACCCTGGCCGTGCCCGACGAATTCAAGACGCGCGTGCTCGAATTCCAGGGGTCGCTGTAATGGGGGCGCGCCTGCTCGGGAGCGGCACGTGAGCTGCACGGTGGCGCGCGCCCGGCGCCGGATCGGCGCGATCGTCGAGCGGCGGGACGATCGCGCGATCGTGATCGTCCGGCATGCGGCGCAGGCATTGCTCGAGCCGGCGACGCTCGAGCGGCACCGCGCGCTCGCATGCCGCCATGAGGACGAGCTGGAGGTGCTGCTGCAGCCGTGCGGTGGCGTGCACGACGGCGTGCGGCCGCTGCTCGGTCGGCTGCGGGACGCCGGCGTAGCCGTGGCGCTCGACGCGGCGACGGTGGCCCACGACGCGTCGCTGCTCGAATTCGCGAGCTGGGTCACACGGTGTACGACGCCCGACGGTTCGGCGGCGGCACCCGACGATACGGCCGTGCCCGGCGGTGCGCTGCTCTACGGGCTGGTCGTGCGGTGGCGCGATCTGCACGGCAGGTGGCGGCGGCCGGGGCGCGACGCGGAGCCTGAACGCACGCCGCGGACCATCGCGGCGGACGCGGCCGAGCACCTCGTGGCCGGCGATCCCGACGCGCCGGTGCTCGGCGCGCTGCTCGACGCCGATGACGCGTCGACCGGCGCGGCGCTCGACACGTTGTCGGACGCGGTGCGCGCGCGACGGATCTGTCTGGCGACGCGGGCGCGCTGGCCGCTCGCGCGACGGCTATGAGCGGCGTGGTCGCGCCGGCTGGCGCGCGCGCGTTCCTGGTCGGCATGATGGGTGCGGGCAAGTCGACGCTTGGCTGCGCGCTCGCGGCTTCGCTCGGCTGGGCGTTCGCCGACAGCGACGACGAGATCGAACGGCGCACGGGGCGCCCGGTCCCCGCGCTGTTCGATGTGGTCGGCGAAGGCGGCTTTCGGCTGCTCGAAACGCAGATCGTCGACGAGCTGACGCAGCGCACGAACGTGGTCGTCGCGACCGGCGGCGGCTCGGTCCTGAATCCGCGCACCCGCGCACGCCTGAGCGAACGCGGCAGCGTGATCTATCTGCATGCGGATCCCGATGTGCTGTGGCGGCGGACGCGCGACGACACGCGGCGGCGGCCGCTGCTGCAGTCGGGCGAGCCGCAGCAGACGCTCGCCGCGCTGTACCGGATGCGCGACCCGCTGTATCGCGAATGCGCGCATGCGCTGGTCGATACGGCCGCACATGATGTCGCGCGCGCGACGGCGGAAGTATTGACGTTGCTGTTTGCGCGGATGAAGGCGCCGGAGTGACGGTGCTTTCGCTTCCCTGCCCTTCGAATCGAGCGCGCGTTCGGTATCACGCGCGTTTTTGAATTGGTGAGTTCGGATTCTTTATCGTGCTGTTGTGATAAGAAGAGTTATCCGGATGGTTCTGTTGCGTGATCAAACGGCGTGTTCCGCGACAGAAGAATCGACGCGCCGCACGCCGCGAATCCGTACTCGTCGAACCACCCGGCAGGACGTCGGCGGGTCGCTCGCGATCGGGCCGGCAAGGCTGGAAGAGACGGTGCGCTGTAGAAAGCGAAATAATGACGAGGCGCCTGTTCGCTTTAGGTAAGCGTTGACCGGACGACTGCTCCGCTTTCCCGCGGCCTTTCCGGAATCGTTCGCCGTTCGTCGATGTCCGGCCATTGTCGCCGGATCGCCTGAAAGCCTTGTCCAGCAAGGCGCTACACGATCCAGATACATTGAAATACAAAATATCGCATGCGATTTAATCGAATGCGCTTGACGTAGGCGGTCATCAAGAGGAAACTGCGTCGCATGCGATCGAATCGCATCTGAGACAAACCAACCGACGGAGCAAATGATGAGCAAGATCGACAAAGTGCTGTACACGGGCAAGACGCATACGACTTCCGGCGGCCGCGACGGCGCCGCGCGCAGTTCCGATGGCCGCCTCGACATCCAGTTGTCGTCGCCGGGCAGCGCCGGCACCGGCACCAACCCGGAGCAGCTGTTCGCAGCCGGCTGGTCGGCCTGCTTCATCGGCGCGATGCAGCTTGCGGCGCGCGCCGCGAAGGTGACGCTGCCGGCCGATCTCGCGGTCGACGCCGAAGTGGATCTCGGCACGGCGGGCAACGCGTACTTCCTGCAGGCCCGGCTGAACGTGAGCGTGCCGGGGCTCGAGCGCGACGTCGCGCAACGCATCGTCGACGCCGCGCACCAGACCTGCCCGTATTCGAAAGCGACGCGCGGCAACATCGACGTCGACATCCGGATCGCCTGAACGTGGCATCGGGCGGCCGAGCGCCGCCCTCCCGAATTTCCGATTCCTTTTCCATCGAGGTGAAACATGAAAGTCCAACTGATCGCTGCCCTGTTCGTCGCTGTTTCGGCTGCCGTTGCCGCTCCGGCGTTTGCCAATGAAGCCACCGTGACGCGTGCGCAGGTGCGCGCCGAACTCGCGCAGCTTCAACGCGTCGGCTATCCGCTGAACCGCGCGACCGATGCCACCTACCCGAACGATCTGCAGGCCGCGCTGACGCAGATCCACGCCGACGATGCCGTCGCGGCCAACGCCGCCGCGTCCGGCTACGGCAGCGACGGCGACACCGCGACGCAATCCGGCCGCCGGCACGTCGCAAGCGTGGCCGAGCGCTCGGTGTACTTCGGTCACTGAGCACGCGCGGTACGTGAACCCTGATTCCCTTTATCCCTGATTCCATTTTGTCGAGGTGAACGATGAAAACCCGATTGATCGCTGCCCTTCTCGTGGCTGTTTCCGCTTCTGCCGTCGCACCGGCGTTTGCCGACGAGGCCGTCGTGTCCCGCGCGCAAGTCCGCGCCGAACTCGTCCAACTGGCCCAGGCCGGTTATCGGCCGGGCCGCGCGAACGATCCGCACTATCCGGACGACCTGCAGACCGCGTTGACGCGCATTCACGCCGGCAACGCGGTGGCGGCCGATGCTGCGGCATCCGGTTACGGCAGCGATGCCGCCGCCGCGACGCAGTCGGGCAGCCGGCCGGCGACGCGACTCGCCGAACGCTCGATCTACTTCGGCCATTGAACGAACGCGCGAACGGCGCCGATGGCCGGCGTGCGATGCGCAAACCCTGAATTCCTGAATCCCTGTCGAGGTGAATGATGAAGACCCAACTGATTGCCGCCCTTCTCGTTGCCGTGTCGGCTTCTGTCGCCGCACCGGTTTTTGCCGGCGAAAGCACCGTCACGCGTGCGCAGGTGCGTGCGGAACTGGCCGCGTTGCAGCAAGCCGGCTACCAGCCGAATCGCCCGAACGATCCGAACTACCCGGACAATATCCAGGCCGCGCTGAGCCGGATTCGCGATCACGATGCCGTCGCGGCCGATACGCAGGCAGCCGGTTACGGCAGCGATGCCGGCGGTGCCACGCAGTCCGGCAGCCGCAACACGGTGCGTACCGCCGAGCGGTCTATCTATTTCGGCCATTGAGCGCGGTACGGCGAATTCGGCCGCCGAAGCCCATCATATAAAGCGCATGCGATGTAATCGCGTGCGCTTTTTTATTTGTATCGTCCCGAACTGCATCGTCGCCGCTACCTGTTCGCCGGATCCGGGATTATTCTGTGCGGCACCCCATCTTCCACCCAGGAGCCGCCGATGCCGGACGCCATGATCGGAAACGCGACAGGCGATGCGCACGTGCTCGACCGGGTCGTCTGGAATGCGCTCGCGGGCAGGCAGCGCCGTTTCGCGCTCGGCGAGGGCCGCGCGCTGCGGTTCCCGGCGGCCATCGCGCCGTTTGCCGCGATCGACGACACGAGCCCGGCGTCGTTCGATGCGCTGCGCGAACTGATCGCCGCACACGGGCCGGCGGCGCTCGTCACGCCGGACGAGATCGAGCCGCCGGCAGGCTTGTCGGTGATCCGGCGCGCGACGTTGCTTCAAATGACCTGGCAACGGACGTTCGATCCGACGTACGACGCGGAATCTGTCCCGCTCGGCGAAGCCGACGTGCCGGACATGCTCGCGCTGACCGCCGCCGCGCAGCCGGGCCCGTTCGGGCCGCGCACGTGCGAGCTTGGCCACTACATCGGCGTGCGCCGTGAAGGCCGGCTGGCCGCGATGGCGGGCCAGCGGATGCAGGTCGACGGATATACCGAGATCAGCGCCGTCTGCGTGGATGCTGCGTTTCGGCGGCAAGGGCTGGCCGCGCGGCTGATTCGGTCGTTGATCGCGACGATCGGTGCGCGTGCGGAAACGCCTTTCCTGCACGTCCTCACGACGAACCAGGTGGCGATCGAACGCTATCTCGCGCTCGGTTTCGCCGTCCGTCGCGAGATGCGCCTGCTGGTGCTGGGCGACGCACGCGCGTGACAATGCGGCCGGCGCGATTCTCGCGTCGGCCGCTTGCCGTGTCCGGATGGCTTTATGCTTCGGTCGACCGGATCAGGTTGCCGCGCAGCGTGACGATCGCCTTCTGCACCTTGGCGAACTCGTCCGGCTTCAGGCCGGTGGCTTCGACCAGGTTCATGTCGAGCCCCTTCTCGCGCACGCGGCGACCGCTTTTGGTCAGGCTGACGAGCACCTGGCGCTCATCGGACGGATCGCGATGCCGCTCCAGATAGCCCATCGCCTCGAGCTTCTTCAGGATCGGCGTCAGCGTGTTGGATTCGAGGAACAGCTTCTCGCCGAGCTGGCCGACGGTCTGGTTGTCCTGCTCCCACAGCGCAATGATCGTGATGTACTGCGTATACGTGAGGCCGAGCTCGTCGAGGATCGGCTTGTATGCCTTGCCGAACGCGAGGTTCGCCGAGTAGATCGCAAAGCACAGGAACTCGGACAGCTTCGGCGCGGCGGGCGACGGGGTTTCGGTCGGTTTCATGGACTTCCTCCAGCGACACGAAGGGTCGCAGACGATCGCATTATATATCGCATGCGATCTTATCGGAAGCATGATAATCGGTGTCGATCGACCGACGCGCACCGTGCTCGCTCAGCCCGGCTTGCGGCGCTTGCCGGTTGGCTGACGGCTGACCGACAACAACGTGCACTGCACCGGATGCGCGATTTCGGTCGCGAGCCCGCCCGCGGCAAACAGCAGGATCATCAGCCAGCGTTTCATGCGTCCTCCACGACCGAGAGGCTCGCACCATCGGCGACCGTCGCGTCGAGCGCATACGGATCGACGCCGTCGAGGCAGCCGAGATTGACGCGCCAGCATGCCGGATCCTTGCGGGTCTGATGGAACGGATAGACGCCGCACCGGCTGCAGAAATAGTGGCGCGCGGTGTGCGTGTTGAAGCGATAGCACGTCAGCACGCCCTCGCCTTCGACGATCGTCAGGTTGGCGGCGGCGAACATCGGGCTCATCAGCGCGCCGCGCCGGCGGCACAGGCTGCAGTTGCAGCGCACGGCCGGCGCAATGGCCGTCGTGACTTCGAATTTGACGGCCCCGCAATGGCAGGACCCTTTGAACCAGGTGGCAGACATGGTGGGCTCCGAAACGGTCATGCCTGCTTTATAGCGAACCCGCGCGCGGGCGTTGTATCGCACTGTATCGACGGTCGGCGCAGATACAGGACATTGCAAATCCGCGGCGCGCGCGCTCGAACGCACGGTTCGTCAGCGACGTGTCGCCCCGCGCATTGCGGCGCAGCATTCCGCCCTCGGCTGCAACCGGCGTCATGGTTTTCCCGGTCCGCCGGATGGCGCGGGCGCTCATCGTCGTCGATACGCGCCCGCGCGCCACGCAGGCTGCAGCGGCCTGTCGCGCGAAGTCGGGCTGCCGCGCCCACCCTACCCTTTCTGCTCGGGAAAGGACGCTTGAAACATCCGCAATTATCACGCGCGGCCGATTTGCCCACCATGTGTCGGACGATCGGCACGGCCCGCATGGCCGGCGCTTGCACGAGCCCGGCGATGCCTGCCGCCGCGTCGCGCGGCCGACGCGTTACGCCGGTGGCGAACGGCTCGGCCCCGCACCACCGCATATCGATAATCAGGAGACACGATGAACAGCCAATCCCTCGACCTCGGCGGCCATGCGGGCGGACCCGAATCCGCCCGGCCGCCGGCCGCTTCACCCGGCGCAGGCGTCGGCGTCGACGCAGCGGCCCTCCCCGGCCGTCGCGTCACGCTCGGCGATTTCATGGACGATCTGCCGGTCGGTGGGTTGCATCGGTTCGTCGTCCGGGTGATCGGCATCGGGTTGTTCTTCGACATGTACGAGATCTTTCTCGTCAGTACGATCGGCTCCGCGTTGCAGCACGAATACGGGCTGAGCCGGCAAAGCGCCGATTTCAAGCTGTTGCTGGCGTCCGCGTTCATCGGCATGTTCGTCGGGGCGATGTGCCTCGGCAGCCTGGCCGACCGTATCGGCCGGCGCAAGGCATTCCTGCTCACGCTCGGGTGGTACAGCGCGTTCTCGCTGGTCGGCGCGTTTTCGGTGAACGCCGACATGCTCGTCGCGTGCCGGTTCCTGACCGGCATCGGCGTCGGCGCGATCTATCCGGTGGCCGACAGCTACCTGTCCGAAATCCTGCCGAAGGACAAGCGCGGGCGGCTCGCCGCGTGGGCCTATACGACTTCGTACGTCGCGGTGCCGCTCGTCGGCTTTCTCGCGCTGTGGCTGAACCCGCTGCAGGTGGCGGGCGTCGCCGGCTGGCGCATCATCCTCGCGATCGGCAGCGTCGGCGCCGTGTACGTCCTGCTCGTCCGGCACCGGCTGCCGGAAAGCCCGCGCTGGCTGCTCGCGCAAGGCCGCACGGCCGACGCGCACGCGGCGCTGCGGCGCTTCGCGGAAAGCGCCGGCGTGCGCGTGCCCGAACATTTCGCGGAACCGGTCGAGCCGCAGCGGCCGCTCGGGCTCGGCGAGCGCATCGCGCTGCTGCGCCGCCGACCGTATGGCGCGCGCTACCTGATGCTGGCGATCTTTCACCTGTTCCAGGGTTTCGGTTATTACGGATTCGGCACGCTGGCCGGCACGGTCGTGAAGAGCCGCGGTTTCGACGTGACGGACAGCACGCTGTTCATCGCGTTGTCGTTCGTCGGTTATCCAGTCGGGTCGCTGCTGTCGATTCCGCTGCTCAACTGGATCGAGCGCCGCACGCTCGTGATCGTGTCGATCCTGTCGATCGCGGCGTTCGGGCTGTGCTTCGCGTATTCGGGCAATACCGTGCTGATCGTCGTCTTCGGATTCCTGACGACGTGCGCGTCGAACGTGTTCAGTAACGCGTATCACGTGTACCAGGCCGAGATCTTCCCGGCGCGCGTGCGCTCGACGGCGATCGGCAGCACGTATGCGCTGTCGCGCATCGTCAGCGGCGCGCTGCCGTTCGTGTTGCTGCCGGTGCTCGGCAGTTACGGCGCGGGCGCGATGTTCGGCGTGATTTCGGCCGCGCTCGGCATCGTCGCCGTCACGCTGCGCGTGCTCGGGCCGGTGACCACGCGGCGCAGCCAGGACGACATCAATCCGGTGTAACGCCGCGACCGGCGCGGCGCGCACGCAGGCGTGCGCCCTGCGCCGCGTGGTGCCGCAGTTACCGCGCCGACATGAACTCGAACAGCTTCGCGACGTCGGTCGTCAGCACCGTGCCCGCCTTCACGCCGACCCACAGCGTGCGCGTCGCCCACGCGTCGTCGAGCTTCACGACACCGAGCCGAGCCGCCCGCTCGCCGGTCACCGCATCGCGCGGCAGCACGCCGATGCCGAGGCCGGCTTCGATCATCCGGCTCACGCCGTCGAAATTCGATACCTGGATCCGCAGCTTCAGCGAGCGCTCGGCCGCGAACGCGGCGTCGGTCATGCGCGCGAGCAGCGAACTGCCGTCGCTCAGGCCCACGTAGTCCTCGTCGAGCGTATCCGCGAAGCGCATGCTGTCGCGCGCCGCGAACCGATGCGTGCGTGGCACGAGCAGCACGAGCTCGTCGCGCCGGTACAGCCGCCGTTCGATGCCGGGCGCCGGCACGTTGTCGGCGAATACGCCGAGATCGGCCTTGCCCGACGCGAGCGCGTCGACGATCTCGTGGCTCAGGCGCTCCTCGAGACTGACCTTGATGCCGGGGTTGCCGGTCAGGAACGCGGCGAGATCGGCGGGCAGGAACTGGACGATCGCCGACGTGTTGGTCCATACGTGAATGTGGCCGCGCACGCCGGCGACGTAGTCGCTCATCTCGTGCGCCATCCGGTTGACCTGCTCGATCACCTTCGCCGCATGCTCGAGCAGCGCGCGGCCCGCGGGCGTCAGCTCGACGCCGCGCGCATGCCGGACGAACAGCGCGCTGCCGGTCACGCTTTCGAGTTCGGCGATGCGCTTGCTGACCGCCGACAGCGTGAGCTGGCCGTGTTCGGCCGCCTTCGTCAGGCTGCCGTGCTCGGCGACGAGCGCGAACACGCGCAGCGACTGCAGATCGAAATGAAGCGGGTTCACCATGTCGGGGTCCTGGAAGGCCGTGCGGGATACGCGGTCGGCGCGCCGGCCTGACGCCGATCATACGCCGCGCGATGCGCGTGCGATATGGTCGACGTGGCCGACGTGGCGCGGCTAGCGCGGCGCGATGTCGTGCAATGCGGCGAGCATCGCGCCGTCCGGCGTCGCGAGATCGTCGAGCACCGCGAAGTGCTGCATGCCGGGCAGCCACGCGCGGGCGATCCGCTCGCCGGCGGCTTCGCACGCCGTCGCGTATTCGTCCGCTTGCCGGATGAGCTCGGGCAGTTCGGCGTTGCCGACCGCGACGACGGTCGGAGCGCCGCGCTCGATGCGATGCAGCGGACTGTATGCGTCGACTTCGTGCGCGGTGAGCTGCAATTTGTCGTTCAGGCAGCACAGCGCGATCGGTTCGAGATCGACGAGCGGACTGATCGCGAGCGCCGACACGACGGCCGGATGCGCGCGGTGCATGGCCGTCAGGTGGCCGCCCGCCGAATGGCCGCTCAGGTGGATCGGCCTTCCCGAGATGCCGAGGCCGGCGGGGGCGGCCGCCAGATGGTCGAGCAGCGCGCCGATCTCGCCGACGATATCGGTCATCGTCGCGACCGGCGCGAGCGTGTATTCGGCGAGCACGACGTCGTAGCCGCGCGCGAGCGGCCCAGCCGCCGCATACGCGAAATCCTCTTTCGCGCAGCGCTGCCAGTAGCCGCCGTGGATGAACACGAACAGCGGCGCGTGGGGCTGCCCGCACGGCAGCCAGTCGAAGCGCTGCGCGGGCTGCGCGCCGTAACGCAGGTCGCGGCGGCCGGGCGTCGCTGCGTACAGCGCCGCGCTGCGCGCCCGGCATGATGCGAGCAACGCCGGGAAATCGGCAACAGCCTTCGTGTTCAGGTACGCGGCGTCGAGCGCCGTGCGGTCCATGCCGCGATAGAGCGTCGTCATTCGAAAGTGCCTGGAGCGGGTTGCGGATGCGCGCGGCGGGGGACCGGCGCGCGGCGAAGGCGGCGGCCGGGCCGACGCCGTTGCGCCATTATCCGCAGCGCGGCCGTGCACGGCTATCCGGAATCGGCGGGCGCGGCGCGTGCGTGTCCGCTTTCGGCGAAGTACTGCGGCGCCGTGCGCCGGCGCTCGCGCGGGCGGCCGAACCGCGTGCGTCAGATCGGCTCGGAGATTTCGATCAGGTTCAGGTCGGGATCGCGCACGTAGACGGAGCGGATCTTCTGCGTCGCGCCCGTGCGTTCGACCGGCCCTTCGACGATCGGCCAGTCGACGCGCCGCAGGTGCGCGATCACGTCGTCGAGCGGGACCGACGCGATGAAGCACAGATCGAGCGCGCCGGGTACCGGCACGTGCGCTTTCGGCTCGAATTCCGCGCCGCGCACGTGCAGGTTGATCTTCTGGTTGCCGAAACGGAACGCGAGCCGGCCCGCGCCGAAGGTTTCGAGCTGCATCTGCAGCACCTCGGTGTAGAAATGCTTCGTCCGTTCCGGATCGACGCAGGTCAGCACCAGATGGTCGAGGTGGTCAATCAGCGCCATGGAATTCGCTCCTGTTCCTGTTCACGAGAAAGCGCGTTGCGCGGGCATGTCGCCGGCGGCGGCGCGCGGCGGCGGATGAAGGTCCGAGCGGCGCCCGGCCTTCAGGATCTGGCTCGGCACGTCATGCCCGATCAGCGCGGGCAGCCGTGCCGACACGGCGAGCACGGCCGCGAGGTCGATGCCCGTATCGTAGCCGTCGAGTTCGAGCATGTGCACGAGTTCCTCCGTGCAGACGTTGCCGGTCGCGCCCGGCGCATAGGGGCAGCCGCCGAGTCCGCCGAGCGACGCGTCGAAGCGGTCGATGCCGGCGTCGAGCGCCGCGAGCGTGTTCGCGAGCGCCATCCCGCGCGTGTTGTGGAAGTGCAGCGTGAGCTGCAGCGCGCGAAAGCGCGCGCGCGCTCGTCCGGACAAATCGCGCACCTGCGACGGAAACGCCATGCCCGTCGTGTCGCACAGCGTGAAGCCGTGCACGCCGAGATCTGCGAAGCGCTGCATCCACGCGAGCACCGCCTCGGCCGGCACGTCGCCCTCCATCGGGCAGCCCATCGCGGTCGACAGCGACACGTTGATCGCGACACCCGTGCCGCGCACGGCGTCGATCACGTCGCGCAACTGCGCGAACGACTGCTCGCGCGTCATCCGCAGGTTCGCGCGATTGTGGCTCTCGCTCGTCGACATCACGAGGTTCACTTCGTCGACGCCGCACGACAGCGCGCGCTCGGCGCCGCGCACGTTCGGCACGAGCGCCGTATAGACGACGCCCGGCGCGCGCGCGATGCCGTGCATCACGGCCTCCGCGTCGCGCAGCGCGGGGATCGCCTTCGGCGACGTGAACGACGTGACCTCGATCTTTGCGTAGCCGCACGCGCTCAGCGCGTCGACGAGCGCGATCTTGTCGTCGGTGTCGACGAACGCCGCTTCGTTCTGGAAACCGTCGCGGGTCGCGACTTCGTGAAGATGGATGCGTTGCGTAGGGTGGTTCATGGGTTCGTCCCGGTGGCTGTGTCAGATCACGCCGCGCGTGCGCCAGTCGTCGCGCGTCGCCGCATCGATGCCGAGCGATTCGAGTACCGCATCGGTATCCGCGCCGAGCGCGGGCGCCGGCCGCTCGATGCGCCCGGGCGTGGCGTCGAGTTTCGGCACGATACCCGGCACGAGCACGGGCGTGCCGTCGGGCAGCTCGGCGTCGACGATCATGTCGCGCGCGCGGTAGTGCGGATCGGCCGCGATGTCGGCCACGTCGTAGATGCGCCCGGACGGAATGCGCGCGTCGTGCAGCGCGGCGAGCACGTCGTCGAGGTCGTGTCGGGCGCTCCATTCGCCGATCGCCGCATCGATGCGCGCAACCTGCGCGACGCGCCCGTCGTTGTGCGCGAGCGCCGGATCGTTGCCGAGATCGGGCCGGCCGATCAGTTCCATCAGGCGGCGGAAGATACTGTCGCCGTTGCCGGCGACCAGCGCGTACCTGCCGTCGCGGCAGCGGTATGCGTTGGTCGGTGCGATGCCCGGCAGGCTGCTGCCGGCCGGCTCGCGCACCGCGCCGAAGGCCGCATATTCGGGCAGCAGGCTCTCCATCATGTTGAATACCGATTCGTACAGCGCGACGTCGACGACTTGCCCGTTGCCGCCCTGCCGTTCGCGATGCCGCAGCGCGAGCAGTACGCCGATCACGCCGTGGAGCGCCGACAGCGAATCGCCGAGCGAGATGCCGACGCGCACCGGCGTCCGGCCGGGCTCGCCGGTCAGGTGGCGCAGGCCGCCCATCGCCTCGGCGATCACGCCGAAGCCGGGGCGGTCGCGATACGGGCCCGTCTGCCCGAAGCCCGACACGCGCAGCATCACGAGCCCCGGGTTGATCGCGGACAGCGCGTCCCAGCCGAGCTCCCAGCCTTCGAGCGTGCCGGGCCGAAAGTTTTCGATCAGCACGTCGGTTTCGGCGACGAGGCGGCGCACGACGTCCTGCCCTTCGGGCGTGCGCAGGTCGAGCGTGACCGAGGTCTTGTTGCGCGATTGCACGGCCCACCAGACCGACGTGCCGTCGTGCAGCAGCCGCCATTTGCGCAGCGGATCGCCGACGCCGGGCGGCTCGACCTTGATGACGTTCGCGCCGAATTCGGCGAGCATCCGGCCCGCGAACGGCCCGGCGATCAATTGGCCGAGTTCCAGCACGCGGATGCCGTCCAGCGGACGTGTCATGACTGTCTCCGATGAAATCGTGTTGTCGATGACGGCGATCATGACGGCGTTCGCGCACCGCGAAAATCGATCGATGGTCAACCAGCCTTTCCGAAACGGAAAAGGTGGACGACGGCGCGAGCGCGACGCCGGCGCGTGTGGGTAGTCGGCCTTTCCAGACGGGAAAGCGCGCTCGCCCAACGGTCAAACGACGGTGCGCGCGGCGCCGGCAGAATCGGATCCGTTCCGCGCCGCCGGGCGCCTGTCAGCGAGACCCGCCATGTTTTCCGTTTCCTCTCCCGCGAAGATCGTGTTTCTCGATCGCGCGACGCTGTCGCCGCAAATCGTGCTGAAGCCGTTTCCGTTTCCGCACGTCGTGCGGACATTCGACCGGACGGCCGCGCACGAGGTCGCGGCGCGCATCCGCGATGCGGACATCGTCGTGACCAACAAGGCGCGGCTCGACGCGGCGGCCCTCGCCGACGCGCGGCAGTTGCGGATGATCGCGATCGCCGCGACCGGCACGGACATCGTCGATCTCGATGCGTGTGCGGCACGCGGGATCGTCGTGAGCAATATTCGTGGCTATGCGGTCCGCACGGTGCCCGAGCACACGTTCGCGCTGATCCTTGCGCTGCGCCGCAGCGTCGTCGCTTATCGTGACGCGGTGCGCGCGGGGCGCTGGCTCGACAGCGGGCAGTTCTGCTTTTTCGATCATCCGATTCGCGACCTGGCCGGCTCGACGCTCGGGATCGTCGGCGACGGTGCGCTCGGGCGTGCGGTGGCCGTCATCGCGCGTGCGCTCGACATGCGCGTGCTGTTCGCGGCGCACGGCGGCGCGGCGGGCGACGGTTATGCGCCACTCGACACGCTGCTGCGCGTCAGCGACGTGATCACGCTGCACTGCCCGCTCACACCCGCGACGCGGCATCTGATCGACGCGCACGCATTCGCGCGGATGGCGCGCCGGCCGCTGCTGATCAATACCGCGCGCGGCGGCCTCGTGGATGAACGCGCGCTCGTCGATGCGCTGCAGTCGGGGCAGATCGAGGGGGCGGGATTCGACGTGGTCACGCAGGAGCCGCTGCCGGACGCGCATCCATTTCACGCGATCCTGTCGCATCCGGCGTTCATCCTGACGCCGCATGTCGCGTGGGCGAGCGACGAGGCGATGCAGGCGCTGGCCGATCAGCTCGTGGACAACGTCGCCGCGTTCGTCGGCGGCGAGCCGCGGCATGTCGTGTGACACGCACGAACGGAACGGCCCCGCTCGATTGCTCGAAGCGGGGCCGACCGGATGTGGGGCTGCTTACGCCAGCGACTCGGCACGTAACGGGTTCGTGCATCCGCCCTGTCTGGCGGCCGGTTTCCGAATACCGGATGGACGCGGCTTCAACGCATTCCGACCGGCGGCGATGCAGGGCAAGTCCGGCGAGCGGAAAAGCGGCTCAGGCTCAGTAAGCGGACATCTCGACGCAAGGATCGACCTTGGACGGCGAGCAGATGACCGAGTACCTGGCGCTTTCGCGCATCAGCGCTTCGCCTTCGCGCAGCGCGATCTTGATCTCGGGATGACGCTCGTACGCGAGGAAGGCCGAGCACACGACGGCGGACATCACGACGACGGAAAACACAAATTTTTCAAGGGTTTGGAAGCGTTCAGGCATGGTATGACCTTTCTCTCATGGCCGAAATTATACCTTGAGATAAGGGTTTTCCCTATAACCCTGCCTGCATACCGAGGATGCGTTCGAACGAGATGGGCGCGATGCTCGCGCCCTTTTTATCGAGGGAAGCGCAGCGCTGCGGCCGCCAAGGCCCGCGCCGCCTATCCGGGGAAGAGAACGAAGGCTTGCCGCCCGCGCATCACTGCGGCGCCGACGCGCCGCTCGCCGCCTTGCCCGGCCATGCGTTGCCGATATGGTCGATCAGCGACTTCGCGGTGCCCGTCACGATCGCCGCGTCGACGCCCGACGTCTGCCACGAGCCGTCTGCCGCCTTCACGAAGGTCAGGTTCGCGCGCGACGGCGCGTAATCGGCGTTGCGCCACGTGACCACGACGTCGCACGAATACGTGCGATCGCCGAGCTTCTTGCAGTCGCCATCGGGTTTCGCCGACACGACGTCGGCCGACACGGGCAGCGGCTGGCCGAACAGCGCGTTCAGGCCGCCGTGGTTTTCCGCTTCGAGCGCGCGGCGCACGGCGGCGTCGACGTCGCTCGATCCGGGACCGTCGTGAAGCAGGTTGCAGGCGGCCAGCAGCGTCGAGGCGCCGGCGAGTGTCAGCAGCGTTTGAACCTTCATGGATATACGTCGATCGGGGGGAACGCCGCGTAGTCTGCAACGTCCGCGTGTCGTGCGCGGTATCCATTTGTAACCAATTGCACGCTGCCGCCAGCCTCGCGCGCTCGCACGACGCCCGCACCTACTGCCGCTCCTGCTTCACGCGGCTCACGAGCTGGGTCGGACTGACGAACTGCAGCGCGATCACGACCCACACGAGCGTGATCGCCATGTAGATCATCGCCATCGCGTCGATCGACTGCGGCGCGCGCACGCCGGTCGAGAACACCGCGTAATACAGCGCGACGACGAGCGTCTGCGTGCTCGGGCCCGCGGTGAAGAACGTCAGCTCGAACATCCCGATCGTGCGCACCAGCACGAGCAGCCCGGCCGCGAGCATGCCCGGCACCAGCAGCGGCAGCAGCACGTAACGGAAATAGCGCCACGTGTTCGCGCCGAAGATGCGGGCGGCGGCTTCTAGATTCGGATCGATCTGCTCGATGAACGGCGTCATCACGAGGATCACGAACGGCAGCGCCGGCACGAGGTTCGCGAGGATCACGCCCGGGAGCGTGCCCGCGAGCCCGATCTTGTACATCACGGTCGCCATCGGGATCCCGTAGGTGACGGGCGGCACCATCAGCGGCAGCAGGAACGCCAGCAGCGCGAAGCGCTTGCCGCGAAACTGCACGCGCGCGAGCGCATACGCGGCCGGCACGCCGAGCGCGATCGACAGCAGCACGACCGCGCCGACCACCTCGACGGTCACCCACAGCACGCTCGCGAGCTGAAAGTCCTCCCACGCCTTCGCATACCAGTGCAGCGTGAAGCCCTGCGGCAACGGCGTGCCGAACCAGCGCGTCGCGACCGAATTCACCGCGACGGTCGCGATCAGCAGCATCACGTTCAGCAGGAAGAACGCCATCAGCGCCCACACGAGCGCCTTCCATGCGCGGCCGGCGAGGTTGCTTCTCATCCTGTGCGGTTTTCCCGTGTCGACGGGCCGCGCGTCGGGTGCATCGTGCTTCGGCGGCCACGTGCGAGCGGCATGATCGTCGGTCGCCATCAGCCCTTGCCTCCCGTCACCGCGCCCGTATAGAAGAAGCGGCGCGCGCCGAGCATCGACGCGACCACCAGCAACTGCACGAAGCCCATCACGATCGCGATCGCCGACGCGAGCGAATAGTCGTAGCTCTCGAACGCGGCTTCGGCCGCCGCGATCGAGATCACGCGTGTCGGCCCGGCCGGCGCGCCGAGCAGCACGGCCGACGGAAATACCGAGAACGCCTGCACGAACGACAGGCACGCGGCCATCGTGAGCCCCGGCACGAGCAGCGGCAGGTAGATCTGCCGGAACTGCTGCCACGGGTTCGCGCCGAGCGTCGCGGCCGCGCGCGCGAGCGTCGGGTCGATGCCGCTGATGTACGACAGCATCAGCAGGAACGCGAAGGGAAAGCCCGACACGATCAGCGACAGCAGCACGCCCCAGTAGTTGTGCGTGAGGCGCACTTCGTCCGTGTACAGGTGCAGCCCCTGCAGCGCCTGCGGAAACCAGCCGTTCGGCCCGAAATACGTGAGCATCCCGTCGGCGACGAGCACCGTGCCGAGCGTGACGGGAATCACGAGCAGCGTCGTGACGAACTTCTGGTATGGCGAGTTGCGGCGCAGCGCGAACGCGACGGGCACCGCGATGCCGACGTTGAGCAGCGTCGCCGGCACCGCGACCTTCAGCGTGACGAGCACGGTCGGCCACATGGCGGTGTCGGTGAAGAATTGCACGTAGTTCGCGAGCGCGCCGCCGCCGTTCATCGGCTGGAACGACAGCACGAGACCGTATGCGAACGGATAGATGAATAGCGCGGCGATGAACGCGAGCGCCGGCGTGACGAGCCACGCTTTCGCGTCGCGCGGCGCGCCGCCGGTCGCGAGCGCGCTCATGCGGCCTCCGCGCGAGACGCCGCCGTGCATGCCGCTTGACGCAGCCCGTTCATTGCACGTCTCCCGGATAGACCAGCGTCCGTGCCGGCGCCACGCGCAGCCGCAGCGGTTCGCCTTCGGCGAACTCGCCGGCCATACGGGCCCAGATCGCGCCGAACGGCGTGATCGCGCGAATCAGCGAGTCGCGCCCGCCGTACTCGACGGTCTCGACGGTCGCGTCGAACGCATTGTCGGCGCCTTCTTCCGCGCGCTCGACGTCGTCGGGGCGCAGCGCGACCACGACGTCCTTCGCGTCGAAGCCGGCCATCGGCACGCCCGCGAGGCGCACGCCGCCCGACGCGACGCTCACGCGATCGCCGGCCATGCCTTCGAGCGTAAACGGCAGCACGTTGCGATAGCCCATGAAGCGCGCGACATGCAGGTTGTGCGGGCGCGTGTACACGTCCTTCGGCGACGCGACCTGCTGCACGACGCCCTCCTTCATCACGACGATGCGGTCGGCCATCGACAGTGCTTCGTCCTGATCGTGCGTGACGTAGATCGTCGCGCGTTCGAGCTGCGTGTGGATGCGGCGAATCTCCGCGCGCATCTCGATGCGCAGTTTCGTGTCGAGATTCGACAGCGGCTCGTCCATCAGCACGAGCGGCGGCTCGATCACGATCGCGCGCGCGATCGCGACGCGCTGCTGCTGGCCGCCCGACAATTGCCCGGGCAGCTTGCCTTCGTGGCCGACGAGTTGCACGAGCTCGAGCGCCTGCTGCGCGCGCCGCCGCATTTCCTGCTTCGGCACGCCGCGCATCTTGAGGCCGAAGCCGACGTTGTCGAGCACCGACATGTGCGGAAACAGCGCGTAGTTCTGGAACACCATCCCGAAGCCGCGACGCTCGGGCGGCAGCACGTCGATGCGCGTGTCGTCGAGCCAGATGCCGCCGCGCGTGAGCGGCTGCAAGCCGGCGATGCAGTTCAGCGCGGTCGATTTGCCGCAGCCCGACGGGCCGAGCAGCGCGATGAACTCGCCGCGCCGGATCTCGAGGTCGAGCCCGTTCAGCGCGGCGACCTGTGCGCCTTGCGCGTTGGTGAAACTGCGGCACACGCCGTCGAGCCGCAGCCGTTCGAAACCGTGCTTCATTCCACGAACTCCATCGACGCGGGCGCCGCGGCGCCCGCCGGTTCAGCCGTCACTTCGATTTCTGCGAACCGATCTCGCGATCCCACTTCTGGAACGCGGCGACCATCGCCGGCGCGCTGAGCGGCTGCACGTGCGGGCGATCGGCGAGCAGCTTCGCGTATTCGGGACGGCCGAACTTGCGCACGACTTCCTGGCTGTGCGCGGGCGCCATCTCGAGCGTCACGCCCTTCACCGCCGGGCCCGGATAGAAGTACCCGTCGTCGTAGGTCATCGCCTGCTGCGCCGGTTCGAGCAGGAAATTCATCAGCTTGAACAGCACGTCGAGCTTTTCCTTCGGCACGCCCTTCGGGATCACCATGTAGTGTGCGTCGTTGACCCACGTCATGTCGTCGAACGCCTGGATCCTGAATTCGGCCGGCACGATGCCGAGCGCGCGCGGGTTGAGGTCCCAGCCGGTGACGGTCACGGTCATGTCGCGCGTGCCTTCGCCGAGCTCCTTCATCACCGCCGACGTGCCGCCCGGGTAGTACGGCACGCAGTCGTTCAACTGTTTCAGGAACGCCCAGGTCTTGTCCCAGCCGTTGATCGGGTCCTGCGGATTCTTGTCGCCGAGCACGTACGGCAGCCCCATCAGGAACGTGCGGCCGGGGCCCGAGTTCGCCGGGCGCGCATAGATCAGCTTGTTCGGGTGCGCCTTGCACCAGGCGAGCAGTTGATCGGGCGTCTTCGGCGGGGCGCTCACCTTCGCCGGGTTGTATTCGAGCAGCGGGCCGGCCGGCATGTAGGTGACCTCGAGGCCGAAGCCCTGCGCGAGATCCTGCATCTTGCGCGGGCCGGGCGCGTACTTGTCGAGTACGCCGGGGAAGGCGGCCGCGTTGTCGGGCAGGAGTTTCTGCCACAGGTTCTGCTCGATGCCGGCGGCCAGCGCGTCGGTGCCCGTCAGCACGAGGTCGATGTCCGAGCGCCCCGCCGCCTGCATCGCCTTGATCTTGCCCGGCAACTGCGGCGCGGGCGCGTTCGTGAACGTGACGTTCGCGACGAGATTCGGATTCTTCTCCTTGAACGCCTCGATGGCCTTCTGCGTGAGCTGCAGGTTGCCTGCGACGTCGACGATGTTCAGCGATACGGGGGCGGCAACGGCTGCGGCGGCCGATAGCGCGAAGCCCAGTGCGAGGGCGATCCGGCGGACACGGCGAGCGATCGGGGTGGTGTTCATGTCTCCTCACTTCGGTCGGTGGATGGGACCTTTCTTGTCAGGAAATCATGACGGCGTTATACGATGTCGGTCAACAAAAAACCACGGAATGCGGGGCGGGATTTTCCCTGACAAAAAGCTTCCGTTTCGTCGACGAATCGCGTGCCGCGCGATTGAGTCGGGTTGGCGGAACGGCTCCTGCCGCGTGTTAGGACGTCGTATCTCGATGCAGGACGAACGTGTATCGGGGCCGTATGCGGTCCGTCGGCCGACGGAGACGCGTTGCTCGTCGTGTCTCATGGCATCGTGAGCGATACCGAGGCGGCTATCACGCCGAACAGGCGGCGGCCGACCGGCCCCTGCATCGATTTCCCGGATCGGCTACAGTGGGCGCTTTCGGCGCGCCCCGCCCCGCCGCCGCGCCGCGAACCGTGCGCGAGCGCGGCGGCACGGGCGGGCGCGGATCATTCACTTCGACGAGCGAACCTTCATGCCCGATCTGTCCGCCTTCCCGATCACGCAAAAGTGGCCGGCCCAGCACCCCGACCGTCTCCAGCTCTACTCGCTGCCGACGCCGAACGGCGTCAAGGTGTCGATCATGCTCAAGGAAACCGGCCTGCCGTACGAGCCGCACCTCGTGCGCTTCGACACGAACGACCAGATGTCGCCCGAGTTCCTGTCGCTGAACCCGAACAACAAGATCCCCGCGATCATCGATCCGAACGGCCCCGACGGCCAGCCGCTGCCGCTGTTCGAATCGGGCGCGATCCTGATCTATCTCGCGGACAAGACGGGCCAGTTGATCCCGAAGGATCTCGCGGGCCGCTACGAGACGATCCAGTGGGTGATGTTCCAGATGGGCGGCATCGGGCCGATGTTCGGCCAGGTCGGCTTCTTCCACAAGTTCGCCGGCCGCGATTACGAGGACAAGCGCCCGCGCGACCGCTACGTCGCCGAATCGAAACGCCTGCTCGGCGTGCTCGACGCGCATCTCGCGAACCGCCAGTGGGTGATGGGCGATGCCTACACGATCGCCGACATCGCGATCTTCCCGTGGGTGCGCAACCTGGTCGGCTTCTACGAGGCGGGCGAACTGGTCGGCTTCAGCGAATTCCGGCACGTCAAGCGGGCGCTCGACGCGTTCGTCGCCCGTCCGGCCGTCGCGCGCGGGCTCAATATCCCGGCGCGCGATTAAGACCAGGCAGCAGCGCGGGCTCGCCGTGTGCGGCCTGCGCGCTGCTCGAGCCAGGCCCGCCGCATTGCGCGGCGGGCATTTTTTTGCCCGCGCGGTGCGCCGGCATCACGCATCCGGCGGCGCTACTTTCCGCCGCGCGCTTCCGGTGCAGGATTTTCCAGCCCGGTCAGCAGCTTGCCCAACAGTTCCGACAACTGCGCCTGTTCCGCCGCCGACAACGCGGCCAGCAGATCGCGCTGGTTGTCGATGTGCGCGACCACCGCTTCGTCGATCAGCGCACGCCCGGCGTCGGTCAGCGCGACCAGCGTGCCGCGCCCGTCGGCCGGGTTCGGCCGGCGCTCGACCCAGCCGGCCTTCTGCAGCCGGTCGATGCGCGCGGTCATCCCGCCCGACGACATCATCAGCGCGTCGTACAGCGCGGTCGGCGTCAGCGCGAACGGCGCACCGCTGCGCCGCAGCGTCGCGAGCACGTCGAATTCGCCCGGCTGCATGCCGTAGCGCGCGAACAGCGGATTGAGACGGTCGCGCGCGATCACGAGCGCGGCTTCCTGCAGCCGCCCCATCACGACCATCGACGTCGCGTCGAGATCCGGACGCTCCGCGCGCCATTGCGCGAGCGCATGCTCGGCTCGATCCATTAACCCTCCTCGGCTTGCCAGTTATCTTGACGTCGAGATAAATCGCCATTTATCTTGATGTCGAGATACTTTACCTGAAAAACGCGCGACGCCTCGCGGGCAGCCGCGCACCGATATCGAGGGCTTGCATTGACGCCCTCCTCTCCCTAAAGGGAGGGGATTCCCACACCTGGCGATGCACGTCCGCATCGGAGAATGTTCAGCGCAGCGTTGATATCACGATCATGTACGACACCACATTCACTGCAGGCCCATTCTCTTACTCGCAGTCCCGCGATACCTTTCGGCCGCATCGTGCTGTCTTTCGACCCGCACGACGAACAGGACTGGGTCGAATCGCTTTCGTCGACTTCCTTGTACGTGGCCCCGTGCGCGATCGCTTTGTAGCGGAGCTTGTTTCGGAAGGACGACCAGGATGCGTCGTAGACGCTCTTCGCCATCCTGGTTCTGGCAAGTTTGACGGCAGATACGTTGCCGACCGCGATGTAATCGAAACGCCGCACCAGATCGAGCGCGAGCTTGTGCTGGAAATCGGCACGGGCATTCGCGACCTTGGCGTGCAGCTTCGCGATATGCCGCTTGTGCTTTCGCGCTCGCTGGGCTTTCGCCAGCTTTTCCGCCGCGCGTCTGCCGAATTGGTCGTTGGGCAGTTTCTCGCCGGTCGAAAGTGTGGCGAAGTCTTTCAGGCCGAGATCGATGCCGACACCAGAGCGGATCGATCGGGCCTCCACATCCGGCATCTCGATCACGATGTTGAGAAACCAGTTGCCGCGTGCATCCTGCGCAAAGTTGGTCCCGTCCTTGATCTTGCCTTCGGGAAGCGGTCGGCTGTTGAACACGCGAAACGTGTTGCCGGCAAAGCGGAACGCGTCGCCCTCGCGCTTCAGGTCACGCCCCTTCAGCGGCACCCAGCCCAGCGATTTCCTGCCGCGATAGCGCAGGTAGGGCCGACGGTGCTGACTGCGCGATTTCGCATATTGCTCGCACGTCGCGTTGATCGTGCCGGAGTGAATGCCGAGTTCCTTGCTGCTGCCGGTCGTCAGCACGTTCAGATCGAATCCCGTCGGCCACTTCTTGCTCCACTTGAGCGCGTGCTTCTGCGTGTCATTGCAGAAGTCCCAGACGTAGTTCACCGCACGGCTCTGCTTGCTAAGCAGTCCGTTGAGCGACTTCACCCGGTAGCGGTAGACAAGGATCATGCAGGTGATCCTAACCTGTGGAAGAAGCTGCCTGTCAACCGTACGCCTTTCTTTCCCGCCATCAATGGCGGGGTTTCTCGGAGCAGCTGATGATGAATCGCTTCACTTCCCCCGGATGGCGGCTCGCCGCGATCGTGCTCGTCGGGCTGAACCTGCGGCCGGCGCTCGCCGCGATCGGTCCGCTGCTCGACATGATCCAGCGCACGACCGGTATCGGCGACGGCGCGGCGAGCCTGCTGACGACGATCCCGATCCTGCTGATGGGGTTCGGCGCGCTGGGCGCGCGGCGCCTGCAGCGCATCGCCGGGATCGCGGGCGGCGTGTGGCTCGGCGTCGCGTTGATCGGACTGGCTTGCGCATCGCGCGTCGGCGCGCAGCACGCATGGCTGCTGCTCGCGAGCGCGTGCTGCGCGGGCGTCGGAATCGCGATGGTGCAGGCGCTGTTGCCCGGCTTCGTGAAGGCGCATTTCGCGACGCGCATCGGCGGTGCGATGGGCGTCTACTCGACGTCGATCATGGGCGGCGCGGTGCTCGCGAGCGTCGTCGCGCCGTTCGCCGCGGCGCGCTGGGGCTGGCTTGCCGCGCTCGCCGGCTGGGCGCTGCCGGCGGCGCTCGCCGCATTGGCGTGGCCGCTGGCGAGCCGTGGCGGCGACGCGCTGGCCGGCGGGCCGGTATCCGGATCGGGCGCGCGGCCGTCGCGTTCGCCGCGCGCCTGGCGACTCGCGCTGTTCTTCGGCATCGCGACGGGCGCCTACACGCTCGTGCTCGCATGGCTGCCGCCGTACTACATGCGGCTCGGCTGGTCGCCGACCGCGGCGGGCAGCCTGCTCGGCGGCGTGACGCTCGCGGAAGTCGTCGCGGGGCTGACGATCTCCGCGACGATCGACCATCTGCCTGATCGCCGGCCCGCGCTGCATGCGGCGATCGCGTCGCTATGCGTCGGGTTGCTGGTGATGCTGGCCGCACCCGACGCGCTCGCGCTGCCGGCCGCGCTGCTGCTTGGCGCGGGAATCGGCGCACTGTTTCCGCTGTCGCTGATCGTTACGGTCGACCATGCGGCGACGCCGGCTGATGCCGCGTCGCTAACGGGGTTCGTGCAGGGTGTCGGCTATTTGATCGCCGGCTTGTTTCCATTCGCGGCCGGCATCGTGCGCCAGCATCTCGCGGACCTGACGCCCGCATGGATCGCGATGGCGTGCCTGTGTGTCGTGCTGTTCGTGCTCGCGTCCGGGTTTGCGCCAAAACTGGTGCGGCACGTCGCGCGGGCCTGAGCGACGCCGCGGGCCAGCGGCGCGGGTGCCTGCATGCCCGGTGTCGTCCCCGGCATGCTCGCACCGGCAATATCCTCGCGGCCCGTCCAGATACCCGGCTCCACGGCGCGGGCGCGTTCAGCCCGCGCTCGCGTACAGCGTCGAATCCGCGAACCCGTCGGCGTCGAGCACGCGGCCAATCAGGATCAGCGCGGTGCGCTCGATCTGCGTGCCCTGCACCTTGCCGACGATGTCGGCCAGCGTGCCCGTCACGCGTTCCTCGTCGGGCCAGCTCGCGCGATAGATCACCGCCACCGGGCAATCGGCGCCGTAATGCGGCAGCACTTCGTCGACGATGCGCGCGAGATGGCGCACGCCGAGATGGATCGCGAGCGTCGCGCGGTGCGCAGCGAGCGAGCCGAGCGCTTCGCCTTCCGGCATCGTCGTCTTGCCCGCGAAACGCGTGAGGATCACCGTCTGCGCGACGCCGGGCAGCGTCAGCTCGACGCCGAGCGCCGCCGCGCACGCGGCCGTGGCCGTCACGCCCGGCACGATTTCGTACGGAATCCCGAGCGCTTTCAGGCGGCGGATCTGCTCGCCGATCGCGCCGTACAGCGACGGGTCGCCCGAATGCACGCGCGCGACGTCCTGCCCTTTCGCATGCGCGGCGGCGAGCAGCGCGACGATCGCATCGAGGTCGAGTTCGGCCGTGTTGACGACCTGCTCCGCGCGATGACCGTCGAGCACGGCGGCCGGCACGAGCGAGCCCGCATACAGGATCACCGGGCACGTGCGCACGAGGCGCTGGCCCTTCACCGTGATCAGCTCCGGGTCGCCGGGGCCGGCGCCGATGAAATACACCGTCATCGAAATTTCTCCGTCAATTCGTGGGATGACCGCTGCATCGCATCAGGCGCGCGCGGCCGGATCGAGTGCGTCGACGAGCGCCGCGACCGAGTCGAACGCACGGTCGGCATCGGGCAGCGGCGGCCGGCGCAGCATCACGACCGGCAGCCTGCGTTCGCGTGCGACGTCGAGCTTGGCCTCGGTGGCCGCGCCGCCGCTGTTCTTGCTGACGACGACGTCGATCCCCGCCAGCGCGAACAGCGCGCGCTCGCCGTCGGGTGTGAACGGCCCGCGCGCGGCGACGACCTGTGCGCGGGCGTTGCCGGGATGCGCGTCGAGGCAGCGCACGAGCCAGAACTGGTGCGGCGGGATCGTGTCGAGATGCGCGAGCGGTTCGCGGCCGAGCGTGAACAGCGGGCGCTTGAACGGCGCGAGCGCGGCCTCGATGCCAGCCCAGTCGTCGACCATCCGCCAGTCGTCGCCCGGTTGCGGCGTCCACGGCGCGCGGCGCAGCGCCCAGAGCGGCACGCCCGCGTCGCGCGTCGCCGCCGCGGCGTTCGCGCTGATTTGCGCGGCATACGGATGCGTCGCGTCGATCACGAGGCCGATGCCGGCGTCGCGAAGATACGCGGCGAGCCCGGCTGCGCCGCCGAAGCCGCCGACGCGCACGTCGCAGCGCAGATCGTCGGGCGTCTTGCCGAGGCCGGCGAGACTATAAACATGATGCGGGCCGAGCGCACGCGCGATTTTCAGCGCATCGCCGGTGCCGCCGAGCAGCAGAATGCGCGGGCTCATCGCGCCTCCCCGACGAAGCGGCCCTGCCGGTCGATCGCGAACATCTCGACCGCGACCGACGGCGGCACGATGTCGCGCGCCACCTGCAACGCATGGGCGCAAACGAGATCGCCGAGCGGCACGCCGTCGGCCTGCGCCAGTTTCAACGCTTCCTGGCTCGTGTTCGCGGCGCGCATCGCGGCCTGCAGCGCATCGCTCGCGCCGGCTTCGGCCGCCCATTGCGCGAGCAGCGGCAGATCGATGCTCGAATGGCGACTGTGCAGGTCGAGATGGCCGGCCGCGAGCTTGCTCAGCTTGCCGAAGCCGCCGCACATCGACAGACGCGCGACCGGCGCGCGCCGCAGGTGCTTGAGCACCGCGCCCGCGAAGTCGCCCATCTCGATCAGCGCCATGTCGGGCAGACGGTAGTGCGCGCGCATCGCGTCCTCGCTCGCGTTGCCGGTGCAGGCGGCGATGTGCGCGATGCCGTTCGCTCGCGCGACGTCGATGCCCTGATGGATCGACGCGATATAGGCCGAACACGAGAACGGCCGCACGATGCCGGTCGTGCCGAGGATCGACAGCCCGCCGACGATGCCCAGGCGCGGGTTCATCGTCTTCAGCGCGAGCGCCTCGCCGCCGTCGACGCCGATCGTCACGTCGAAGCCGCCCGCGTAGCCGTGCTCGGCGGCGAGCGCTTCCAGGTGCGTGGTCATCATCCGGCGCGGCACCGGGTTGATCGCCGGCTCGCCGACCGGCAGCGTGAGCCCCGCCCGCGTGACCGTGCCGACGCCCGGCCCCGCATGAAAGCGCACGCCGGACACCGCCGCGAGCGCGACGCGCGCGAAGATCAGCGCGCCGTGCGTGACGTCCGGATCGTCGCCGGCATCCTTGATCGTGCCGGCTTCGGCGCCGTCGGCCGTGGCGCGGCAGAATTCGAGCCGCATCATCACGCGCTGTCCCTTCGGCAGCACGATCTCGACCGCGTCGTCCGCGTGGCCCGCGAGCAGCAGTCGCGCGGCCGCGAGCGACGTCGCGGTCGCGCAACTGCCGGTCGTGTAGCCGAAGCGCAGCGGCGCGGGCTGTTCGGGCGTTTCGTCGCGCATCACGCGTCCGTTGCGTTCGACGGATTCGACGGGGTCGACGAGCCGGCCGTATCGGCCGCGTCGGGCTTGCGCACGTCGTACAGCGTGACCGGCAGCGGTTGTCGCCACGTGTCGAAGCGGCCGAGCGGTTCGGCATGTGCGAGCGACACGCGCGTGAGCGTGCCGCCGTGCACGTCGCGCCACGCGGCGAGCGCCATCTCGCCCTGCAGCGTGACCGCGTTCGCGACCAGCCGCCCGCCGGGTTTCAGCGACGCCCAGCACGCGTCGAGCACGCCGGGCGCCGTCGCGCCGCCGCCGATGAAGATCGCGTCGGGCGCGGCGAGCCCCGCGAGCGCAGCGGGCGCACGGCCCGCGACGAGTTGCAGGCCCGGCACGCCGAGCGTCTCGCGGTTGTGTTCGATGAAGCGCTGCCGCTCCGCATGCCCTTCGATCGCGATCGCCTGGCACGATGGATGCGCGCGCATCCATTCGATGCCGATCGAGCCGCTGCCGGCGCCGACGTCCCACAGCAGTTCGCCGGGCGCGGGCGCGAGTCGCCCGAGCGTCATCGCGCGCAGGTCGCGCTTGGTGAGCTGGCCGTCGTGACGGTACGCGTCGTCGGGCAGGCCGGGCGTGAGCGCGCGGCGCGGTGCGTCGGGGCCCGCCTGGCAGTCGAGCGCGACGAGATTGAGCGCGGCGGCTTCGTCGACGTTCCAGTCTTGCGCGAGGCCATCGATCCGTCGCTCGAGCGGGCCGCCGAGGTGTTCGAACACGCTGACGCGCGTCGGCCCGAAACCGCGGGCGGTGAGTTCGGCCGCGACGGCGGCCGGCGTGCGGCCGTCGGCGCTCAGCACGAACAGGCGCCGGCCCGGCAGCAGATGGCGCGCCAGCGTCGCGAGCGGTCGCCCGACGAGCGAGACCGCGCCCACGTCCTGCAGCGCCCAGCCGAGGCGTGCGGCCGCGAGCGACAGCGACGACGGCGCGGGCAGCACGCGCCATTCGTCGGGAGAAAGCACACGGGCGAGCGTCGCGCCGACGCCGAACAGCATCGGGTCGCCGCTCGCGAGCACGCACACGGGCGCGCCGCGGCGTGCGAGCAGCCCCGACAGGTCGAACGGCGACGGCCATGCTTCGCGCGTCGCCCGCAGCCGTGCGGGCAGCATGTCGAGATGCCGTTTCGCGCCGACCACGCGCGTCGCGTCGAGCAGCGCGCGCCGCGCGTGGCGTCCGAGCCCCGCGTAACCGTCGTCGCCGATGCCCACTACCGTCAGCCACGCCGTCATCCACCCTTCCCCATCGTTCGATTTCATCGTGTCGCCGCGCGGCCCCGAAAGCGCCGATGCGGCCGTCCGCATGGCGAAAAACGGCATGGTACCGTGTTCCACTCCGCGTTTCATCCGGCCGCCCGCTCGCCCCCGGGCATTGCCTGCGCCGCCCGCCGCGAACGGCCAGCCGGTCGCGAATCGCGGCCGAAATCGGGTATCCTACGGCCGTTCGTTCGCCGGTGCCCTTCGGGGCCGAAGAGGGAACACAGGGCGCACCGCGCGCCGCTGTGGCTGCCCCCGCAACTGTAGACAGCGAGCCGATCCCCCCTCATGCCACTGGTTTCACCGGGAAGGCCGGGAGCCGGCGCCGACCTGTCAGCCAGGAGACCTGCCGGCCAGAAAGTGCGTGCGTGCCAGTCGGCGTCGGGCGGGGTGTACCGATGCGTTGGCCGCGGCGCCACACTGTTGCGCTATCCCGTTGAGTTCCGTTCCCGATTCGATTCCTGCGTCGTCCGTCGTGCGCCCGTCGGCCTGCCCGGGGCTCGTGCGCGTGGTCGCGGCCGCCGACGGCGGGCTGTGCCGGATCAAGCTGCCGGGCGGCCGGCTCGACGCGCGCCAGGCGCGCGCGATCGCCGCCGCCGCGCGCCTGTACGGCTCCGGCGCGATCGATGCGACCAATCGCGCGAATCTCCAGCTGCGCGGCATTCGCGACGGCGCGGCCGATGCGCTGGTGCGCGCGTTGCTCGATGCGGGGCTCGGCCCGCGCGCAAGCGCCGACGACGCCACCATCGTCAATGCGGCCGCGCTCGCGGCGAGCGACGACGTCCGCAACGTGATGTTGAGCCCGCTCGCCGGGCACGACCCCGCCGCACTCGTCGATAGTTACGCGCTCGCCGTGCCGCTGCTCGACATGCTCGCGAGCGAGCCGCGTCGCGGCGAATTGTCGCCGAAATTCTCGATTCAGCTCGACGGCGGCGAAACGGTCGCGGCGCTCGATCATCAGCACGACATCTGGCTGGCCGCGTGGCGCCGCGGCGACGGCGCGGTACGCCTGGCGGCGGGGCTGGCCGGCTGTCCGCCGGTGGCGCACGGCGATCGGCCCGCTTCGGTCGACGTGTCCGTCGATCAGGGCGTGGCACTGGTTCGCGCGCTGCTGCTCGCGTTCCTCGATCTCGCGCCGGCCGACGTCACGCGGATGCGCGCATTGCTTGCGACGTGCGGCGAGCCCACGCTGCTCGCGCGCGCGCAACACTACCTGCCCTTCCCGCTCGCGGCCGATCCGGCGCTTGCCGGCTGGCGGCGCACGCGCGTCGACCCAGCGCTGCGTTTCGGCGCGCGTCCGTCGCGCGACACGGCGCGTTGCAGCGTCGGCGCGCAATTCGCGCTCGGGCGGCTCGACGCGACGCAACTGGAGCGGCTCGCCGTACTGGCCGAAGCCGACGGCGACGGCACGCTGTCGATGACGCCGTGGCAAGGCGTGTTCGTGCACGGCGTGCCGAACGAGCGCGCGGCTGCGATGCGCGACGCACTCGCGTCGCTCGGCCTCGTGTGCGCGTCGTCCGACCCGCTGGCCGCGCTCGTCGCCTGCACCGGCAGCACGGGCTGCGCGAAAGCGCGCGCCGACACGAAACACGACGCGCACGCACTCGCCGCGCGCGTCGGCCATCCGCTCGACGTGCATCTGACCGGTTGCGAGCGCCACTGCGCGCTGCCGCACCCGGCCACCCATACGCTCGTCGCGGTGGCGCCCGCGCATTACGACCTTTACCGGCGCGACGCGGCCGCGGGCCTCGGCGCCCCACTCGCGCGCCATCTGACGATTGATCAGGCCGCGGTCCGACTCATGGACGCGCGGCACAGCCAGGACACCACCGATGCTTGACTACATTCGCGACGGGCAGGAAATCTACCGCCAGTCGTTCGCGACGATCCGCGCCGAGGCCGACCTGTCGCGGGTTCCGCCCGATCTCGAGAAACTCGCGGTGCGCGTGATCCACGCGTGCGGGATGGTCGACGTCGTGTACGACCTGCGCTTCTCGGCCGGTGCCGGTGCGGCCGGCCGCGCGGCGCTCGCGGCCGGCGCGCCGATCCTGTGCGACGCGAGGATGGTCGCCGAAGGCATCACGCGCGCGCGGCTGCCGGCGGCCAATCGCGTGATCTGCACGCTCGGCGAGCCGGAGGTGCCCGACCTCGCACGGCACCTCGGCAACACGCGTTCGGCCGCCGCGCTCGAACTGTGGCGCCCGCATCTCGCGGGCAGCGTCGTCGCGATCGGCAACGCGCCGACCGCGCTGTTCCACCTGCTCGACATGATCGACGCCGGCGCGCCACGCCCCGCGCTGATCCTCGGTTTCCCGGTCGGCTTCATCGGCGCGGCCGAATCGAAGGCGATGCTCGATGCCGACAGCCGCGGCGTGCCGTACGTCGCGCTGCTCGGCCGGCGCGGCGGCAGCGCGATGGCCGCTGCCGCGGTCAATGCGCTGGCGACGGAGGTCGAATGACGCGCGCGCACGGACGGCTGTTCGGGGTCGGCGTCGGCCCCGGCGATCCCGAACTGATGACGATCAAAGCGCTGCGCGTGCTGCAGGCGGCGCCCGTGGTCACGTATTTCGTCGCGAAAGGCAAGAAAGGCAATGCGTACGGCATCGTCGAAGCGCACCTGCTCGACGGGCAGACGCAATTGCCGCTCGTCTATCCGGTGACGACCGAGGCGCTGCCGCCGCCGCTGTGCTACGAGACGGTGATCGCCGATTTCTACGACACCGCGGCCGAGATCGTCGCGGCGCACCTCGATGCGGGCCGCGACGTCGCGGTGATCTGCGAAGGCGACCCGTTCTTCTACGGCTCGTACATGTACCTGCACGACCGCCTCGCGCCGCGTTACGACACCGAGGTGATCCCCGGCGTGTGCGCGATGCTCGGCGGCACGGCGGTGCTCGGCCAGCCGCTCGTCTATCGCAACCAGAGCCTGTCGGTGCTGTCGGGCGTGCTGCCCGAGCACGAGCTGCGCGAGCGGCTGGCGCGCGCCGATGCGGCGGTCGTGATGAAGCTCGGCCGCAACTTCGACAAGGTGCGGCGCGTGCTCGACGAACTCGGGCTCGCGAAGCGCGCGCTGTACGTCGAGCGCGCGACGATGGCGAACCAGCGCATCGTGCCGCTCGACGAGGTCGATCCGATGGCGTCGCCGTATTTCTCGCTGCTCGTCGTGCCGGGGGAAAAATGGCAAGGATGACGACGCCGCCCGCGATCGTGATTCTCGGCGCGAGCGCGCTCGATACCGCGCGACGCATCCAGATGCGTTACCCGGGCGCCCGTGTGCACGGGCTCGCGTCGCGCGTCGACGCCGACGTGCCGTTCGACGAACTCGGCGCGCACCTGCGCGAACTGTATGCGCGCGGCTTGCCGATCGTCGCGCTGTGCGCGGCCGGCATCGTGATCCGCTGCCTCGCGCCCGCGCTCGCCGACAAGGGCGTCGAGCCGCCGGTGCTCGCGGTCGCGGAAGACGGTTCGGCCGTCGTGCCGCTGCTCGGCGGGCTGACGGGCGTCAACGCGATCGCGCGCGAAATCGCCGAATGCGTCGGCGGCGCGCCCGCGATCACGACGAGCGGCGAACTGCGCTTCGGCGCGTGCGTGCTCAATCCGCCGGAAGGCTATGCGCTCGCCGATCTCGCGCAGGGCAAGCGCTTCGTGTCCGACCTGCTCGCGGGCGCGTCGACGCGCGTCGACGGCGCCGCGCCGTGGCTCGACGACGTCGCGCTGCCCCGTGATGCCGCAGCCGCGCACGCGATTCGCGTGACGCCCGACGCGTGGCGTGGCGCGCGCGACGAACTCGTGATCCATCCGCGCAGCGTGGTGGTCGGCGTCGCCGCTCATGCCGTGCATGCCGACGAAGCACTGGCCGCGCGCGTCGCTGCCACGCTCGACGAACAGGGTCTCGCACGGCTGGCGCTCGCGGCCATCGTCGCGCCGGCGTCGGCGATCGGCGACGCCGCACTGGAAGCAGCGGCGAGCACGCTCGACGTGCCGCTGCGCTTCGTCGATAGCGACCGCGACACGCCCGCCGACGCCGCCACGCTGCTCGCTCGCGCATTGCGCGTTCCCCACACGCTGCGTGAAGAATCGAACGGCCTCGCGTGCGCGGTCGCATCGCATCCGGTCGATCCCGCGACGCTCGGCCGCGCGCGCGGCCGCCTGACGGTGCTCGGTCTCGGCCCGGGCGGCGGCGCGTGGCTCACGCCGGCCGCACGCGCAGCGCTCGCGGACGCGACCGACATCCTCGGCTATACGACCTACGTGAACATGGCCGGCCCGTTCCGGGCGGACCAGCGCGTGCACGGCACCGACAATCGCGAGGAAATGCAGCGCGCGCGCCATGCGTTCGAACTGGCGGCCGAGGGCCGCCGCGTCGCGGTCGTATCGTCGGGCGACCCCGGCGTATTCGCGATGGCCGCGGCCGTGCTCGAAGCGCTCGACGAAGCGCGCGACCCGCAATGGGCCGCGGTCGACCTGCGCGTGGAGCCCGGCATCTCGGCGTCGCTCGCGACGGCCGCGCAGGCCGGTGCGCCGCTCGGCCACGACTTCTGTGCGATCTCGCTGTCGGACAACCTGAAGCCGTGGGACGTGATCGAGACGCGCCTGCGGCATGCGGCGCAAGCCGATCTCGTGATGGCGTTCTACAACCCGATTTCGCGCGCGCGGCCGTGGCAGCTCGACCGTGCGCTCGATATCGTGCGCGCGTACCGCACGGCCGACACGGTGGTCGTGCTCGGCCGCGACATCGGCCGGCCGGGCTCGACGCTTTCGACGACGACCCTCGGCGCGCTACGTGGCGACCAGGTCGACATGCGCACGATGGTGATCGTCGGCTCGTCGACGACGCGGCGATTCGCGATCGGCAACGCGCGCGAATGGGTCTATACGCCGCGCTGGTATCGCTGAAGGCCGCGGCGTTCCAGCCGGCGCGCGTCCCGCATCCGGCGGCGCTCTCCGGCGGCGCTCGCGTGAATGCGGATGCACGCGAGCCGGAAGTCGTCATGCCGGTGCGTCGCCGGTTCGCTGGAACCGGTCCATACGCACCGCGTCGCGCGATCGGTCGGAAAAAGTGCCCGCCCTGCGTTTCGAAATGCGACCGAATCGGCAAGTTCGTTACGTATCGGGAATCGAATAACAAAAAGAAGAACACCTAAATTCCCTATTCGACGCGAATCCTCCAAGATAGGCACGCCGCCGGCGGGGCACGTGCCGCCCCATCGGCGGCGATACGCAGGCCAGCGTATCCCTCTTCCACTTGGAGAACACAGAATGAACAACAATGCGTTGACGCGTTTCGTTCCGCGTGCGTTTGCCGCGGGTTGTCTGCTCGCGATGGCGAGCGTGTCGCACGGTGCCGGCGTCTATGCGCCCTATGTCGACGTGACGCTCTATCCGACACCGCTGGTCGACCAGATCGGCGTGCGCCAGGGCATCCAGCAGTTCACGCTCGCGTTCGTGGTCGCGGGCAACGGCTGCGTGCCGTCGTGGGGCGGCGTGCAGCCGATCGGCAACGGCGCGAGCGGCGACCTGCTGACTGCGCTGTCCACGTCGATCGCGAGCTACCGCGCGAAAGGCGGCGAAGTCGCCGTGTCGTTCGGCGGCGCGAACGGCACGCCGCTGATGCAGGCGTGCTCGACGGTCCCCGCGCTGAAAACCGCGTACCAGACGGTGATCGACACGTACGGCCTCACCCACGTCGACTTCGACATCGAGGGCGGGTCGCAGCAGGACACGGCGGCGATCGCGCGCAACTTCCAGGCCGTCGCGCAACTGCAGGCCGACTACGCGGCGAAGGGCAAGCCGCTGCACGTGACGCTGACGCTGCCGACGATGCCGACCGGGCTCACGCAGGACGGCGTGAACGTCGTCAACGCGGCCATCGCGAACAAGACCGCGTTCGATGCGGTCAACGTGATGGCGATGGATTACGGTCCGGCGAACATCGACATGGGCGCCGCGGCGATCAGCGCCGCGCAGGCGCTCTACTCGCAGCTCGACACGGCGTTCAAGTCGGCCGGCCAGCCGAAGACCAATGCGCAGCTGTGGCAGATGGTCGGCGTCACGCCGATGATCGGCGTCAACGACGTGCAGGGCGAGACGTTCACGCTCGCGAATGCGCAGACCGTACTGAACGCGGCGGTCGCGAACGGCTACGGCTTCTTCGGCAACTGGTCGGTCGGCCGCGACCAGGCGTGTCCGTCGGGCGGCACGTATGCGTCGCCGACCTGCTCGGGCGTCGCGCAGCAGCCGTACGCGTTCGCGACGATCTTCAAGAAGCTCGACGGCAAGTGGGGCGCGGGCGTCACGCAGGACCCGAACTACGGCGGCGGCACGAACGGCGGCACGCCGCAGCCGGGCGCACCGTGGGCGGCCGGCCAGGTCTATACGGCCGGCGCGACGGTCACCTACCAGGGCACGACGTATCAGGCGCAGTGGTGGACGCAGGGCGACGTGCCCGGGCAGGCGGCCGTGTGGAAGCCGGTCGGCGGCGGCACGCCCGCGTGGTCGGCGACGACCGCCTACCAGGGCGGCACGTGCGTGACGTACCAGGGCGCGAAGTATTGCGCGAAATGGTGGACGCAGGGCGACAACCCGAGCGCGGGCGGCGTGTGGGTGAAGTCGTGACGTCGCGACGGGCCGGCGCGTGACGCGCGGCGGGCCGTGTCCGGCGTGGCAGGACCGCACGCCGGCGACGGCCCGCTGCCGGCGCCGTCGGGTGCCGCTGCCCTACCCGCGTGCGTGCTCGGCCAGCAGCCGCGCCTTCGCGTCGACGAGCAGCGCCGCATGCGCGTCGCGATGCTGGCGAATCCGCTCGGTCGGCCCGACGACCGACAGCCCGTACCAGTCGCCGTCGAGCGTCAGCGCGACCGCGATCGCCGACAGTTCGGGCGCGCTCTCGCCGAAGTTCTCCGCCCAGCCGAGCTCGCGAAACCGCGCGGTCTGCGCGACGAGCGCCGGCAGGTCGGCCACCGTCGCGTCGGTGAAGCGTTCGAACGGCAGTTGCACGCCGAGCGCCTGCTGCGCGTCGCTCGCGAGTTCCGCGAAGATCGCCTTGCCGATCGAGTTCGCATGCAGCGGGCGCAGTTCGCCCGGCTGGCGCGTATAACGGATCGCCTGCTCGGATTCGACGACGTCGAGGTACGTGACCGACACGCCCTGGATCTTGCCGAGCACGGCGGTTTCGCGGCTCGCGTCGCGCAGCGCGACGAGGTGCGGATGCACGACGTCGACGACCGGATCGGTCGCGTCGATCGCGGCGGCGACCGTCTGCAGGCGTCGCGTCGGATAGTAGCCGCCGCGCCTGCGCACTTCGTACAGGTAGCCGCGGCTCACGAGCGTGCGCGCCATCGCGAGACAGCTCGATGCCGGCACGTTGAGCAGGCGCGCGAGTTCGGTCAGCGGCAGCGGCCGCCGTTCGGCGGCGAACAGCTCGAACAGGTCGAGCGTGCGGGCAACGAGTTTGACGTCCATGACGAGCGCTTGATTCGGAACGGGAAACCGCGCGCCGGGCGAGCCGCCGGGTCGGTACGGTCAGTACGACTTCGGCAGCCCGAGCACCTTCTCCGCGATGTAGCACAGGATCAGTTGCGGACTCACGGGCGCGAGCCTCGGAATCATACACTCGCGCAGGTAGCGCTCGACATGGTATTCCTTCGCATACCCCATCCCGCCGTGCGTCGCGATCGCCGTCTGGCAGGCCTGGAACGCGGCTTCCGCACCGAGGTATTTCGCCGCGTTCGCCTCCGCGCCGCACGACTGGCCCGCGTCGTAGCGCGTCGCGGCCTTCATCACCATCAGCCAAGCGGCTTCGAGCTGCATCCACGCCTGTGCGAGCGGATGCTGGATCGACTGGTTCTGCCCGATCGGCCGGCCGAACACGACGCGCTCGCACGCATACTGCGTCGCGCGGCGCAGCGCGGCCTGCCCGAGCCCGATCGCCTCGGCGGCGATCAGGATCCGTTCGGGGTTCAGGCCGTGCAGCAGATAGCGGAAGCCGTCGCCTTCGTGGCCGATCAGGTCGTCGCGCGACACGCGCAGGTTGTCGATGAACAGCATGTTCGAATCGACCGCCTTGCGGCCCATCTTCTCGATTTCGCGGACCTCGACGCGCGAACGGTCGAGGTCGGTATAGAACAGGCTCAGCCCGTCGGTCGGCTTCGCGACCCGGTCGAGCGGCGTCGTGCGCGCGATGATCAGCATCTTGTTCGCCACCTGCGCGGTCGAGATCCAGATCTTGCGCCCGCTCAGCACGTAGTGATCGCCGTCGCGGCGCGCCTGCGTGCTCAGGTGCGTGGTATCGAGCCCGGCGTCGGGCTCGGTCACCGCGAAGCACGCCTTGTCGTGCCCGGCGATCAGCGGCGGCAGGAAGCGCGCCTTCTGCGCGTCGTTGCCGAACACCTGCACCGGGTTCAGCCCGAAGATGTTCATGTGCACGGCCGACGCGCCGGACAGGCCGGCACCCGATGCGCTGATCGTGCGCATCATCAGCGCGGCTTCGGTCATCCCGAGCCCGGCGCCGCCGTAGGCCGGATCCATCGCGATGCCGAGCCAGCCGGCGTCGGCGAGCGCCGCGTGGAAATCGGCCGGGAACCCGCCCGCGCGATCGCGTTCGAGCCAGTAGTCGTCGCCGAAGCGCTCGCAGATTTTCTCGATCGCGCTTTCGATCGCGCGCTGGTCGTCGGTCAGGTCGAACTGCATGGATTGCTCTCCAGGAAAACGTGAACGGCCGCGCCGCCTTCGCGACGACACCGGGCCGCCCCGGCCGTCGCGCCGACGAAAAACGCTTTCGGGCGGCCGGCACGTGGCGTCGGGGCAACGCGCACGGTCATAACGGAAACACGCCCGTCGCGACCGCGGCGAATACCATCAGCACGGTGGCGGCGAACAGGAACGGAATCGTGAATTTCTGGTGCTCGGCGAGCTCGACGCCGGTCAGTCCGACGATCAGGAACGTCGCGGGCGTGAGCGGGCTCACCGGGAAGCCCGTCGTCATCTGGCCGAGCAGCGCGGCCTGCGCCATCTGGATCGGCGGCACGCCGAGCAGCTTGCCGCTTTCCGCGAGCACGGGCAGCACGCCGAAGTAGAACGAATCGGGGTCGAACAGCAGGCTGAGCGGCATCGACAGCAGCCCGAGCACGAACGGCATGTGGCGCGCATGCTCGATGGGCACGTGCGCGACGACGACCTCGGCCATCGCCTTGAGCATCCCGGTGCCGGACATGATTCCCGTGAACGCGCCGGCCGCGAGCAGCACGCTCGCCATCATCAGCGCGGCCTTCGCATGCGCGTCGATCCGCTCGCGCTGTGCCTGGACGTCCGGGTAATTGATCACGAGCGCGGCGACCGTGCCGAGCATGAACATCACCATCGGGTCGACGATGCCCGACACGAGCGTGACGAGCACGACGAGCGTCAGCGCGACGTTGATCCCGAACCGTCCCGGCCGGCGCAACGCGCGTTCGGCGTCGGTCAGCTCGCGCGGCGCAATCGCGAGCGATGCGGCGCCGGCGCGGTCGAGCCCCAACCGCTTCGCCTCGCGCACGCCGAGCACCCAGGCGGTGCCGAATACGAACGCGAGCCCGACCATCTGCACCGGAATCATCGGCATGAAAATCGCCGAGCCGGGAATGTGCAGCGCCGCCGATGCGCGCAGCATCGGCCCGACCCACGGCAGGAAGTTGACGCCGGCCGCCATCGACGCGACGCACGCGAGGATGCGGCGATCCATCCCGAGCCGCGTATAGAGCGGCATCATCGCCGGCAGCGTGACGAGAAACGTGACCGCGCCGGAGCCGTCGAGATGGATCAGCAGCGCGAGCAGCGCCGAGCCCATCACGATGCGCGGCGGATGGCAACCGATCACGCGCAGCACGCCGGCGATGATCGGGTCGAGCATCCCCGCATCGGTCAGGATACCGAAAAAAAGAATCGCAAAAACGAACATCCCGGCGATCGGGCCGATGTTCTGTACGCCGTGCACGACGAACTTGCCGGTCTGCAGCCCGAAACCGGCCGCGAGCGACGCGGCCACCGGCACGACGATCAGCGCGACGAGCGGCGACAGCCGCTTCGTGATGATCAGGCCGAACAGCGCGACGATGGCGACCGCGCCGATCGATGCGAGCATGATGCGTCTCCTCTTCTGCCGGTGCGCTTGTCGGTGCGTGTCGACGCGCGGGCCGGCGTGATGTCCGAACGATGATGTGTGCCGCGACACGGCACGGCAGGCGGCCGCGACGGCGGTCAGCTCCGGCCGTCGTCGTTGTCGTTGCCATCCGCGAACACCTGCGCCGCATGTTCGTTCAGCGCGGGCGGCGGACGCCGGTACGTGGCCGGCGTGCGGCCCAGCTTGATCGGCGACGCGATGCCGCGATGCCGGCCCAGTTCGACCTTCATCCGCCGATGCGCGACATGCGGGTGGTCGAGCGCCGCATCGAGCCCGAGCACGGGCGCGCACGGCACGCCGCGACGCATCAGTTGCTCGGCGAGCACGGCGCCGTCGTGCGCGGCCAGCGCCGTTTCGAGCAGCGTGCGCAGCACGGTCCGATGCTGGTTGCGCGCGCGGTTGTCCGCGAAGCGCGGATCGTCGAGCCAGTCGCGCGTGCCGAGCACGTCGCACAGCGCGGCGAACTGCCCGTTGTTGCCGACCGCCAGGAAGATGTCGACGCCCGCCGTCGGAAAGCTGTCGTACGGCGTGATGTTCGGATGCGCGTTGCCGGTGCGCACGGGCGCGTTGCCGGAATGGAAGAAGTTCGGCGTATGCGGATGAAGGATCGACAGCGCGCAGTCGAACAGCGTCGACTCGACGAACTGGCCGCGGCCGCTGGCGTCGCGCTCGCGCAGCGCCATCAGCACGCCGAGCGCCGCGTTCAGCCCCGTGACGAGATCGACGATCGGCACGCCGACGCGCAGCGGCGCGCCGCCGGCTTCGCCGTTGACGCTCATCAGCCCCGCGAGCGCCTGCACGGCCGCGTCGTAGCCCGGCAGCCCGCCGAGCGGGCCGTCCGCGCCGAAACCCGACACGCGGCAATGGACGAGGCGCGGAAACCGCGCATGCAGCGCGTCGAACCCGAGCCCCCAGCGCTCCATCGTGCCGATCTTGAAGTTCTCGACCAGTGCGTCCGCGTGTTCGAGCAGCCCGAGCAGCCGCTCGCGATCGACCGGCTGCGTAAGGTCGAGCGCGATGCCGAGCTTGTTGCGGTTCACGCCGAGGAAGTACGACGCGGTGTCGCCGTCGAACGGCGGGCCCCACGTGCGCGTTTCGTCGCCGGACGGCGGTTCGACCTTGATCACCTCCGCGCCGTGATCGGCGAGGATCTGGGTCGCGTACGGGCCGCCCAGCACCCGCGACAGATCGATGATGCGCAATCCCGCCAGCGCGCCCTGCTGCTCGTGTTCCGCCATGCGTCTCGCTCCTGGTTCCGGTTGATCGGACTGCCGGTTCCGGCGGCCCAGCGCGTGCGGCGCGGTTTCTCCGGATTCGACGAATAATTCGTGTGTGTGAATTTATATTCACACTCGCGAATTATATTGTCAAGCCCGGATGGACCCGGCTGCCGCGCCGAGCCCATCGCCGCGCGCAAGCGGGGAGACACCGAACGCGCCGGTTGCGGTCGCACCCCGCCGTTGGCTAAGCTGGCGGGCGACATTCATCCCTACCCAAACAAGGCGGAATATTCATGAAACGGTTGTGGCTGGCGGCCTTCGTGCTGGCGTCGACGCTGGGCGTCGCGCACGCGCAAAACCAGACTTTCCACTTCGGCGAAGGACAAGCCGGCATGCCGGGCGCGGCGCCGCACGCTGCCGCGCCGGCGGCTCGGCCCGCGCCCGCACGCCGGCACGTCACCGCGCCGTCGCCTCGTCACCGGCGTGCGGTGCACAAGCGCCGCCATTCGCGCCCCGTGAAGCCGGCGCGCGGCGGCATCTACACGCACGCGTGAACTGGCGTGCGTGGCACGAGCGCGGGGTGCACGCGATTGTCACGAACGGCCGGTAACATCGGCGCGGCGGCTTGCATGCCGTCGCCGCCTGCTGCCGGGTCCTGCGCAGCCGACGGGCCTTTCCTCCACGATTCAGCACCTGTTTTGCCAGAACATGAGCACCGGGCCGGATACCCTCGCCGTCAACAAGGAACGCGCCACGATCGTGTGCCGCCAGCGCAGCAGCGTGCTGCTGGTCGCGCGCACCGCGGCGCGCTGGTCGCTACCGGGCGGCACGATCCGGCGCGGCGAGACGCCGCTCGAAGCCGCGCTGCGGGAACTCGCGGAGGAAACGCGACTGGAGGGGCTCGCGCTCGACTACGCGGTGCAGTTCGGCGGGCTGACGAAGCTGCATCACGTGTTCGTGGCCGACGTGCCGGCGCACCTGACGCCGCGCGCGAGCAACGAGATCGCCCGCTGCAAGTGGTTCACCGTCGACCGGCTCGACACGCTGCGCGCCAGCGTGCCGACGCGCAAGATCATCGAGTTGCTGCGGCTCGACTGTTTCTCTGCGCTCGCGAGCGGGCCGCTTCGCTGAGGTCGATGCCGGCTCGGCTGCCGACCGCGGCGATTACGCGCGCAGGAACGGGCCGGCCTTGCGTTCGAGCAGTGCGACGAGTTCGGGCTGCATGAACGCGTAGCGGTCGGGGATGTCGAGGCAGACGATCTTCCGGTGCTTCAGATGCGCACCGAATTGCGCCGACAGTCGCGCCTTGTGCGCGCGCTCCATCACGAACACGATGTCCGCCCAGTCGAGTTGCTCGGCGGACAGCCGTACGTCCGCGTCGGGCGCGAGGCCCGCGGAGTCGGTTTCGATGCCGGGCCACGCGGCGAACACCGCTTCGGCCGTCGGGCTGCGTAGCCGGTTGCGGCTGCAGATGAACAGTGCCCGTGTCATGTCGCTTCACGGCCGCCCGAGCGGCCGGCTCAGCCTTGCGGAATCGTGCCCGGCCGGACGTACGCGAGCATGTGCGGCACGTAATCGGCCTTGCCGAGCTCGACGCCGTGATGGCGCAGGATCGCGTACGCAGCGATCGCGTGGAAGTAGAACTGCGGCAGCGCCCAGTCGCGCACGTACTGTTCGCCCGTCATGTCGAACGCGATCCCGTTCGGCAACTCGAGCGTGATCGGCAGCGCTGCGCCGCCATCGAGCGCATCCGGCGCGAGTTCGCCGAGAAAGGCGAGCGTGCCGGCGATGATCGCCTGCGCATCGGCCGGCGAACCGGGTTGCGCATCGGCGTTCCAGCCCGCCTCGCGCAACGCGAGCAATGCCGCTGGCAGCGGTTCGCCGCGCAGCCGATGGACCGGCTCCATCGCCTGGAAACACGAAAAGCGCACCTGGGCGGCGAGCGGATACATGTCGGGCGCCAGCCTCAGCGTCATCGCCGCGTCGGGTTCGTCGCCGGCGGACTGCCGGTGCGCGACGGCCTTGTCGAGCCACGCGGACTGCGCCCGCAGCATCTGGGTGTAGGTCGGAACGAGAAGTTGGGTCGGTGACACGCGCGCGCTCCTGTACTGGGGTTCGCGTCACACGATAGCAGCGTCGGCGCAAGCCTGCATCCCGGCCGGGCGCGCCGTGTGCCGTCACGGCTTGCCGTGCCGCGCCAGGAACCGGTCGAGCTGCGACGCAAACGCCTTGCCGTCGCGCGCGCCGAACGGCGCCGGCCCGCCCGTGTCGATGCCCGCGCTGCGCAACTGGTCCATCATCGCGCGCGTCGACAGGCGTTCCTCGATGTTCTCGCGGCTGAACCAGTTGCCGCGCGGGTCGAGCGCGTGCGCGCCCTTGTCGAGCGCGGCGGCGGCCAGCGGGATGTCGGCCGTGATCACGAGGTCGCCGGGTTCGGTCAGCTCGACGATGCGCGCATCGGCCACGTCGAAGCCGGCCGGTACCTGCACGGCCTTGATGAACGGCGACGGCGGCGTGCGCAGAAACTGGTTCGCGACCAGCGTCACGCAGATCTCGGCGCGACGCGCGGCGCGAAACAGCATGTCCTTGATGACGGCGGGACACGCGTCGGCATCGACCAGTACTTGCATGGTGGAGGTTTCCGGTGGGCAGAAGCAGAAGCGGCGATCATAGCGCATCGCCGGCCGGCCATCGGCCGGCGAGATCGGTGCGAAGCGCGTCGGCCGTCACCCACTGCGCGCCCCAGGCCGCGGCGAGCCGCGCACCCTGCCCGATCCGCACGGCCGCATCGTCGAAGTCGACGAACACGACGTGATCGGCCGCCGCGGGTCTGGCCGGCGTGTCGCGCGTGCGCCCGTCGGACAGCACCCACAGCCAGCGCGCTTTGCCCGGCGCGCGCCGCGCCGCGTGGGCGAGCAACTGCGCGGCGGCCGCGATGCCGTCCGCGAGCGGCGTGCCGCCGCCGCCGTCGACCGGCTCGAGCCAGCGCGCATTCCACCAGCGCGGCACGGCCGGGCCGAAGCGCCGCGCGGCGCCGTTGCCGCCGAAGCAGACCAGCGCGGTTTCGACACGTGCGCGCGCGGCCTGATCGAAATACGCGACGATCAGTCCCTTCGCGAGCGCGAGCCGTTCGTGCGACAGCATCGACGCCGAACAATCGAGCACGAAGCAATGCAACGCGTGCGGCGTGCCCGCGCGTTTCCCGTAGCGCAGATGATCGCGATGCAGCGGACCGCCGCGTTTCGCGGCAAGCGTCGCCGGCCAGGCGACGGCCGTGCCGGCGCGCACCGTGCCCGGCACGCGCGCGGCGGCGCCTGACTGCCATCGAGGACCGCGAATCGCGTTCGCGGCGGCGCCGGCTCGATGGCTCAGCTTTTTTTTAGCGGCAGCGGCACCACGCTTTTCACGTCGCGCAGCCCGGCCGGTTCGGGCGGCAGGTAGCCCCAGTCGCCCTGCGATGCCGACGCGCCGGCCTCCGTGTCGCCCCTTTCGCGCGGTCGGTCGTCGGGCCGCCGGCGCGGGTCCGGCGGCGCACGACCGTCGCGTTCGCCATCGTGCTGCGACGACTGCTGAGAAGACTGCTGCGATGGCGGCGGCCCCGCATGGCGCCGGTGCCGCAGCACGGCCTCGGCCACGCGCTCCACGTGCGACACCGCCACCGCTGCGGCCCGTTCCAGCGCGGCCAGCGCACGCGCGGCACGCAGCATCACGAGATCGGCACGCAACCCGTCGACGGCCGCGTCGATGCACAGCGCGCTGACGCGCGCATGGACCGCATCGTCGAAATCCAGCGCCGGCAGCCGGGCGCGCGCCGCGCGAATCCGGTCCGCGAGTTCCCGCTGAGCGGACGCGTGACGTGCGCGAAACGCGTCCGGATCGAGATCGAACGCGAGTCGCGCCTTCACGATCCGCTCACGCTGGGCGGCGTCGAAACAGTTCTCCAGTTCGACCATCAGCCCGAAGCGGTCGAGCAACTGCGGGCGCAGCTCGCCCTCCTCGGGATTCATCGTGCCGACCAGCACGAAACGCGCGTCGTGCGCGTGCGACACGCCATCGCGCTCGACGATGTTCACGCCGCTCGCGGCGACGTCGAGCAGCGTATCGACGAGCCCGTCGGCGAGCAGGTTCACTTCGTCGACATACAGCACGCCGAGATGCGCGCGAGCCAGCAGGCCCGGCCGGAAGCGCACGCCGTTTTCGGCCAGCGCATGCGCGAGATCGAGCGTGCCCGTCACCTGCTCGTCGCTCGCCGACAACGGCAGCGTGACGAACTGCCCTTCCGGCAACAGCTCCGCGAGGCCGCGCGCGGCCGTCGATTTCGCGGTGCCGCGCGGCCCGCTCACGAGCACGCCGCCGAGCGACGGGTCGATCGCGGCAAGCAGCAGTGCCTGCTGCAACGCGTCCTGCGCGACGAGCGCCGCAAACGGAAAAACCGCGCGGGCGCGGTGCGTCGTCGGATCGGTCATCGCCGCCCCCCTTCCTGAAGTTGTTCGCTCGCGAGCCAGACCGCTTCGATCCGCTCGCGATAGTCGCCCGGCTGCTGCCACAGGCCGCGCTGCATCGCCTCGACGAAGCGTTCGCAGATCCCGTGCAGCGCCTTCGGGTTGTGCCGTTCGAGGAACGCGCGGGTGGCGTCGTCGAACAGGTACGCGTCGGCGACGAGCGCGTACTGGTGATCCGACAGCACGCGTGCGGTCGCGTCATAGCCGTACAGATAGTCGACGGTCGCGGCCAGCTCGGCCGCGCCCTTGTAGCCGTGACGCTTCACGCCGTCGAGCCATTTCGGGTTGACGACGCGCGAGCGGATCACGCGCGCGATTTCCTCGCGCAGCGTGCGCATCTTCGGCGCGACCGGGTTCGCATGGTCACCGTGGTAGATGCTCGGCTGCTGTCCGGACAGGTGCCGCACCGCCGCCGTCATCCCGCCCTGGAACTGGTAGTAGTCGTTCGAATCGAGGATGTCGTGCTCGCGACTGTCCTGGTTCTGCACGACGACGTCGATCGTCGCCAGCCGTTCGCCGAACACGTCGGCCGCCGCGTCGCCCGCGCTGTTCTGCGCGTACGCGTGGCCGCCCCATCGGCGATAGGCGTCCGCGAGATCGGCGTCGGTCTGCCAGCGGCGCTGGTCGATCAGGTCCTGCAGGCCCGCGCCGTAGCTGCCCGGCCGCGCGCCGAACACGCGCCAGCCGGCGCGGCGCCGCGCTTCGTCGGGCGCCACGCCCTGCGCGATCCATGCCGCGCGTTCGCGCTCGATGCGCGCGCGGATCGGGTTCAGCGCCTCGGGCTCGTCGAGCGCGGCGACGGCCTGCACGGCTGCGTCGAACAGGTGCATCAGGTTCGGGAACGCGTCGCGGAAGAAACCCGACACGCGCAGTGTCACGTCGATGCGCGGCCGGTCGAAGATCTCGATCGGCAGGATCTCGAAGTCGGTCACGCGATGGCTGCCGTGCGCCCATTTCGGCCGCACGCCGATCAGCGCGAATGCCTGCGCGATGTCGTCGCCGCCGGTGCGCATCGTGGCCGTCCCCCACACCGACAGCCCGATCGCGCGCGGATAGTCGCCGTGATCCTGCAGATGGCGCTCGATCAATTGCTGCGCGGATTTCAGGCCGAGCGACCACGCGGCCTGCGTCGGCACCGCGCGCGTATCGACCGAATAGAAGTTGCGGCCCGTGGGCAGCACGTCGGGACGGCCGCGCGACGGCGAACCGCTCGGCCCCGGCGGCACGAAACGGCCGTCGAGCCCGCGCAGCAGCTGACGCATTTCCTCGCCGCCGCAGGCGTCAAGCGCGGGCAACAGCATCGTGCGCACGCGTTCGATCACCGCGAGCGTATGCGGCCATGCGCCGGGCGGCGGAATCGCGATGCCGGGATCCTCGAAAGATTCGGTTCTGCACACGGCGTCGAGCCAATGCTGCGCAAGCCGTTCGAGCCGCTCGCGCGTATCGCCCGCATGACGCCACGGCGACGCGTCGAGCGCCTGCAGGACGGTCGGCCGCGGCCCCGTCCACGGCGCGGCCCAGTCGGCCGCGAGCGGATCGAAAGCGTCGCCGAGCGCGAGATCGCGCGCGAGCGCGCCGATCAGCCCGGCCCGTTCGCCCTTGCCGTCGCCGACCGGAAAGCGCGCGAGCGCGAGCAGCGTGTCGCGCCGCTGGCGCTCGAGCGGCGACGCGCCGAACACGTGCAGCCCGTCGCGAATCTGCGCTTCCTTCAACTCGCACAGCCATGCGTCGACCCGCGTGAGCAGTGCATCCTCGTCACCCGCGTCGCGCGGCGGCGACATGCTCAGTTCGTCGTGCAGCCGATGCTCGGCGATCGTCGCGAGAATCGTCTTGCGCAACAGCTTCGCGCGCCGCGCGTCGACCATCAACGCTTCGTAGTACTCGTCGACCTGCCGTTCGAGATCCTGCAGCGGGCCGTAGTTTTCCGCGCGCGTGAGCGGCGGCATCAGGTGATCGACGATCACCGCCTGTGCGCGGCGCTTCGCCTGGCTGCCCTCGCCCGGATCGTTGACGATGAACGGATACAGGTGCGGCAGCGGCCCGAGCGTCAGGTCGGGCCAGCACGCGTCGGACAGCGCGACGCTCTTGCCCGGCAGCCATTCGAGATTGCCGTGCTTGCCGAGATGGATGACCGCGTCGACGCGATACGCATCGCGCAGCCAGAAATAGAACGCGAGATACGCATGCGGCGGCACGAGCTCCGCATCGTGATAGCTCGCGTAATCGTGGTCGTCGCGCGAGCGCGACGGCTGGATGCCGACGAATACGTTGCCCGCACGCCAGCCGGCGATCGTGAAACGCCCTTGCCGCAGCGTCGGGTCGGCTTCAGGCGGCCCCCAGCGCGCGTTCAGCGCGTCGCGCACGGCCGCCGGCAGCCGCGCGAAATGCGCGACGTAGTCGGCCAGCGGGAAGCTCTGGAACGCCGGTCGCAGCGCGTGCACGGCCGCGTCGTTGGTCACGCCTTCGGTGAGCCGCGCGATCAGCGCGTCGCCGTCGGGCGGCAGGTCGGCCACCGTATAGCCCGCGTCGCGCAGCGCCGCGAGCACGCGCAGCGCGGATGCCGGCGTGTCGAGCCCGACGCCGTTGCCGATGCGCCCTTCGCTTTGCGGATAGTTCGCGAGAATCAGCGCGATGCGCTTGTCGGCATTGTCCAGCGTGCGCAGCCGGCACCAGCCGCGCGCGAGCGCCGCGACGAACGCGATCCGCTCGGCATCCGGCTGGTAGCGCACGACGTCGACCTCGGTATGCGGGCAGCGATACGCGAGCCCCTTGAAGCTCACCGCGCGCGTGACGATGCGCCCGTCGACTTCGGGCAGCGCGATGTGCATCGCGATGTCGCGCGCGTGCAGGCCCTGGTTGTCGGCCACCCACGCGTCGCGATTGCCGCCGGACAGGATCACCTGCAGCACCGGCGCGTCGCCGGCGAGCACGTCGTGCCCGGGGCTGTCGATCGCGCCGGCCGCGAACGCGGTGGTATTCAGCACGAGCGCGACGTCGTGCGTGTCGCAGAGTTGCGTGATGACCTCGCGGCTCACCGCGTCCTTCAGCGACGTCACCGCGATCGGCAGCGGATTCAGCCCTTGGTCGATCAGTGCGTCGGCCAGCGCGTCGAACACCGCCGTGTTCGCGGCCTGCCAGTGCGCGCGATAGAACAGGATCGCGACGACCGGCGCGCCGGGCGTCCAGCGCGGCCGCCAGTCGTCGACGCTCGCGCGGTCGCGCGCCGGGTGATACAGCGCGGCGGCGGGCAGCGGCCGCGGCGGTTCGGGTTCGTCGCCGAAGCCGAACGTGTGAAACGCGATGCTGCGCAGCAGCGCGTCGGCGTTGTGCACGCCGCCTTCGCGCAGGTAGCGCCACCACAGCCGGCATAGCTCGGCCCCGACCGTGCTCTTCGCGACGAGGTTCGGGTCCTCCTGCAGGTCGCCCGAGAACATCGCGAGCCGTTGCCCGCGCTTCGATGCGAGCGACACGGCCTGCTCGATCCCGTACGGCCAGTACGCTTCGCCGCCGAGATGATCGATCACGACCGTCTTCGCGTGACGCAGCACGTCGTCGACGTAGAAATCGACCGACGCCGGCTGGCGCAGGAACGTGACGTTCGCGAGCCGCACGCTCGGGAACCCGGCCGGCAAGTGCGGCACGACGCTCGCGAGCAACGACAACGTCGTGTCGGCCGAGCTCAGGATCACGATGTCGGCCGGCTGCTGGTCGATCCGGACGACGCCCTGCGTATCGTCGACGAAGCCGCCCGGCGTGGTGCGCAGCAGATGCATCGTGCGTTACGCCTGTTGCGGCTCGGCCGCGCACGCGGCGTCGAACGCGCGTTGCAGCGCGGCTGCGTCGAGATCCTCGCCGATCAGCACGAAGCGGCTCGCGCGCGTTTCGCCGTCCTGCCAGCGGCGGTCGAAATAGCTGTCGAAGCGGCGGCCGACGCCCTGGATCACGAGCCGCATCGGCGCGCCGGGCAGCGCGGCGAAGCCTTTCGCGCGATAGATCGTGTGCGCTTCGACCACGCGCTGCAGCGCGGCGATCGTCGCTTCGCGCGTGCCGGCGTCGCCCGACACCACCACCGAATCGAAATCGTCGTGATGGTGATCGTGATCGCCGTCGTCGGCCGCACCGTGATGGTCGTGACGCAGGTGGATCGTGTCCTCCGATGCCGACTCCAGCCCGAGCAGCATCGCGAGGTCGAGCTCGCCGCGCGTCGCGCGCACGATCTTCACCTGCGGCGGGATCTCGTCGCGGATCGCGGTTTCGATCCGCGCGAACTCGGCGTCGCCGACCAGGTCGGCCTTGTTCACGATCACGAGATCGGCGGACGACAGCTGATCGGCGAACAGTTCGTGCAGCGGCGATTCGTGGTCGAGATTCGGATCGGCGCGGCGCTGCGCGTCGACGGCCTGCGGGTTTTCCGCGAACTGGCCGCTCGCGGCGGCCGGCCCGTCGACGACGGTCACGACCGCGTCGACCGTGAAGCTGTTGCGGATCGTCGGCCAGTTGAACGCCTGCACGAGCGGCTTCGGCAGCGCGAGGCCCGACGTCTCGATCAGCACGTGGTCGATGTCCGCGCGGCGCTCGACGAGCGCTTCCATCACCGGATAGAACTCTTCCTGCACGGTGCAGCACAGGCAGCCGTTCGCGAGTTCGTACAACTGGCCCGATGCCTCGCCCTGAGCATCGTCGCAGCCGATGCCGCAGCCCTTGAGGATTTCGCCGTCGATGCCGAGCTCGCCGAATTCGTTGACGATCACCGCGATGCGGCGGCCTTCGGCGTGTTGCAGGATATGGCGCATCAGCGTCGTCTTGCCGCTGCCGAGAAAGCCCGTGACGATCGTGACGGGAAGCTTGCGTAGGGTCATGGTAGGTCCTGTGACGGGAATGGAATCAGGCCGGGGGCGTCGCGTCGGTGGCGGCGCGGCCATTCACGGGACGGGACGCGGGAAGATCGCCGCGCGGTCCGGCCGGACAGCCGCAGGACGGGCGGAACAACGAATCGGGCATGGTGCTTCCTTGCGAACGGTCGACATCGTGAATGCCAACACGGCTGCCGCCGGCCCCGCCCCGCGCCGCCTGCCGTTCGCCGCGGCGGCCGCTCGCGTGCGCGCGGCGGCAGATGGACGAAGGAAGCGTCGAACACCGGGCGTCGGGCCTGCTGCGGCCGTGGACGATGCGCCGCCTCCCCGCGGCGCTGAACCCCAACGTTTAGGCCGGTATCCGGGCTGACGAACACGCCGCTTCGCCTTCCCGGATACGCGCGGCATCCAGTGGCGGTCGTCCGCATGCGCGGGGCATGCGGCGAAGCGGCGCTGCATCGCGCTGCGCGCGACACGTTCGCTTACCGTTGCGGGGGCAGCACAGGTTGGCTCGACTGCGGCGCAGGCAGGCTCCCTGTTTCCCGTTTAACTGCGTGCGCCGGAGCGGCGCGCGCGAGCACCAAAACGCGTGCGAGTGTAGGCGGCGGTGCGGGGAGCGTCAAGGCGAGCGGTCGGCGGCGAACGCGAATGATTGTCGTTTTCAACTTCGTAAGATAAACTTCGCCCGATAACGAAGCCAACCATCACGCAACGGCCATGTGAGGCAATCACTCAGTCATCCTTAAATTTCCATGTCGAAACGACAGATATCCGGGCGGCGGTTTCCTGTGCTGGCCCTGTCGCTGTGCTCGATCGCCTGCGTTGCTCCCTGCCCTGCCCCGGCGGCCGAGTTCGACGACGAGCTGCCCGCGCTCGAGGTGCGCAGCCGACGCCATCCGAACGATCCGCGCGCCGAAAGCGTGAGCACGGCGACCCGCACCGCGAGCGATCCGCGCGACGTACCGCAAACCATCGACAGCGTCCCGGTCGAGGAAACGCTGTCCTATGGCGGCCGCACGCTTGCCGACGCGCTGGCCGGCGTGCCGGGTGTTTCCAATACGTCGGATACGCGCTTCGATGCGTTCCGCATCCGCGGCTTTTCCGCCGCGGGCGACCTGCTGCTCGACGGCATGCGAGACGACGCGCAATACGTGCGCAGTCTCGGCAATATCGAACGCGTCGAAGTGCTGAAGGGACCGGCCGCGGCGCTGTACGGGCGCGGCAGCGGCGGCGGCGTCATCAACCGGATCACCAAGCAGCCGTTGCCGGAAAACTTCGGACATGTGTCGGCGGCGACCGGAAGTTACGGACGGCTCGGCGCATCGGTCGATCTCAACCGGATGCTGTCGAGCGCATGGAGCATGCGGCTCAATGCGGGCCGCGAACACGCAGGCAGCTTCCGCGACCACGTCGACGGCACGCGCCAGTACGTCGCGCCGTCGATCAAATGGCAGGACGCACGGCGAAGCTGGCTGCTGCAGTTCGAATACGACACGTACCAACGCGTGCCCGATCGCGGCATGCCGGCGCCGGTCGCCGCGATCGACGCGGCCGGCAGGCCGATCGCGTTCTCGCTGCCGTCCGCGCCGCGCGCGACCTTCTTCGGCGCGGCGGACCGCGACACCGTCCGCGACAAGAACATGAACGGGCGCTCGGTCGTCACGTACGTGCTCGACGGCGACTGGACACTGCGCCATACACTGGGCGTGCTGGATTTGCACAGCACCTTCGACAATACCTACGTCACGCAAAGCTACGTCACGAAGCCGCGCGACTACCGGCGCGTGCAACGTGCGCGCTATCTGCAGGACATGACGCATCTCAACGTGCAGACCGGCGTCGAATTGAGCGGCAAAGTCGCGACCGGGCCCGGCTTGCATCACCTGCTGTTCGGCATCGAATACGGCTGGCAGAAACGCAGCCCGACGCTCTGGCAGGCCGATGCGGCGCCGGTCCCGATCACCGGACCGGATCGTCTCGCGCCGGCCGGCGCGGCGCCGCGCCCGTATGCGATGAACCGCCATCGCGTCAGCGACTACGCGATCTTCGCGCAGGATCGCATCGACCTCGGGCGAGCGTGGAAACTGCTCGGCGGCCTGCGCGCGGAACGCTTCGACGTCGATTCGACCAACGCGCTGAACGGGCTGCATGCGCGGCGCACGACGACGGCATGGAGCCCGCGGCTCGGCGTCGTGTGGTCGCCGGTTGGCGCGCACAGCGTGTATGCGTCGTACAGCAAGAGCTTCGCGCCGGTCGGCGGCGACCTGATCGGCATCACGCCGGACGCGCGCGGCAACGCCAACGATCTCGGCCCGCAATACAACCGCCAGTACGAGATCGGCGTGAAAAGCGACTGGCGCGATGGCGCACTGAGCACGACGCTCGCACTGTTCCAGCTCGATCTGTACAACCGCCGCGTCGCCGATCCGGTTCGGCCCGGGTTCTTCGACCTCAACGGCCTCGAGCGCAATCGCGGCCTGGAACTGGGCGTCGCCGGCCGGCTCGCGGGCGACTGGTTCGTTCGCGGCGGCATCGGCTGGCAACACGCACGGGTGGTCGACGCCGAGCCGAAGTACGCGGGCAAGCGGTCGGCGGGTGTGTCCGGGTCGAACGGCAGCCTGTTCGTCGGCCATGCGCCGCTGCGCGGATTTTTCGCCGAACTCGGGCTGGTGTACGAAGGGGCGCGTTACGCCGATCGCGACAACCTGCTCGAACTGCCCGCATACGTCCGCTGGGACGGCAAGGCCGGATATCGCACGCGCGACCTCGAGGTGACGCTGGCGGCCGTCAACCTGACCGATCGCGACTATTACGCGAATGCGACGGGCCTCGCGCAGATCATGCCCGGTTCGCCACGCACGTTCACGCTGACGGCGGCGTACAAGTTCTGACCTCGCGGGCCGCGCCGACGCCTCGCGCGACCGGTCCGCCGGGCAGCTCGCGCTTGGCACGCCTGTGCTATCGTATGCGCCGCGTTCGGTGCTCGCATGCGCATTCCGCGCATGCAGTTAAACGGGAAACAGGAGGCGGATGTCCGCCCGGCCTGTGCTGTCCCCGCAACGGTACGCCGCCCGCGCAACGCGCTTTTTTCGCACGTGCGCCCAGGCCGCCCGCGATGCCACTGCCCTTCGACCGGGCGGGAAGGCTGCGGTCTGGCAAGCGGCCAGCCCGGATACCGGCCGACGCAAGGGGCGAGCGCGATGCTCGCCGAACGCCCGGTCCGCGGGGGACGGATGGGGTGCGCATTCCACCCGCGTTCGCGCGGGTTTCGCCCGATCCGTCATGCACTGCCTGCTCGCCGGCCGCCGATGCGCCGCCCGCCTTCCCTGTTCCACTGTGTCGACACGGTGCGCGCCGTGCCGCGCGCGATGAGCCGCGCATGGCTCGTCGGCGCGGGCCCCGGCGACGCCGATCTGCTGACGCTCCGAGCCGTGCGCGCGATCGGCGCGGCCGACGTGCTGCTCGTCGACGATCTCGTGAACCCCGACGTGCTGCGCCATGCGCGCGCCGACGCGCTGATCGAGCACGTCGGCAAGCGTGGCGGCCATGCGTCGACGCCGCAGGCGGCGATCGTCGCCGCGCTGCTCGCGCACCTGCGCGCGGGCCGCAGCGTCGCGCGGCTCAAGGGCGGCGATCCGTTCGTGTTCGGCCGCGGCGGCGAGGAACTGGTCGCACTCGGCGCGGCGGGCTTTCCGGTGGAAGTCGTCAACGGCGTCACCGCGGGTATCGCCGCGCCGGCCGCGCTCGGCATCCCGGTCACGCACCGTGGCGACGCGCAGGGCGTGATCTTCGTCACCGGCCACGGCGCGGGAGCCGACGAGCCCGACTGGCGCGCGCTCGCGGCCACGCGCATGACGATCGTGATCTACATGGGCATCCGTCGCCTCGACGCAATTGCCGCGGCGCTGCGCGACGGCGGCCTGCCCGGCGATACGCCGTGCGCGGCGATCGAGAACGCCACGCGCCCCGAACAGCGCCACCTGCTCGCGACGCTCGATACGCTCGTCGAGCGTGTCGGTGCGGCCGGTATCGGTTCGCCGGCGATCGTCGTGATCGGCCGCGTCGCGGCGCTCGCCGACGATCCGGCGGTGCGTGCGGCGCTCGGCGGTTGCGCATGATGCGCGTCGCGCTCGGCATCGGCTTTCGCGCGGGCGTCACGGCCGCGCAACTCGATGCCGCGATCCGCGCCGCGCTCGCGCGCTACCCGGCCGCCGAACCGGCGCTCGTCGCGACGCTCGCCGACAAGGCACGCGCCCGGGCGCTGCGCACGCTGTGCGCACGCCGTGGCTGGCCGCTCGTCGCATTCGATGCGGCGCAACTCGCGAGCCGTCCGGAACTGGCCGCGAGCGGCCCGTCCGGCGCCGCGCTGGCGCGCTTCGGCATCGCGGGCGTGGCCGAGCCGTGCGCGCAGCTCGCCGCGCCGCACGGCCGGCTGCTCGGCCCCAAATCCATCCGGGACGGCGTGACGGTCGCGCTCGCCGGCCCGCTCTGAACCCGTTGTTTCGCTTTCGACAGGACGATTCCCGATGAAGACCGATTCCGAATCCCATCAGCGGATGGCCGAACGCCGCCGCGCCGGCCACGAGAAGAAGCAGGCCGCCGCCACGCAGGAAAAGGGCCTGCTGATCGTTCACACCGGCAACGGCAAGGGCAAGAGCACGGCCGCGTTCGGGATGGCCGTGCGCGTGCTCGGCCACGGCATGCGGCTCGGCGTCGTGCAGTTCATCAAGGGGGCGCTGCACACGTCCGAGCGCGACTTCCTCGGCGCGGTCGCGCAATGCGATTTCGTGACGATGGGCGACGGCTATACGTGGAACACGCAGAACCGCGACGCCGATATCGCGACCGCGCGCAAGGGCTGGGACGAGGCGCGCCGGATGATCGACAGCGGCGACTACCGGATGGTGATCCTCGACGAGCTGAACACCGTGCTGAAGTACGAATACCTGCCGCTCGACGAAGTGCTCGCGACGCTCGTCGCGCGTCCGGCGTCGGTGCACGTCGTCGTCACCGGGCGGCACGCGCCCGATGCGCTGATCGATGCGGCCGATCTCGTCACCGAAATGCGGCTCGTCAAGCATCCGTACAAGGAGCAAGGCGTGAAGGCGCAGCGCGGCGTGGAGTTCTGAGCATGCCGGCCTGCCCCGCGCTGTTCGTCAGCGCACCCGCGTCGGGCCAGGGCAAGACGTCGGTGACGGCCGGCCTCGCGCGGCTGCACCGCCGGCTCGGCCGCCGCGTGCGCGTGTTCAAGACCGGCCCCGATTTTCTCGATCCGATGCTGCTCGAACGCGCGAGCGGCGCGAGCGTGCATGCGCTCGACCTCGGAATGGTCGGCGAGGCCGGCTGCCGCGCCCTGCTCGCCGAGGCCGCGCGCGACGCGGACCTGATCCTGATCGAAGGCGTGATGGGGCTGTTCGACGGCACGCCGAGCAGTGCCGATCTCGCGGCCGCGTTCGGCGTGCCGGTCGTCGCGGTGATTTCGGCGAAGGCGATGGCGCAGACGTTCGCGGCGATCGCCTTCGGGCTCGCGCGGTTCCGGCCGGGATTGCCGTTTCACGGCGTGCTGGCCAATCGCGTCGGCTCGGCCCGGCACGCGCAATTGCTGCAACAGGCGTTGCCCGACGAGTTGCGCTGGCTCGGACACGTGCCGGCCGATGCGGGCATCGCGCTGCCGGAGCGGCATCTCGGCCTGCATCGGCCGGCCGATATCGACGATCTCGACGCGCGGCTCGATCGCGCGGCCGACGTGCTCGCGCAGACGGCGCTGGCCGACTTGCCGCCGACCGTCGCGTTCGCGGAACCGGACGCGGCCGCGCCGCTGCCGCGCGCGCTGGCCGGCAAGCGGATCGCGGTGGCGCGCGATGCGGCGTTCTCGTTCATCTATCCGGCCAATCTCGCGCTGCTGGATGCGCTCGGTGCGACGCTGCGATTCTTCTCGCCGCTCGCCGACGAACCCGTGCCCGACGATTGCGATGCGCTGTTTTTGCCGGGCGGCTATCCGGAACTGCATGCGGCGACGCTTGCCGGGAATGCCGCGACCGCGCGGACGATTCGCGCGCATGCGGGAGCCGGCCGGCCGATCGTCGCGGAATGCGGGGGAATGGTTTACCTGTGCGAATCGCTGACCGATGCGGATGGCTCGACGACGCCGATGCTCGGCCTGCTGCCGGGGCATGCGACGATGCAGCGCCGGTTCGCGGCGCTCGGCATGCAGCAGCTCGATACGCGCACCGGGCCGATGCGCGGTCATACGTTCCACTATTCGCGGCTCGCGACGCCGCTGGAACCGGTCGCGCGCGCCGCGCGCCCCGACGGCGCGCGGGACAGCGGCGAAGCCGTCTACCGGAGCAGCGCGATCGTCGCGACGTACATGCACATGTACTGGCCGTCGAATCCGGATGCAGTCGTGGCGTTGTTCAGCGGGGGCACGTTCTAGATGGTGGGATGCGGCGCTCGGATCGAGGCCGCACAGGTCATATCGGGATGGTGGGGCCGCTTTGCGACGATCGCACCTGCGCATCGACAAATTCGGCAAAGTGATCGCCAAGGGAAACGGATGTGTTTCGCGACATGAGTCATCTCCTTGGGATGCGGCCATCATGTACCAATTTTGGGTACATTTCGCGTTCGCCGCGCCGAAGCGGGGCCGATGGCCGGGTCGGTGCCGCGTGCCCCACCTCCTCCGTCACACCAGAAACGCCTCGGTCAGCTTGACCCAGTACGACGCACCGGTCGGCAGCGCCGCGTCGTTGAAGTCGTAGCCGGGGTTGTGCACCATGCAGCCGCCCTCCCCGTCGCCGTTGCCGATGATCAGATAGCAGCCCGGCCGTTTCTCGAGCAGGAACGCGAAATCCTCGCTGCCGGTGAGCGGCACCATCCCATCGATCAAGTTGGCTTCGCCGACCCATTCGCGAGCGACGCCGCGCGCGAACGCCGTCATCTGAGCATCGTTCACGAGCACCGGGTAGCGGCGCTGGTAGTCGATCGTCGCGGTCGCGCCGAACACGGCCGCCTGCGCATGCACGACCTCGTTGATGCGCGTTTCGAGCAGGTCGCGCACCTCGGGCTTCAGCGCCCGCACCGACAGGCGCATCTGCGCGCGATCGGGAATCACGTTCGGCGCCTCGCCCGCATGGATCGCGCCGACCGTGACGATCGCCATGTCGAGCGGCGACACGTTGCGCGACACGATCGTCTGCAGCGCCAGCACGATCTGCGCGCATACGACGACCGGATCGATCGCCCGGTGCGGCACTGCGCCGTGACCGCCGCGACCCTGCACGTCAATGACGACGGTATCCGACGACGCCATGAACGCCCCCGGCAGGAAACCGAATTTGCCGGTCGGGAAGCCCGGCATGTTGTGCATCGCGAAGATCGCGTCACAGGGGAATTGCTCGAACAGCCCTTCGTCGAGCATCTTCTTCGCGCCGCCGAGCCCTTCCTCGGCCGGCTGGAAAATCAGGTTCAGCGTGCCCGAGAAGCGGCGTTCGCGCGCGAGGTGCTTCGCGGCCGCCAGCAGCATCGCCGTGTGGCCGTCGTGGCCGCATGCGTGCATCTTGCCCGCGATCGTGCTCTGGTACGGCAGGCCCGTCGCTTCGTGGATCGGCAGCGCGTCCATGTCGGCGCGCAGGCCGAGGCGTTGCTTGCCGTTGCCCACTTTCAACTGGGCGACGACGCCGGTGCCGCCGAGCCCGCGATGCACGGTGTAGCCCCACGACTGCAATTGCTCGGCGACGAGATCGCTCGTCGCGAATTCCTCGAAACCCAGTTCGGGATGGGCGTGGATGCGGTGCCGAATTTCGATCATTTCGTCGGCGAGGCCGGCGGGGATCACGCTGTGCGTCACGGTGTCGTCTCCTGATGGGCGATGGGGAACATGCGGGCAACGATAGTCGATTCGACAGCAACCGGGCAGACGGAAAGTCGTCGCGGTAGCAACTGATGGTTGCTATATGAAAATACGGCTCACGGCACGTGGTGACCGGCCATCCGGACGACTGCCACGGCCGATCCGGTCGTGCGACACTGGGCGCCCTGTCGCGAATTCTCGTGCAAGAGGGGTGGTCGTGGTCATTTATGCACCTGAAATACTGCCTTTACCTCAAAGGCTTACGAGATTACGTTCACTCTTTGACGCTTGTACATTTTTTGTGTACGATGATAAAAAAGTGAACAAGCGATCCTCGTTGATGCCCAAGAACGCCACCCTCCCGATGTCGGAACAACAGGTGCTCGACGAAGCGTGCGCCGCGTTCGGCCGCGTCACCCCGCGCTTCAACGCGCGGCCCGTGCGCGTGCCGGCGGCATACCGCGCGCGCGCCGACGCGATGATTCGCTTCGACGTGGCCGGACAGGTCGTGGAGATGCCGGTCGCCGTGAGCCTTCGTGTCGAATCGCTGGCGGGCGCGCTCGCGGAATTGCGTCGCCGCGGTGGGGCCGCACACGTGTCCGGCGAGCGGCCGCTCATGCTGGTCGCGCCCCACCTTTCCGGCGAACTGGCCGGGGGCCTGATCGACCAGGGCATCCCGTTTCTCGACACCGCCGGCAACGTATGCCTGATCCAGCCGGAAGCGACCGTCATGATCGCGGGCCGGCCCAAACCTGCGCGCACGCCGCGCCGGCAGGCGTCACGCGCGACGACGCCGAAGGGGCTGGCCGTGATGTTCGCGCTTGCGACGCAGCCGGGCCTGGTCGCGCAGCCGTATCGGGGGATCGCCGCCGCGTCGGGCGTCGCGCTCGGCACGGTCAATCTCGCGATGGACGATCTGATCGCGCGCGGCCTCGTCGGGCAACGCCGCAACGGCGAGCGTCTGATTCCCGACTGGCCGCGCTTCGTACAGGAATGGGTCGCGCTGTACCCGAGCCGCTTGCGTGCGAAGCTGCCGAGCCGCCGGTTTGCCGGCCTCGCGCCCGACTGGTGGCGCGGCTTCGATTTCGCGGCCTTCGATGCACAACTCGGCGGCGAACCGGCAGCCGATCTGCTCACGCACGATCTGAAGCCGGCCGCGATCACCGTCTATACGCACGGCGCCGTGCCGAACGGCCTGCTGCTGCAGGGCCGCCTGCGTCCGGACGCGCACGGCGACGTCGAAATCCTCGAAGCGTTCTGGCCGCGCTCGCCGGCACTCGACTGGCGCGAGCAAGAGGTGCCGCTCGTGCCGCCGCTTTTGATCTATGCGGATCTCGTCTCGTCCGGAGACAGCCGCAATCTTGCCGCAGCCGAACACATCCATGACCGATACCTCGCCCACCCGCCCGCTTGAAGTCGATGCGAGCCGCCCGCTCGAGCCGGCAGCGGTGGCGCTGCTGCAGTCGGTTGGCGCGGCCTGCGCGCAGCTCGACGCGGCATTCGTCGTGGCCGGCGCGACCGCACGCGACATCCTGATGTGGCATGTCCACGGCATCCGGCCGGTGCGCGCGACGCGGGACGTCGACGTCGCGGTGTGCGCGGTCAGTTGGCCGTTTCATGCACGGCTCGTCGATACGCTCGTCGCGACCGGACAATTCGCCCGCGCGCCGAAGCATCGGCAAAAACTGCTGTTCGACAGCGGGATGCAGGGTTTTCGCACGGAACTCGACCTGGTGCCGTTCGGGCCGCTCGAAGCGCCGCCCGGCGAAATCGCATGGCCGCCCGGCGGCGACTTCGTGCTGAACGTGCTGGGTTTTCAGGAGGCGGTCGATACCGCGCTGACCGTGTCGATCGGCGCCGGCATCACGGTGCCGGTGGCGAGCCTGCCGGCGCTCGCGCTGCTGAAGCTGCTGGCGTGGAAGGACCGGCGCGCGCGCCAGAACAGCGACGCGTACGACCTGCTGTTCCTGCTCACGCATTTTCACGATGCGGGCAATCGCGAGCGCATCTGGGACGTCGCGCCCGACCTGCTCGAACGACATGGCTTTCAGCCGGAGCTGGCGGCAGCGGCGCTGCTCGCGCGTGACGCGAAACGGGCCGCGTCGCCGCACACGTACGACGCGATCCGCGCGCTGTTGTCCGACGACGCGACTTACGCGACGCTCGGGCAGGATCTGCAGGCCCGCGCGTTCGCGCTGTTGCCGGGTGAATTCAATGACGACGCCGACCGGTATCTCGATGCGTTCCGCGGTGGCTTCCTCGCGGATCCGCCCGTTCGTCGGGCATGACGGGCTGCCGCGCGACCGCAATCCCATCGTGCATTCGCTGCGTCATGCCGAGGCCGCCCAGTCTTCGAGCGGCAACCCCGCGACACGACTGAATTCGCGACCGTTGTTCGTGACGAGCACCGCACCGGCTGCGATCGCGTGGCCGGCGATCGATGCGTCGTTCGCGCCGATCGGCGTGCCACGGGCGGCGAGGTCGGCGCGAATCGCGGCGGTTGCATCGATCGCCGCGGTATCCCACGCCAGCACGCCGTCCAGCCGCGCGACAAAGCTCGTCACGAGGTCGGCATGCTTCGGCGATGCCTTTCTGCCGACTGCACCGAACCGCATTTCGGCATAGGTCACGGCCGACACGACGATCCGGTGCTGTGCGTTGACGCACGACTGCAACCGCGACAATACCGCGGGCGGCCGCTCGCGCATGATGAACGAACAGATGTTCGTATCGAGCATGTAGAGCGTGGTCACCGGTTCGACTCCGTCGGCACATCGGCGTCGCCGGACAGGTCGAAGCGACCGGTTTCGACGACGGCCGGGCGTTCGGCGAGGAAATCGGCATCGGCCAGCGGTTCGTTCGCGAACGACAGCCACGTGGGGCGTACCGGCCGCAACAGCAGCGTATCGCCCTCGCGGCGGATCTCGAGTTCGGTGACCCCCTCGAACTCCATGTCCTTCGGGATGCGGATTGCCTGGTTACGGGCGTTCTTGAAAATGGAAACGGTGCGCATGAGCCACTCCATGGGAGTACGATGCGCCCATTGTAGACATATGCTGGCATATGTCAATTTGGCGGAATGCGAATCCGCCACTGCGTCCCACGCTGTCGAGGATGTCTGATTCATGCTGCCGGCCTGTCGTCGATGAGAGGAGCGATCCATTCTTCATGACGCAGGCCACGCGGTCCATATACCGGACGGCCAATGCATGCGCATCGCAAGGTCGCGCACACCGTCGCACCGACGCTGTGCGCCGCCCCCGTCATGGCAACCGGAAAGTGTCAAAGAACGTATCGCGCTCGATCACGGTGAGCGCCGCGCGCTTGTGCGGGAAATCGAACTCCTTCAGCGTGTAGAACCCGAGCCGATGCATGTACGCGATATGCCGCACGTGGTCGACGCGCGGCTCGCCGACGAGCCGCTGCGTACGCGGTTCGTCGACGAACATGTAGTGCAGCACCCCGCTCCACCACGCATGCAGCTTGCCGGCGCTCTGGAAACGCGAGTCGCCGATCAGCAGGTGCAGCCCGCGATCGTAGTCGTGCGCATCGTAGAACGGCGCGAGGCGGTCCTCCTTCGCCCAGTAGAACTCGAAATAGCCGAACGGCGTGTCGTCGAAATAGCCGATCGTCGGGTGCATGTGCGGGTCGGCGAGCCGTTCGGCGAGATACGCCGCATGCTCGTCGCGCGTGCCGCGCTGGTCCCAGAAATGCGCGACACGATCGAGGTTCATCCACGTGCTGAACAGGTCCGCGTGCGCGTCGATGTCGACGGTGCGCAGGCTGAACGTCATGCCGACCTGCGGCATGGCGCGGGCATAAATCTCGCCGGCCGGCGACGGCGGCCGCACCGGATGCCGATGGCCGTTCGTGATCGCGTAGCGCAGCGGCATCCCGCCCGACGCGGGCGCCTTCAGCCACGGCCGCGGATTCTGCCAGAACGTCGTGCGCGACACGGTGAGCCGCAGCGTGTCGCCCGCGACCTGCGCGCCGTCGATCACGCCTTCGCGCACCGCACGCGCGACGTACGATGCCACGGCCGCCGCATCGGCGCCGCCGAGCGGCACCGAGATCGTCGCCGCATCGTGCCGCGTGTCGGTGTTGAACAGTGCGACGAAGGTCGCGAGCAGCGCGTCCGGCGCGTCGTCGGGCCGCCATGCGTCGAGCGCCTGCTCGACGACGGCCGCCGCCTGCCCGTGCGCGGCGCCGTCGAGCGCCGCGGCCACTTCACCTTCGACGGCGTCGGCCGCGCCGGCCGGTTTCGTCAGCGTGTCCTGCATCACAATGCTCCCGCGTCGTGGCGATCGGCGAGCACGTGCAGCCCGCGTTCGAGCGCCGGAAACAGGCTGCGCTGGAAGTTGTTCCAGCGCAGTTCGAGAATCGTGTCGTCCGGCGCGATCGGCGTGTCGAGCACGTCGCAGATCACCTCGCCGGAATCGATACCGTTGTCGACGTAGTGGAACGACGCGCCCGTCATCGTCACGGGTTCGACGGATGACGTCGCACCGGTCGCCCAATCGACCCGTTCGCCGCGTGCGCCGTGCAGCGCGTCGAGCGTCGCCCACGCGCCGCGCCGCTGGTACGGCGAATCGTCGGCCGTGATGCCCGGGTGGATGTTCGCGATGCGACGGTGAAAGCGCGCGCCCGGCCGCACGAGTTCGTCGAGGATCACGAGCAGCCCGTCGAGCACGACGATGTCGGCGTCGAGTTCGAGCAGGCGCTCGAGCAGGCGGCGCTCGAATGCCTGTTTGCCGGCCACGCGCTCGCGCGCGTCGCGCGGCAGCCGCCGGTACGTCGACGCGATCGTGCAGAACAGTTCGTCGACGGGCCGGCCTTGCACCGTCAAGCCTTCCGGCAGGATCCACGGGCGGCCCGGCGTGCGTGCGAACCCGTAATCGGCCACTTTCGCGCGGTCGGACGGCGACCCGTCGTCGTCGTCGACGATCACGCCCTGCAGCGTGTAGCGTTCGCCGAGCGGCGAATCGTTCAGGCGCTCGACGAGGAATTCGAGCGGCGCCTTCATGTAGCGCGTGCCGCCCCGATAAGCGACCGGCTGGCCGGCACGATCGGCCGCGCCGTTGCGCAGCGACTGGATGTAGACGAGATTTTTCTTCGGCATGGAGGCGTCGTGGAAAAAAGCGGACGAAGGCGCCGCGGCCGGCCCGCGCCGGCCACGAAGGCCGGCCGGCGAGCCGCGGCGCGCGACGTCACCAGTTGTATTTCGCGGTCGCGATCACCGTGCGGTCGGTCCCGAAAATGCAGACGTTCGTCGACTGGCAACCGCTGATGTAATGGCGGTTGAACAGGTTCGTCCCGTTCACGGCGAAGCGCCAGTTACGCATGTCGTAATGCAGGCCCGCATCGAACAGCGTGACGCTCGATACCGTCAGCGAGTTGTCCGCCGCACCGGCCGACGCGCTCTGGTAACGAATGCCGCCACCGAGGCCGAAACCCGCGAGCGGCCCCGTGTGCCACGTCCAGTCGGTCCACAGCGACGCCATCTGGCGCGGACGCGGAATGTCGACCGGCCAGTTGTTCAGCGTGTTGTCGTTCGCCTTGATGACCTTCACATCCTGGTAGACATACGACGCGACCACCGACAGGTTCGGCGTGACCTTGCCGGTCGCGCTCAGTTCGATCCCGCGCGAGCGCACCTCGCCCGACTGCACCGACTTCGTACCGTCCGGGTCCTGGCTCGGCAGCGCCGGCGTGATCCCGTTGGTCTGGTTGATCTGGTAGATCGCCGCGTTGAGCATCAGATTCTTGCCGGGCGGCTGCCAGCGCAGGCCGGCCTCGATCTGCTTGCCGCGCGTCGGCTGCGGCAGCCCGCCGCCGAGCAGGTTCACGCCGATCAGCGGATTGAACGACGTCGCGTAGCTGACGTACGGCGACAGCCCGTAATCGCCCTGGTACGTGAGGCCGACGCGGCCGGTGAACGCCGTGACGTCCGCCTTCGTCGACGTGCCGGCCGCGCGGTCGTCCATCCGCATGTTGACCCAGTCCTCGCGACCGCCGAGCGTCAGCGTCCAGCGGTTCCACTTGATCTGGTCCTGCGCGTACAGGCCGAACGTGTTCATCGTCGTGTACGTGTTGGTGCGGAACGTGGTGCTCGGATCCGAGAACACGGCCGTCGTGACGGGCGTATACACCGGGTTGTACAGGTTCAGGGTTGGCGCGGCGGCCAGCCATTCGCTGTCGGTCGCGGTCTGGCGGTTGTACTGGAAGCCGAGCAGCAGCGTGTGCTGGAGCGGCCCCGTCGCGAAGCGGCCCTCGAGGTTGTTGTCGATGTCGAAGCGGCTGTAGTTCGTCTGGAACACGCCGGCCCAGCGATTGACGGTGGTCAGCGTGTCGTCCGAGAAGCCGTTGCCCCACACCGAACCGTTGTCGAGCGACAGGTGCATCAGGCGCGTGTTCTGACGGAACGTCCAGGCCGGCGTCAGATTGCGCTCGAACTGGTAACCGACCGACCACTGCTTCTTGCGGTAGTAGTTGAAGTTGCCGTCGCCTTCGTAGATGTCCTTGTCGATCTGGCCGTTCGGGTTCGGCAGCACCGTGCCCTGCGCCGGCAGGAAGTTCGACGAGATGTCGCCCCAGTCCTGCAGGTAGGTCGCGGACAGCGTCAGCGACGTATCCGCGTCCGGGCGCCAGCGGAACGACGGCGCGAGCGCGACGCGCTGGTCGTTGTTCGGGCCGGTCAGTGCGTTCCCGTCGCGCGCGACGCCGACGAACCGGTACGCATACTTGCCGTCCGGATCGAGCTTGTCGCCGACGTCGATCATGAACTGCTTGCGCGCATAGTCGCCGATCTGCACACCGGCTTCGCGCACGCGTTCGCCGTCGGCGAGCTTGGTGTGCACGTCGACGATGGCGCCCGGATCGCCCGCGCCGTACAGCACCGAGGTGGGCCCGCGCAGCACGCTGATGCTGTCGATCATGTACGGATCGACGCGCCAGCTCGCGAGGTTGATCGTGTTCGGCACCTGCAGCCCGTTCACGTAGGCGGTCGGCGTGAAGCCGCGCAGCGCCGCGTACCAGTCGGAGCGGTTGTCCGACCCGTACGACGAGAAGCCCGGCACGTAGCGCAGCGCCGCGTTCACGTCGGTGGCGCCGGTCATCTCGATCTGCTGCGCGGTGACGACGTTGATCGTCTGCGGGATCTCGTCGAGCGGCGTGTCGGTCTTGGTGCCGGTCGTGCTGCGCTTCGCGACGAGCCCGACCGTGCCGTCTCCCGTCGAGGCCGCGTTGACGGTGATCGCCGGCAGCGTGCCGTTTTGCGCGCCCGTCGACGGATTCGCCGTCGCGCCGTTTTGCGCACTGCTGGCCGACGCCGCGGCGCCCGCGTTCACGGCCGGCGCCGTCTGGGCGTAAGCATGCCCTGCCGCCGCCGTACCGAACGCCACGCTTGCCGCGGCTGCGATCGCACGCAAACGCGTGCCTGTTGCCCACTCCATCTTCTTCTGCTCCACTTTTTCATGCGGTCTCCGACCGCGCCTTTGTCAAAGAGCGAAAGCCATCCGGCCCGCGCTCACCCCGTTGTTCGGTCGTTTTTCATGCGTTGCCCGGGCCGCGCCTTCGTCATGCGCGGACGCGATCCCGTCTTCGAGCGACGCGCAGATTTCGTCCGCGCGGCGCGCCAGTACCGACAGCAGCGTGTCGGACAGGCCGTGGCTGTCTTCGCAGCAGCCTTGCAGATAGATGCGCGGCGCGAAGTGCTCGGGCGTCGCGAGCAGGTAGTCGCGCGTCACGTCGCCGCGCGCGAGCGCATCGCCCAGATGCGGCGCGAGGCCTTCGAGCAGCGCCGAATGCGTGTCGCGCCGGTAGCCGGTCGCGAGCACGAGCGCGTCGAAGCGCTCGACGCGCGTGGCGCCGCTCAACCGGTCGCGCAACGTCAATTCGATGCGGCCGTCGGCGCCGCGCACCGCGGCCTCGATCGCGCTGTTCGCGAGCAGCGCATGACGCGGCGTGTCGTCGATCCGCTGCAGGTACAGCATTTCGTAGATCTGCTCGATCAGCGGCCGGTCGACCACCGCGTAGTTCGTGTCGCGATAACGCTCGAGCAGCGCGCGGCGCGCGTCGTGCGGCTGCGCATAGACGACGTCGGTGAATTCGGGGCTGAAGATTTCGTTGACGAACGGGCTGTCGTCGGCCGGCTTCAGCGCGCCCGCACGCATCACGAGGCTCGCGTCGACGTGCGCAAAGCGGCGCGCGAGATCGATGAACACCTCGGCCGCGCTCTGCCCCGCCCCGATCACCGCGACACGGCGGCGCTCGCCGTCGGGCGACGCGACGAGCCGGTCGATGTCGGCCAGGTACGACGACGAATGGATCACGCGGTCGCGGCCGAGCGCGGCGAACGCATCCGGAATCGCCGGCGTGCCGCCGACGCCGATCGACAGCGCACGCGTGACGCGCTGGCGCTCGTGGCCCGCCGCGTCGCGCGACAGCACGCGCAGTGCGTCGATCTTCGCCCCCTCGCCGCGCACGGGTTCGATCCCGAGCACGGTCTCGCTGTAATGGACGCGATCGTCGAACGCGTCGGCCACCCAGCTCAGGTAGTCGTGGAATTCGACGCGGGTCGGGTAGAAATTCTTCAGGTTGACGAATTCGTTCAGCCGGCCGCGTTCGAACAGGTAGTTGATGAACGTGTAGCGGCTTTTCGGATCGCGCATCGTGACGAGATCCTTCAGAAACGAGATCTGCATCCGGCAGTCGTCGAGCAGCATCCCGCGATGCCAGCCGAATTCCGGCTGGCGCTCGACGAAGCAATGGGCGAGCGTGCGCACGCCGCCGCGCTCCGCGAGGCGCACGGCCAGCGCCAGATTCGACGGCCCGAAGCCCACGCCGATCAGGTCGAATACGGTTTCTCTCTGCATGTCTCAGCTCCCTTGTCGGTGAATCCGGCCCGTCAAACGTGACGGCCGGAGAAGAACGTCTCGCGCAGCGTGCGCATCCACAGCGGCTGCGCGTCGGCCAGCGCGAGACGGCGCTGCCGCGCGAAGCCGTGCCGCGCGAGATGATCGGCAACCCGCGTGTGGCCGACCGGAACGGCACAGCCGACCGCGTCGGTACGCGGGTCGTCGAGAAACAGGTAATGCACGACGGACGGCAGCCAGCCGGCCACGCGGTGCGGGCCGCGCCAGCGCGGCTCGCCGACCAGCATCCGCAGCCCGCGGTCGTAGTCGCGCGCCGCGACGTGCGGGGCGAGCGCGTCCTCCTTCAGCCAGAACGCCTCGAAATACGCGAACGGCTCGCCGTCGAAGCAGCCGACGAGCGGCGTGACGTGCGGATCGGCTTCCTGCGCGCCTGCCGCGCCGCATGGCGCGGGCCGTGCGCCCGGCCAGCCGTCGCGCACGCGCGGCTCGTCGAACCAGCGCGCGAGCCGCTCGGCGTCCTCCTCCGGCTGCCAGCCGCGCAGCGTGAAGCGCACGCCGAGCGCCGGCAGGTCGCGCGCGTAGACGTCGCCGCGCGGCGCGGGCGGCCGCCGCGGGTGACGCCGGCCGTCGGTCATCGTCGGCAGCATCGCGCACGGCACAAGCGCGCCGACGCGCCACAGATCGGCCTGTTGCGCCCAGCCGTCGCGCACGCAACGGCCGCCGTCGGCGAGCACGCCGCTCGCGCGCAGCGCGTCGAGCGCGACCGCCGGCCAGGCGGCCGGGTCGAGCCGGATCGCCGCGTGGCGCGCGCTGTCCGAGAACGCCGCGGCCAGCGCGACCAGCAGCGCCCGCCGCTGGTCGGCCGGCGCCGCGCGATGGTTGTAGGCGACGAGGCGCAGCGCGCCGTCGTCGCCGAGCTGCGCGCGCAGCAACTGCGCGCCGATCCCGTCGCCATGCGCGACGCGGATCTCCACGCCGTCGCGCACGGCGAAGAGGCCGTCCGCGAACGCGAGGCGGTAGGTATCGAGCATCGTGAATCCGTCCGGACGCACCTCAGCCAGCATGGCGCGCCTCCTGTTCCGTTTCCGCTCGCGCATCGAGCCGCGCGCCGAGCGCCGCGAGCGTCGGCGCCGCGAACACGTCGGCGATCGTCAGCGCGTGACCGGCACGGCTTGCGGCGTCGACGAAGCGCACGACGTCGAACGACGTCGCGCCGGCTTCGAACAGGTCCGCATCGGGCTCGGGGGCGGCCGTCGCGAACGTGTCCGACCACAGCGCGGCGAGCGCGGCAGCGGCACGCGACGCCATCGCGTGGAGCCGTGTCGCGCCGTCGGCGCGTGGGCCGAACGCGACATGCGTGTCCGCGCGCGCATCGGGCGCGCCGAGCGCGGCTTCCGACGCGCCGGCGAAGCGCGCGACTTCGTCGTGATACAGATCGACGAGCCCGTCGACGAAATCGCGCGCGAGCAGTTCGTCCGCATACGAGAACGCGGCGCTCACGCGGCCGTCCGGATGCTCGACGACGTCGAGCTCCAGCGTAAATACGACGCGATGGCGCACGTCGTCGAATTCGGTCAGCGACAGGCCGGCCCAGTCGCGCGCGGCCGCCCCCGTCGGGCGCAGGTAGTTGAACATCACCTGGAACAGCGGATTGGCCTGCGCGGCGCGCGGCGCACGCAGCGCGGCCACGACGTCGGCGAACGGCACGTCGGCATGCGCATATGCGGCGAGCGCCGTGTCGCGCACCTGCGCGAGCACGTCCGCGCGACGGGCGGCCGGGTCGATCCGCGTACGCACGACGACCGAGTTGATGAACAGGCCGAGCGCCGCGCGGGCCGCGTCGCCCGTGAGCTCGCGCGTCGACGCGAGCACGCCGACCGGCTGGTCGGTCGCGCCCGTCGCGCGGAACAGCGCGGTATTGAGCGCCGCATGCAGCAGCATCGGCAACGTGGCGTGCGCGGCCGACGCGGCGTCGCGCGCGGCGCGAATCAGCGGCGCATCGAATTCGAACGCGATACGGGCCGCGCGCCATTGCGGTACGGCCGGCGCGTCGGCACGCTGCGGCAGCACGCGCGACGGCAGATCGGCGAGCGCATCGCGCCAGTACGCGACACGCGCCGGATCGCACGGCGCGGGCAGCACGAGCGGCAAGGTCGACCGCACGGCTTCGGCGGCCGGCTCGGCGCTGCGCCGCACGCGGGCGACATAGCGGGCGCGCACCGCATCGAGCCATAGCTCGATCGACTCGCCATCCGACACGATGTGGTGAATCGTCACCGACAGCACGTGATCGTCCGCACCGAGCCGCAGCACGCGCGCGCGCCACAGCGGCGCGTCGGCCGCGAGGTCGAACGGGGCGAGCGCATCCGCGTCGGTCAGCGCGGCCGCGCGGGAGCGCGCATCCGCGTGGGACGACAGGTCGATCACCGGCAGATCGACGGCGACGTCCGCGTCGATCCGCTGGCCCGGCAGCGCGCCGTCACGGACGACGAGCCGCGCACGCAGCGCCGGATGCACGGCCGCTGCGTCCGAGAACGCCGCGCGCAGTGCGTCGACATCGAGCGGGCCGCGCACGCGCAGCGCGACCGGAATGTTGTACGCGGCGCTGTCCGGTTGCGCGCGCCACAGGAACCACAGGCCGACCTGCGCGGGCGACAGCGGCCATACGCCGTGCGCGTCCGGTTTGACCACCGCGACGCCCGGCGCCGCGGCGAGCGCATGCCCGGCGCGCGGCGCATCGGCCACCTGCAGCGCGTATTGCGCCAGCACGGGCGCCTCGAACAGCGCACGCACCGGCACGTCGCGGCCGAGCCGTTCGGCCACGCGCGTCGCGACGCGCACGGCCGCGAGCGAATGACCGCCGAGATCGAAGAAGTGATCGCCGCGGCCGACGCGCTCCAGATTCAGCACGTCGCACCAGATCGCCGCGAGCGCGGCTTCGTCGCCGTCGTGCGGCGCCTCGTACGCCCGTTCGACACGCACGGGCGCCGGCAACCTCGCGCGGTCGACCTTGCTGTTCGCGTTGCGCGGCAGCGCGTCGAGCACGATCAGTTGCGCGGGCACCATGTAGTCGGGCAGCGTGCGGCGCAGGTGCGCGTCGAGCGTCGCGGCTTCGACCGGCTGCGCGGCTGCCTGCGCGTCGGCGGTCAGTTCGACGTACGCGACGAGTTGCGCGAGCGCGCCCTGCCCGTGCACGACCGCGCATGCTTCGCGCACCGCGTCGTGCGCGGCGAGCTGCGCTTCGATTTCGCCGAGTTCGATGCGCAGGCCGCGCAGCTTCACCTGGTGATCGACGCGGCCGATGAAATCGAATACGCCGTCCGCGCGGCGCCGTACGAGGTCGCCGGTCCGGTACAACCGCGCGCCCGGCGCGCCGTACGGATCCGGCACGAAACGCTCGGCCGTCAGCGCCGGGCGGTCGAGGTAGCCGCGTGCGACGCCGATCCCCTCGCCGCCCAGATACAGTTCGCCGATCACGCCGACCGGCAGCGGATGCAGCCGCGCGTCGAGCACGTGCGCGGTGCGCGCGCCGACCAGCGTGCCGATCGGCAGATACGCGGCGTCGCCGAGCTTCGCGAGATCGTCGCCGGGACGGAACATCCACAGCGTCGGCGTGATGACCGTTTCGGTCGGGCCGTAGCCGTTGACCACGCGCACGTTCGGCAGCGCACGGCGCAACATCGCGAACGCCTCGCGCGACGTGGCCTCGCCGCCGACGGTCAGCGAGCGCAGCGTCGGCGGCGCGCCGTGCGCGAGCGCCCATTCGGCGAGCTGTGCCGCGCAGCCGGGCGGCACGTAGGTCATCGTCACGCCGTCGCGGATCATCATCGCGCAGGTCTGCGCGGGCGGCCACAGCACGTCGGCCGTCACCGACACGGCGGCGCCCGACATGTATTGCGAAAACCAGCCTTCGTGCGCACCGTCGAAATTGACCGACTGAAACAGCAGGAACACGTCGTTCTCGCCCGCGCCGTAACGCTCGGCGATCGCCGCGCAATGCCGCGCGAACGACGCGTGGTCGACGATCACGCCTTTCGGCTTGCCGGTCGAGCCCGACGTATAGATCGCATAGGCCGCGTGGCCGGGCAGCACGTCCGGCAATGCGACGTGCGCGGCTTCGTCGAGCGCATCGATCGCGTCGGCGCGCCATACGCGCAGCGCCGGCAGTTCGGGCAGCGACGCGGCGCTCGCGGCGTCGGTCAGCACGTGCGCGATGTTCGCGTCGCCGACGATCTGCGCCAGCCGTTCGCGCGGGTGAGCCGGATCGAGCGGCACGAACGCGGCGCCCGACTTCAGCACCGCGATCAGCGCGACGAGCAGGTCGACCGAGCGCTGCAGCGCGACGCCCACGCGCATCTCGGGCCGCACGCCGGCCGCCACCAGATGGCGCGCCAGGCGCGCCGCGCGGGCATCGACTTCGCCGCGGGTCAATGCGCGATCGACATCGGCGACGCCGCGTGCGTCGGGCCGCGCGTGCGCATGCGCGGCGATGCGCGCATGCACCGGCACGAACGGCTCGGCAGCGGTCACGCCGGCCGGCGCGTTCCATGCGAAGAGCTGCGCGCGTTCGTCGGCAGGCAGCCAGTCGAGATCGCCGATCGGTATGTCGGGGCGCGCGAGCGCATCGGTCAGCAGCGTGACGAAGCGCGCGGCCAGCCGTTCGATCGCATCGGCGTCGAACAGGTCGAGCGCGTAGATGAAGGCGGCGTCGAAGATGCCGTCCGGCGTCGCTTCGACGGACAGCGTCAGGTCGAATTTCGCGGACGGCGTGCCCGACGGCAGCAACGCGGCCGACGCCGCGCCGAATGCCGGCAGCGCGCGGCGTTCGCCGTACGCGGCCATCACCTGGAACAGCGGATGGTGGCTTGCGCTGCGCGGCACGCCGAGCGCGTCGACCACCTGCTCGAACGGCACGTCCTGGTGCATCTGCGCATCGACGAGCGCGCGCTGCGTCCGCGCGACCAGCGACGAGAAATCGCCGTACGCGGGTACGTCGACGTCGATGGCCAGCGTGTTGACGAAGAAGCCGATCAGGCTCGCGACTTCCGCGCGCTCGCGATTCGCGGCCGGCACGCCGACGCAGATCCGTGCGTCGCCGGTCGCGCGCGCCAGCAGCGCGTCGAGCGCCGCGAGCAGCACCGCGAACGGCGTCGCGCCGGACGCGGCCGCGAACGTGCGCAACCGCGCGCCGAGGCGCGTGTCGAGCGAAAACACATGACGCGCGCCGCGCGCACTGCGCCGCGCCGGCCGCGCGGTCGCGCCGGGCAGCGTCAGCACGCCGCGCTGCGGATCGAGCCGCTCGCGCCAGAACGCGAGCTGACGGTCGCGCTCGCCGGCGTCGAGCCAGCGGCGCTGCCACAGCGCGTAGTCGGCGTACTGGATCGGCAGCGGCGCGAGCGGCACCGGCTCGCCCGACGCATACGCGCGATAGAACGCCGCGAGTTCGTCCAGCATCACGCCCGACGACCAGCCGTCCGACACGATGTGATGCACGGTGAGAGCGAGCCAGTGATGCGTCGCGTCGAAGCGAATCAGATGCGCGCGCACGAGCGGCGCCGTGCCGAGATCGAACGGCTCGGCCTCGTCGGCCGTCGCGAGCGCTTGCGCGCGCGGCACGCGCTGCGCATCCGGCAACGCGTCGAGATCGGTTTCGCGCCACGGGCAGCGCAACGGCGCGCGGATCGTTTGCGCGACGCCGTCCTGCGCTTCGTCGAAGGTCGTGCGCAGCGCCTCGTGGCGCGCAATCAGCGCATCGCAGGCGAGACGCAGCGCATGCACGTCGAGCGGGCCCGTCAGCGCCAGGCGCTCGGTGATGTGGTACGCGTCCGGCGCATCGATCAGCCGCGCGTGCAGCCACAGACGCGTCTGCGCGAACGACGCCGGCACGCGGTCGCTGCGCGGCGTGCGCGGCGGGATCGGCAGCACGCGGAAGTCGATGCCGGCCGCGCCGAGCTTGTCGATGAAGACCGCGCGCTGCGCATCGGGCAGTTGCGCGAAACGCGTCGCGAGCGCGAGCCAGTCGGGTTGAACCTTCGTCATCCGTCGTCCTTATTGGGTTTCCAGTTCGCCGAGCAGCGCGTCGATCGCGCTTGCCGCATCGGTTGCGCCGCGTGCCGCGCAGGCCGCGTCGATCGCTTGCGCGCAGCGCGCCAGCGTGCGCGTGTCGAACAGCGTGCGCAGCGGCAGCGCGAGCCCCCAGTGCAGGTTGGCCTGCGCGTGGGCCTGCGTCGCGAGCAGCGAGTGGCCGCCGAGCAGGAAGAAATCGCCGTCGCGACCGATCGCGTCCACGTGCAGCACGCGCTGCCAGATTTGCGCGAGCGCACGCTCGGTATCGGTTGCGAGTTCGACGGCTTCGGCCACTTCACGCACCGGCGCGGGCAGCGCATGGCGGTCGCACTTGCCGTTCGGCGTGACGGGCAATGCATCGAGTTCGATCAGCTGCGACGGCACCATGTACGCCGGCAGTTGCGCACGCAGCGCGTCGAGCAACGCCGCGCGGTCGAGCGGACCCGCGTCGCCGCGGGCGACGTAGCCGATCAGTTGCTCGTCGCGCACGATCACGACCGCGTCGTTGACGCCCGGCGCCGCGCGCAGCAGCGCCTCGATCTCGCCCGGCTCGATTCGCTGGCCGCGCAGCTTCACCTGCGTGTCGACACGGCCGAGGTAGTCGAGCGCGCCGTCCGCGCGCCGGCGTGCGAGGTCACCGGTGCGGTACATGCGGCCCCCCGGCACGAACGGATCGGGCACGAAGCGCTCGGCGGTCAGCGCCGGACGGCCGAGATAGCCGCGTGCGAGGCCCGCGCCCGCGAGATACAGTTCGCCGGTCGCGCCGGCCGGCACCGGCTGCCACGCGGCATCGAGCACGTGCAGTTGCAGGTTCGCGATCGGATGGCCGATCGGCACCGCGACCGCATGCGCGTCGTCGGGGCCGCAGGTCCAGTGCGACACGTCGATCGCGGCTTCGGTCGGCCCGTACAGGTTCACGAGCGTCGCGTTCGGCAAGAGGCGCGCCATCTTCGCGACGAGTTCGGGCGCCAGCGCCTCCCCGCTCGCGACGATCAGGCGCACGCTGTCGCATTGCGCGGCGGCCGAGAAGTCGTCGAGATACGCGGCGAACGCCGCGAGCATCGACGGCACGAAATGCAGCACCGTCACGCCGTGCGCGTGGATCGCGGCGGCCAGACGCGCCGGATCGCGGTGGTCGCCCGGCGCCGCGATCGCGAGCTTCGCGCCGATCGCGAGCGGCCACACGAATTCCCACACCGACACGTCGAAGCCGAACGGCGTCTTGTGCAGCACGACGTCGTCGCGCGTCAGCCGGTACGCGTGCTGCATCCACGCGATCCGGTTCGCGAGCGCGCCGTGCGTGTTGCCGGCGCCCTTCGGCTTGCCGGTCGAGCCGGACGTGTAGATCAGGTACGCGAGCTGCGCGTCGTCGATCGCGGCGGCATCATCGTCGGTATCGCCCGCTTCGTCGGCCAGCAGGTCCGCGACCGTCAGCAGTTGCGTCCCGGCGCCCTCGCCCAGCGCGGCCTCGACCTGTTCGCGCAGATGCGCCTGCGTGATCGCGACGGCCGGCCGCGCGTCGCGCAGCAGGTACGCAATGCGCTCGGCCGGATAGTCGGGATCGACCGGCAGATACGCGGCGCCGGCCTTCAGCACGCCGACGAGCGCCATCACCATGTCGAACGAGCGCTCGACGCACAACGCGACCGGCGTATCGGGCTGCACGCCCCGCCGGCGCAGCGCGGCGGCAATGCGCGACGTCGCGGCGTCGAGTTCGCGATAGGTCGCGCGCTGCACATGGCCGTGAGCGTCCGCGTATTCGAGCGCGGTCGCGTCGGGCGTCGCCCGTGCCGCGTCGCCGAATTGCAGGTGCAGCGGTTGCCGTCGTGCCACCGGCCAGGTACGCGCGGTGTCCTGCGCACGCGTCAGCGCATCGCGGGTCGCATCGTCGGCGATCGACAGCGTGCCGAGCCGCGCGTCGGGCGTCCGGGCCAGCGCATCGAGCGCGCAGGCGAAGGCGCGGTGCCAGGTCTCGACCTGACGCGCGTCGATGCGCGCGGTGTCGTAGCCGTAGTCGATCGTCAGTTCGACGCCGGTTTCGATCACGAGCGTCAGCGCGAAATCGGTCGCTTCGATGCTGCGTACGCCGCTCAACGCCAGCCCGCGCGGATCGGCATCGCGCGCGGTGTCGTCCACCGGATAGTTCTCGAATACGACGAGCGTATCGAACAGTGCGCCGCCCGCCCCGCGCGCCCAGCGCTGGATGTCGGCGAGCGGCGTGTGCGCGTGTTCGGCGGCGGCCGCGTTCTCGCGTTGCAGCGTGTGCAGCCAGTCGGCCGCCCGTTGCTGCGGCGCCGGCGCGGTGATCACCGGCAGCGTGTTGATGAAAAGACCGAGCACTGAGTCGACGTCCGCGAGCGCATCGGGACGGCCCGCGACGGTCGCGCCGAACGCGACGGCCGGCTGGTGCGTCATCCGCTGCAGCGCGAGCGCCCATGCGCCCTGCACCAGCGTGTTGACGGTCAGTTTCAACGCGCGGGCGGTCTGCGCGACGCGCATCGTCGTGTCGGCGTCGAGCGTCGCGCGCCACGTGACCATCTCGGCATCCGCGCGGTCGGCCGTGCGTTCCGCGATCAGCGTGGGCGCATCGAGCCGCGCCAGGCGCTCGGTCCAGAAGCGCTCGTCGGCGTCGCGCTCGCGCGTGCCGAGCCACGCGATGAAGTCGCGATAGCGCAGCGCCGGACGGCTCGCGAACGGCGACACGGCGTCGGGGTCGCGGTAGTCGCGCAGCACGTCGGCGAGCAGCCGCGCGGTGCTCCAGCCGTCGAGCAGCACGTGGTGACGCGTCCATACGACGCGCCATGCGTCGTCCGTCACGCGGATCAGCGTGAGCCGCATCAGCGGCGGCTCGCGCCAGTCGAAGCCGCGTGCGCGATCGGCCGCGAGCCACGCGTCGAAATCGGCGTCGAGCGTGTCGCCGCGCGTGCGCCAGTCGAGCTGCTCGACCGGCATGCGCGCGTGACGATGCACGCACTGCAGCGGCGCGGCTTCGTCGGGCATCACGCTCGTGCGCAGGATGTCGTGACGCGCGACGGATGCGTCGAACGCGGCCGCGAGCCGGTCGGCGTCGAGCGCCGTTGCGGTCGCGACGAGCTGGTTCACGTAGCTCGCGTGGCCGGGCGCGAACAGCGCATGGAACAGGATGCCCTGCTGCATCGGCGACAGCGGATACACGTCGTCGATCGCGCGCCAGTCGAGCGGTGCGCGCTCGATCGCGGCCTGCGTGAGACCGGCCGCCTGCGCGAGCGGGAAATCGCCCGGCGTCGCGCCGCCGCCGCGATGCGCGACGCGCGACGCGCAGGCATCGACGAGTTCGCGCAGCGCGAGCGCGAAACGTTCGGCGCACGCGTCGATCGTCGCGCGTTCGAATTGCGGCACACCGTAGACCCAGTGAACCTTCAGCGTGCGCGCGCCGTCGCCGTCCGCGTCGAGGTACGCATGGATCGCGAGCGTATTGCCGAGCGGGCCCTGCGGGTCGCGCTCGACGCCGGTGCCGCCGAAACGCGGGACGAGCAGTGCATCGCGCGGCGCGTCGAACTGGCCGAGATAGTTGAACGTGACGCGCGGGCGCGGCACGGCGGCCAGCGTCGCGCGCGTCGCCGTATCGCCATGGTGAGTGAGCACGCCGAAGCCGAGCCCCTTGTGCGGCACCGCGCGCAGCGTGTCCTTGACCGCGCACAGCGTGTCGCGGGCCGTCGCTTCGACCGGCAGCGTCACCGGGTAATGACTCGTCAGCCAGCCGATCGTGCGGCTGGCATCCGCGTCGTCGAACAGCGCTTCGCGGCCGTGCCCTTCCAGTTCGACCCGGCACGATGCGGCGCCGCGCGCGCCGGCCAGCGCCAGCGCGAGCGCCGCGCCGAGCAGCTCGATCGTCTGCGTGCGATAGGCCGCGTGCGCGTCGGTCAGCGCGGCGCGGGTCAATGCCGCGTCGATCGTCTGCACGACGACGGCCGCGTCGGCGTTCGTCGCCGCTGCATCGGGGTGATCGGGCACGATGTCGTCGCCCTGCGCCATGCCGGCCCAGTAGGCGGCTTCGGCGGCGAACGGCGACGCCGGTTCCGTTGCGGCGCGGGCGAGCCGGGCGGCCCACACGTCCGCGCGCAGGCCCGGTTGCGACAGGCGGATCGGCGTGCGCTCGCATGCGGCGCGATAAGCGGTGTCCAGGTCGTCGAGCAGGATTCGCCACGACACGCCGTCGACGATCGCATGGTGAATCGCGAGATAGAGCCGCGTCGAACCGTTCGGCAGCCGTGCCGCGCACGCGCACGCGAGCGGCCCGCTGCCGAGGTCGAGACGGCGTTGCAGCGCGTCGAAGCGCGCCAGCGCGTCGGCTTCGTCGCGCGCGGCGACTTCGACGAACGGCAGCGCGTCGTACGGCTTCGCCGCATCGCTCGCGTGCCACGTGCCATCCGCGCCGCGCGCGAAGCGCTGACGGAACGCGTCGTGATGCGTGAGCAGCGCGTCGAATGCGCGGGCGAACGCGTCCGCGTCGAACGCGCCGCGCACATCGAACGACACCGCCTGGTTCCAGTGGCCGCGGTGCGGGATATCGAGCGCGAAGAAGCGTTGCTGCGCGGGCGTCAGGATCGACGTGGCAGCCGGCAGCGCGACGGCAGTCGCGTCCGCGCTTGCTGGCCGGGCGGCGATGGCCGTGTCGTCCGTTTTCGCGATGCGTGCGAGTTCGGCGACGGTCGGCCCGTCGAACAGCTGTTTCGGCGTGAAGCGCACGCCGCGCTTGCGCGCACGGGCGATCACCTGCAGCACGAGGATCGAATCGCCGCCGAGTTCGAAGAAATTGTCGTCGCGGCCGACTTTCGGCGCCTTCAGCACGGCCTGCCAGACGTCGGCGAGCACCGTTTCGACCGCGCCCTGCGGCGCGTCGCCGGACGCAACCGCGACCGGCACGGCCGCCCGCTCGCGCAATGCCGCGCGATCGATCTTGCCGTTCGCCGTCACGGGCAGGCGCGCCAGCGCGACGAATTGCGCGGGCACCATGTAGTCGGGCAGCGTCGCGGCGAGCGCGGCGCGCATCGCGGCCTCGTCGAATGTCGCGCCGTCGCGCATCACGACGAACGTCGCGAGCCGCAGGCGGCCATCGTGCTCGATCGCGAGCGTTTCGGCCTGCGCGATCGGGCCGGCCGCGCGCACGGCCGCACTCACCTCGCCCGGCTCGACGCGGTAGCCGCGAATCTTCACCTGGTCGTCGATACGGCCGAGGAAGACGAGGCGGCCGTCCGCGCGCAACCGCACGCGATCGCCCGTGCGATACAGCCGCGCGCCGGGCGTGAACGGATCGGGCACGAAGCGTTCGGCGGTTTGCGCCGGGCGTCCGAGATAGCCGCGTGCGACGCCCGGCCCGCCCAGATACAGCTCGCCCGTCGCGCCGGCCGGCACGCACGCGCCGAACGCGTCGAGCACTAGCGCGCGCGCATTCGGCAGCGGTACGCCGAGCGGTACGCCGCTCGCGGGATCGCGCGCGCCGGCGGCGATCGACGCCGTGTCGCATGCGATCGCGCCGACCGTCGCTTCGGTCGGCCCGTAATGGTTGATCACGCGGCAGGCAGGCGCGAGCGCGGCGAGCCGCGCGACCAGCGCCCACGTGAGCGTTTCGCCGCCCGTGACGAGCGCGTGGCGCGGCAGCACGTCGGCCGGCGCGCGCGCATCGAGCAGCGCCTGCAGATGGCTCGGCACGATCTTCAGCACGCCGACGTCGCGACGGCGCATTTCGTCGGCGAACAGATCCGGATCGAACGCGCACGCGGCCGGCAGCAGGTGCAGCGTGCGGCCCGCGCACAACGCGCCGAACAGCGTCGTGTGGCCGAGATCGGCCGCAACGGTCGACACCATCGCGAACGACGCATCGGGTGCGAATGCGAATTCGTCGAGCATCCCCTGCACGTAGTCGGCCAGCGCGCCGTGCGAGACGACGACGCCCTTCGGCGCGCCGGTCGAGCCCGACGTATAGATCAGGTACGCGCCCTGTTCCGGGTGCGGCGCGACGCGCACGCCGGCCGCATGGGCGAGCGTCGCGTCCTGCACGAGCGCGTCGACGTCGAGCGGCTGCGCGTCGAGGCCCGCCGGCCACGCGGCCGGCTCCGCGACGAGCGCCCAGCGCGCGCCGCAGTCGGCCGCCGCCGCGGCGAGTCGCGCGGCCGGCTGCGCGGGATCGAGCAGCACGGCCAGCGCGCCGGCTTTCAGCGCGCCGAGCAGACCGACGACGAAACGCGCCGAGCGCTCGATGCAGACGACGACGGCCGCTTCGGCGCCCACGCCGCGTTGCGCCAACGCCCGCGCGATGCGGTTCGATGCGTCGTCGAGCTCGGCGAACGTCAGCGATGCCGACGCGTCGGAAAGCGCGATGCGATGCGGATACGCGGCCGCCTGCCGGGCGAATGCGGCGACGACGTCGGCATGCTCGACTTGCAGCGCACGGCCGTCGCGCGGCTGGCGCGTCGCGGCCGATGCGTCGCACGGCAGCGTGGCCGTCGTGTGCTGCGGATCGTGCGCGGCCGCGCCGACGAGCGCCGCATAGCTGTCGAGCCATGCGCGCGCGGTATCGGCATCGATGCAGTCGGTCGCATAGGCCGCGACCAGTTCGATTCCGTTCGCGTCGTCGGTGAAATCCAGCGCGAAGTCGAAGCGCGCGGCGAGATCGGGCCCCGGCGTCGCGACCGCCGTGGCGCCCGGCAGCACGCTGTCGTGCCGTGCGTCGAACTGCTGCGCGAACTTCACCCGCAGCCATTCGTCGCCGCGCTTGACGGGCGGTTTCACGGCGTCGACGACGCGCTCGAACGGCACGTCCTGGTGCGCGACCGCGTCGAGCGCCGCGGTGCGCGCCGCGTCGACGAGCGCGCGGAACGGCAGCGTCGGCGCCACGCGTACGCGCAGCGCGACCGTATTCAGGAAAAGCCCCAGCAACGCACGCGTTTCGGGGCGCTGGCGATGCGCGACCGGCACCGCGACGACGACGTCCGTTTCGCCGGTCAGGCGCGACAGCCACGCGCCGAGCGCGGCCAGCAGCACCGTGAAGACGGTGGCCCGTGCGTCGCGTGCGAGCTGCCGCACGTCGGCTGCGACCGCGTCGGGCAGGCGCACCGACACGCGCGCGCCGTGCAGCGTGCGTACCGCGCCCGGCTGGCGGTCGACCGGCAGCGCGAGCGGGCCCGGCACGTCGCGCAACGCGCCGCGCCAGTAGTCGAGCTGGCGCGCGCCCTCGCCGCCGGCCAGCATGTCGCGCTGCCAGGCCGCGTAGTCGGCGTACTGGATCGGCAATTCGGGCAGCGACGGTTCGCGGCCTTCGGCATACGCGCGGTACGCAGCCGACAGTTCGTCGAATGCGCAGCGCGAGCTCCAGCCATCGGTGATCGCGTGATGCGCGGTCAGCAGCAGGCGGTGACGATCGTCGGCGAGCGCGATCAGCGTCGCGCGCAGCAGCGGGCCGCGCGCGAGGTCGAACGGTTCGGCCGCGTCGCGCTCGGCGAGACGGGCGGCTTGCGCGTCGCGGGTGGCCGGCGGCTGGTCGCGCAGGTCGACCGCGGCGATCGGCACCGGCAGATGCGCATGAATCCGCTGCATCACGACACCGTCGTCGTTGTCGACGAGCGTCGTGCGCCAGGCTTCATGACGGCCGATCACGTGATCGAGCGCACGCTGCAGCGCGTCGCGGTCGAGCACGCCGTCGATCGTCCAGTGTGCGGCGATGTGATACGCGGCGCTTGCGTCGCGCGTTTGCGCGAGCACCCAGAAACGTTGCTGTGCGAGCGACGCCGCACGGTCGACGTGCGGCGCACCCTGCGCACCCGGCGCCGCCGCATCGGCCGTCGCACGGCGCGCGGCAATCGCGGCCACCGGTTCGCCGGTCTCGCGTTCCGCCCGGTCGAGCGTTGCGGCCAGTTCGGCGAGCGCAGGATCGGCGAACAGCGTATCGAGCCGCAGATTCACGCGCACGGTGGCGCGGATCGCGGCCTGCAACTGCATCGCGGCGAGCGAATCGGCGCCCAGCGCGAAGAAGCGATCGTCGCGCGACGGCGCGACGTCGAGGCCCAGCAGCGTCTGCCAGAGGCTCGCGATCTGCCGCTCGGTCGGCGTGCGCGGCGCATCGCCCGCGGCTTGCGCCGTGTCGCGCGCGGCGGCGATCCGCTCACGCAGCGCGGCACGGTCGAGCTTGCCGTTCAGCGTGTACGGCAGCGCATCGCAACGCACGAACCGATGCGGCTGCCACGCGGCCGGCAAGTGCGCGGCCACGTGCGCCTTCAATGCGGCATCGTCGGCCGCCGCGCGCAGCGCGACGCACGCGATCAGCCGCGTCGGCCCATTGGCGGTTTCGGCCACCACGGCCGCGTCGGCCACGGCCGGGTGCGCGCGCAGGCATGCGGCGATTTCCGCCGGCTCCACGCGCACGCCGCGCACCTGAACCTGATCGTCGAGGCGCCCGAGATAGTCGAACGCGCCGTCGTCGCGCTGGCGTGCGAGGTCGCCGGTGCGATAGACGCGCGCACCGGGTTCGCCGTGCGCATCGGGAATGAAACGTTCGGCCGTGAGCGCCGCGCGACCGTGATAACCGCGTGCGACGCAGACGCCGCCGAGCAGCAACTCGCCCACGCCATCGGCTGCAGCGCCGTCGATGCGCGCCACGCGCGGGCCGATCGCGCGGCCGATCGGCAGCGACGCATACGCGTCGTCCGCGGCCAGCGCCGGCGTTTCGCCCGGCTCGACCGGCCACAGCATCGGCGAGATCACGGCCTCGGTCGGCCCGTAACCGTTGATCAGGCGGACTGCCGGGAACGTGCGGCGCACGCATTCGAACGCCTGCTGCGGCAGCGCTTCGCCGCCGAACGCGAGTACGCGCAAGGCCGGCGGCACGCCGTCGCGCGCGGCGACGGCCGCGAATTCGCGCAGGTAAGCGGGCGGAAATGCCGCGACGCTGACCGCTTCGCGCACCATCAGCGCATGCGCGGCGTCCGGCGAGAACGGCTGCGGCGGCGCGACGACGATGCCGGCGCCGACCGCGAGCGGCGCGAGCCAGCATTCGTGCGCGGCGTCGAAATTGACCGACGCGAAATGCAGCAGACGGTCGCCCGCCTCGATCGGCAGCGCGGCCGCGAGCGCGTCGCAATGCGCGGCGAGCGGCCCGTGCTCGACGACCACCGCCTTCGGCGTGCCGGTCGAGCCCGACGTATAGATCATGTACGCGGCCGAACGCGGGTGCACGGTCGTCGTGTCGTCGTCGAACGCATCGTCCTGCACGACACCCGATACGTCGGCCGTCGCGTCGAACGCGTGTTCGAACGGCGCGCCGAGCGCCGCGCGGCCGGCGGCGTCGACGATGCCGTGCCGCAGTTGCGCGTCCTGCACGATCCAGTCGAGGCGTGCGGCCGGATGGCGCGGATCGAGCGGCACGAACACGCCGCCTGCCTTGAGCACGGCCAGCAGCGCGACGAACAGTTCGCACGAACGCTCGACGCACACGCCGACCCGCACTTCGGCGCCGACGCCGGCCGCGCGCAATTGCCGGGCGAGTTGCGATGCACGTGCGTCGAGCGCACCGCGCGACAGGCGCAGGTCGTTCTGGAAAGGCACCGCGATCGCGGGTGCGTCGGGCGCGATGCGCGCCAGTGCGCGGATTCGGTGATGCAGCGCAGTCGGGAAACTCGTCATGTGCGTGAAGTCCTTCGGTCCGGCCGCTTCGGCCAAGTCTCGGGGCCGCTTGGGGCGGCTTCACTGGTGTGACGAACGACGCGGCCGATTTTTTACCGTTTTGCCCGCAAAGTGCGCGCGACCGTTTTTTTGACGATCGGGCTAAATATTTGCGCGGCCCGTTCGTCTATCAGGGAGGAACGCCGCAACGGGGCCGGTCCCGCCCGCTGCGTTCGCGCCGGATTTGCCGTTTTCGCGTTATTGCCTGCCTTCCCTTTACCGACGTTGCCGATGACAGCCGCCCACGAGCCTTCTTCCCCGCCGTCCCTCGACGCTTCCCCCGCCCGCCCCGCGGCGCGCCTGATCCTTGCGCTGCTGCGCGAAAGCCGCGTGTCGCTCGCGCTGGCGCTCACCGCGTGCGTGCTGAACGGCGTCGCGAGCGTGCTGCTCGTCGCGACGCTGAACCGCGCGCTGTCCCAACCGGCGGCAGCCGATGCATCGCTCGCGTGGCGCTTCGCGCTGTGCGCGGTGATCGCGCTCGTCACGCGGATCGTGTCGGGCACGCTGTTTGCCCGCCTGTCGCAGGACACGATGGCGCGGCTGCGCGTGCATCTGGCGCGGCGCGTCGGCGCGGCCGAATTGCGCGACATCGAGCGAATCGGCGCCGCCCCCGTGCAGTCGGTGCTGACCGACGACGCGACCAACGTGTCGATGCTGTTCTTCGCGTTGCCGAACCTGGTCATGCACGGCTCGATCGTGTTCGGCTGCCTCGGCTATCTGGCGTGGCTGTCCTGGCCCGTGTGCGTGCTGGCGCTGGCCGCGATCGTCGCCGGCTCGCTCGGCTATCACACCGGCGACCGCCGCGCGATCGCATCGCTCGAAGCCGCGGGCCACGCGCAGGACCGCCTGTTCGGCTATCTCGGCTCGCTGTTCTCCGGCGCGAAGGAGCTGAAGCTGCACGATGCGCGCGCACGCCAGTTCGTCGACGGCCAGCTCGGCGCCGCGATCGGCGAGGTGCGCGACCACCGCCGCCGCGCGTTCAGCGCGTATGCGGTCGGGGTCGGCTGGATCATCTTCCTGTTCTACGTGTTTCTCGGCATCGCGTCGTTCTGGCCGCAGCTCGGCGTGCATGCCGACCCGGCCGCGGCCGCCGGCTACGTCGTCGTGTTCCTGTTCATGCTCGTGCCGCTCGACGGCCTGCTGAACAACCTGCCGACCGTCAACGCGGCGCGCGTGTCGCTCACGCGGATCGAAGGCGTGATGGCCGAATTCGGCGCGCTGCGCACGGTGCCGCCCGCGGCCGATGCGCCCGACGTGCCGCCGGCCGGCGCCGTCACGCTGCGCGGCGTCACGCACGCGTATTTCCACGAGCGCGACGAACGGATGTTCAGCATCGGGCCGATCGACCTGACGATCAGGCCGGGCGAGCTCGTGTTCATCGTCGGCGGCAACGGCAGCGGCAAGACGACGCTCGCCAAGGTGCTGACGGGGCTCTACGAGCCCGAGCAAGGCACGATCGAGGTCGACGGCCGCACGATCGGCTGGCGCGAGCGCGCGGCCTACCGGCAGCGCTTCAGCGCGGTGTTCAACGATTTCCATCTGTTCGATGCGCTGCTCGGCATCGTCGACCCCGACGATCCGTCGCGCGCGCAGGCCGACGCGCGGGCGAACGCGCTCGTCGCGAAACTCGCGCTCGACCACAAGGTGAAGGTGGTCGACGGCGCGTTCTCGACGCGCGCGCTGTCGACCGGGCAGCGCAAGCGGCTCGCGCTCGTCGTCGCGTATCTGGAGGATCGTCCGTTCTACCTGTTCGACGAATGGGCGGCCGACCAGGATCCGTCGTTCAAGGCCGTGTTCTACGAGCAATTGCTGCCCGAGCTGCGCGCGCGCGGCAAGGCCGTGATCGTGATCACGCACGACGACCGCTACTTCGATCTCGCCGACCGTCTGCTGAAGCTCGACAACGGGCGCATCGTCAGCGACACGCAACCGGCGCGACTGCGTGCGCAGGATGGCGTCGATGCGCTGAGCGCGTAACGCGACGGTCGATCGAAAAATCGCCGACACGCTGCATTGGCAGTGTGTCGGCGATTGTCGTTTCGGCAGGGAATCGGCTCACGCGTGGAGAAGAGAAAAAGGCGGAAGCCACGCATCGTCAAGCGAACACGGCGACCTGCCAGTTCACGCGGCGGCCCCAGCGACTGCCCCCGGCGGCATCCTCCGCGCGCTCAGCGCACGGCCGGCAGCTTCAGCATCGTGTCGGTCATCACGTCGGCCAGCTTCAGCGCCGACATCGGGCCGCCGAATCCCCAGATGTTGCGCTCGATCAGCGCGATCCGGTGCGCCTTCAGCGCGGGCACGAAACGCCACACCGGCGAATCGAGTTTGGCCGACAACGGCACGTCCATCCCCGACGCGGTCACGAACAGCACGGCGAGATCGCGCTGCCGCAGCAGATCGGCCGACGTCACGTACAGCGTGCCTTCCCGCGTCGGCTTCTTCGGCCACGGATCGAGCCCGAGCGCCCGCGCGAGGCCCGCGGACGTACTGTTGCCCGTATAGGCCCAGTAACGATCGGGCAAGCCGAGATCCTGCAGCAGCGCGACGCGCTCGCCGTTACGGCCCGCGGCCGCGAGCCGCGCCGCATTGCGCGCGATGCCGGCGTCGAGTTGCGCTTCGACTGCCTGCGCGCGCGCGTCGCGCCCCGTCACCTTGCCGATCGTCCGGAAGATCTGCCGCATCCAGTCGAGCTGCGTGACCGGCACGCCGCCCTCCGACACGTTCGGGCTGAACTGGAACAGGATCGTCGGCGCGATCCGGTCGAGCGCGTCGAAGATCGGCGCATGCCGGAAACCGACGCCGATGACGAGATCCGGCTTGACCGCCGCGATCGCCTCGAGCCCGGGCTCCTGCCGCGAGCCGACGTCGGTCACGCGCGCGAGCTGCTCGCTCCGGTAGCCGAGCCAGCCCGGGTAGAACGCCGTATCGGCCATCCCGACCGGCACGATGTCGAGCGCGATCACGCTTTCCGCGAACATGAAGTCGAGCGCGACCACGCGCTGCGGCCGCACGGGCATCGTCGCGCTGGCCTGCGACACGACGGGATTGCCGGCCAACGACACGGCGCCTTGCGTACCGCTTGCGCCCCCGGCCGCGGAAACGGCGGCCGCCGATGCGGACAACGCGCCGCAGCACGCGGCGCCGAGCGCGGCGAGTGCACCGAGCGCGTGCCGGCGGCCGGGGCGCGTCACCGGATCGCGTCCTGCTCGGCCAGCGCCGCGTCGTCCATCGTCAGTAGCAGGGGGCAGCTTCCACACAGTTGCGTTTCTCCAGGAATTTCGTAGCGCAGGCAGCACACGCGGCGCGCGCGAAACGGCGTCGGCAGCAGCGGCGAGCGCGGCAGCGCGTCGCGCACGGGCATGCGCAACGGATTCGGCTCGCCGTGCACGCAGGTCGAACCGAACAGCCAGCTCGCGTCGCGAACGGGATCCGCCGCGCACGGCAGCGAACGATACGTATCGAGCAGATAGTCGAGCAGATTGCCCGCGTTGCTCCACAGCACGCGCGGCGTGACGCGCCCCATCGCCGCGAGCAGGTCGATCACCGCGCCGAGATGCGCGACGAGCCCCGCATAGCGCGGCTCGGGATCGTCGCACGGCGCACCGAGCGCATCGCTCGCGAAATACAGCGCGGCCGGCATCCCGTCGTCGAGCGCGACGAACGTGCGCTCGGGCGTCATGTCGAGCGGCCGGCCGAGCGTCAGCGCGGCGACGACGCCGGCCGGCGCCGCGCGGCCGAAATAGTATTTGCTCCACTGCGACATCAGCGCACGCGCATGCTGCGTCGGATCGCCGCCGTAATGGTCGACCATCGCGCCGAGCACGGCGTCGCGGTGCGCAGGCAACGCGCTGACGGGCACGACGATGCGGCCCGGCGCGCGTGCATCGTCGGGCATGCCGAGCCACACGACGTCGAGGTGTTCGGCGAACGGTTGCGGCGCGAACGCCGAAAAGCGCGTGGCGCGCGCGCCGTCGAGCGACGGCGTCATCGCCCCGCGCGCCGGGCGCGGCGCCCCTCGAGAATCAGCAGCCCGAGCAGGTACGGTGCGCCGATCAGCGCAGTGAGCACGCCGGCCGGCACTTCGCGCGGCGCGACGACGATGCGCGCCGCGAGATCCGCGGCGCCGAGGATCAACGCGCCGCACGCCGCCGCGAGCCACAGCCGCGTGCGATGCCGGCGCGCGCCGAGCATCGTCGCGACGTGCGGCGCCATCAGCCCGATGAAGCCGACCGGCCCGACCGCCGCGACCGCCGCGCACGCGGCAAGCGTCGCGATCGTCAGCGCGAGCGGCCGCAGCGCCGCCACCGGCAGGCCGAGCGCAGCGGCCTGGTCGTCGCCGAGCGCGAGCATGTCGAGCGGTTTCGCGAGCCACGCGAACACCGGCACCGCGAGCGCGCACCACGGCAACAGCATCGACACCTCGCCCCAACTGCGGCCATACGTGCCGCCGACGAGCCACACGACGAAGCGCGCGGGCTGCACGCTTTCCTGCGTGATCAGCCATTGCGCGAGCGTGGTCCACAACGCGCCGATCACGATGCCCGTCAGCGCGACCGCGAGCGGCGCGTAGCGATGCCGGTGATTCAGCGCGAGCGTGATCGCGAGCGACAACCCGCCGCCGATCAGCGCGGCGGCGGCAAGCGTCACGTGGCCCATCAGCGGCCACGTCGACAACGCGAACAGCGTGACGAGCCCCGCGCCCTGCGTGACGCCGAGCACTTCGGGGCCTGCGAGCGGATTGCGCACGACGCTCTGCATCGCGACACCGCTGACGGCAAGTAGCGCGCCGGCGAGCAGTGCGCACAGCAGGCGCGGCAGGCGCAGGTCGATCAGCATGCGTGCGAGCGCATCGTGACCGGACAGCGCGGCCAACCAGCGCGCGGGCGACAGCCACTCCGGCCCGGCCGACACGCCGATCAACACCACCAGCCCGCCCGTCGCGACGAACAGCGCGGTGCGCAGCGGCCAGTCGAGTCGTTCAAGCCAGCCGACGAGCCGCGTCGCGCCGCCGCCCGCCGCGCGTTCGGCATCCGCGTGCAGCACGCCCGACCACGCGGCGCCGCGCCGGATCATCGCGAGCATCAGCGGCGTACCGACCAGTGCGATCGCGACGCCGGTCGACAGCGTCGCGTCGAGGCCCGACGCGAGCACCGCGCTGTCGGTGACGAGCACGAGCGCGCCGCCGGCGAGCGCCGACAGCGGCACCAGCGCGCCGAGCCGGGCCGCGCGCGCGCCGCGCACCTGGCGCAGCAGGTTCGGCGCGACGAGGCCGACGTACGACAGCGGGCCGGCGATGCTGACGGCCACGCTCGTGAACGCGACCGCGACGATCGTCGCGGCGAGTCGCGTCGCATCGACGCGCACGCCGGCCGCGGCCGCCGCATCGTCGCCGAGCGTGAGCGGATTCAGCGGCCGGATCACGAACGGCAGCGCGATCAGCGGCACGACGAGCCAGCGCGCGGCGAGCGCGAGACCCGTCGCGCCCGGCTGGTACAGGCTGCCGTTGGTCCACAGCGCGGCGCCCGCGATGTTCTGCTCGAAGAACGCGAGCACGAGTGTCGACAGCGCGGCGAACAGCAGCATGCACACGCTGCCCGCGAGCACGAGCCGCAACGGCGTCGCGCGCCAGCCGCCCGCCGCGACGATCGCGCACGCGGCCGCGGCGAGCCCGCACACGAACAGCAGCGGCACCGACGCGACGCCCGCCAGCGCCGGCACGAGCATCGCCGCGAGCAGGCCGAGCTGGGCGCCGCCCGTCACGCCGAGCAGGTCGGGCGACGCGAGCGGATTGCGCGTGAGCGACTGGAACAGCGCGCCGGCGATGCCGAGGCAGCCGCCGGCGACGAGCGCGGCCGCGACGCGCGGCAGATTGAGATCGAACAGGAATACGTGCGCGAGCGACGCGGCATCGCTGCCGGGCGCCGCGCCCCACCACACGCGCAGATCGGGGGCAATCCGCAGCGCCGCGAGCAGCGCGATCAGCGCGACGAGGCAGAACGCGATCGCGCCGGCCCGCCCCGTCGTCGCTCCGTGGCCCGTCGCCGCGAGGCGCTTGCGCATCGCGAACGTCGTCATACGGCGAGATCCCGGTCGAAGACGCCGGCCGCCTGCGCCGCGCCGTCGGTCGACGGCCCGTAGGCCGGCACGCACATCGGTGCGCCCGTGCGCGGATGCGCGAGCTTCAGCATCTCGACGCCGAACGCCGCGCGCAGCCGCGCCGGGTCGAGCATCGCGTCGGGCGTGCCCTGCGCGACGAGGCGGCCCGCGCGCATCAGCACGATCTCGTCGCTGTACGCGGCCGCCTGGTTCAGGTCGTGCAGCACCCACACGATCGTCAGCCCGCGCGCGCGGTTCAGCGCACGCAGCGCATCGAGGATGTCGAGCTGGTGATGAATGTCGAGATAGGTCGTCGGTTCGTCGAGCAGCACGATCGGCGCCTGCTGCGCGAGCGCCATCGCGATCCACGCGCGCTGGCGCTCGCCGCCCGACAGCGCGCCGACGTCGCGCTGCGCATCGTCGGCGAGGCCGCTCGTCTCGAGCGCCTCGTCGATTGCCGCATGATCGATCCGCGACAGGCCGCGCAGGAAGCCGCCGTACGCATAGCGCCCGTACGCGACGAGCTCGCGCACCGTGAGGCCAGACGGAATCTGGTTGAACTGCGCGAGCATCGTCAGCTCGCGCGCGAGCGCGCGACGGCGAAACGATGCAAGGGGCTTGCCGTTCACTTCGACATGGCCGGCACGCGCGGGCTGCAGGCCCGCCAGCGTGCGCAGCAGCGTGCTCTTGCCGCAGCCGTTCGGCCCGCACAGCGCGGTGACGCGGCCGGCCGCGATCGACAGGTCGAGCCCGTCGATCACGACATGGTCGCGATATCCCACCGACAGCCCGCGCGCGGCAAGCGCGGCGGTACTACGCGTCATCGATCCTCCGTTCGGTCGCGCGGGACCGTGTAACTCTGCGCCATCGCGACGACGACCTTGCGCGGCCCCTCGAACGGGTCGCGTGCATGCGCGCTCAGCATGTTGTCGAGCATCAGCACGTCGCCGGTGCGCCACGGGAACACGATGCGCTGCTGGTCGAGCACCCCGCGGATCTGCGCGAGCGCGTCGGCCTCGAGCGGTTCGCCGTCGCCGTAGTACACGTTGCGCGGCACGTTCTCGAGCCCGACCGCATCGACGAGCGCTTCCTGCATGTCTTCGTCGAGCGCCGACAGGTGAAACAGGTTCGCCTGGTTGAACCAGACGCGCTCGCCCGTGCGTGGATGGCGCGCGATGGCCTGGCAGCGTTCGCGCGTGCGCAGCAGCAGTTCGCCGTCGTCGTCGGTACGCCACGCGCACTCGATGCCGCGCGCCGCGCACATCCGCTCGACCTCGGCCGGCTCGTCGGTGCCGAACGACTGCTGCCACGGCAAGTCGAGCCCTTGCCCGAAATTGCGCACGTACAGCAGCTCGCGTTTCTCGAAGCGCGCGACGAGCGCCGGATCGAGCGCACGGTACACGGCGCGGCTGTCCGCGATCGGCGTCGCCCCGCCCTTCGGCGCGGCGAGCGCGCAGTGGAACCAGATGCGCAGCGGCCATTCGCGCGTGTACGACTGTTCGTTGTGCAGCGGAATCGCGCGGTGCGGCGGGTATTCGGTCGACGTGTAGACCGCGCCTTCGACCTGGCTACGCGGCGTCGACGCGTATTCATAGCCGATCAGCGGATCGCCGAACGACGCCGCGAATTGCTGGAACGCGTCGATCGACGGCACGCGAAAGCCCGTGAACAGCACGCCGCCCGCCCGTTCGAGCGTGTCGGCCGCGATCTCGCGCGCCAGCGGCGCGACGTCGTCGATCGACATCCCGTCGTTGCCGCGCGGCGACACGACGGTGGGCAGCCCCGGCTCGATACGCAGGTCGTCGAGCGTCGGCAACGAAAGCAGGGTCATGCAAACGTCCTCTTCAGGTGAGGCGCCGCACCCGCGGCGCAGCAGGTCACGACGCGCGCGTCGCGCGCTCGCCGTCCATCGCGCGGCGCAGGCTCGCCGGGCGCATGTCGGTCCAGACGGTCTCGATGTGCGCGAGACAATCGGCCTTCGGGCCGCTCACGCCCACTTCGCGCCAGCCGGCGGGCACGGGCCGGAACGTCGGCCAGATCGAATACTGTTCTTCGTCGTTGATGACGACCGTATAGACGAGATCGTCGGTGTCGGCGGAAGGCGTCGGGGCTTGCGTCATGATCGGAAATCGCTGGGCGGTTGAAGGAGGCGAAGCGGCGGATTCGGCCGCTCCTGTCTGATAGACGGTTGACCGGCGCGTATTTTTACCGCCGCCGCGCGCGGCCGCCGAGGAACACCGGGCACGCGACGCCGCGATGGCATGCGTCGAGGCATTCCGCGCAATGGCGCTCCGCGTCGCGCACCATGAAATGCACGAGCGTCTGCGACACGTTCAGCGCGCGCGCCGCGGTCTGCAGCGTCTCCTCGCGCAGCCGCACCATCTCGAAGGCCGCACGGCTGCGCGCCGGCAGGTCGTCGAGCGCGGCCCACACGCGCCGCAGCGTATCGCGCGTCATCAGCGCGGCTTCCGGCGTCGGCTCGGGCGACGGCACGTCGAAGCCGTCGTCCTCTTCCGTGTGATAGACGTTTTCCAGGCTCTGCCGGCGGCATGCGTCGATCGACGCATTGCGCACCATCCGCGTCACGTACGCGACCGGCTGGCGCACCGCGTCCTGGTTCGGAAATTCGACGAGCTTCACGAACACGTCGTGCACGACGTCTTCCGCGCGGCTCGCGCAGCCGACGAAGCCGCGCGCGACGTTGACGAGCATCGCGCGATGGGCGATCAGCACGTCGAGCAACGCGCCCTGCGCACGGGGCTCGGACGCCCGGCGCGCACGCGGCGCGGCGCGCGGCGGCAAGTCCGGACAACTGCCGAGGAACGGGTTTGCCGCGGTCGCCGCCGGTCGGTCGAGTACTTCCGCCATGGCCATCGATCTGCTCCGTCAAATTCCGAGATAAGGAAATTTAACGTAAACGCAAATCATTCTCAATCCGATTACGTGATGACCCTTTGGACCATCAGGATTTGTCTGAACAATGGGTGGAATCGTCGTCGGCGCGCACGGGTGCGCATCCGCGCTGCGCGGACGGCCCGCACGCCGCGCACGCATGCTTTCACGTTCCTGACGAAACGCCTGCACGTGTCATCGGCGGTAGCAACTTCTTACCACGTGAAATTTTGGGGGCTCGTACGATCCACTTGCCGTTACCAAGGGAGAACGACATGAAATCCATCGTGTTATCCGCAGTCATGGTGGGCACGCTCTCGAGCGTGATGCTCGCCGGGTGCGTCGCCTACCCTGGCCCTGCCGAAGTCACGATCGGCTGGCATGGCGATCGTTACTGGGACGGAAATCGCTACTGGGAGCGCCGCGACTGGGAAGCCCGGCATCCCGGCCCGCGCGACGACCGCGATCGCCGGGATGACCGCCGTGACGACCGTCGCGACGATCAGCGGCCGCAGTGGTGATGCCGCTGCGCACTCTTGATTCATTCAACGACAGGACCTCGACATGAAGACGCTACTGAAAACCCTCACCGCCGCCGCCGTGGCCGCCGCCGTGCTCGTGCCGGCCATCGCCGAAGCGCATCCGCACCGCGTGTGTCACTTCGAGCATCACCATCACAAGGTGTGCCGCTGGGTGCGTTGAGCGTCGCGTAGCCGATGCGAGAAAGCGCCGCTTGCCGGCGCTTTTTTCGTGGTCGACGCGACGCGGCGCCCACGCTAGCGCTGCCACCGCTCCGGCGCGAGCCAGATCGGAAACGACAGGATCACCGCGAGCCCGCGCCCGTCGATACCGGACGTCACGTCGACCGCTCCGCCGTGAGACTCGGCGATGCGCGCGACCAGCGACAGGCCGATGCCGCTTCCCGGCTGCGCGGTGCCCGGCACCCGGTAGAAGCGTTCGAAGATTCGCCCGCGTTGATCGATCGGCACGCCCGGCCCGTCGTCCGCGATCCGCAATCCGACCCGCCCTGCATCCGTAACGCCATCGCATGCGATCTCGACCCGTCCGCCTTCACGGCCGTAACGCAGCGCGTTGTCGATCAGGTTGCGCACCGCGATCGCGATTTCGTTCAGGTCGCCCCACACGCATACCGGCTCGACCGCCATTCGCACCGTCTGCCCGCGCGCATGCGCGGCCGCATCGAAGTCGCTCGCGATCAGCGCAACGAGCCGTGCCAGGTCGACCGGCCCATGCTGCTCCGCACGCGAGCCGGCATCCAGCCGCGCCAGCTCGAGCAATTGCGCCGACAGCCGCGCGCTGCGCTCGACGCCCGTTGCCAGCCGGCGCAGCGCGGCGTCCTTGTCCGTCGGATCATCCGCCCGCAATGCCACTTCCGCCTGCGCCGACAACGCTGCCAGCGGAATGCGCAATTCGTGCGCCGCATCGCCGATGAAACGGCGCTCGGTATCGACGGCCTGGCTCAGCCGCGCGAGCAGCCGATTGAACGATTCGACGAGCGGCCGGAGTTCGCGCGGCAGCATCGTCAACGGCAACGGCGAAAAATCGAACGCGGCCTTGTGCTGGATCGCCCGCTGAACCTCGCGCACCGGCCCGAACGACCAGCGGATCCCCCACCAGATCGCCACGCCCAGCATCGCGAGCATCACCGCCGTATTGAACAGGCCGAGCTGCACCGCATTGCTGGCCTTCTCCTGCCAGGTCGTGGCCGGCCCGCCGGTCTGCACGTGAATCCGGCCGGCCGGATCCGACAGCGAATAGACCCGCCAGGTCTCGTCGCGTGCGATACCGCGCCCGGCGCTCACGCCGTAGCCATTGCGCATGTCCGGCTTGAGCGCCGGTCCCGGCGCATCCGCGCTGTGCATGACATTGCGGCCGTCGACCCAGATCTGGAACGCGACGTCGTATTTGCCGTACGCCGTTTTCGGCAACACCGCCTGCGTGCGCACTTCGGGCAGGCGATCGATCGTATCGGGCAACGACAACAGCAGCAGTTGCGCGGCGCCCTCGAGCAAGCCGTCGCGCCAGCCGCGCTGTTCGCGCCACAGGCCGATGCCGAGAAACGCGCCCCAGCCGGCCCAGAACACGACGACCGTCGCCATCACGGTCGCGAGCAGGCGTACGCGCAGCGACCTCATGCCGTGCCCTCCCCGACGCGATAGCCGAAGCCGTGCACCGTCACGATCAGCTCGTCGCCGAGCTTGCGCCGCAATTGATGGATGTACACCGCGATCGTGTTGCTTTCGATTGCGCCGTCGTTGCCGTACACGCGCTCCTCGAGCTGCGCCCGCGTGACGACTCGCCCTTGCCGCTCCATCAGCGCGAGCAGCGTCCGGTATTCGTGGATGCTCAACGCGACCGGTTCGCCGGCGCGCGTGACTTCCCGGCGCGCCGGATCGACATGGACATCGCGGCAGACCAGCCGCTCCGACACGCGCCCCTGGCTGCGGCGCGTCAGCGCCCGAAGCCGCGCATACAGCTCGTCCAGCTGGAACGGCTTCACGAGATAGTCGTCGGCGCCGGCGTCGAGGCCGCGAATACGGTCGCTCAACTGATCGCGCGCGGTCACGATCAGCACCGGCGTCGCATCGTAGTTCGCACGCATCGCGGCCAGCAGCGTGAAACCGGACGCGCCCGGCAGTTGCAGGTCGAGCAGCACCGCGTCGTAGTCGTGCCCGACGAGCGCGAGCCGCGCCGCCGGCACGTCGGCCGACCAGTCCGCGCGCCAGCCGTTCTGCGCGAGGCCGGCCCGCACGGCGTCGGCCAGCATCACATCGTCTTCCACTAGCAGGATATGCATCGATATCGCTCCTCGATTGGCGAGGTCGTCAGCCTGACGGACCGCGATTAAAAACTTCTTAAAGCCGAGGGGCCACGATGCGCATCGATCGCCGCATTGCCGGCGCAATGCATCCGGCGCTTTCCAGAGAGGCCCGCCATGACCGTGTTCCGTTCTTCGATTTCGTTGCTGCGATGCAAGACGGCGCGGCGCGCCACCTTCGCGCCGGGCCGGTGCGCGCCATTCTGGCATGGAAGGCCGCACGCGTCGTGTCCGTTGTGTCCGTTGTGTCCGTTGTGTTCGTCGTGCTCGTCGTGCACGGGTCGCACGGGAGCCGCGCGATGAACCAGTTCGCCACGCTCGTCCCGTTCGGCCTCGCGCTGAGCCTTGTCAGCACCAACAGCATCGTCTGCCTCGCCGGGCTGTCGCTGATCGAACGACTGATTCCCGTGCTGCCGTCGCACGTGCTGCTCGCGATGATCGGCATCGCCGGTGCGCAAGGCGCGTGGACCTTGCCGGAAGCGATCGTCGTCACGGTGCTCGGCAGTTTCGCCGGCTGCCTCTTTCATTACGCGCTCGGCAATCTGTGGCCGGAAGACAGCGTGCTGACCCTGCTGCGCCGCCTCGCGCCGCTGGGCCGGCTGCAGCCCGCCAGAATCGACGCACTGATCGAAAACATCCGCGCGCGGCCCACGCGGCTCGCCCTGTGGTCGCAACTGGTGCCGTTCGTCCGGCTCGTCGCGCCGGCGCTCGCCGGATTGCTGGAAACGAGCTTCACGCGTTTCGCGTCCGGCGCCGCGGCCGGCATTGCGCTATGGAACACGCTGTTCATCACGGCCGGCTATCTCGCCGCGCAAGCGGTCGCCTAGCCGCGCCTGTCATTGACCGATCGACCCTCCAGGAGCCTGTCGATGCGAATCCCCGAATGGATGCTGTTTCTGCGTAGCTGGTGGCGCAATCCGCGCCGGGTCGGCGCACTCGCGCCGTCCGGTCCGGCGCTCGCCGCGTTGATCACCGCACAGGTGCCGTGCGACGGCGCGTCCGTGATCGAACTCGGCGCCGGCACCGGCGTGTTCACGCGCGCGCTGCTCGCACGCGGCGTCGCGAGCGAGCGGCTGGTGTTGGTGGAAGCCGATCCCGCGTTCGCGAACGCGCTGCGGCGTCAATTTCCGGCGTTGCGGGTGATGCAGATGGATGCGGCCGAGCTCGGGACGACCGGCGACTTCTTCGGCGGGCAGCGCGCGCACGCGATCGTGAGCGGGTTGCCGCTCGTCGCGATGCCGGTCGAACAAGCCGTCGCGATCGTGCAGTGCGCATTTGCGCGCCATCTGGCTGCCGGTGGCGCGTTCCATCAGTTCACCTATGTGCCGCGCTGCCCGATTCCCGCGCACTATCTGGAAGCCATGCGCGTTCGCGCGGTGCGGGTCGGGGTCGCGTGGATGAATTTTCCGCCGGCCTTCGTGTATCGGTTCGAACGGCTGGGTGAGGTGGTCGGCCGGCACCGGGTCGGTGCGAAGCCGTCGCTGGATGAGGTTGCTCGAGCAACGGCTTCGTAGGGCCGAGACACAGCCCGGCTGTTCGTGCTGCCGGGCGTTGCCCCGGCGACGGGCCGCGCGCGTTCGCTCGGGTCGCGCCGATCCCGGTCAATGGACCGACAGCGGTATCGCTGAACAGCAACCGTCGTCATGGTGGCTGCCGTGCTCCCGCGGGTCCTCGCCGAAATCCATCCGCACCGGGTGCGTCACTTCGAGCATCCTCATCGCCAGATGTGCCGCTGGGTGCGGTAGACGCAACAAGGCGCCGCAAACCGGCGCCATGTTTCATCGCTTCGCCGGCATGTGACCATGCTCGCTAGCGTGCGGCCGACGACCGCAGCCGGCACGGCGCGAGCCGCGCGGGGATGACGGGCAGACGGCAGACGCTTTGCTGCATCGCTGCGTTCGGCCGCACCGCCAGCGTGTGCGACGCCGCCTTCGCCTTCGGCTGCATCGTCCGCACCCGCAATGCGTCGGCGCCCGGGCTCGCCGGCCGCAACGCGCGCAGTGTTGCCGCATCGATGTGCACTTGCCAGAACTGCGGCCGCCCGTCGGGATCGTCTTCGCGATAGCCCTGCCCCGTGATGGTCTGCCCGTCGGGGCTCACGCCGATCACGTTGGTCAGGCTCAGCGTGCCGACCGACAGGCCGGCCGCTTCGAGCAACGCAACGAGGCTGCGCATGCCGCTTTGCGGCGTCCACACGAAGACGCGCTCGACACCGGTCTGGCCGTTGCTCGAGCTACCGACGACGACCTGTCCGTCCGTACTGATCGACAACGCGTAGCTGCTGTCGTCGCCGTCGAGAAAACCGAGCCGCCGGATGCTGTCGCCACCGTTCGTCCACAGCACGGCCTCCGAGTCGACCCGTTGTCCATCCGGCGAGACCACCAGGGTGCCAAGCGAGCCGGCGATCGTCCGTTCGTCTTCGGTCACGCCATGGGCCAGATCCATTCTGGCCGCGCCTGCGTTGATCGTCGGCAACAGTCGTTCGCCGATTCGTTCCGTCCAGAGGAGCGCACGCGAGCCATACACGCCGTCGACATTGCCGGCGAACCCGACTGCCGCATTCCCGGACGAAGTCATCGACAGGAGCTGCACGATATAGTCGCCGCCTGACGGCAACGCGCGGAACCCCCTCGGCTGGTCCCACATGAACCGTGCATTCCGGCCGCCTGTCGTCGTGAAGCTGCCGCTCATCCTCGTGCCGCCGAGGTTCGCGACTTCGACCGATGCGTCCCGGCCCGCCGTATCCGGAACGAGTTTCTGCGTGCGACCGTCGCCGGGCCATCGCACCGCCCAGCGATCGAGGTTGCTGCTTTCCGCCTGGCGCGCGCTGATCGAGCCGCCGATCACCCGCCCATCGGCCGACACCGTCCGTGCCAGCGCGTCATAGGCGTTCGCCGGCGCGGCGAGCCGCTGCCAGCCCGTCGCGGCCGACCACGAGAAGGCCATCGCATTGCCGGGCTGCGCGTCGCTCCAGTAGGAACCGACGATCGTCTTGCCGTCCGCGCTGACGGCATAGCCGTTGTACCGCACGTCGCGCGGCCCACCCAGGTCGCCGATCACCGTCAGCGAATAACCGCCGGCCGATACCGTCTGCGCGTGAGCCGCGCTCATTGCCGACACGGCCAGCACGGCCGCGACGACACTCCGTCTCGGATGCATCTCCTTCTCCTCCGTCAGTACATTGATGAAAATCCCGCGCAGGCGGCACGTTGCCGCGGCGCACGCCGGTCATGCCGCACAACGCTCAATACAGGAAAATCCGGATCGTTGCGGCCGCATCGAACGGCCCGATCTTCGGTGGTCCGAACGACTTGAGCACCGCATCGAGCAACACGCTCTGATTCGTGACGTTGGCCGGAAACTGCGTGAGCGTGAACTGCTTGTTGAACTCGATCGCCTTGCCCTGGCTGTCCTCGAGGCCGATGCCGAAGTTGCTCTTGCTGTCAGGCACCAGCAAGCCGTTCTGCACAATGCCTTTCGTCGCTTCGAAGTAACCGTCGACGCGCACCGGGATGCTGCATTTCTTCGTCAGCGACAGCGAAAACCGCCGGCGCGGCACGGCCGGCAGGAAGCCGTTGCCGGACGTCTGCACCTGCCCGAAATTGACGATGCCCGGCTCGGGCGTCACCAGCACGTCGACCGTGCATGGCGTCGGCTTGAGCTTTTGCAATCCGCTCAGGTAGTAACGGAAGCTCCCGTTGCTGTTCAGCCCGCGCTCGCCGTCGAACTGGAACACCGCGTAGACGTCCGACGGCGGCGTCACCCACGTTCCGCGCTTGCGCACGACGATCTGATACGTGATGCTGATCGGCACCTTGGGGCACCGCCCTTGCCCGACCTCCCAATCGCTCAAATGGCACACACCGACGGAGCTGCCCGTATCGATGCGATCGCCCTGCAGGTTGCCGCGCCCGTAATGGTCTTCGCCACCGTAGCGAATGCCGACTTCGAGCCCCCATGCAGCCGGATTCTGCATCGCCGGATTCGCGTAGAAGTAAACCTGCTCGGGGAAGTTCTGCAGCCTGGGAATATCCTTGTAGCAATAGCCGGTCGTCGTGCGCGGCGGAGAAACCCAGATCACGTAGCCGTCCGGCGCGTCGGTCGGATACGACGCGACGTTGCCGATCGATTCGGTCAGCGACATGCCGCTGCCGTTCGCGACGCATTTCAACGCCCACGCCGGCTGCGCAAACGCGACGAACAGCGCGAGCACCCACCACCGGAGCCACCCGGGCGTTCGCGTCGCCGCCCCGCTTCGAGCGCCCCCGCTCATTTCTTCACGCTCTTGCACACACCGGCCTCGCACGCATACTCGACCGCCACCTGGCCGCCGTAATCGTCGACATGCGTGACGAACAGCGTCGACGGCGTCGCCGCCTTGAACGGCACGTCGGCCGTGCTCATCGGGCTCACCATCGTCGGCTCGATTGGTACCGGCGTTTTTTGCGCGCCCGCGCTCACGTCGACCACCGTCACGTGGTACGGCGTCGGGTTGTCGAACACCAGCTTGTGCGCGGCCGCATCCACCCGCAGCGTCATCGGCAGCGTCCAGTCCTCGTCGCGCGCGGGCTGCACGGCCTTCGGCCGATAGAACAGCTTCATCTGCGTATGCAGCGCGATCTGCAGCGTGTTCGGCGTGTCGGTCTTCGGCGGCACTTCGCGGATGTTCAGGTAGAACACCGTTTCGCGATCGGCGGGCAACTGCGCGCCGGGCAGCTTCGCGATCCGCAGCACGTTGCGCTCGTTCGCCTCCACCCGCTGCAGCGGCGGCACGACCATCAGCGGCGACGTGATCTTGTTGCCCTTCGCATCCTCGAGCCACGACTGCACGAGATACGGATACGTCGTGCTCTTGTTGGCGATCGTCACGATCGCGGCCTGCTCGCCTTCGTTGAAGATCACGCGCGTGCGGTCGGGCACGATCGCCGCATGCGCGGCGCCTGCCAGCACCGCACCGACGGCCGCGAACGCGCACAGCGCGCGCCGCGGGAAAGCAAGGGAGAAAACGTTCTTCATCGCTGGATCCATGGAAATCATCGTTCGCCCCGTGCGGCCGCCGCATGCGGCTCGCCGGGTGTCCGGCACGTCAGCGGAATCGGCGTGCCTTCGAGTTGGAGTGAATTCGGCAGTGCGTCGATCGTGCAGAGCGTCCGTTCGGCCGCCCGCACCGCCAGCGTGGATTTCGGCTGAACCTGGGTCAGGAACGCCGCGCCGCCTTCGCCCACGATGCCGAGTTCCTTGCCGTTCGCCGCGTCCTGCACCGACGCACCGAACGGCAGCGGCTTGCCGGCCGCGTCGGTCAGCGTCAGGTACAGGTTGCTGCCGCGCGCCGCGGAAAATTTCACGAAGCCGATCGCGCCGTCGGTCAGCACCATGCGCTGGATCGGGTTCGTGACCTGCACTTCGAGCGGCAGCTTCTCGACGTTGACGGTCGCGTCGTACACGTTGTACGGCGAGATGCCGTCGAGCACCGCGTAGCCGCGCGAGTCGGTATGCGTGAGCGTGCCGGACAGCGGCACGTCGGGCACGCCGTCGGTCGACACCAGCAGCCGCGTATCGCCCGCATTGCCGTTCGCGTGCGCGGACACGCCGTACTGCGTCGCGACGAACGAGCCGTCGACTTCGAGCGACGCGGCCGCATACGCGTTGGCGAGCGTCGACGCCTGCGCGGTGAGCTGGTACGCCGACGTGCGCTGGCGGAAGCTCGCGTTCGCCGACGCGCGGCCGTCGGTCGCGCCCGCATTGACCTGGTACGTGCGGCCGGCCGGGTCGTCGTAGATGTAGCCGGCGTTCACGCTGGTGCTGCCGCTGCCCGTCGTCAGGTTCGACGTGACGGTGTGGTTGCCGCCGATCGGCAGCGTCGCGGTGACCGAGAACTGGTTGCCGCTCGCGCCCGCGCTCTGCGTGCGGAATGCCGACACGCTGACGTTCAGGTTGCGCAGCGTGCCGATCGAGAACGCACGCGTGAGCGTCAGGCCGACCCGCTGCTCGGACGCACGCGCCCAGTAGGTCGTCTGGTCGTACGAGAAATAGGTCGACGTATTGCCGAAGCGCTTCGACATCGTCGCCGAATAGCGCTGCTTGCTGTTGGCGAGGCCGTACGACGTCGGATCGCCGGAGAATTGCGCGAAGTTGGTGTACTCGCGCTCGGAGAAGCGGTAGCCGAAGAAGCGCACGTCGGCATCGAGCCCGTCGAAGTGCTTCGAATAGTTGATGCGATACGAGTTGCCGTTGCGTGTCGCGCCGCTCCACCACAGGCGCGCCCGCGCGTGCGTGACGTCGGCCGACACCGCGCCGAAGGCGCCGAAATCGCGGCCGACGCCGAGTGCGACCGACGTGTAGCCCGACGCCGCGATGAAGCCGCCATACGCGGTGATGTCGAACGGCAGGCCGTACGCGATTTCGCCGAAACCGAAGAACGGCGTGATGCCGGCGCCGCCGAACAGGCGTGGCTTGCCGACCGCGGCCTTGTAGCGCAACTGTCCGGTGCGCGCGAGGAACGGCACGGCGGCGGTCGTCACCTGGAAGCGCTGCACGCTGCCGTCCTCTTCCTCGACCGCGACGTCGAGCGTGCCCTGCACGCTCGTGTTGATGTTCTGCAGCGCGAACGCGCCCGGCGACACGCGCGTCACGTACAGCACGCGGCCGGCCTGCGACACGGTCACGGTCGCGTTGGTGCGCGCCACGCCCGAGATCAGCGGCGCATAGCCGCGCAGCGACGGCGGCAGCATGCGGTCGTCGCTGCGGATCGACGCGCCCGTCAGCGCGAACGTGTCGAAAATGTCCGAGCTCAGGTAGTCGTCGCCGAACGTCACCGTCGACTGGATCGACGGCAGCGCGCGAAATGCGTAAAGCCGGCTGAAGCGGAACGTGCGATCCGCGTACGCCGTGTTACCCACGTTCGATTGCGCCTGGTAGTCGCCGCGCAAGCGCCACGCCTCCCAGTTCGCGCCGACCGTCCCGTAGGCCTGGATCGCGTTCGTCTGCCCGCCGGCCGCACCGAAGTTGCGGTTCGTGTTCGCGATCACGCGATAGTCGAGCATCGCGCCGGGAATCCCTTCGGACCAGTGGTCCGGCGGCAGGTAAGTCGAATCGGTGAATTCGAGCGCGGCCTGCGGAATCGTGATCTTGAGCCGCCCGTCGCTTTTCAGGTAACGCACGGTCGCCCCTTCGATCGCAGCCAGGTCGACGCAACCGCCCCGGAAACGCGGCAGATCCTTGACCAGCGACGGCTTCAGGCCGAACCGCGCGACGAGCTCCGGTCGCAGGCACGGCTTGCCCGCGCCCGTCGCATCGACGGTCACGAATTCGATCGGCTGCAGTCCGAGGTACAGGTCGTTGACCTGCACGTCGAGCATGTACTCGCCGGGCAACGTGAAGTCCGGCTGCGAGAACTGCGACAGGTCGACGTTGCTCGTTCCGTCGATGTCGAGGAACGACGAATTGAATTCCGTCGCATGGCTCTGGCTGCCGACGACCAGCACGGAGACGCAAAGGAAGGAATGTCTGATTCGCACGCGGCGCTACCGGGAGTCCAGGGAGAAGGAAAACGGGAGGAAAGACGAAGGAGGAAGGGACGCACGCCTCCCTCCTCCGGTACGGACGCTTACTGGTAGCGGACCGTGAAGTTCGCGACGCCGTCGGCGGTACCCGGCGTCACGCCGGCTGCCGTCGCTTCGTACATCGCCGCGAAGCGCGCGGTGTTCGTGCCGTTCTGCAGCAGCGTCGGCGCCTTCTGCTCGGCGCCGTTGTCGAGGTATTCGCCCGACGCGGACTGCAGGCGGATGCCGACGTTGGTTGCCGAACCGATCGTGGCGAGCAGCTTCGGCTGGCCGGCGCTCGACGTGCCCGTGAACGTGAAGTACGCGTTCTGCGCGATGCTGGTGTCGCAGTCGGTCAGCTTGATGTCGAACGACACCGGGTCCGACTTGTCGCCGGCTTGCTTGAACTTGTTGGTCGGCACCTTGCCGAGCTGCACGGTCTGGTTGACCGAGTTCGCATCGATGCCGCATGCGCCCGCGACGATCTCGCCCGTGAAGTTGATCGTGCCGGTGCCCGCCGCGAAGGCCGAGGTGGACAGGGCCGCGAGTGCGACGGCGGTCAGGAGAGATTTTTTCATGACGTTTCCCGTAAGGAGTGCAAATGGAATGGACGACGTGGCGGACACAAACGGTAGCGTGTGGTGGCTCCCGTCCGACACGAGGCGGCATTATCGAGATAACAACGAAAGATTTCTGTAAATCATTGTCAAATGCATCTGACAATGTTCGATTCACTCCTCTAGGAGCTCATTCATTCCTTTTGACTTTCAATTCCGGATCCTTTATCCGCACTCCTTTTTGATTTTCCGGAAGCGCTTGAAGATTAAGGGAATTTTTTGCCGATAATCGTCTCTGTCATATCCCTCCTCGTCGGCACCGGCTTGCGCGCGGCCTCCTATCAAAGGACAAAACATTGTCCAGTGCCGCCATCGTTGTCCGATCGCAACACGAATATCGAATCATTTTCAACTGACAGGAAATTAACGGTGGAATCTTATCAATATGGATTTATCGCGCAAACGATTGCGAAAAGCATACAAACGTTTTACTGCGACACTTTGCCGCCGCCATTGATTCCAATACATTGATTAATTCGATCGTCAATTACCGATCGGGAATCGGCAGCATGCGCAGTCGCCGGAACACGCATGGCATGCCGGATTCGATGAAATGGGAAACGAAGAGACGCGGCACGTGCTTGCGCAGGCGGACGACACGATGGGTCTATGGATGCGGGCGGCAGCAGAAGCCGCCGCTGCGCGCGGCCGGGAGATGAGAACGATGCGCGGGCCGGCAAAAGAAGCGCCGATGGCGCAAGGCGGTACGGTGGGCGGCACGCCCCGTCGAAGTGACGACCGCACATCGAATCGTGCAGCCGCCGTCGTGTTGCCCGGCACGCTGCGGCGCCAGGCAACACATCGCCCATCTCACGCGGAAGCCGCGGCCTCCGCCGATGCCGGCGCCCAGCCGCCGCCGAGCGCGCGATACAGCGCGATCGCGTTCGCGAGCCTGAGCTGCCGGAGCCGGATCAGCTCCTGCCCCGACTCGTACGTGCTGCGCTGTGCGTCGAGCAGTTCGAGATAGGTCGCGACGCCACCCGCATAACGACGCTCCGCGAGCTTCAGCCGCGCGCCGTCTGCCGCATACACGTCCTGCTGCGCGGCAAGCTGCCGGTCGATCCAGTCGCGCGCGGCGAACGCATCGGCCACTTCGCGAAACGCGGTCTGCACGGCTTTCTCGTATTCGGCGACCGCAATGTCCTTGCGCGCGTTCGCGACGTCGAGGTTTGCGCGATTGCGTCCGCCCGCGAAGATCGGCAGCGTGATGCGCGGCGCGAAGGTCCACACGCTCGTGCCGGCCGCGAACAGGTTCGAGAACGCGTCGCTCACGGAGCCGTAGTCGGTCGTCAGCGCGATGCGCGGGAAGAACGCCGCGCGCGCCGCGCCGATGTTCGCGTTCGCGGCTTTCAGCCGTGCCTCGGCCTGGCGGATGTCCGGCCGCCGTTCGAGCAATTCGCTCGGCGCGCCCGGTGCCACGGGCGCGATCGACAGCGTGTCGAGCGCGGTCGCGTCAGCGGGCACGTTGCGCGCGAAATCGCCCGCCAGCAGTTGCAGCGCCCGCACGGCCTGCGCATGCTCGCGCTGCAGCGCGGCCTGCGACGCGCGCGCGGACGCGACCAGCATCTCGGCCGAGCGCAGCTCGATCGCGTCGCTCGTGCCGGCGGCATAGCGGCGTTGCGTGAGCTCGGCGATCCGCTCGCGCGCGTCGAGCGTGCGCTGCGCGAGCGCCCGCTGCTCGTGCAGCGCCCGCTCCGACACGTACGCGCCGGCCACTTCGGCGATCACGCCGATGCGCACCGTGCGCTGCGCGTCGGCCGTCGCGAAGTATTCGGCGAGCGCCGCATCGGACAGGTTGCGCACGCGGCCGAACAGGTCGAGCTCGTACGCGCTGACGCCGCCGCCCGCGCGATACAGTCCGCTGATCGCGCTTTCGCGCACGACCGGATCGTACTGGCGCGCGCGCTCATAGCCGAGCTGCGCATCGACCGACGGCATCAGGTCCGCGCGCTGCACGCCGTACAACGCGCGCGCTTCCTCGAGCCGGCCGGCCGCGATCCGCAGGTCGCGGTTGTTCGCGAGCGCCGCATCGATCCACGCCTGCAGCGCCGGATCGGTGAAATACGCATGCCAGTCGTCGAGCAACGCGGCATCCTGCGCCGTGGCCGGTTCGGCCGCCGGCGCGTTACTGCCGTCGAGCGGCGCATAGCTTGCCGGCACCGGCGCCGCCGGACGCTCGTAACGCGGCGCGAGCGAGCAGCCGGCGAGCGCGAGTGCAGCGGCCAGCGCGACCGGAGCCCGCCGCGCGGCGCATACGTTCAGCGCAAACATCATGGTTGCGAACCCTCCATCGTCGCCGGCCGCGACCCGCCGCGCCGGCGCGGGCCGACGTCGAACAGGCGGCCGACGATCACGAAAAACAGCGGGACGAGAAACACCGCGAGCACGGTCGCCGTGATCACGCCGCCGAGCACGCCCGTGCCGATCGCCCTCTGCGCGCCGGACGCGGCGCCCGATGCGAACGCGAGCGGCAGCACGCCGACACCGAACGCGAGCGAGGTCATCACGATCGGCCGCAGCCGCAGGCGCGCGGCTTCGAGCGCCGCGTCGACGAGCGGCATGCGCTGCGCCACGAGATCCTTCGCGACTTCGACGATCAGGATCGCGTTCTTCGCGGACAGCCCGATCGTCGCGATCAGCCCCACCTTGAAATAGATGTCGTTCGGCATCGCCCGCAGCGTCACGCCGAGCACCGCGCCGATCACGCCGAGCGGGACGACCAGCATCACCGCGAACGGAATCGACCAGCTCTCGTAGAGCGCCGCGAGCGCGAGGAACACGACGAGCACCGACAGCGCGAACAGCATCGGCGCCTGCGCGCCCGACAGCCGCTCCTCGAACGATTGCCCCGACCACGCATGGCCGATGCCGGCCGGCAGCGTCGCGGCGATCCGCTCGATCGCGCTCATCGCCTCGCCGCTGCTGTGGCCTGCCGCGGCCGAGCCGTTGATCGTGAACGACGGATAGCCGTTGTAGCGCGTGAGCTGCGGCGGCCCGAGCGTCCAGTGCAGCGTCGCGAACGCCGCGAGCGGCACCATCTCGCCGCGCGCGTTACGCACGCGCAGCTTCCGCACGTCGTCCGGATCGAGCCGGTGCAGCCCGTCGGCCTGCACCATCACGCGCCGCACCTGCGTGCCGTGCATGAAGTCGCCGATATAGTCGGAGCCGAACATCACCGCGAGCGTCGTGTTGATCTCGTCCATCGACACGCCGAGCGCGGACGCCTTCGCGCGATCGATGTCGAGCTTCAGTTGCGGCGCGTCCTGCGTGCCCGCGAACATCAGGTCGGTGAGCGCCGGATCCTTGTGCCCCGCCGCGAGCAGTTGCTCGCGCGCGGCGCTGAACGCCGCGTAGTCGAGCCCGCCGCGATTCTGCAGCCGGAAGTCGAAGCCGCTCGACGAACCGAGATCGGGCAGCGCCGGCGAGTTCATCGCGAACACCGTCGTGTTCGGCGTGCCCGCGAAGCGCTCGTTGACGCGCGCGACGATCGACTGCACGTGATCGTGTGCGGCCTTGCGCTCCTTCCAGTTCTTCAGCGTGACGAAGATCATCCCGCCGTTCGGCCCTTCGCCGTACAGGTTGAAGCCGCCGAGCGCATACGTATAGGCGGTCGGCTCGTCACGGCGGATGCTCGACTCGACCTCGCGCACGCTCTGCATCGTTTCCGCGAGCGGCGTGCCTTGCGGGCGAATCACCATCACCATGAAGTTGCCCTGGTCCTCGTCCGGCAGGAACGCGCTCGGCAACTGCGTGAGCATCAGCGCGGCCGCCGCGGTCAGCGCGCCGTACACGACGAGCCAGCGCAGCGGCTTCTTCAGCATCGTGCCGACCCGCGTCGCGTAGCGCTGCGTCGCGCGCGCGACGAAGCGGTTGAACCAGCCGAAGAAGCCGCGCTTCTCGTGGTGGTCGCCGGACACCGGCTTGAGCAGCGTCGCGCACAGCGCGGGCGTCAGCGACAACGCGAGAAAGGCCGAGAAGCCGATCGATACCGCGAGCGACAGCGCGAACTGCCGGTAGATGTTGCCCACCGCGCCGCCGAAGAACGCCATCGGCACGAACACCGACGTCAGCACCACGGTGATCCCGACGATCGCGCCGCTGATCTGCCGCATTGCCTTGACGGTCGCGTCGTACGGCCCGAGCCCCTCCTCGACCATCAGCCGCTCGACGTTCTCGACGACGACGATCGCGTCGTCGACGAGGATGCCGATCGCGAGCACCATCCCGAACATCGTCAGCACGTTGATCGAGAAGCCGGCCCCGTACATCACGCCGAACGTGCCCGCGAGCGCGACCGGCACGACGAGCGTCGGAATCAGCGTCGCGCGCAGGTTCTGCATGAACAGGAACATCACGAGGAACACCAGCACGCCGGCCTCGATCAGCGTCGTGACGACCTTGTTCATCGACACGCGCACGAACGAAGACGTCTCGTACGGAATCTGGTATTTCACGCCCGGCGGGAAGTACGCGGACAGCTCGTCCATCGTCGCGCGCACGCGCTTCTCGGTGGCTACCGCGTTCGAGCCCGGCGCGAGCTTGATGCCCATCCCGGTCGCGACCTTGCCGTTCACGTACGACGGATAGTTGTAGTCGTTGCCGCCGAATTCGATGCGTGCGACGTCGCGCAGGAACAGCGCGGAGCCGTCGGCCCGCGCGCGCAACGCGATCGCACCGAACTCGGCCGGCGTCTTCAGCGGCGCGTCCGCGAACACGGTCGCCGCGATCGGCGCGCTGTCCGGCACTGCGCTGCGGCCGATGTCGCCGATCGTCACGCGCGCGTTGTGCGCTCGCACGGCCGACGCGATGTCCGACGCGGTGAGGCCGTGCCCGGCCAGCTTCACCGGGTCGGGCCAGATCCGCATCGCATATTCGGCGCCCCAGAACTGCACCTTGCCGACGCCCTCGACACGACGCAGCGCCTGCACGACGTTCGCCGACGCGTATTCGCCGAGCTGCACGTCGGTCATCCGGCCGTCGTCGGACGTCAGCGACACGACGAGCTGGATGTTGTCGGCGGCCTTCTCGACCTGGATGCCGTCGCGGCGCACGGGCTCGGGCAGGCGCGCATCGACCGTCTTCAGCCGGTTCTGCACTTCGACGGCCGCGAGATCGGCGTTCACGCCCTGCTTGAACGTCAGGTACAGCGACGCCGCCCCGGCGCTGCTCGTCGCGGACGTATACAGCAACCCCGGCGCCCCGTTCATCTCGCGCTCGATCAGCGCGGTCACCGATTCCTCGACGACCTGCGCGGACGCGCCCGGGTACGTCGCATAGATGCTGACGACGGGCGGCGCGATGTCCGGATACTGCGCGACGGGCAGCGCGCGGATCGCGAACAGGCCGCCCAGCATGATGAAGATGGCGATCACCCACGCGAAGACGGGGCGATCGATGAAGAAACGTGCCATGTTGGTTCGAACCGGTCAGGTTTGACGGGCGGCCGCCTGCGAAGCGGCCGCTGCCGGCGCCGCCTTCGACGGCGGCGCCTTCTCGACGGGCTTGACGACCGTATCGGGCGCGAACTGCGCGGCGTCGTCGACGATCACGCGCTCGCCGCCCGCGAGGCCGCGCGTGACGCGCCAGTCGTGGCCGCTCATCTGGTCGGCCGTGACTTCGACGTCCTTGACCTTGCCGTTCGCACCGACCACGCGCACCGACGTCCGGTCGGCCGTGCGCAGCAGCGCGTCGCGCGGCACGAGGATCGCCCGCCGGTCGACCGCCGTGTCGAGCGCGATCCGCACATACGCTCCGGGCAGCAGCTCGCGCTCCGGATTCGGGAACAGCGCGCGCATCGCGACGGTGTCGGTGGTCGGATCGACCGCGAGATCGCTGAACAGCAACTTGCCCTTCAGTGGATACGCGGTGCCGTCGGCGCGCAGCAGCGTCACCGCGACGTCGTGCTGCGCGATGCCCGTCGCGCGCCCGCTCTTCACCGCGCGACGCAATGCGTCGACGTCGGCGGCCGGCTGCGAGAAGTTCACGTAGATCGGATCGAGCTGCTCGACGGTCGTGAGCGGCGTCGCCTGGTCCTGGCCGACGAGCGCGCCCTCGGTCACGAGCGCGCGCCGTGCGCGGCCCGCGATCGGCGCGGTGACGGTCGCGTAGTCGAGCTGCAGTTGGGCCCGCGCGAGTTCGGCCTTCGCGGATGCGACCTCGGCCTTCGCCTGCGTGTCGGCCGCGACGGCCTCGGTGTGGTCGCGCTCGCTCACCGCGCGATCGCGCACGAGGTCGTCGTAACGGCGGCGCTTGTCGGTCGCCGCGAGCGCGGCGGCCTGCGCCTTCGCGAGCGCGCCCTGCGCGGCGTCGCGGGCGGCCTTCAGCGGCGCGGGATCGATGCGGAACAGCACCGCGCCCTGCTTCACTTCCTGGCCTTCCTCGTAGGTACGGGCGGTGACGATGCCCGCGACCCGCGCGCGCACCTCCGCCTGCCGGTACGCGTCGAGCCGGCCCGGCAGCTCGACGGTCATCGGCACGGCCGTCGGGCGTACCGTCACGACGGTGGCCTGCTTCGCGGTCTCCGGCGCGGCGTTCTTGCCGCCCTTTCCGCATCCGGCCACGGCCAGCAGGGCCGCGAGCGCGAACGGCGCCAGCCGCAGGCGGCGCCACAGGGTGCGTTTGTTATTCATGTTCTGACCTCGGATCACTCGCCGCCGATACAATGCGGCGGCTCAGGGTGGCCGATTATAATCAGTCACGACTGATTAAATACAGGCGACTTCAATCCGGCTCACATACTGTCTCAATAAAACGACAGCGAACTGTAAGGAATTTCACGACATGGCCCGCAAGACCCGGGAAGAATCGCTCGCCATCAAGCACCGGATCCTCGACGCCGCCGAGCTCGTGCTGCTCGAGCGCGGCGTCGCGCAAACCGCGATGGCGGACCTCGCCGAGGCCGCCGGGATGTCGCGGGGCGCCGTCTACGGCCACTACCGCAACAAGATGGAAGTGTGTCTGGCGATGTGCGACCGCGCGTTCGCACGCACCTCCGAAGGCTTCGACGCGGGCGACGGCCTGCCGCCGTTCGCGACGCTGCGGCGCGCCGCGTCGCACTACCTGCAGGAATGCGGCGAGCCGGGCCCGATGCAGCGCGTGCTGGTGATTCTCTATACGAAGTGCGAGCAGAGCGAGGAAAACGGTGCGCTGCAGCGGCGCCGCATGCTGCTCGAATTGCAGATGCTGCGCATCACCAAGGCGCTGCTGCGTCGCGCGATCGCGGCCGGCGAAGTGGCCGCCGATCTCGACGTGCATCTGGCCGCCGTCTATCTCGTGTCGCTGCTCGAAGGCGTGTTCGCATCGATGATCTGGACCAACCGGCTGCGCGGCAACCTGTGGAACGACGCCGAGGCGATGCTCGATGCCGGCTTCGACGCCGTCCGCACCTCCGCCGCCCTGCGCCGCCGCACGCAAAAATTGCCTGACCGACCAAAATCATCGTAACAAATGCTGATTTAACCCGATTTACCGCAGTACGAAACGAACGAACCGACCCCCTTTAAAATTTTTAACGTTTCGCGGAACATCGGTAGACTGACGCTGTCATCTTTCTTTAGCGTCTGCGTGATAACCGGGTTCGACCCGGTATGCACGCCGCCGTTCGAAGCGGGCCCGCCCCGCGCGTTGGGTCGAACGGAAACGACACAGGCCCCTGGCGGGGCCTGTTTTGTTGCACGCCCGCCGCCCGCCCCGTCGCAGTTCGACGATGTGCCGCCGGCGGCCCTCGCCCACACCCCTTTGAACCGCTTTCCTGGATGTGGACACCTTGGTCAAGTCCGTCGCAACCCCTGATGCCGCCGCGCCCGGTCGTGCGCAGCGCGCCGTGCGCGCGCTCGTGCCGGCCGCCGTGCTCGGTGCGCTCGCCGCATTCGGCCTCGCCGCCGCCCTGCCGGCCGTGTCGCAACTGCCGGGCGCCGTCGACTCGGGCACGGCCGCGCTGCCGCAGCGCGTGCTGTCCGATACGCCGTTTCCCACCGCGCAGCATTTCGTGACGAGCGAGCTCGCCCGCACGATCGGCGAGCGCAACGAACACGTCGATCGCCCCGATCGCAGCTTGCAGCCGGGCCTGTTCGCGCCGCTCAGCGCACATCGCAACGACATGCTCGGCTACGCGAGCCTGTTCCAGTTCGCGTCGCCCGATCCCCAGCACGGGATGCGCGCGGGCGACATCGAGCTCACGCTGTCCGATACGCTGAACCGTCTCGACGTGCCGCCCGAAGTGCGCATCCAGCTCGGCGATCTCGTCACCGGCAAGGTCGCGATGCGCGCGAGTGCGCAGCGCGGCGACTATTACCGCATCGCGTTCGACACGAACGACGGCACGCCGCGCCTCACCGCGCTCGAGCTGCGCGTCGCCGGCCGCACGTTCGGCGCGATCTGGTTTCGCGCGCCGGGCGCCGAGCACGGGGCGTACTACACGCTCGACGGTTCGCCGCTCGAAGCTGCCGCGTTCACGATGCCGGTCAAGTGGACGCGCATCAGCTCGTTCTTCGGCGAGCGCATCCATCCGCTGTCGCAGGCGATGGCGTTCCATACGGGCGTGGACCTCGCCGCGCCCAGCGGCACGCCGGTCGATGCGGCCGCCGACGGCGTCGTGTCGTTCGTCGGCACCGATCCGGGCGGCTACGGCCGCTATGTGATCGTCGATCATGCGGACGGCTATTCGACCTACTACGCGCACCTGTCCGCGTTCGCGCGCGGGCTGAAGGTCGGCGAAACCGTGAAGCAAGGCCAGCGCATCGGCTCGGTCGGGATGACCGGCGCCGCAACGGGCCCGCACCTGCATTTCGAGGTGCGAGTCGCGAACGAGCCGGTCGATCCGCTCGTCACGCTGGCCAGCGCGCAGACGGCGCTGTCCGACATGCAGCTCACCGCGTTCCGCCAGGAAGCCGCGCAATGGCGCTTGCGCCTCGCGTCGATCAGTACGACGCCGTTCGCGTTCGCGCAGAACGACGGGCCGCTGTGGGGCGATTTCGCGATCGGTTCGTCGACGCTGCGCGCGGTGTTCGATACGCATTACAGCGCGTCCTGACGCGCGAACGCCGGCACGCACGCCAAGAAGCGCACCGCGACCACAGCAGCATGCTCACGCCCGTCGCCGCTCGACCAGCGGCGACGCGGCCACCTATCTTCATCACCGGAAATCCGCCGCCTGCATCGGGCGGCATGCCGTCACCGCGCGGGTTCGGTGCGCTCCGCCGCCTGCGCAATGCGCTGCGCCCTCGGACGGCGCGACAGCAACCAACGCGCCGCACCGTCGAGCGACGTGCACAGCACCAGATAGATCGCCGCGACGAACAGGAAGATCGGCGCCGGATACACCATCAGCCGGTTGTTCACCTGAGTCGCGACGAACGACAGTTCCGGCACGCCGACGATATACGCGAGCGACGTGTCCTTCACGAGCGCGACCCACTGGTTGACGAACGAAGGCGTCATGATCCGGATCGCCTGCGGCAGCAGCACGTAGCGCACCGTCTGCCAACGCGTGAGGCCGAGCGACAGCCCGGCCTGCCATTGCCCGTCGCCCGCCGCGACGATCCCCGCATGCACCGCATGCGCGAGATACGCGCCGCCGACCAGCGCCAGCGCGCACACGACCGTCGCGAGCCCCGGCACGTCCATGTGCAGCAGCACGGGCATCAGGAAATACGTCCAGAAGATCAGCATCAGCACCGGAATCGCGCGAAAGAAGCCGATGAATGCGAGCAGCAGCACGCGCGCCGGACCGCGTGCGAGCGCCATCGCGACGCCAAGCGCCACGCCGAGCCCGGCCGACGCGATCGCGGACGCGAGCGCCAGCACGAGCGACAGCGCGGCGCCGCCGAGCGGACCGTCCGGGAACGCGCCGACGAGCAGGTACGGCAAATTGGAGACGAGCAGCGAAAGATCCATCGTCAGCGCCCCGCTCCGAGCCGGTCGCGCCATTGCGTGGCCGCATACGCACCGGCCTCGATCGCGGCCACCGCCGCGACGTACAGCAACGTCGCGACGCCGAACGCGGCGAACGTCTTGAACGTTTCGGTCTCGACCTGGCGCGACGCATACGACAGCTCGGCGACGCCGATCGCCATCGCGAGCGACGAGTTCTTCACGAGATTCATGTATTGGCCGAACAGCGGCGGCAGCGCGATGCGCACGGCCTGCGGCAGCACCACGTAGCGCAGCGACTGCATCGGCGTGAGGCCGAGCGCGGCCGCCGCATCGTGTTGCGCACGTCGCACGCCGCGCAGGCCGGCCTCGCATTCCTCGGCGACGAATGCCGCGGTATAGGCGCTCAAGCCGACCCAGCCCGCGACGAATTCGAACGACGGCCACGCGAGCGTGAACGGGCCCACGCTCGCCGCATGGCGCGCGTTGAGCCACGCGATCCACGTATCGGGCAGCAACGACGCGACGCCGAAATACCAGAACAGCAACTGCACGAGCAGCGGCGTGTTGCGGAACGCGACGACGTAGGCGGCGGCGACCGCGCGCGGCGCCCTGCCGCGCGCATGCCGCATCACGGCGAGCAGTAGCCCGCCGACGGTCGCGGCGATCGCCGACGCGACCGCGAGGCCGAGTGTCAGCAGGAAGCCCTGCCCGAGCCAGAACAGATATTTGGGAGCCAACCCGAGCATGCTGTGGCGCGCGCACGAAGCGCACGTTCGGATGAAAACAAAAAGCGCCGCACGGCCGATGTTCAGGCCGGTCGCGGCGCACGTGCGATACCGCTCAGGTCTTGTCGCCGATACGGAAAATGCGCGTGAGCGGCGTTTTCGTGGTCGGCCCGAACCATGCGTCGTAGATCTGCGTGGCGCGACCGCTCGCCTCGAGCCCCTTCAGCGTGTCGTTGACGAAGCCGAGCAGGCGCGTCTCGCCTTTCGGCACGCCGACGCCCATGTAGTCGTTCGAGATCGTGAACGCCGGGATCTCGTAGTTCTGCTTGTCGGGCACGTTCGCGAGCAGGCCGATCAGTTTCGGGCCGTCCTGCGTGATGGCCTGCACGTTGCCGGCGCGCAGCGCGGCGAACGCGAACGGCGTGTCGTCGTACGCGACGATCGTCGCCTTCGGGAATTTCTCGCGCAGCGTGATCTCGTTGGTCGTGCCCTTGTCCGCGCCGACGCGCAGGCCGTTCAACTGGTCGGCCGATTTCAGCACGCCCTTCTTCGCGAGAAACTGCTGGCCCGACGAGAAATACGGAATGCTGAAGTCGACCTGCTTCGCGCGCTCGTCGGTGATCGTGAAATTCGCGAGCACGAGATCGACCTTGCCGGACGTCAGGAACGGGATGCGGTTCGCGGGGTTGGTCGGTTGCAGTTGCAGCGTCACGCCGAGCTTGTCGGCCAACGCCTTCGCGTAATCGACGTCGAGACCGACGATGCGGTTGCTTTTCGCGTCGACATAGCCGAACGGCGGATTGCTGTCGAACGTCGCGACGCGCAGCACGCCGGCCTTCCTGATGTCGTCGAGACGGTCCGCATGCGCGACGGTGCCTGCGGTAACGAGCGCGACCCCGATGAGCCACGTAGCGAGCGTGTTGATTTTCATGAGCACGACCTGATTTGTTATGGAGGCCGCCGCGGATCGCGCGGCGGCACGGTTCGAAGAACATCGCGACGAAGTGTGTCGTCGCGAAGCCGCTAACGTATCAGCGCGCGCGGCGAATTCGAACCAACAAATGGTGCTTTGCTCTGCGGGTTTCGTGATGAGGCGCGCGGGCTGCAGGCACGCGCTGCCGCATAAAAAAACGCCCGCTGCAAGCAGCGGGCGCGAATCCCAGTCAAGGAGGTGTCACACGAACTACGCAGTCAGATTAAGGAAATCGCGCGCCGTGGACAACGAATCGATTTCCATATCGATATGACGCGGCACGCTCGTGCCGGCACGTGCCGGGTCGAACAGCGGATTTCGCCGCACGTGTCATCACACGCCGCAAAAAAACCGCCAACCGACCGGACGTTCGTCATCGTGCAAGTACGCGCGACGCGCATCCGATCACGGCTCGTGGCGCAGATACCCTTCCTTGCTCGGATCGCGCATGCGCCACGACACGATCAGCGAGATCGCGCACAGCACGGTCACGTACCAGTAGAAGGTTTCCTCGCTGCCGATCGACTTGAACCACAGCGCGACGTACTCGGCCGAGCCGCCGAAGATCGCGTTCGCGACCGCATACGACAGGCCCACCCCCATCGCGCGCACTTCCGGCGGGAACATCTCGGCCTTGATGAGGCCGCTGATCGACGTGTAGAAGCTGACGATCGCCAGCGCGACCGTGATCAGCACGAACGCAGCCACGGGGCTCGTCACGTCCTTCAGCGCATGCATCAGCGGCACCGTGCCGATCACCGCGAACGCACCGAACAGGATCATCGACGTGCGGCGGCCGATCTTGTCCGACAGCGCGCCGAACACCGGCTGCATCAGCATGTAGACGAGCAGCGCGACGGTCATCACGTTGCTGGCCGTCTTCGCGTGCATGCCGGCGGTGTTGACCAGGTACTTCTGCATGTACGTCGTGAACGTGTAGAAGATCAGCGAGCCGCCGGCCGTGAAGCCGACCACCGTGAAGAACGCCCCCTTGTGCTGCCACACGCCGCGGATCGTGCCGGCGTCCTTCTTGTCGCGCGATGCGCTCGTCGACGTCTCGTCGAGCGACTTGCGCAGGTACAGCGAGATCAGCGCGGCCGCCGCGCCGACCACGAACGGAATGCGCCAGCCCCACGCTTTCAGCTCGCCGGCCGACAGCGTCTGCTGCAGGATCACGAGCACCAGCAGCGCGCACAGCTGGCCGCCGATCAGCGTCACGTACTGGAACGACGCGAAGAAGCCGCGCCGCCCCTTCAGCGCGACTTCACTCATGTAAGTCGCGCTGGTGCCGTATTCGCCGCCGACGGAGAGCCCCTGGAACAGGCGCGCGACCAGCAGCAGCGCCGGCGCGAGCGCACCGATCTGCGCATAGGTCGGCAGCACCGCGATCACGAGCGAGCCGCCGCACATCATCAGCACCGAGATCATCATCGCCGTGCGACGGCCGTGACGGTCGGCGATGCGGCCGAACAGCCAACCGCCGATCGGACGCATCAGGAAGCCGGCCGCGAACACGCCCGCCGTGTTCAGCAGCTGGGTCGTCGTGTTGCCGCTCGGGAAGAATGCCGGTGCGAAGTACAGCGCGCAGAACGAGTAGATATAGAAGTCGAACCACTCGACGAGGTTGCCCGACGAGGCGCCGACGATGGCGAACACGCGCCGCCGGGTGTCATGCGCGGACAGCGCAGCTTGGTCGGTCTGGACGTCCATGGGTTGGTCTGTTCCTTTTAGTGCTTTCTGGGCGAGACGGCTGGGCCGCCGCGTGCGGTCGCACGTGGCACCGGTTCCGGCGCACGGCGCTACGGGATTTTAGCGAAATGTAAAGTAACAAGCGCTCCGGGTTCGTCCGGATGTAGAAAATTTTTCTCCGGCCGCGCGTTCGTCATATGAAAACGCCAGCCCTCAGGCTGGCGTCCGATGCAAACATTTTCGCTTGGCGACGATCACACGCGCACTTCCGGCGGCACGTAGCGGCATTCGTAGCGCTTGCGCACGGTGCCGGCCTCGTCGACGCTTTCCAGATACACGTCGAACTGCCAGAGCCGCGCCATATGCTTGAGCACCTCCTCGCTGTCGTTCGACAGGTGACGGTTGTCGGTCATGAAGTGACGCAGCGTGAGGCTACGGTCGCCGCGCGTGTTGACGGCCCATACCTGGATGTTCGGCTCGCGATGATGGATGTCGTACTGCCGCGACAACGCCTGCCGCACGGACTGATAGCCGGAATCGTCGTGGATCGCCGATACCTCGAGCGAATCGCGCATGTCGTCGTCGAGCACCGAGAAGAGCCGCATCTCGCGAATCAGGTTCGGCGACAGATACTGCGCGATGAAGCTCTCGTCCTTGAAGTTGCGCATCGCATAGTGCATCGCCGGCAGCCACGGCGTGCCCGCGATCTCGGGAAACCACTTGTAGTCCTCTTCCGTCGGGGCTTCGCAGATCCTTCGGATGTCGCTCATCATCGAGAAACCGAGCGCATACGGGTTGATCCCGCTGTAGTACGGCTTCGTGACGGGCGGCTGGTAGACCACGTTGCTGTGCGAATGCAGGAACTCCATCATGAAGCCGTCTTCCAGCTTCCCCTGGTTGTACAGCGTATTGAGCAGCGTGTAGTGCCAGAACGTCGCCCAGCCTTCGTTCATCACCTGCGTCTGCCGCTGCGGATAGAAATACTGGCCGATCTTGCGCACGATGCGGATTACTTCCCGCTCCCACGGTTCGAGCAGCGGCGCGTTCTTCTCCGCGAAATACAGCAGGTTCTCCTGCGGCTCGGGCGGATAGCGGTCTTCCTGCTCCTCCGTCAGTTCGGGCTTCTTGCCCGGCAGCGTGCGCCACAGTTCGTTGACCTGCGACTGCAGGTACGCCTCGCGCTCGCGCCGCAGGGCCGCTTCCTTCGACAGCGACGGTTTCTGCGGCCGCTTGTAACGGTCGACGCCGTAGTTCATCAGCGCATGGCACGAGTCGAGCAGTTCCTCGACGCGATCGAGGCCGTAGCGCTCCTCGCATTCCGCGACGTAGTTCTTCGCGTACACGAGATAGTCGATGATCGCGTGCGCGTCGGTCCACAGCCGGAACAGGTAGTTGCCCTTGAAGAACGAGTTGTGCCCGTACGCCGCGTGCGCGATGACGAGCGCCTGCATCGTCATCGTGTTCTCTTCCATCAGATACGCGATGCACGGGTTCGAATTGATGACGATTTCGTAGGCCAGGCCCATCTGGCCGCGGCGGTAGCTTTTTTCGGTCGCGAGGAAGTGCTTGCCGAACGACCAGTGGCGGTAGTTGACGGGCATCCCGACCGACGCGTACGCATCCATCATCTGCTCGGCGCTGATCAGCTCGAGCTGGATCGGGTAGATGTCGAGCTCGTATTGTTCGGCGACCTGCGAGATGTGCGTGTCGTATTCCTCGAGCAATTCGAACGTCCAGTCGGACGGGCACGGCAGTGGCTTGCGTTCGGCAACGTTCATACGCGCTTCCTTTTGCCCGGAACCGGGCAAGTCGGCGGCCGGCGGCGGCGGTTCGGCCTGCACGCGTTGCTGCGGTGCGGCAGGGCCGGCCGTGTCGTCGCCGGAAGAGCGCGGCTCGTAGCCGCGCGACTCGTTGTGCAGATGGCGGGTCGTCATGACATTTCCACCTGCTTTTCGAACAATTCGCGAAACACCGGGTAAATGTCCGCAGCCGATTCCACTTTTTTCATCGCGAGATGCGGTTGCGACAGGGCCAGTTGCGCGTATTCCAGCCACAGATTCTGCTCTTCCGGCGCGACCTGGATATACGCGAAGTAACGCGTCTTGGTGAGAATATCCTCTTCCAGGATTTTGCGACACTTCGGCGAATCGTCAGTCCAGTTGTCGCCGTCGGACGCTTGCGCGCCGTAGATGTTCCACTCGGTCGGCGAGTAGCGCTCGTTCATCACCTTGCGCATCAGTTCGAGCGCGCTCGACACCACCGTGCCGCCGCTTTCGGTCGAATGGAAGAAGGTATCTTCGTCGACTTCCTCGGCGCGCGTATGGTGACGAATGAACACCACTTCGATGCGCTCGTAGTTGCGCTTGAGGAACAGGTAAAGCAGGATGAAGAAGCGCTTCGCGAGATCCTTGCGCTGCTCGTCCATCGAGCCCGACACGTCCATCAGGCAGAACATCACGGCCTGGCTCGACGGTTGCGGCTGCTTCACGCGGTTGATGTAGCGCAGGTCGAACGGATCGATGAACGGAATCCGCCAGATGCGCCCTTTCAGGTGATGGATCTCGGCTTCGAGCGTCGCGATTTCCGCGCGGCGGTCTTCGGTGTCGTTCTTCAACGCTTCGAGCCGCGCCTCCAGCTCGCGCAGCTCGTTGACGAGCGGCGAGCCGAGCGCGATGCGCCGGCCGAGCGCGCTGCGCAGCGAGCGCACGACGTCGATGTTGTTCGGCGTGCCCTCCGCCGACCAGCCCGCGCGCACGTTCTTCCAGCTCGGCACCGTCAGCAGGTGCGTCTTCACGAGGCGCGGCAGTTCGAGATCGTCGAAGAAGTACTGCATGAACTCGTCGCGCGACAGCTCGAACACGAAGTCGTCCTGCCCTTCGCCCTCGTTGCTCGCCTGACTGCCGCCGCCGCCCGAGCCGCCCTGCGGACGCGGAATCTTGTCGCCGCGCACGTAGTCCTCGTTGCCGGGGTGCACGTATTCGCGACGCCCGCCCGGCGCGTGCCGGAAATTCGGCTCCGCGATGTCCTTGCGCGGGATCGTGATGCTCTGCGTGCTCTGGATATCCTTGATGCTACGGTCGCGCACCGCGTCGGACACGGCACGACGAATGTAGTTCTTGACGCGACGCAGAAAGCGTTCGCGATTGGCGATGCTCTTGTTCTTGCCGGCCAGCCTGCGGTCGATGATTTGATGAAGCACTCCCGGTCTCCCGCTCGAAAGTCGATCTGCCGGGGCACTCGCCGCGCATGCCGTCTGCCGTCATGCGGGCGGCGCCTCTGAAAGCGCCCGGGCGGACTCGCCGTCCGGGCACGATACCGCGCGTGTCATGACGACTTGCGCACGCGCAGGTACCAGTCGCAAAGCAGCCTCACCTGCTTCGGCGTATAGCCCTTCGCGACCATCCGGTTCACAAAGTCCTCATGCTTGCGCTGCTCCTCCGCCGAACCCTTGGCGTTGAACGAAATCACCGGCAACAGCTCCTCGGTGTTCGAGAACATCTTCTTCTCGATCACGACGCGCAACTTCTCGTAGCTCGTCCACACGGGGTTCTTGCCGGCGTTCGCCGCCCGTGCGCGCAGCACGAAATTCACGATCTCGTTACGGAAATCCTTCGGATTGCTGATCCCGGCCGGCTTCTCGATCTTCTCCAGCTCCGCGTTCAGCGCGGCGCGGTCGAAGCTCTCGCCCGTGTCGTGGTCGCGGAATTCCTGATCCTGAATCCAGAAATCCGCATACGTGACGTAGCGGTCGAAGATGTTCTGCCCGTATTCCGAATACGATTCGAGATACGCCGTCTGGATCTCCTTGCCGATGAATTCCGCGTAGCGCGACGCGAGCACGTCCTTCACGAACGACAGGTACTTCTGCTCGGTTTCCGGCGGGAACTGCTCGCGTTCGATCTGCTGTTCGAGCACGTACATCAGGTGCACCGGGTTGGCCGCGACCTCGCTCGTATCGAAGTTGAACACGCGCGACAGGATCTTGAACGCGAAGCGCGTCGATACGCCGGTCATCCCTTCGTCGACGCCTGCGTAGTCGCGATACTCCTGGTACGACTTCGCCTTCGGATCGGTGTCCTTCAGATTCTCGCCGTCGTACACCTGCATCTTCGAGAACAGGCTCGAATTCTCAGGCTCGTGCAGCCGCGACAGCACCGAGAACTGCGACATCATCTTCAGCGTGCCCGGCGCGCATACGGCCTCGGCCAGCGACGAATTGCGAATCAGCTTCTCGTAGATCTTGATTTCTTCCGACACGCGCAGGCAGTACGGCACCTTCACGACGAAGATCCGGTCCAGCAGCGCCTCGTTGTTGCGGTTGTTGCGGAAGGCCTTCCACTCCGATTCGTTCGAGTGCGCAAGAATCACGCCGTCGAACGGAATCGCGCCGAAGCCTTCGGTGCCCTTGAAGTTGCCTTCCTGCGTGGCGGTCAGCAGCGGGTGCAGCACCTTGATCGGCGCCTTGAACATTTCGACGAATTCGAGCAGGCCCTGGTTCGCGAGGCACAGGCCGCCCGAGTAGCTGTATGCGTCGGCATCGTCCTGCGCGTACTGTTCGAGCTTGCGGATATCGACCTTGCCGACCAGCGACGAGATGTCCTGATTGTTCTCGTCGCCCGGCTCCGTCTTCGCGATGCCGACCTGCCGCAGGATCGACGGATAGCGTCGCACCACGCGGAACTGGCGGATGTCGCCGTTGTATTCGTGCAGGCGCTTGACGGCCCACGGACTCAGGATGCTTTTCAGGTAGCGGCGCGGAATGCCGTACTGTTCCTCGAGGATCGGACCATCCTCGTCGTAGTCGAACAGCCCGAGCGGCGATTCGTTGACGGGCGAGCCCTTCAGCGCATAGAACGGCACGCGCTCCATCAGTTGCTTCAGACGCTCGGCGATCGACGACTTGCCGCCGCCCACCGGGCCCAGCAGGTAGAGGATCTGCTTCTTCTCTTCGAGACCTTGCGCAGCGTGGCGGAAATACGCGACCACCTGCTCGATCACCTCCTCCATTCCGTAGAACTCACGGAATGCCGGATACACCTTGATGACCTTGTTCGCGAAGATCCGCGACAGGCGCGGGTCGTTGCGGGTATCGATCTGTTCAGGTTCCCCGATTGCTTCCAGCATGCGTTCACCCGCCGTCGCATACGCGGATGGATCGTTCTTGCAGAGCGCGAGATACTCCTCCAGCGAGAGCTCTTCCTCTCGCGTTTTTTCGAAGCGGTTCGCGAAGCTGCTGTAAATATCCATGCTACCTCCCTCGCCTGAGTCTGAAGACGTGCCTGCCTTCGTATGACTGCGCAGAAGCAAGCGCGTTCGAATTCATCCTAAACCCTTTCTTATTTTTTTTCACGAACTCTTCGTATGAAGTTCGTCATTCTCGACAACACCGCTTGGACAACGCATTTCGTCGTTTTACAATCGACTTCCCGAGCCGCAGAAACTGCATCCGCCGCGTCTCGTCGAACATCGAAACGGCTCGTGCGTTGGACGCCGCCGACGTCGCCACTTCTCCCCTTCATCCCTATACGTTCGAGCGGCCGCGTGCGATGACACGCCGCCCGCACCGTTACAACTTTTTTTGCAGTCCCTTACGGACATACCCGTACGGTGAACGCGGGAACATGACGTGCACGCAGCGCATCCGCGCGAACCCGTCGGTGCGTCACGCACGATGCGCGATGCACGTGCCTGTGCCCGATCGATCGTCCGCGTTGTCACATTCGGCCTGTCGCAGAAACGACGACGCCCGCGGAGCGCGGGCGTCGTTCGTCACCAAATGGGGATAGATACGCGGCGCACTCGGATCAGAACGTCTCCCAGTCGTCGCCGCCGGCGCTCGCGACGGCCGGCGCGGGCGCCGGCGCAGCCGATACGGCGGCAGGCTTGCGCGCCGGCATTGCGGCGGCCGCGCGCTTCGGCGCGGCATCGCGTTCGATGCGCGCGGCAGCCTGTACCGGCGCCGCCGCCGGCGCGGACGGCGTGCGTGGTGCGTGCCGCGCCGCCGCAACGACGGTGTCCGCACGCGCCGCTTCGTCGTCGAGCTGGAATACCGCCGCCGTTTCGCGCAGGCGCGTCGCCTGTTCGTCGAGCGACTGCGCGGCGGCGGCGGCTTCCTCGACGAGCGCCGCATTCTGCTGCGTGACTTCGTCCATCTGCGCGACCGCGCGTGCCACCTGGTCGATCCCGCCGCTCTGCTCCTCGGACGCCGCCGCGATCTCGCCCATGATGTCCGTCACGCGCTGGACCGCGCCGATCACCTCGTTCATCGTGCGCCCGGCTTCGTCGACCAGCGTCGAGCCGGTCCGGATACGCTCCACCGACGCGTCGATCAGCGCCTTGATCTCCTTCGCCGCGCTCGACGAACGCTGCGCGAGGCTGCGCACTTCGCCGGCGACGACCGCGAAGCCGCGGCCTTCCTCGCCCGCCCGCGCGGCTTCGACGGCCGCATTCAGCGCAAGTATGTTGGTCTGGAACGCGATTCCCTCGATGATCGTGATGATGTCCGCGATTTTCGCCGAGCTGTCGTTGATTTCGCCCATCGTGCCGACCACCTGGCCCACCACCGTATTACCCTTGTTTGCAATGTCGGACGCATTCGCGGCCAGCGAGCTTGCCTGGCGCGCATTGTCCGCATTCTGCTTCACGGTGCCGGTCAGTTGCTCCATGCTCGACGCGGTTTCCTGCAGCGCAGCGGCCTGTTCCTCGGTACGCGACGACAGGTCGATGTTACCGGCCGCGATCTGGCGAGCCGCGGTCGCGATCGACTCGCTGCCGCCGCGCACGGTGCGCACCGTGTCGACGAGCCCGCGCTGCATCCGCGCGAGGCCTTCCAGCAGTTGCCCCATCTCGTCGCGCCGGTCGACGACGATCGGCCGGCGCAGGTCGCCCGCGGCGATCGCGTCGAAATGCGACAGCGCATCGGCGATCGGGCGGCCGATCGCGCGGCTCAGCGTCAGCCACGACAGCACCGCGGCCCCGATGCCGGCCAGCAGCACGACGATCGACAGCACGCGCATCGTCTCGAACACCGATTCCGCCTGATCGAAGCGCGCCTGCGCATCGGTGAACTGAAAGTTGCGCAGCGCTTCGCCGGCCACGGCCAGTTCGTTATAGCGCGCCTGAAGCTGCTTCGCGCCGTCGCCGATCCGGTCGTGATCGCCCGTGCCGATCGCGCTCGCGAACGCGTCGCAGGCATCCTGCAGCACCTTGCGCCGGGCGGCGACGTCCTGGGCGAGGCGATCCTCCTCGGCGCCGCGCGGCAGCGCGAGGTACTTCTGCCACCATGCGTCGGATTGCGTGCGCATCGCGCGGCTGCGCTCGACGGCCGCCACGGAATCGGGCGTGCCGGCCAGCAGTGCCGCCCGGTCGAGTGCGAGGCGCTCGCGCGCGGCGAACATTTCCGCGACCGACACGTCGACCGCGCTCGGCATCTGGTTCGTGAAAATCTCGCGCGTCGAATCGTTCGAACGCGTCATGCCGTACAGACCGAGTACGCCGGTGACACCCAGCAGTACCGCCAGAAACGCCATCGTCAAACCGATGCGCGCACGAATCGTCAGGTTCCTGAACACCATCATCCATCCTGTATTGCGTCGTCATGAACGGGCTCGGCCCGTTGGCTCGAAGCATTGCTTCACTCGGTGCAATTACGACCGTGTGGCGCATAACTTGATGGTTTTGGCGTCATTATTTCGAATTATTCGTCTGTTTATTACAAATAGCTGAATTATTGACGCAATTCGGGGCGGGATGGCGAACAGGAGAAAGGCGCGCCGGTACGCGGCCGGCCGTCTCGTGCGACGGGCGGGCCGCGTAGCGGAACTGGAAAACGGTGATCCGGCCCTAGTCGGCCAGTTCGATGCGGCTCGGAATCGACGGTTGTGCGCCCGCGCGCGTGACCGACAGCGCCGCCGCGCGTTGCGCGAAGCGGATGGCCGTGTCGACGTCCGCGCCGGCCGCGAGCCGTGCGGAAAAGCCGCCGATGAAGGTGTCGCCGGCCGCCGTCGTGTCGACGGCCTGCACGACCGGCGCCGGATAGTGTCGCGCGGCGCCGTCGGCCGTCAACGCGAGCACGCCGCGCGCACCGAGCGTGACCAGCACGTTGCGCGCACCGCCGGCCTGGAGCGCTCGTGCAGCGGCCTCGGCCTCCGTCGGGTCGCGCACCGGCAGCCCGGTGAGCGCGGCCGCCTCGACCTCGTTCGGGATCAGGTAATCGACGAGCGGCAGCCAGCCGTCCGGCAGCGGCGCGACGGCCGGGGCCGGATTGAGCACCACCGTGCGGCCGAGCCGGCGCCCGGCCGACAAGGCCGCGAACACCGCGTCCGGCGGCGTCTCGAGCTGGCAGATCAGCACGTCGGCCGCGGCGAGCGCGGCCTCGTGCCGGGCGATCGTGTCGGTCGTGACCTCGCCGTTGCCGCCTGCGACGATCACGATCGCGTTCTGGCTCGCATCGTCGACGACGATCAGCGCGACGCCGGTCGACGCCGACGCGCTCGTCGCGAGCCCCGTGCAGTCGATTCCCTCGACCTCGAGGCCCGCGCGCAGTGCCGCGCCGTGCGCATCCGCGCCGACGCAGCCGATCATCGCGACCTGCGCGCCGAGCCGGGCGGCGGCGACGGCCTGATTGCCGCCCTTGCCGCCCGCTGCCTGCGCGAACGCGTGCCCGGCCAGCGTTTCGCCCGGCAGCGGCAAGCGCGGCGCCCGCACGACGAGATCCATGTTGAGGCTGCCGACCACCGTCACGCGGCCGGTGCCGATTGCGCTCGCCGTCATGCGCGGGCGCCCGGCGCGGCCGGCTCGCGGTAGACCGCCGTCGATTCGCGCAGCACGAGGCGCGGCGACACGACGCGGCGGCGGCTCGGCACGGCGCTCGAACCGCCGCCGATCCGTTCGATCAGCGTCTGCGCGGCCATTTCGCCGAGCGCGCGCACCGACTGGCCGACCGTCGACAGCGCCGGATACGTGTAGCGGGAAAATTCGATGTCGTCGAACCCGATGATCGAGCAGTCGTCGGGCACGCGCATCCCGCGCTCGGCCGCCGCGCGCAGCGCGCCGACCCCCATCAGGTCGTTGCCCGCGAAGATCGCGCTCGGCCGCACCGATTCGAACAGCCGCGACGCCGCGTGATAGCCGCCCAGGCACGAGAAATCGCTTTCGGCGATCGCGCCCGGCACGATGTCGACCCCGCGCTCGGCCATCGCACGGATGAAGCCGTGCACGCGCATCGCGCTGACGGCGGTGTCGGTCGGCCCGGTGATGCAGCCGATCTTCGCGTGCCCGAGTTCGAGCAGATGGCGCGTGGCCAGGTACGCGCCGCGCTCGTGGTCGATCTGGACGAGATCGGCTGCGAGCCCCTCGATGTTGCGATCGACGACGACGAGCGGCGCGTGGATATCGGCGAGCGTCTGCGCGAGCACCGCGTCCTCGCCCGCCGACGCGACGATCAGACCGTCGATGCGCTTTTCCTGCAACACGCGCAGGTAATTGCGCTGCTTCACGGGATCGTCGTCCGAATTGCAGAAGAACACGCAATAGCCGTTGGCCGCGCACTGATCCTCGATGCCGCGCGCAAGCTCCGCGAAGTACGGATTCGTGCTGTTCGGCACGACGAGGCCGATGGTCGCCGTCGCCCGCGCCTTCAGCGAGCGCGCCACGGCCGACGGCACGTAATTCAGCTCGCGGATCGCGCCCTCGACCTTCGCACGCACATCCGCGGACACCGGCCGCGAATTGTTCACCACGTGCGAGACGGTCGTAAACGACACGCCCGCCATGGCCGCCACATCCTTGATCGTCGCCATTTCCCGTTTCTCTCTGGTCTGTTCTGTGTGTCTTTTTACCGCACGCGCGTACGCCGGCTGCGATACGTATCGAGCACGACCGCCACCACGATGACCGCACCCGTGATGATCCGTTTCGTCGGCTCGTTCGCACCGATCTGCGCCAGCCCCGCGGCCAGCACGGAGATGATCAACACGCCGAAGAACGTGCTGATCACCGAGCCGCGCCCGCCCATCAGGCTCGTGCCGCCGATCACGACGGCGGCGATGACCTGCAGTTCGAGGCCCGCGCCCGCGTTCGGATCGGCCGCCTCGAGCCGCGAAATCTGGAACAGCGACGCGAGCCCCGCGAGCGCGCCCATCAGTGCGAATACGAGAATTTTATACGGCCGCGGGTTAACCCCTGCAAGTCGCACCGCTTCCTCGTTCGTGCCGATCCCGATCAGATAGCGCCCGAACACCGTGCGCGTGAGCACGAACTGGGCCGCGATCATCACCGCGACCGCGATCAGGAACGCCGGCGAGATGCCCAGCGCGATCGGGTTCGACAGGAAATCGAACGCGTCGCCGATATACGCGGTGCGCGAATTCGTCAGCTGGTACGCGAGGCCGCGAGCGGCCTCCAGCACGCCGAGCGACACGATGAACGACGGAATCCGCCAGCCGACCGTGACGGCGCCGGTCAGCGCGCCCGTCGCGGTCGCGACCGCGATTCCGATCAGCGCGGCCGGCAGCGGCCCCCACTGCCATTTCAGCGCGGCGACGCTGACCATCGACGCGGCCAGCGCGAGCACCGAGCCGACCGACAGGTCGATCCCGGCGATGATCAGCACGAAGGTCATCCCGACCGACATCACGACGAGATCGGGAATCTGGTTCGCGATCGTGCTGAACGTGTCGTAGGTCAGGAAATGCGCGCTCAGCGCCGAAAACAGCGCGATCATCGCGGCCAGCGCGCCGGCGAGCCCGAGATAGTTCGACAGGCCGAGCCGCGTGCCGGACAGCGTGCGCGCGCGGCGCCCCGTCACGTCCTGCTGCGCGCCTGCGTCGGTCGGGGATACGGGAGGCTGGGTCATTGCTGTGGTCCTGTCGTCGAAGTGCCCGGAGCGGCGCCGCGCGCCTGCCCCGCATCCGGATGCTGCATGGCGGCCGCCGGCGTCTCGCGGCCGAAGCCGGCGAACGCCGCGGCCAGCAGCGCATCCTGGGTCCAGTTGCCGCGCTCGAACACGGCCGTCATGCGGCCGGCCGACATCACGCCGATCCGGTCGCAGATCAGCATCAGCTCGCGCAGGTCGCTCGATACGACCACGAGCGCGCGGCCTTCGCGCGCGAGCGCGCCCATCAAAGTGTAGATCTCGAATTTGGCGCCGACGTCGATCCCGCGCGTCGGCTCGTCGAACAGCAGCACGCCCATGTCGCGCGCGAGCCAGCGGCCGATCACGACCTTCTGCTGGTTGCCGCCCGACAGCTCGCCGACCGGCTGCGTCGCCCCGTGCGTGCGGATGCGCAGCGCGTCGATCTGCTGCTCGGCGAGCGCGGTCTCGCGCGCCGCATCGACGATGCCGCCGCGCGCGAGCCGGTCGAGCTGGCCGAGCGACACGTTCGCGGTGATCGACTGCGACAGCAGCAGCCCTTCGCCCTTGCGATCCTCGGTGATCAGCGCGATGCCCTGCCGCACCGCGTCGACCGGCGACGCGATCCGCGCCGGCTTCAGCGGCTGGCCCACCGCGATCGTCCCCGCATCCGGCGTGTCGGCGCCGTAGATCAGCCGCAGCAGCTCGGTGCGGCCCGCGCCGATTAACCCCGAGATGCCGACGATCTCGCCCGCGCGTACCTCGAGCGACACGTCGCGCACGGCCGTGCCGCGCGTGAGACCCGACACCGCGAGCCGCGGCGCGCCGAAACGCCGTTCGCCGAGATCGATGTGTTCGCCGATCTCGCGCCCGACCATCAGCGTAACGAGCCCGTCGGACGTCGTCGCCGCCATGTCGCCCACATGCACGAGCCGGCCGTCGCGCAGCACCGCGACGCGCTCGGCGACGCGCGCGAACTCTTCGAGCCGGTGCGAGATGTAGACGATCGCGACGCCGCGCGCCTTCAGCCGGTCGATCTGCTCGAACAGCAGCTCGACTTCGCGCGCGGTCAGCATCGCGGTCGGCTCGTCGAGAATCAGCACGCGGCAGTCGCCGATCAGGTTGCGCGCGATCTCGACCATCTGCTGGTGGCCGATGCCGAGCGCGCCGACCGGCGTATCCGGATCGACCGCGTCGAGCCCGACCTGCGCCATCGCCGCGCGCGCGTCGTCGCGCAGCCGCACGCGATCGATGATCCCGAAGCGCCGCGGCAGGCGGTTCAGGAACAGGTTTTCGGCGACGCTCAGCGTCGGCAGCAGGTTCAGTTCCTGCATCACCATGCGCACGCCGAGCGCCTCGGCCTGCGTGCGGCTCGCCGGCGCATAGGCCTGGCCGCCGAGCTGCATCGTGCCGGCGGTCGGGTCGACGAGCCCGCCGATGATCTTCGACAGCGTGCTCTTGCCGGCGCCGTTCTCGCCCGTCAGCGCGAGCGCCTGGCCCGCGTCGAGCGTCAGCGTGACGTCGGCGAGCACGGGTTCGGCATAGGTCTTGCCGATGCCGGATACGGCCAGCACGGGGTGGGCTGAACGGGAGGGTTGGAAGGTCGGTTCCATCGCGATCCTGGTTGCGGCCGCGCGCCCGGGGCGCGCGGATATGACGCTCACAAGTGCATGTGCATGCAGTGGCCGTGATCGCGCTCACACCGGATAACGGCCGCCGCGCCGGATTCTTGAGGGCGGCGGCCGGACCGGTGCGGCGTTACTTCGTCACGAGATCCACCGGCGTCTCGACCACGCCGGACATGTCGGCCTGCTTGCGATGCTCGGCGATCGCCTTGAGCGCCGTGTCGATGCCGAACACGGCCTGCTTCGCCGCGTACTGGTCGGCGGTCGCGAGCACGCGGCCGTCCTTCAGCATCGGCTTGATCGCGTTGATGTTGTCGTAGCCGACCACGAGCACCTTGCCCTGCTTGCCGGCCGCGCGCACGGCCGACACGGCGCCGATCGCCATGTTGTCGTTGCCGCACAGCAGCGCCTTCAGGTTCGGGTATTCGTTGAGCATCGCGGCCGCCACCGCATTGCCCTTGTCGATCTCCCATTCGCCCGACTGCACCGACACGACCGTCATCCCGCCCGCCTTCATCGCATCCTGGAAGCCGGCCGTGCGCTGCTGGGCGTTGGTGGTCGTCGACACGCCTTCGATGATGCCGACCTGGTCGCCCGCCTTCAGCCGCTTCGCGAGGTAATCGCCGACCTTGCGCGCGCCCTTGCGGTTGTCCGGGCCGACGAACGGCACGTTCAGGTTCTTCGACTTCAGCACGTCGGGATCGAGCCGGTTGTCGATGTTGACGACGACGATGCCGGCGTCGACGGCCTTCTTCACGACCGGTACGAGCGCCTTCGAATCGGCCGGCGCGAGCACGATCGCATCGACCTTCGAGACGATCATCTGCTCGACGATGCGAATCTGGTTCGCGGTGTCGGTCTCGTCCTTGATGCCGTTGGTGACCAGGTCGAACTGGTTCGCGTTGTGTTTCTGGTATTCCTTCGCGCCCGTTTCCATGGTCAGGAAGAACTCGTTGGCGAGCGACTTCATCACGAGCGCGACCTTCGGCTTGGCTGCGGATTGCGCGTGGACAGCCGGTGCGGCGACCACCGCGACGGCGGCGAGCGCGGCGGTCAGGAAGCGACGGCGAAAGCGGACATTCATACACATCTCCTGGCGACTGGCCCGAAGGGCCGGATTGTTATCTGGTTGTTGTTTTAATGTGAGCAAACGTTTGCGCCACACTACCCGGGCAATGGCCATCGATGCTGCTGTCGGTACCACGGAATGGAAGCAAGGCAGACGGCCGACTGCCTGGCGCGTGCTGTCGTCGACGCGCCACCGCCGGCGGGACGCCGGCGGAGTGAAGGCTATGCTGTACCGATTCGCTTCGGCGCGCAACCTGTCTGATCAATATTTAAGGGTTTATTCGGAGCGCGCGAGTGCGCTCCGCGACGCGCAAATGCGACAGTCTCGATGCCGACGGCGGCTCGCCGATGCGCGTCGCAGGCGGCGGGCCGACGATGAAGCGGCTCGGCGCGAACGACACGATCGGCACGCGGATCACCGGCATCCACCGACCCGATATGCGGCCGACTGTAACGGAACCGGCGATTCGTATCGCGCTGCCTCGTGAACCAGGATGGCTGCCGATCTTGCGTTCCGCACCGAGATTCGGCGTTGCAGACCGTTCTTGTTTTTCTGTTGGCACGGAAACGCGCGCCGATCGCCCTGACGCGACGCACTTGATCGGATGCCTCGGCTGATGATTCGGACGCGCCGGCGGCAATCCCCTCCGCTGCCCCGTGCGGTGTGCGGCAGGCTATGCGCGGCGCACGTCGCGCACCGTCCGCGGCATCTGCCCGGACGGCAGGCGACATGCGCCGATCAAACGGCTTCGCGCAACAGCCCCGCGATTTCCGCTTCGTTCAGATGCGGCGCGAACATTTCGATCAGCCGGTACGCATACGCACGCAGGAACGCGCCCTTGCGCAGGCCGACCCGCGTCGTGCTCGCCTCGAACAGGTGTTGCGTGTCGAGCGCGACGAGCCCCGTGTCGCGCTGCGGATCGTAGGCCATCGCCGCGACGACGCCGATCCCCATTCCGAGCTCGACGTAGGTCTTGATCACGTCCGCGTCGATCGCGGTCAGCACGACGTCCGGCACGGCGCCCGCCTGCGCGAACGCCTGGTCGATGTGCGAGCGGCCCGTGAAGTCCTGGTCGTACGTGATGATCGGGTACTCGGCAATCTCCTCGAGCGTCAGGTTCTCGCGGCCGACGAGCGGGTGGCCCTTCGGCACGACGACCGTGTGGTGCCACGAATAGCACGGGAAGGTGACGATGTCCGGATAGCGGTCGAGCGCTTCGGTCGAGATGCCGAGATCGGCCTCGCCGTTCAGGATCATCTGCGCGATCTGCTGCGGGCTGCCCTGGCGCAGCGCGAGATGCACCTTCGGAAACACGTCGGTGAACTGCCGGATCACCTTCGGCAGCGCGTAGCGCGCCTGCGTGTGCGTGGTCGCGACGACGAGGTGGCCGCTGTCCTGATCGGCGAACTGGCGCGCGACGCGGCGCAGGTTCTCGGCGTCCAGCAGCATCCGCTCGATCAGCTGGTGCACCGCCTTGCCCGGCTCCGTGAGCCCCGTCAGCCGCTTGCCGCGCCGAATGAAGATGTCGACGCCGAGCTCATCCTCCAGATCCTTGATCTGTTTCGACACGCCCGACTGCGACGTGTACAGCACGTTCGCGACTTCCGTCAGGTTCATGTTCTGGCGCACCGCTTCGCGCACGAACCGCAATTGCTGAAAATTCATGGGTATGCCTCTTAGGCTGTCGTTGTTTGATTGTCGAATCGGAGCGAATCCCGCCCCCTGCCCTGCATTGTCCCGTCAACGGGCGGGAAACACCCGCACGGCGCGCGGCACGGCCGTCGCGCCGTCGCCGACCTGCAGCGAAAGCGCCCGCCATGCGTCGCGGTCGAGTTCCGCCTCGAGCGCGCCGCCCGCGCGCGCCTCGAGCTCCACGCGCACCGAACCGCCGAGTGGAATCACGCGCCGCACGTCCACCGCGATGCCGTCGCGGTGCCCGTCGCCCGCCGGCCACAGCTGCAGATCGTGCGGCCGCACGTAAGCGTTCGCGGGGCCCGCGAAATCGGCGTCGACCTCGATCGGCGCAGCCGCGCCCTCGGCGACGAAGCCACGCCCGGCGACCGTGCCCGGCAGCCGGTTCGCCGCGCCGAGGAACTCGTACACGAACGCGCTTTGCGGATGATCGTAGACGTCCTGCGGGCTGCCGACCTGCTCGACGTGGCCGCGGTTCAGCACGACGATGCGATCGGCCACTTCGAGCGCCTCTTCCTGGTCGTGCGTGACGAAGATCGTCGAGATGTGCAGGTCGTCGTGCAGCCGACGCAGCCAGCCGCGCAGTTCCTTGCGGACCTTCGCGTCGAGCGCGCCGAACGGCTCGTCGAGCAGCAGCACCTTCGGCTCGACCGCGAGCGCGCGGGCCAGCGCGATGCGCTGGCGCTGGCCGCCCGACAACTCGGACGGGTACCGCTGCGCGAGCCAGTCGAGCTGCACGAGCTTGAGCAGCTCGTGCACCTTGTCGCGAATCGCGGCTTCCGACGGCCGCTCGCGGCGCGGCTTCACGCGCAGCCCGAACGCGACGTTCTCGAACACCGTCATGTGGCGGAACAGCGCGTAGTGCTGAAACACGAAGCCGACCTGGCGGTCGCGCGCGCCGACCGACGCCACGTCGAGCCCCTGCAGCACGACCTGGCCGGCGTCCGCGTGCTCGAGGCCCGCGATCACGCGCAGCAGCGTGGTCTTGCCGCAGCCGGACGGCCCGAGCAGCGCGACCAGTTCGCCGGGCGGAAAGTCGAGCGACACGTCGTCGAGCGCCGTGAAATCGCCGAAGCGCTTCTGAAGATTACGGACGGTGATACCCATTCTGGTTGCCTCTTTACGATTTCGACGAAACGGCGCCGACAGGGCCGGCATGTGCGGGACCGGCGTCGTGCGCGTCGGCCAGTTCGGCCGCGAGATGACGCTCGGCGATCAGCTTGAGCGCGAGCGTGACGAGCGCGAGCAGCGCCAGCACCGACGCTACCGCGAACGCCGCCGCGAAGTTGTATTCGTTGTACAGGATCTCCACGTGCAGCGGCATCGTGTCGGTCACGCCGCGGATGTGGCCGGACACGACCGACACCGCGCCGAACTCGCCCATCGCGCGCGCATTGCACAGGATCACGCCGTACAGCAGCCCCCACCTCACGTTCGGCAGCGTCACGCGGCGGAAGATCTGCCAGCCCGACGCGCCGAGCACGCGCGCGGCTTCTTCCTCGTCGGTGCCTTGCGCCTGCATCAGCGGAATCAGCTCGCGCGCGACGAACGGGAACGTGACGAAGATCGTCGCGAGCACGATGCCCGGCACCGCGAAGATGATCTGGACGTCGTGATCCTGCAGCCACGGCCCGAGCCAGCCCTGCGCGCCGAACAGCAGCACGTACACGAGGCCCGAGATCACCGGCGACACCGAGAACGGCAGGTCGATCAGCGTCGTCAGCAGCGCCTTGCCGCGGAATTCGAACTTCGCGATCGCCCACGATGCGCACACGCCGAACACGAGGTTCAGCGGCACCGCGATCGCGGCGACGGTCAGCGTCAGCTTGATCGCCGACCACGCGTCGGGATCGGCCAGCGATTCGAGATAGAAGCCGACGCCCTTGCGCAGCGCCTCGACGAACACCGCGGCGAGCGGTACGACGAGGAAGAACGCGAGGAACGCCAGCGCGATGCCCGTGAGCAGCCAGCGCACGACGCGCGACTCGCTGACGGGGTCGAGCCGCTTCGCGGCGCGCGCGGCCGGCGACGGGGTTTTCAGCACGACGGTGGCCTCCTGGCTCATTGCTGGCCTCCTGCTGCGACGGCGCTCACGGCGACGGGCGCCGGACCGCTCGCGCCCTTGCTCGTCCTGCGCTGCAGATACCATTGCAGCGTGTTGATCAGCAGCAGCATCAGGAACGACACGACCAGCATCACGACTGCCAGCGCGGTCGCGCCCGCGTAGTCGTACTGCTCGAGCTTCGTGATGATCAGCAGCGACGTGATCTCGGATTTCATCGGCACGTTGCCGGCGATGAAGATCACCGATCCGTATTCGCCGAGCGCGCGCGCGAACGCCAGCGCGAAACCGGTGAGCAGCGCCGGCAGCACGGCCGGCAGCACGACGCGCCGGAACGTCAGCCAACGCGACGCGCCGAGGCACGCGGCGGCTTCTTCCTGCTCGCGCTCGAAATCCTCGAGCACCGGCTGCACGGTGCGCACGACGAACGGCAGCCCGATGAAGGTCAGCGCGACCAGCACGCCGGCCGGCGTGAACGCGATCTTGATGCCGAGCGGCGCCAGATACTGGCCGACCCAGCCGTTGGTCGCGTACACGGCCGCGAGCGAGATGCCGGCCACCGACGTCGGCAGCGCGAACGGCAGATCGACGATCGCATCGACGAGGCGCTTGAACGGGAACGTGTAGCGCACCAGCACCCACGCGACGAGGAAACCGAACACGGCATTGATCAGCGCGCCGCCGAACGCGGCCGAGAACGTCAGCCGGTACGACGCGAGCACGCGCGGCGACGTGACGGCGGTGACGAACTGGCTCCACGACAGCGTCGCGGTCTTCAGGAACGTGGCGGCGAGCGGAATCAGCACCACGAGGCTCAAATAGGCCACCGTGATGCCGAGTGTCACGCCGAAACCGGGCAGCGCGCTCGGCTTGCGAAAGGTGTACGTCGTCATCGGATGCTCTTGCTGGGTCGATGCTGCTCATGGGCCCGACGCAAACGCCGGCGCAACGAATCGCGCGGGCGGGCCGTCGGGGATGCGGCGCGCTGTCGTGGCGCGCCGCTTGTCGTTATGGCGTTACTGCGGCTTGTAGATCGAATCGAACACGCCGCCGTCCGCGAAATGCGTCTTCTGCGCATTCGTCCAGCCGCCGAACGTGTCGTCGACCGTGTACAGCTTCAGCTTCGGGAACTGCTTGGTCAGCTCCGCCGGCACGTTCTTCGAACGCGGCCGGTAATAGTTGCGCGCCGCGATTTCCTGGCCCTGCGGGCCGTACAGGAAGTTCAGGTAGGCCTCGGCCAGCTTGCGCGTGCCCTTCTTGTCGACCACCTTGTCGACCACCGCGACGGGCGGCTCGGCCAGGATGCTCACCGACGGCACGACGATCTCGAATTTGTCGGTACCGAATTCCTTGACCGACAGGAACGCCTCGTTTTCCCACGCGATCAGCACGTCGCCGATCCCGCGCTGCACGAAGCTCGTCGTCGCGCCCCGCGCGCCCGAATCGAGCACGCCGGCGTTCTTGTAGAGCTTCGTGACGAATTCCTTCGCCGTCTGCTCGTTGCCGCCCGGCTTGTGCAGCGCGTATGCCCATGCGGCCAGGTAGTTCCAGCGCGCGCCGCCCGAGGTCTTCGGATTCGGCGTGACGATCGAGATGCCCGGCTTGGTCAGGTCGTCCCAGTCCTTGATCCCCTTCGGATTGCCCTTGCGCACGAGGAACACGATCGTCGACGTGTACGGCGACGCGTTGTCGGGCAGGCGCTTCTGCCAATCCTTGCTCACCAGCCCCTTGTTCGCGAGCGCGTCGATGTCGTACGCCAGCGCCAGCGTGACGACGTCGGCCTGCAGGCCGTCGAGCACCGAGCGCGCCTGCGCGCCCGAGCCGCCGTGCGACTGCTTGAAGTTGACGGTTTCGCCCGTCTTCGCCTTCCACTCCTTGCCGAACGCCTGGTTGAAATCCTGATACAGCTCGCGCGTCGGGTCGTACGACACGTTCAGGAAAGTCGTATCGGCCTGCGCATGCGCCGCGACGCCCAGCGCCGCCGCCGCGCCCAGCGCGAGTGTCGCGATCAGGCGGCCCACGCCGCCCACCAGCCCCGTATTGCGCTTCGCCATCCTTGGTTCTCCAGTGTTGTCGGTATTGCGATGTCGGGCCAGTCTAGCGAACGGGTTACATGATTAAAAATAATCGTTCCTCATTTTTTAATACTCAAAAGTGCTAACGCATGCGGGGCGGACGGTTGCGGCGGACAAACCGGCGTCCGGGCGTCGCGAAATCGCGCCGGAATCGGCGCGATCGCGTCGAACCTCAAGTAACACTTGAAATTCACCAAGTACTGTATAAAAATACAGCTCACTGTCTATCCATACAGTTGAGCCATGACCAAACTCACCGCCCGTCAGCAGCAAGTGTTCGACTTGATCCGTCGCGCGATCGAGCGCTCCGGATTCCCGCCCACCCGCGCCGAGATCGCGGCCGAACTGGGCTTCAGCTCGCCGAATGCGGCCGAGGAGCATCTGCGCGCGCTGGCGCGCAAGGGCGTGATCGAGCTGGCCGCCGGCGCATCGCGCGGCATCCGGCTGCTCGGCATCGACGATGCCCCGCACCAATTCACGCTGCCGCACGCCGGCCTGATGCAACTGTCGCTGCCGCTCGTCGGCCGCGTCGCGGCCGGTAGCCCGATCCTCGCGCAGGAGCACATTTCGCAGCATTACGCGTGCGATCCCGCGCTGTTCACCAGCAAGCCCGACTACCTGCTGAAGGTGCGCGGCCTGTCGATGCGCGACGCCGGCATTCTCGACGGCGATCTCCTCGCCGTGCAGAAGCGCACGGAAGCGAAGGACGGCCAGATCATCGTCGCGCGTCTCGGCGACGACGTCACGGTCAAGCGCCTGATGCGCCGGCCCGGCGGCCTCGAGTTGATCGCGGAGAACCCGGATTACGAAAACATCTTCGTCAAGGCCGGCAGCGCGGATTTCGCGCTGGAAGGCATCGCCGTCGGGCTGATCCGCTCGGGCGAACTCTGACATTCCGTCTCTCCAGGAGAACATCATGGAACGCCTTGCCCGCCTGCTGCCTTTCCGTCAATTCGGTCGCCTGCGTCATCTGCGCGGCCGCACGCCCTGCGCACCGCTGTCCGCGGCGGCGCCAGTGCAACAAGAAGTCGCAGTCGAACGGCAGGCGTCCCTGCTGCCGTCAGCGCTTCCCGCATTCGCGCGGGTATCGCTGAATGCCGGTCTGAATCACGCGGAACCCGCACGCCGCGCGCCGGTGCGCGTCTATCACGGCCGCTCGCGCCTGATCATGGTGGGTACGATCGATGCCGTGTGCCGAATGATCGATCGCTGCATTGCGGAGGAACGATCGGCCACGCCGGGCGGTCTCTGATTTCGGAACGTTCCCGCACCGGAGGCAACGTGACTGGATCGTCGCGCCGCGCACGGCGCCTCAAGCCCCTGCTGATCGTCGTGCTGATCGTCGCCGCCATTGCGACGCTCGGCTATGCGTACGCGTCGCCGTATGTCGCGCTCGGTCGCCTGAAATCGGCGATCGATGCGCGTGATGCGCAGGCGATCAGCGAATATGTCGACTTTCCGTCGCTGCGCATCAGCCTGAAGCAGCAAGTCACGGAAGAATTGATGCGGCGGATCGACGCCGTGAAGAAAAACAATCCGTTCGCGGTGATCGGCGCGCTGATCGGGTCTGCGCTGATCGGCCCGCTGGTGGATGCGTACGCGACCCCGGAGGGTGTCGCCGCACTGATGAGCGGATTGCCGCCGCGCGGCAATCCGGGCGAGCGTCCGCCCGAGTGGTCAAACCCGCCGCCAGCAGGCAATGCACCCGGCAACACGCCTGCCGCACCGCCTGCCCATCCTGCGCCGGCAAGTGCCGGCGCACCGGGCGGCAACACGGCCGCTTCGGCGGCATCGGCATCGGCACCCGCGCCCGCCGCACCGGCCAGCCCGAGCGAAGCGACGCCAGCGCCGCCCCAGCAGCAAACCAGCGCGGGCTACCGAAATATCGATGAATTCGTCGTGACGTATCAGCGCAGCGCCGACGGCACGCGTTATGCGGCGATCTTCCACCGCTTCGGGCTGTTCTCGTGGAAATTGTCCGGCATCGACCTGCATGCGTAGCAGGCCGCGCTCGACGCGCACACTCCCGATGCCGTGCGACGCCTGGCCGGCATGCATCGCCGGTCAGGCGGCCATCCAGCCGTTAGATCATTTGCCGCTCGCGAGGGTCGCTTCACGCTCGCGCGCGATTTCGGCCTTCTGCTCTTCCGCCGACGAACACGCTACCAGAATGCTGCAGTTCACGCGATCGAGCAGTTGCGTGTTGCCAGACCCCATCCACCATCTCGACAATCCGCTGCGGCACCGGTGGCCGACGACGACGAGATCGACCTTCAGCTCCGACGCGAGATTCGCGATTTCGTCGATCGGATAACCGAACGCGAAATGGCCTTCGGCCTGGACGCCGCGCTCGCGCAGCCAGTTCACGCCTTCCTGCAGGATTTCGCGCGCGGTTTCCTCGAAGCGCCCGCATGCGACATCGGTCAGCAAGCCTGCGCTTTGCGCAATACTCGAACGCATGTCGACGACCGACAGCAAATGCGTTTCGGCCTTCAGGTCCATTGCGAGATTGGCGCCGCAACGCAGCGCCTTGCGCCCTTCGAGCGTGCCGTCGTAACACAGCAAAATCTTGTTGTAGCTAGCCATGGAGCCTCCCTATCGCGACAACGAGCCTACGCATTCATCATGGTGCGCCGCAATTCAGGACGCAAGGGATGGAAAACGCTGATTCGCCCCGCGCGGCGCGTGCGCGATGATGCGGTGCACGATCGGTGCGCCCCTGCATCGCACCGTGCAGGCATGCGCTGAAGCGATGCAGCCGATGCACTAGAATGGCCCGTTCCATCTCGAGCGGATCGCGTCGCACCGGCGTCGTATGCTTCGGCCATGCCCGTGTGACACGCATTCGCGCGATCCGTTCGCCCACCCGCCGCGCACCGGCAGCGGAACGCGCCCGCATACAACGACAACCCGCCCATGTCCGTCGCACCGATCGATTTCCGCAACGTCGAAAAGCACTATGGCGACAAGCTCGTCGTCGACGGTCTGTCCTTCAACGTGAAGGCCGGCGAATGCTACGGCCTGCTCGGGCCGAATGGCGCCGGCAAGACCACGACGCTGAAGATGCTGCTCGGCCTCGCGCATCCCGATGCAGGCACCATTTCGCTGTGCGGCGAACCGGTTCCATCGCGTGCGCGACATGCGCGCCGGCGGGTCGGCGTCGTCCCGCAGTTCGACAACCTCGACCCCGACTTCACGGTCCGGGAAAACCTGCTCGTGTTCAGCCGCTATTTCGGGATGTCGGCGCAGGCCGCGCGCGCACTCGTGCCGCCGCTGCTCGAATTCGCGAAGCTCAAGAACAAGGCCGATGCGAAAGTCGGCGAGCTGTCGGGCGGCATGAAGCGCCGCCTCACGCTCGCCCGCGCGCTCGTCAACGATCCCGATGTGCTGGTGCTCGACGAACCGACGACGGGCCTCGACCCTCAGGCGCGGCACCTGATGTGGGAGCGGCTGCGCTCGCTGCTCGCGCGCGGCAAGACGATCCTGATCACCACGCATTTCATGGAGGAAGCCGAGCGCCTGTGCGATCGGCTGTGCGTGATCGAGGAAGGCCGCAAGATCGCCGAAGGTGCGCCGCACGCGCTGATCGAATCGGAAATCGGTTGCGACGTGATCGAGATCTACGGGTCCGATCCGGCCGCGCTGCGCGACGAGTTGTCCGCACTCGCGAAGCACACCGAGATCAGCGGCGAGACGCTATTCTGCTATGTGACCGACCCCGAACCGGTCAGCGCACGACTCAAGGGCCGTCCGGGGCTGCGCTATCTGCATCGCCCGGCCAATCTGGAGGATGTGTTCCTGCGGCTCACGGGCCGCGAGATGCAGGATTGATCGACCATGGACGTCCGTCACTATTCCGCCACCACGCCATCGGCCCCGCCGCGCGAATCGCGCCTCGCGATAGCGATGCCGGCGAACGCCAGCAACTGGATCGCCGTGTGGCGGCGCAACTATCTCGTGTGGCGCAAGCTCGCGCTCGCATCGATGTTCGGCAATCTCGCCGATCCGATGATCTATCTGTTCGGGCTGGGTTTCGGGCTCGGCCTGATGCTCGGCCACGTCGACGGCGTGTCGTACATCGCGTTCCTCGCGGCCGGCACGGTCGGCTCGAGCGTGATGATGTCCGCGAGCTTCGAATCGATGTATTCGGGTTTCTCGCGGATGCACGTGCAGCGCACGTGGGAAGCGATCATGCATACGCCGCTCGCACTCGGCGACATCGTGCTCGGCGAGATCGTCTGGGCGGCCAGCAAGGCGATGTTGTCGGGCGGCGCGATCATGCTCGTCGCGGGCGGGCTCGGCTACGCGCAGTTTCCGTCGATGCTCGCGGTGCTGCCCGTGATCGCGCTGGCCGGCCTTGCGTTCGCGAGCCTCGCGATGATCGTCACGGCGCTCGCACCGTCGTACGATTTCTTCATGTTCTATCAGACGCTCGTGCTGACGCCGATGCTGCTGCTCTCGGGCGTGTTCTTCCCGATCGCGCAGTTGCCGCCGCTCGCGCAGCACGCGGCCCAGGCGCTGCCGCTCGCGAACGCGGTCGAGCTGATCCGCCCTGCGATGCTCGGCCGGCCGGCGACCGACATCGCGTTGCACGTCGCGGTGCTCGCCGGCTATGCGGTCGGCGGGTTCCTGCTGTCCGCGTGGCTGTTCCGGCGGCGGATGATGCGCTGACGGCCGGCGCACCGGCCGCCGGCTTCATGCGACGACGTTACTCGTCGTCGTCGCTCCACGGAATCTCGACGTCGGTCAGGAACGCGACGGTCGCGAGCGGTCCGCCTTCCTGGCGACCGAGCTTGCCGTCCGCGCGATGCCATTCGACGCGGAACTGCGTGCCGGGATCGTCGGCCAGCAGATAGACCGTGCGCAGCTCTTCCTTGTCGGCTTCGTCCACCGGGCCGTCGAACGACACCAGCATCTTCTGCGGCCAGAGGCCGTTGACGGGATCGTAAATCCGATCGCCTTGCGGAATGTCGATGCTGGCCTCGACACCGATCGTTGCGGAGGCCTCGATGATCATCGTGCCGAGTGCCTGCAGCACGGCAGTCGCCCGCGCGGAATTGGCCTGGCGGATCGCGAGATCGCCGCGCGTCAGCGCCTTTTCGAGTCGAGGATGGATCTTCGGTTGGGTCATGCGTTTTCCTGTTTGCTTCTTGTAAAAGGCGCCGCACACGTGAAGCGGCGGCGCCGGACGAATACGGCGATGGCGCGCGACGGGCGCGCCGTTTGCGTGCGTCAGAACCCGAACGCGATCGCGAGCAAGCCGCTCGCGATCCCGAACACGACGACGAGCGCCGCGACGATCGCCAGCATGTAGGGCTTGAACGACCGCGCGAGCATCGCGAGCGACGGCACGCTGATCGGCGGCAGCGTCATCAGCAGCGCGGCGGCCGGGCCGACACCCATGCCGAGCGACAGCATCGCCTGGATGATCGGCACCTCGCCGGCCGTCGGGATCACGAACAGCATGCCCGCGACCGCGAACGCGACGATCCAGCCGAGATGATTGCCGATGTCCGGGCCGATATGCGGGAACAGCCATGCGCGCGCGGCGCCGAGCAGCAGCACGAGCACGATGTATTCGGGCACGAGCCGCACGGCCATACGCGCGAGCAGTTTCATCCAGCGGACGAACGGATTGCCGGCCGCGGCTTGCTCGGCCGCCAGCGCGGCGAGCTGCGCATCGTCGATGCCGTGGTCTTCGGGACGCGCGATGCGGTTCAGCAGATAGCCGATCCCGAACACCATCGCGATGCCGAGCACGATGCGCAGCGCGCTCCAGTGCCAGCCGAGCACGAAGCCCATGAACACCAGCGCCGCCGGGTTCAGCACCGTATTGCCGAGCCAGAACGCGACCGCGCCGCCCGGCGACGCATGGCGCGCACGCAGGCCCGCCACGACCGGCGCCGCGCAGCACGTGCACATCATCCCGGGCAGCGACAGCAGCCCGCCCGCGGCGACGCTGCCGAATCCCGTGCGGCCGAGCACGCGCGCCACCCAGTGCGCAGGCAGCAGCGCCTGCACGGCCGAGCCGAGCAGCAGGCCGAGCACCATCGCCTGCCAGATCGCCTTGCCGTACGCCCACGCATAGTCGAGCGCCGCCTTCAGCGACGGTTCGGGCGCGGCCGCGGACGTGCCCATCAGGATCGACTGCCCGATCGAATGGTGCTCGGCGGCAACGAACGCCTTGTTGTAGTACGGGAACCATTTCACATAGAACAGGCCTGCGACCGCGATCAGCAGGAAGGTCATCCAGCCGAGCGCCGGAGTGGGTTGGGTGCGTGTGGTCGTCATCGTGCGGTGGTCGTCGATTGGTCTTTGTCGGTTTCGGATGTCGCGCCGGCAGCAAGCGCGGCCGATGCGGGCAATCCGGCTCGCGCGAGTTCGACCAGCAGCCTGCGCGCCTGATCGCGCACGTCGGCTGCGTTGGGCCGGAACGTGAACGTCAGCGCCCGGTTCGGCTTGTTGTACGTCGCGCGGTAAGTGCGCGCATAGGCGGGATCGTAATGCTTGTCGATCAATTCGGTGAACAAATCGGCCCGCGCGCCGGCATCGATCAGCCCCTTCCAGCGCGTCACCTCTTCGCGGCTGTGCAGGCCGATCAGCCGATGTAGCTGCGCCTTGAACGCATCGGGTTCGTCGAACAGATGCGCGTAATCGTCGAGCAGAAACGCGATCCGCTCGTCGTGGGCCGCCTCGACCTGCACCCACGGCCCCGCGTGAAATGCATCGACCAGCGCGATCGGCAACTGCACGAGGCCGATCCGGCGGCTTTCCGACTCGACGAACACCGGCCATTCGGGGTCGAAACGTCCGAGCGTCTCGACGAGCCCCGAATCGAACCCCTTTTGCGCCGGCTGCGGCTTGCCAGGCAGCGCGCCGAGCAGCGAGCCGCGATGGCATGCGAGCGCTTCGAGATCGAGCGTCTGCGCGCCCACGTCGTGCAGCGCGTTCAGCAGGCGGGTCTTGCCGCAGCCGGTATGGCCGACGAGCGCGATGTAGCGAAAGCGCGTCGGCAGCGAATCGAGCGTCGCGCACACCGACTGGCGGTACGCCTTGTAGCCGCCGTCGAGCTGGCGCGCCTTCCAGCCGATCAGGTTGAACCAGGTCGTCATCGAGCCCGAGCGCTTGCCGCCGCGCCAGCAATAGATCAGCGGCCGCCAGTTGCGCGGCCGGTCGGCGAACGTCGTATCGAGATGGCGCGCGATGTTGCGCGCGACGATCGCCGCGCCCACGCGCGTCGCCTCGTACGGCGATACCTGGCGGTACATCGTGCCGACGAGCACGCGCTCTTCGTTGCTGAGCACGGGCGCGTTCAGCGCGCCGGGAATATGGTCCTCGGCGAACTCGAGCGGCGTGCGCACGTCGATGATCTCGTCGAACTCGCCGGCGCGATCGAGGGTGACAATCAGATTCTTCAATTTGGCGTCGAACAGGGGCGATGCGGCTCGGGGAGCCGCACGGGCGCGGAAGGCGGATTGACGATTATCTCACGGGCCGGCGTCCCGAGCCTCGCGCGGCAGTCGGCGGCGGCGAGGCGGCCTGCATCGCGTCGATCAGATGGTCGCGGAACGCGCGCACCGATGCGGGCAGATCGCGCCCCGCCATCGTCTGCACCTGGATGCTGCGTTCGCGCAATTGCGGGTTCGTCACGGGCACGACGACGAAGCCGTCCGCCTCGGAGCGATCGCGCACCGACAACAGCCCGGTGAACATCACCGCGCCCGTGCGCCGCGCGTAGCCGTACATCGCCGCGGTGTTGTTGCTCGTCAGTTCGGGCTCGAGCAGCAACCCGTCGAGCGCGCACGCGATGTCGATCAACTGGCGCACCGTCGTGCCGGCCTCGGGCAGCACGTGCGCGTGCCGCGCGACGTCGGCGAGCGACACCGCCTCGCGCGCCGCGAGCGGATGATCGTGCCGGACCAGCGCAAAGACCGGCGCGCGCTCAGTGTGGTCGACGCGCACGCCCTTCTCCGGCGCGAGGCTGAAGGTCAATGCGATGTCCGCATCGCCGTCGCGCACGCGCCGGGTCGCGTCCGCCGGCGACACGACCCACACGATGAAATCGACGCCCGGGTGGCGCGCCTTGAAGCTCGCGAGCACGCCGGGCAGGAAATCGATCGCGAACCCCTCCGAGCACGCGATCTTCAGCAGGCTGCCGTGCAGCGCGTCGAGCCCGCCGATGTCCTTCATCACGTGCTCGGCCTCCAGCAGGCTGCGCTGCGCGAACGCCAGCAGCCGCTCGCCGGCCTCCGACAGCGCCATCCCGCGCGGTCGCCGCTCGAACAGCGGCGCGCCGAGCTCGCTCTCCAGCTTCGCGATCTGACGGCTGATCGCCGACACGGCCACGTGCAGCCGCGCGGACGCGTCGCTGATCGAGCCGGTACGCGCCACCTCGACGAAATATCGCAACGCCAGACCATGCAGGAAAGCCGCCATCGTTCTGTCTCCGCGCCGCATTCGGTCGCGCTGCTTTGCCTTTTCGGCAAAGAAAGGTTCGAAATTCGATCATTGTGACAAAAAAACCGGCTTTCTAGAATCGATCGCACTTCACGTTGCGAGCACGGCCCGCGCGCAGCGAACCCTCGGAGGAGACACGATTTGAGCCGTACCGCCGCCATCCAGCACGCACTGAACCAGTTCGAATCCGGTGCATTCTTCACGACCCTGAGCCGCCGCGTCGGCCTGCGCACCGAAAGCCAGGAAAGCGGCAGCGGCGCCGCGCTGCGCGCCTACCTGACCGACGAGATCGCGCCCGAGGCCGCCCGCCTCGGTTTCACGTCGCGAATCGTCGACAACCCGGTCGACGGCGGCGGCCCGTTCCTGCTCGCCTCGCGCCACGAAGACGACGCGCTGCCGACCGTGCTGATCTACGGCCACGGCGACGTCGTGCGCGGCTACGACGCGCAGTGGCGCGCGCCGCTGTCGCCGTGGACGCTGACGGCCGACGGCGACCGCTGGTACGGCCGCGGCAGCGCCGACAACAAGGGGCAGCACTCGATCAACCTGGCCGCGCTGGCGAGCGTGCTCGATGCGCGCGGCGGCCGGCTCGGCTTCAACGCGAAGCTGCTGATCGAGATGGGCGAGGAAACCGGGTCGCCGGGCCTCGACGCGCTGTGCCGCCGGGAGCGCGACGCGCTCGCGGCCGACGTGCTGATCGCGTCCGACGGCCCGCGCATCGCCGCCGCGCGCCCGACGGTATTCCTCGGCTCGCGCGGCGCGGTCAACTTCAAGCTGAGCCTGCGCGCCCGCGACGGCGCACATCACTCCGGCAACTGGGGCGGACTGCTGCGCAATCCGGCGATCGTGCTCGCGCATGCGCTCGCGAGCCTCGTCGACGCGCGCGGCGCGATTCGCGTCGCGGGGCTGCGCCCGCCGCCGATCCCGGCTGCCGTGCGCAACGCGCTCGCCGATCTCACCGTCGGCGGCGGCCCCGGCGATCCGACGCTCGACGCCGACTGGGGCGAGCCCGGCCTGTCCGCCGCCGAGCGCGTATTCGGCTGGAACACGTTCGAGATTCTCGCGTTCAAGGCCGGCAACCCGGAGCATCCCGTCAACGCGATCCCGCCCGCCGCGTATGCGCACTGCCAGTTGCGCTTCGTCGTCGGCACCGACTGGGAAGCGCTGCATGCGCATCTGCGCGCGCATCTCGATGCGCACGGCTTCGCCGACATCGAGATCGACGTCGAACGCGGCGCACCGGCGACGCGCGTGCCGCCGGACGATCCGTGGGTCCGCTGGGCCGTCGCGTCGCTCGCGCGCACCACCGGCAAGAAGCCCGCGATCCTGCCGAATCTCGGCGGCACGCTGCCGAACGAGGTGTTTGCCCACACGCTCGGGCTGCCGACGCTGTGGGTGCCGCACTCGTACCCGGCGTGCTCGCAGCACGCGCCCGACGAGCATCTGCTCGCGAGCGTCGTCAGCGAGGGGCTGCAGATGATGGCCGGCCTCTTCTGGGATCTCGGCGACGACGCGCCGCCCGTTCGCCGCGCGGCAGCCGCCGCGGCCGGCGCCGCCCTGTAACGCGCTTCGCCCCTTTCACGGGACTGCACACGATGAATACGACCACCCTGACCTCGCAGGACGCCGCGCGCCCCTGCGCCGCGAAGATCCGCCGCATCATCTTCGCGGCGTCGATCGGCAACGCGCTCGAATGGTTCGACCTGATCGTCTACGGCTTCTTCGCGGTCACGATCGCCAAGCTGTTCTTCCCCGCCACGAGCGAAGCGACGTCGCTGATGCTGACGCTCGGCACGTTCGGGCTGTCCTACCTGATCCGGCCGATCGGCGGCTTCGTGCTCGGCGCGTACGCGGACCGCGCGGGCCGCAAGGCGTCGCTGCTGCTGTCGATCGCGATGATGATGGCCGGCACGCTGCTGATCGCGCTGATGCCGACCTACGCATCGATCGGCATTCTCGCGCCGCTCGGGATCATGCTGTCGCGGCTGATGCAGGGCTTTTCCGCGGGCGGGGAATTCGCGAGTTCGACCGCGTTTCTCGTCGAGCATGCGCCGCAGCGGCGCGGCTTCATGTCGAGCTGGCAGTTCGCGAGCCAGGGCCTCGCGACGTTGCTCGCGTCGGGCTTCGGCGCGCTGCTGACGGCCACGCTGAGTTCCGCGCAACTCGAAAGCTGGGGCTGGCGCGTGCCGTTCCTGTTCGGCCTCGCGATCGGCCCGGTCGGGCTGTACATCCGCCGCTACGTCGACGAAGGCGTCGAGTTCAAGACGCAGGCGCGCTCCGACGCGCCGGTGCGCGAGCTGTTCGCGCACCAGAAGGTGCGGCTGCTGTTGTCGATCGGCGCGCTCGTGATCTCGACCGCGATCAACTACATGATCCTGTACATGCCGACCTACGCGATCAAGCAGCTCGGGCTGCCGGCTTCGACGGGATTCGCGGCGACGCTCGCGACCGGCTTCGTGCTGACGCTCGTCACGCCGGTCGTCGGCCATCTGTCCGACCGCACCGGGCGGATTCGCATGATGGCGGTCGCCGCCGTGCTGATGCTCGTGACCGTGTGGCCGACGTTCGCATGGCTCACGCGCCACGCGTCGTTCGCGACGATGCTCGCCGCACTGGTGTGGATCGGCGCGCTGAAGGCGATGTATTGCGGCGCGCTGCCGGCGCTGATGGCCGAACTGTTCCCGTCGCAAACCCGCGCCACCGGGCTCGCGGTCAGCTACAACACCGGCGTCACGCTGTTCGGCGGCTTCGCGCCGTTCGTCATCACCTGGCTGATCGACGCGACCGGCAACCGGCTGTCGCCGGCGCTCTATCTGATCGGGTGCGCGCTACTGAGCCTCGCCGCGCTGTTCGTCGCGCGCACGCGGCTGAAGATGCGCTGACGCGAGAAACGGCGGCGCAGCCATGCGCCGCCGACACGGCCCGTCGCGGCATCGCTGCCGCGCGGGACGCGCGCCGTTTACGGCGCCGGATTCGGCTGCCGTTCGTGCAATGCGTCGATCTCGGCGAGGATCTCGTCGGACAGCGTCACGTCGATGCTGCCGATGTTCTCCTTCAACTGTTCGAGCGACGTCGCGCCGACCAGATTGCTGCGCACGAACGGGCGGCTGTTGACGAACGCGAGCGCCAGTTGCGCGGGCGACAGCCCGTGACGCCGCGCGAGCGCGACGTAACGCGACGTCGCCTCGACGGCCTGCGGCTTGCTGTAGCGCTGGAAGCGTTCGAACAGCGTGATGCGCGCGCCGGCCGGACGCGCGCCGTTCTCGTACTTGCCGGACAGCCAGCCGAACGCGAGCGGCGAATACGCGAGCAGGCCGACGCCGTCGCGATGCGTGAATTCCGACAGCCCGTTTTCGAACGTGCGGTTCAGCAGGCTGTACGGATTCTGGATGCTCGCGATGCGCGGCAACCCGAGCCGCTCGGCCGCGCGCAGGAACTGCGCGACACCCCACGGCGTTTCGTTCGACACGCCGATCGCGCGCACCTTGCCGGCCTTCACGAATTCCGCGAGCACGCCGAGCGTTTCCTCGATCGGCACCGTGTACGCGTCGTCGATCCACGGATACGCGGGACGGCCGAACGTGGTCGTGCTGCGATCGGGCCAGTGCAGTTGGTAGAGATCGACGTAGTCGGTCTGCAGGCGCTTGAGGCTGCCGTCGAGCGCTTCGGTCAGGTTCTTGCGGTCGAACTGGTTGCCCTCGCCGCGAATGTGGCGCGGATTGTGCGGCTGCCGCGCCGGCCCCGCGATCTTCGTCGCGAGCACGATGCGATCGCGCTGCGCGCGATGCTGCGCGATCCAGGTGCCGATGTATTGCTCGGTGCGGCCCTGCGTGTCGGGCTTCGGCGGCACCGGATACATCTCCGCGGCGTCGATCAGCGTCACGCCCTGCCCGAGCGCATAGTCGATCTGCTCGTGCGCGTCGCGCTCCGAATTCTGCTCGCCCCACGTCATCGTACCGAGACCGATCAGGCTGACCTCGATGCCCGAATCGCCGAGTGTGCGGTATTCCATGCTGTTCCTGTCGCGTCGGTGGAAAGCAGGAACGCTATCACATCGAAGCGCTTGCTTCAGGCGGGCGCCGCGCACGCTTACAAGCGGCTTTTGGGCGGCCCGGCGCGCTCACGCGCCTGCTGCCCGCCGTCACTGCGGCCGCTGGATGAAGCAGGTCGCCGACGCATGCGCGACGATCTTGTCGTCCGGCGTCTTCAGCGTGCCCTCCGCGACGCCCAGCGAACGCGACAGGTGAATCACACGCCCTTCCGCGATCAGGTCGACGTCGCGCGGCACGGGCCGCAGCATCTTCACGTGCAGATCGACGGTACCGTAACCGACGCCCGCGTCGAGCATCGAATGCACCGCGCACCCGGTGACGGAATCGAGCACCGTCGCGGCGAACCCGCCGTGCACGCCGCCCAGTGGATTCAGGTGGCGGCCATCCGCCCGCGCCGAAAACTTCACGTAGCCGAGCTCGACGTCGAGCGGACGCATCGGGATCGTCTCCGAAATCGACGCAAGAGGCGCGTCGCCCGACACGGCGGCACGCAGCAGATCGAGGCCAGACAGGGAAAGCGGATTCATCGGGTTGTCTCCGGGTTGAAAGCGCGTCGCCGCGCGAGTAAGTTCTAAATTGGAACTCATTATTGACAGCGACACCGGTCGTTGTCAACGCGGCTGCGCCCATTGCGACCGAAGGCGGGTTCTATAATCGAACCCGTAGTATACCCGGAGAGCCCCGCCCAGCTTGGCTCCGACGTTTTCGCCCCTCCGAATCCCCGTACGCTTCCCCTCCTTTCTCGCGGCCTGCCCCGGACACCCTGCGACCGATCGACCGGTCGCGGCTCGACCGATCCGGACGTCTTCTATATGTGTACGGGAAGGAGGACGCCGCGCGGCAGTCTCGCCGACTTACCTAGGGAAAGTTCCGCCCTCGCCAATCGGATGCCGAGCTACTTTTGAGCGTGGCTTGCCGCTATGATCGTGCGGAGCGAATAAACGGGGATAATCATGCACGCGGCTGACTGGGTGATAGCTTGCGCTACGCTGCTCGGACCGGTTCTGGGCATTCAGATACAGAAATACCTCGATAAAAGAGGCGAGCGAAACCGGCGGCAGGTGGAGGTCTATCGAACGTTGATGATGAATCGGATCACCTCAAACTCCCCTCCATTCGTCAACGCCCTGAATGCCGTCCCTCTAGAGTTCCATGACAACGAGACTGTCATGAATTCCTGGCGCGACTTGCTCATGCACCTGAACACCGACCCTCAGGTGCAACCGGACGTTTGGGGGCAGCGCCGAATCTCCCTTCTCATGGAACTGCTGAAGGCGATGGGAAAGAGTTTGCACTACGGGTTCCGAGATGCCGAGTTGCAAGCGCATGCTTACGTCCCGAATTGGCAAGTTTCGTTGATGAACGATCAAGAGTTGCTGCGCAAAGGAATAGTCGATCTGATAAAGGGCGAGGCGACATTACCAATGAGCATCGACAAATTTCCGACCGACCCGGAAATGATGAAGCGCACAGCGGAAGTGCAAACGCTCCTTATTGAATGGCTCGAAGGGAAGCGCAGCCCACCGCTCGCGATTCAACCTGAGAAGGTTCAACAGTGACTTACCGCCGCGAGGCACATACTCGACTTACCACGCGCCAATGGTGTATAAAAGTGGCAGACCAAATCGGGGAACAACAATGGCTCTTAAATTCAAAATTGGCGACATCGTTCAACTGAAATCTGGCGGCCCGGAAATGACCGTTCAGTCGGTGCCGAGCTCAACCACATCGACATATCGCTGCCAATGGTTTGCCGGGAGGAAACTTGAGTCCGGTCCTTTTCCCGAGGAATCGCTCATGCCCCCTAAGCCGAAAGCTGAGTGATGGACGCGGCCGCAGCAGCAAAATGGATGCTCGCGCAGCTTGAGCGAGACGGCTGCATCTACCAAGATGACGTAGTTGACCACTTGGTGAAGGCAAAGGCCGACGACCTTCTGCGCGAGAACGCCGATGGAAACTTGGTGGTCGGCACAGCCGTGCTAAACGCCTTCAAATCCATTACTGAAACAACGGTCGTCTGGGTGAAGCCGGATCGCTACTGGCGCTGGCGCGTCAAAGAAGACGAACCCGGCCGTGAGGCTCGCGGCTGACAAACCTACCCTCGCCGCGCTCGAACAAAGTCACGGTCAAACCACAGACGTCCGTTCGAGCGCTTTCGCCAGCATATTGATGAACAGCAAGTACTCCAGCGCCTGCTCGGGGTGATCCTTCATCAACCCGTGAGCACGCGGGTTACGGATCGCTGCCATCGCCCCCGCATACAGGTACATCATTCCCGTCTGCTCGCTGCGCTCGCTCTCGTTTTGTTGATCGTTGAATTTCAGTATCGGTTTATTGGCGTTGAAGATTGCCTGCATCAAACCAGTACCGCTACCGTCGTCCTTTAGAGCGCGCATCTTGACCAAAAGCTCAAGCACCTTGCACGCGGCTTCGACTGCCTCTGCGTAGTGGCCATCCTCGAACAGTTTTGCGCAATGCAGCGCAATCTGCGAGTGCCAGTTGACTGCGCCAAAGACGCGTTGCGCCCGTTCATCTGGTGAGTCATCTCCATCCTGCAATCGCTCTTCAAACAAGTCGATGATCGTGTTGAGGTTCGTGCGCGCCCGATAAATGTTCTTAGCCAAATTATGCGTAAGATCACACTGGTCGTAGTCAAACTTCATGCGGAACTCGACATCAATCAACGAAAACGGTCGAAAGAGTTGCCACTCGCTCGACGTTAGTAGTTCGCCCAACGTCTGCTGCATCTTTCCCTCAAGCGCCATGATCGACGGATCATCGCCTTCCGTGATTAAACTTGGATCAATTGCATCGAGTTCGAGAATACGTCTCTTCAGTTTCTCAATTCCGCGCCGCATCTGCTCGCGGCTAAGTACTTTGACGGTCATAGCTGTCCAAACGTGATGGCGTGCTCGAAGTTCACTACAAAAGCTAAGCTTCGGCAAGCTCAACACATAGCCTCGCTTTTCTGGTGACAAAATAATCGCACGAAAATACCAGAAGCGGGGCTGCGATGTCGTGCGGCCTCCAGTCCGAATGAGCTACCTGTGATACAGGCGAGCGCAGCCGCGCTGTTGCCAATCATCGCGATAATTGGCGGCTGGATTGCGTGGCAGAACGGACCCGATAGCCGCGCCGCGTCTGGGCGGGAGCGGTCGGTGTAGCGCGGACACGAGGGGCGACAGGAGAATTCGGACAGAGGCCGGAACTGTTCGATCCTCTATCCCTCATTCATTTAGGACTTCATATTATGACCACCCGTATCCTCCACTCGAAAATCCCGCACAACCTCCGCGTTCCCCGCAAGACCAACAAAAGCAAAGCCGCACGAGACGCTGTTGCGCCGTCCGTTCGCGGCATCGCCCTCCGCAAGATCGCCGGCAGCGGCCCGGTAGCGGACGCGCTGCGGAAGGCAACGAAGATCGCTGTTGGGCTGGACGCGCTCGTGACGGCGCAAAAGCTCGCGGCCGAAACTGGCGATGCGGAACTCGCGGCGCTCGTCAATAGCCCGAAGCTCATGAAAGCCGTCGACCGCGCGATCAAGCGTCTCGGCCGCGATGTAGACCTCTTCACGAATCGCCCCACCGAAGGCGATCCGAACGTCACAGCAGGCCTGATCGGCGACTCGCGCGTGCAATGGCACGCGATGGACCATCACACGCGCCTTCAGATGGAGCAAGCCGCCAAGAAGGCTGCCGAATTGCGCTCCACGATGACGCTCGATACGGCGCAGAACAAGGTGCGCGCTCAGTTCGGCCTCGACCCCGTGCCGGTCGACGCAGACACGCTGTACGCAATGTTCGGTCACAAGGGTAAGCGCAGCGACGTTTAAGCCCGTCTAGAGCGTTGGCCGCGCCCCCCCGATCAAATCGACGGGCGCGGCGATCCACCAAGTACCCCATCTTTCAAAAGTTCAAAAAATGAGCACGGAATCCCCAAATCCGCAAAAGGTAGGCCCGAACCGTCGCTTTCTTCGAGCGCATCTTCAAGCGAAGTTGTTCCGCCTCGCGTCGGTTAGCAACGATGGCTTCGAGGCGTCAAACCTCGTGGACTTCCAACTGATCCCTAAGGTCAATCTCACCTCGTTCAAGTCGGAAGACCCGAGCGATACACGGACCTACAGCAAGATCACCATGTTCTCCGGCGCGTTCATAAAGGGCATGGACTTCACGACCCTGCCGTTTATCGTTTCGTTCAGCTATCGGGCGGGCGAGCCGCGCGCTGCGATCGGTCAGTTTGCCATCGGATGCCGCCTAGCCGCGAACGAGCGCACCCTCGCGTTTCTGTCTGTGATCGACTATCTGGAGCGATCGGGCGATCTGCCGGCCGGGTCGCTGCAAAAACACAAGGTGCGCCTCACAAAAAGCGGGCAGCGTCCGGAGCGCGCGGCGACTGTCGACGGATACGAGGAATTTTGCGAACGTGCGCTGCGCGACGTGCCGTATGACGACATGATCGCTGCGGCGGCATGAGGAAGCTGGTATGGCCGCTGATCGTCCTATGGGCGATCCTCAAAGTGCTGCTCGGCATCGAGCTTGTTTACCAATGGTGGAAAGACAGATGTGCAACGAAAATCAAACCCTGAGCCGCGAAGAATTCGACCGTCTGTGGGACAGCGGCCAGCACAACAAAATCTGGAGCCGCGACAAGGCGATCGCCGCGCTGGAGAAGATGGCGAAGTTCGGTAGCGGGAACAAGTTCACGCGCGCTGAGGCCCGTAGGGAGCTTGAGCGCGTCCGGAAATGTGCGCCCGCCGTGTAGGATCGCCCGGAGCACGGCCCGAACGCCGCGCGCTATACCTTCCGCCTACCTCTACCCTCCCGGCCGCTCCTGCGGCCGTTTCTTCATCCGCCGACGATTCTTTCATCCGAAGTTGCGGAATTGCCCTTCGCGTACAGCCGCGCCAACTGCGCAAACCCGCGCCGGATAAGCGAGAGTGGGTAGTTGAGCATTTATTCTCAATATAAGGTAGGTGAGGATAGGTATACAGGGTAGAAGGAATAGGCGGCTGCGCAAATTGAGGTAATTCCGCAACTTAGCCGCGATGACCGGCACGGTCGCGGCTGTAGCGAACACCGACGAAGCGATACGCCGCCCTTCCCCTTCGGTCTAGGCGGCGTATAGAGTGTACGGAAAGGAGCGGGACGGGTTACGCGGGCGGCAGGCCGCTGACCTTCATGTAGAACGGCGTGTCGCGGCTGGTCAGGTCGTATTCGATGCCCGAAACGACATACGTGCCGCGAAGGCTGGGGTTCAGCTTCGACGTGATCGATGCGGCGTTGACAAGCGAGATTTCGGTGTTCATTAGGCAGTTAAACTCCACGCCCCAATCGTTCCACATCGGCGTGCCGATGAACTCGGTGACGTTGGCGATTTTGGACAAGTTGATTGCCTTATTCAAGTCGCGCACGATCAGCTTGTTGTTATCGACGAACGCTACGACGGCGGGCTTGAACGCGTCCTGAATTTGGATGATCAGACTTGACACAGTATTCGCCGTGGCAAATTGATTATTGAGTACCTTATTGTTGTAGGACGTATCACAGATTGTTTGCTCCACGCCCATCTGCCTTCCGGCCCATTCGACATAGGACTTGAACGTGCCACTGGCCGGGGCGGGTTCCGTCACGAATGCGGTCTTGTCGATCTGCCGCGAGAAACAGTCCAGCCGAATGCCGATTGTGGGCGGCCCGGAGATAGGGGTGGCGGTGACCACTTGGCCCTCGAAGATCGTCGTGGCCAAATCCCTGTCGACGGAGCGGTAGCCCGCTTCGACCTTCACGTTCACGTAGTTCGGATCGGCGAGGCCCGCCACAACGTTCCGATAGCGCCACTGCGTAAACTGCGAAAGAAGCGTCTCGCGCAGCGTGCCGGACAAGTTCATCACGTCGATCGAGCACTTGCTCTGGATCGCCAGAGCGAGCTTTCGAATGCGCACGCGCATTTCGATCGTCTCGTCCAGAACTACGTCGCCGTTCTGGAGGCTGAAAGTAACTTTGAGGATGCGGCTTCCGAGTGCCATTTTGTAATCCTGATTGTTTGCTCTTAAATGAAGAACGCCGCGCGGGATGGGCGCGGCGTGAGTCGGTCAGCCCTTCAGGCCGTCGGCATAGTGGACGACTAGCTCGTTCATCGCGTCGCGCAGATGATCGTTCACCGCCTGTCCGACTGCGTGAGGGTCGGCCGCACCGTTGATCGTGATCGGTGCGTTAATGGTGATCGGCAGCTCGCCGCGTGTACGGACGCGCCCGCTGTCCACCTTCTGCTTATCGACAACGCCCTGCGAGTACTGCCGCATCAGGTCGAGGCCGCGCGACTGATCACGCAACTCCGTTTGCAGCTTCGCGTACGTCATCGCAGGAAGTCCGGCGACAGACAACTGACGCTGCAAGCCGACGATATTGTTCTGAATACCGGCCTTCATCTGCTGCGCCGCCCATGCTGCATCACTGCGCGACACGCCGCCCTGCTGGACTTGTTCGACCGGAACGCCGAGCCAGCTTGCGACGGCCTTCTGGACGCTGACTACGTTCATACCCGCGCGGCTGTTCGCGGCGATACCGTTGATGCCGCCGCTTGCGCCGTACGCTTTGTTGATCTTCGCGATGTAGTTCGGATCGGAGTTGCCGTTATAGGCGGTCAGAGCCGCGATCTTGTCGCCGTTGAACTTACGATAGTTCTCAGCATAGATGCGCGTGCCAACGTCAATATTCGCGGCCGGGTCCATCACATCGCGCCCGTTACCGTACGCCTTCCAATTGCCGCGCGTAATCTGCATCAGACCGCCCGCGCCCGTGCTACTGTATTGCCCGTTCCTGCCACCCGACTCGACGTGCATGATGGCTGCGATCATTTGCGGGTCCATGCCGTACTTCTTCGCGCTTGCCGCGATCATGTCTGCGTACTGGTTCGACTTCCAGCTACCGTTTCCGCCGCCCGCGAGTGCTGCTGCGTTCGCCCCCGGCAGATTGTTCGCCTTACCGATCTCACCGGCCCATGCCGCCCATGCCTGCTGATCGTCGATCGCGGCCGTGAACGCATGAACCGCGCCTTGGAACATGTTGATGGCCAGGGCCATCTTGTTGGCGGTTTGAACGCCTTGCTTGTTCGCGTCGTCCATCTTGTCGACCGCTTCGTCGCGCTTGTCTGCTGCCTTTTGCTCCGCCTGCTTTGCCTTCTGAGCGTCCGCATCGCCCTTCTTCGACTCGTCGGACACCGGATCGCCGATACCGAGCATCCTCCGCGCCCACCCGATGAGGCCCGGAGCCTTGCTCGGCGTAACCGGCTTATGTTCGATGCTGCCGAGCAGGGGCTTTCCGTCGAGGTCTTTGACGGCCTTCGGAACGAGCGCGGCAATCTGCGTGAGAAAGTCGACGAACCGCGAGAAGGACGGAAGAAGTTGCTGCGCGAGCACCGTCTCGGCGCGCTGATATTCCGCAGTGAGCGTGGATACGGAGTCGTTGTACTTCGTCAGCGATTCCTCGGCCTTCTGCCGCGCGCTGACTTCGTCGCCGGTCAGGTCGGTGATCTTGCCGATCGACGGACCAAGCTTTTGCACCGTCAGGAGCCAATCCTGCGACATGCCGGTAGCCTTCGCGATGCCCTGGACATCTGCTGCCGATTTGCCGCGCAGGCCCGCTGAAAGTTGCGTGAGCCGCTCCGTAAGGCCGGTAGGGTTCGCGCCGCGCTCGCCGACATTGACGCCGAGCATCCGGGCAATACGCGCCTCCGAGCCGACGCGTGTCGGGTCTTGATAAGCGGAGTTCGTCAACTCGGCGAACTGCTTGATCCCGTCCAGCGCGGCATCGCGACCAACGTAACCGCCGCTGGCGCGATTGAACTGACGTTGCCAGTTTTCTACGCGCGTACCGGACACGCCCAACTGCATCCCTGCACTGCGCTGCTTGTTGTACTGCTCGCGAAGATCCATGACGGACTTGACGCCGACTGCGAGCGCCCCGACCGCTACGGCCGCAACGCCGAACTCCGCGCCCATCGCCCGGACGGCGGCGGACACGCCGTTAAGCCCCGGCACTAGCTTGCCGACCTCGGACGCTGCGCCTGAAGCGAAGGTTTTTAACGCGCCGGAGCTGTCCTTTGCCCCTTTCTCCACGCCGTCCATTTTCTTCTTCAGCTGTTCGAGCCGCGAGAGGCCGTCGTGCACCTCCACTTTGTAACTGAGGACAAAGCGATCGATATCGTCACTCATGAATCTTCGCTCCCACGCTTACGCGACGTGCCCTTCTTCCAGATCGGCCCGGAATGCGGCCGCAGCGCGCTTTTCTTTGCGCTCCGACGCGTCGATCTCAGCCTGCCGCTCAGCGATTACCTCGTTGAGCGCCTTGAAGTCGGATTCGCGCGGGTGCGAGGTCGACAGCGGGCGGTAGTCCTTCAACAGCGGTTCGACATCTGCCGCAGCAGCCTTGGCGAGCGCGGCGAACTGTTCGACGTTCTGGGTCAGCAGCACGTCACGCAGCGCCGGATCGACCGTTGCGAGCGCCTGATCGACTTCGTATTGGTAGGCGTTCGTGGTTTCGTACGCGTCCGCCGCCAGCACGAGGGCTTCGGGCGTCGCAACGAAGAGGTGTCCGAACACGGCCATGAACGATTCCGCCGCGCTGTACCCGGCCGCGCGCAGCATCGCGTGCTTGCGACGGTCGACCGGATCGAGCAGAGCGCGAACGACTTGGCGATTGCCGAAGTCTTCGGGCTGAAGGGGTGCGTATTCGGTGTAACGAATGCGGATTGCGTGGAGGGGGTTCTTGGCTTTTCTCATGATGGTATGTGATCCTGATTAATTGTCGAGTGGCGAACAGTTCGCCGCCACTGTTCGAATTCTCCCTTGCCGCGATGTGTTCGCGAAACTAAGAACACCTGTTCCTCTTATATAGCGCGAACATACGTGGGACAACTAACCTTCCGTCCATTAAACCTACATCGGGAGCCCGGTATGTCGTCTGTCTATTTCCCCACGATCGCAGAATCACGGTTCGCCGGGGACAAGTTCGATCGAGCGTTCTATGGTGCGAGCGAGCACGATGGCGTTGTTCGCGCGTCGAAGAGGAAGGGTGCGATAAACGAAGCGCAACGGGCGGCGCAAAAACAGTGGGGGCGGTTCGTCTACAGCACAGCGGATGCCGAACAGGGGCCTGCCGCGAGCGACGTGGAGGGCGAAGGCGATGAATGATGTTGTGGTGATCGACGAAGCTGAAGAACTGGTCGATCCGGAGGCCGAAGCCGCGCGTGAGCGTGCCGCTGCTGGCGCATTTGCTTACTTGTCACGTCTGCTCGAAGACCTGCCGGTGTCGTTCTATAGCGGCACGCTCGGCATTAGGTCACCACTGGGCGATGCAACCTTGGCATCTAACGCAGTCGGAGTCGGCGAATCGTGGTACGACGAAACGGTCCGAGAAGCGCGGCTGAAGCGTGAGGGAGTTAGCGTGACGCTGCCAAACGGCAACGTGGAGCGGTTCAAATCGGTCGCCGTCGCGTTCAAGCAGTTGCTGCTGCCGCTGCGCGGTCACATCCGGTTCCGCCAAAAACTCAAGCAGAATCGCGTCGCAACGTTCGATCACAACGGTAAAGCGTACGCGTTCGAGCTGGTGTCGATCGACTGAAAATGCGAGAGGTTCTTAGCTAGAACCTCCCCACCCTTGCGGCGATTGGCGTTGCGGCGATCTGCCCGAAAATCCCCTCCTTCCTCACCGCGATTCGGTCGAGTCGCCGCCCTCCTTCGCTTCCTCCTGAACCACCTGTGCGCGGATCGCGATGATGTCCTGAGCGGACAGCAGACGCAGCACGCCCGACAGCTTGAGCAGCGTTTCGGAACGTTCCGCAGCTTCCGGATCATCGCCCGTGCTGCCGTGGATCGCGACGCGTTCGAGGTCAGCCGCGCGCTGTGCACGGACCGACGGTGCGAGGTCGAGCGACGCGAGCAGGATCGGGCGCGTGTACGGGTGCGCCAGAACCTTGTTGATATGGCCTACGCGGCTGACGGTGGGATGGTCGATGGTGATCATGTCTGCTCCTTTTGGCGTGGTGATCGGTTATCGGGAAAGTAAGTCTCGAAGGTGCATGAGGCCACGTCGTGCGCGTTCGTTCTGCGCTTCTCGGAGTTCGGCCCGTTCGCTTTCGGACACAACGAGTTCGCCGCGCATGGCGCGATGCGTCGACAAGACGTGAAGGCCGTCCGTATCTCGCTGCGTCTGTCGAGGGCGCATGACACGTTCGAGGCACTGGCTGAAGGATGGCCGTTCGCGCGCTTCGGCCGTAGCTCGCACGCTCTTTGCGAGGTAGTCGCGGCTCGTCTCCGTGATCTCAGTTTGGAGGGTGAGCGATTCGTCGACGTTGATCGTGGGGTCGATCGCCGCGCCAATGCCGGGTGCTTGCTCAGCCCTCCACGCTCCGGGCTTATCGTCGGCCGCACCGCTGTCGAAGAATGTCCCTGCGGGCTTCTTCGCGTCGGTCGACGGTTCGGTTGCGCTCGGCTTTGCGCCCTTGGTGAACAGCCCCATTACGCTTCCTCCTGGTCCGTTTCCGGACGTTTCGATGGATACTTCATTTCTGCTTCCGGTGAGCCGGGTTCGGGGTGACGTGGAAACTTGGGAGGCGCGCCTGACAACCACTCGACGGTAAGTCGCAGCGCAGTCGTCTCGTCGTCCGTGAGTTTGTCAGAGAACGCGACCCAGCCGCGCCAACCGGGGTACCAAAAGCAGAATCGCGCGCCGCCATCCATCTGCCCTTCGCCCTCGTCACGCGCGATGCTGTCGAGAGCTTCGATGGACTCGTCGCGATCGGCCAGCCGCAAGCTAATATGGATGAAACCGATGAGCCACTTGCCCCACACGCTTCTGACCGACTTGAGCCATTCGAACCATTGCGCGCTCAGACCGTCCGTCAGGTGATAGATCGGGCTGCGCTCGTCGCACGGATGGTTGTCGTAAAGCTGGTTGAATCCGCACACATCAAGCAAATCTCGATGCTCGGCGCGGTCGCCCCCATACATTTGATAGAAGTCGCCTAGCTCGAAATTGCGCTTACCGGCCTTGTACATCGTCGCGTAGAGCCAGCGGTTAGCGACTCTCGGGCCGAACTCGGCCGCGATGCTATCGTATTCGTGTTCTATCTGGTCGGCGGGCATTGGTCTGTAGGTCGGTGTGGGTCGCGCGCAGCGGACGGCCTAGCGCCGCGCGTATCGACCTTAGTGTCGAGTCTCCGTGCCAAACTGACGTTCGATGCGGCGGGCATAGAAATCCGCGAGACTACGGTCGACGAGCTTCTGTTGACCGGTATCCGCGATCTCAGTGATGCCGAGTAAGATGTTCAACTGTGCGATCGCGTTGAGCCGCGACGACTCTCTGTGGCGGTCGTCCATCACGATCTGGAGAAGCTTGTGCGCGGATAGGCGCGCGTGCCATAGTTCATCGGGCTTCGACTCCCTGATGCGTGCTGCGATCTTTGCGGCGACCGATGGGACGGATAGAAGCGCTGCCGCCAAAGCATCCGCGTTACCAAGGTGCCGCCCGTGTTTGATCATCTCGAACGCGCGAATAACGGCTACATCACGCGGGATGCCCTTAACGTACATATCGACGAACGCATCGACGTTCGAAGTCAATTCCGGAAAAAGCCAGTCGTCGTCGGCAAACTTACGCGGATCGTGACGCGGGAGTTCTTCGACACCATCGCTGTAACGATTGCTCATGTTAGGTATCCTGTACAAACTTACTGGCGAATGTACCCGTCATTGCGTGTCCAGTCGAGGCAAGCAGCCCGATTACGGGGATTTAGGAGGGGAACGCTGTGCCACGCAGACCTCGATCCTTGTCCGATCCAAGCCCTGTATAGGTTTTGCCAAGTCGAGCGAGGTTCTACCGTAGAACCCGCTCGCAGATTCGACCGGTGTTCGTGCGTCAAGGGTGGTCGCCGCGCGCAACGATTGATATCGATCCGCGCACTTGGTGTGACGTAGCGTTGCCGCGCCTGCTGGTAACCCCGGTAACCTCTAGAGAAGAGAACGGGTTACCGTGCAAAGCCGCGCCCCGCTTGACGGTAACCCCGGTAACCCTAGTAACCCTAGAAATATATAAGAGGTTACTCAAGAAGCGACTAGCGTACGTCACTTTGTTTGCATTCGCGCGCGCGGCTCCCCCCCTCTGGATTTTTCTGATACAAACAGCCTCCTTTTACGCTTCTCCCTCTATCTCTTCGAAAAACGGGGTTACCGGGGTAACTCGGGTTACTTCGTTATTTTTCAACGGCTTACCGGGGTTACCGAAAAACGACCTGGGGTTACCGGGGTTACCGGCACAGCCTCCACCGTCCGACCTACAAAGAAAAAGGCGCCACAAAGGACGCCTCAAGATCAGAAGTTCACCGAATGAACGATCAAGCTCACTCGCTCAACGCTTCACGCACCTTTTCAAGGTCAATGAAGTACATGCGCACCCCGCCTTTTCCCGGAACCTTCTTCACCTTCGCTGCCTTCGACTTTTCACGATCGAACAGCGCTCCGGCTGCATCCAGCGCCTTGATGACGCGCCGATTGTCGAACCCCTTCGTCAACGCGCCGAGTCCGGACGCAGTCAAGAAGTATCGACGCCGCACATTGCCCTCGTCAAACATTTCCAGACCTTCGGCGGTGTCCGTCTCATCCACGGGCATCTCGTCCTTGATAGCCTCCCAATAGCCGTATCGGTCACCGCTCACACGATGCGCAACCGACTTGATAACTTTTTGATCACCTTCCATGACCTCAAGCTCTCGCAGTTCGCCATAACGGATATCTGAGAACTTGGTGTCTTCGAATCGTTCGATACCGTCGAGCACCGATTGAAGAATCTGCGCGTCTTCGGAGTTAGACAGCTTCGACGACGGGCGATAGCTTTTCCACGCTTTGAACGACGCGAGCGCTGCGGCGAGCGCATCACCATCGGTCCAAGGCAAAATGCCGTACCCCGTCGCCATCTCGCCCGCCATCGCGCACATAGCGAACGCCCGCGCCACGCGCCGCTCTTGGCCGTCTTGCGCACCGAACTTATCAACCATAGCGTCGAGCCGTTCGCCCAACTTCACCCCGGTGGCAAGGTCGGCGATCAACCGCTCCACGAACGCGACGCCAGCCCAGCCGAAATTTTCAGCAGCAAGTCGCGACACCTCATCCGAGAAGGCCGCGCCCGACGACCGCCCGTGCAAATCGTCAAATGCACCATACTTCCGCGACGCCGGAATGTCGAGCAAGCGTACCTGTTGACCGGCCTTCGCGCGCAGGTCCCCTTCATCAAGCAACGCGCTCATCGTGCCTTCGCCGTTGGACATCAGGAACACGCGCCAGCTTTTCGACTCGCGCACGTCGCCGTTCTGTTGCGCGCGGCTTCGGCCAGAACCGTTAATGAGCGCGTAGGCGGCTTCGTACACGTCGCGCATATCGCGGGCCTGCCCCATCTCGTCCAGCGCTAGCAGCGTGTCGGTATGTGTGACCGCCGCGCCTTCCAGCCCGTTCGCCGTCGCGTTCCAAGTTCGCATGAAATTCGCACTGCCCCAAGTTGCGACCGCCGCGCGCGCAATAGTGGACTTGCCCGTCGAGCTATCACCGAAGAAGTGGAGGCCTGCACCCGACACGTGAAGGTGCTTCAATAGCGGACCAGCGAACGACGCACTAATGCCGAGCATCAGGAGCGGATTGCCACGCGCAAGCGCGGCCATGCCCCGCCAGCCTTCGAGCGAACCTCCAGAGCCGTAGGGAGCGACGACGGAGCGCGACTGAAAGTAAATGTCCGTACCGCCGATAACGCGCTCGGGCAGCACGAAAGATGCGGAGCCGTCCCAGCCCGTCGTGGACGCGCTGAACAGTTTTTGCGTCGACGAGAAAAGCCGAAAATACTTCACCAGTTCCTTCTCTGCGTCCGGGTTAATCTTTAACCCATGACGTGCCAACTCGCGTTTCGCGTCTGTCGCATCCCCGACCAGCATCGCAGCAGGGACGCACCATTTCTTCCATCCCTTCTCCGTCTTGAACTCGATCAGAATGCCGTATTCAGCATCATTGCGGTTTCGCGTTTCCGCCAAAATCCGCAGCGGCGAGCACAGATAGATGTTGAAGTTTGTGGCGTTGTTATCCTTGTCGTACTTGACGCCGTGGAGGTAAAGCCCAGCGGGGTATTTGCGCTTTTTGATTTCGAACGGCTTTTCGTATACCCGGCAACACGGGCGTTCGTCGGCCGTCGGAAATATGCTGTTCCCGGTTGGCGTCGCGTCGTCCTGAGCACCGAGCTTCGACTGCGCCGATTCACGCGCAGCGTCGCCGTCCGACATATTCAAGTCGCCGCCCGATTCGATCTCCGCGTTCGCCTTCAATATCTCGATCCACTCGTTTACCGTCATGCCGTCCGCCCACAAAGCCGCCTCATTCAATTCACGCACGAGCTCGTTCGAAGCAGCGCGGTCGACCATCATTGCGGCTTTGTGGGCCGCTTGCGAGACGCCTGCAGCCTCCATTGCAGCAGCAAACGTGCGACGACCGGCAGCGTACGCTTCACTATCCCCGTTGCAAGAACCGTGCGAACAGCCGAAGGTGAAATAGCCATTCTTGCTCGCGGCGGGGTCTGCGATAAATGCGTCATCGTTCATGCCGCCGCTCGCGTGCTCTCCCTCGAACGGGCAACAGATACGGTATTTGCGTCCTGCTTCAGTACGAGTCGGCCACGCCCGATCGGCTTTCGTATAGGCATCGGCGATCAGGTCGAACCCAGCCGCCTTGTATGGGTCTTCTTCGCGGCCGGCGACGCGCCGCACGACCTCGGATTTGCGCGGCGTACGCTCGATGGTGAGGCCGTAGGCTGCCGCAATCTCTTCGGGGCTGTAGCGCACATCGTAATCGGCATAGACGAGGCGCACGCGCCACGGGTTGCCGTCCTTGTCCGGATATTTGAGGGAGCCATCTTCAAGCGTCTTGTTGTTGATGCCGAACGGGAGGCGCAGTACGCGGTTGACGTCGGCCAACTTATCGATACCGTAACGCTCGGACAGCGGCTTAATGATCGAACGCAGCACATCGCCGTAATCGTGCGAGTCGAGAATCGGCGCAGCGAGGAAGTAAAGCAACTGGAAGTTGCCGGGCGAAGTTTCGATCACCGCAGTGGGCGGCAGAGTCTGTTCGAAGAAGTCCAAGCCCTTGCCGCACTTCTTCATCGTCTTCGTGCCGATGTCATCAAAGCCAACGACGACGCCCGCTCCGATGTCCTCCACGCGCCGTCTCCAATCCTTATTGCCGGTGTCTTCATACTCGTACGGAGTCACCGCACCGACGCAGTAGTACAGATTCTCGTCTTCGCGGAGCTTCGCAAGCGCCGTATCATTCAGAGGGTAGACACGATATTTCGCACCCGGTCCAAACGCTTCCGGCGATTGAGCGTGAACCATGCGCATGTGATCGGGGACACCAACGTTAAATGCGTCCCGGAACTCTTCGACGCAGGCGCGCTGCTGCGCGAGTGTTAACGTGTTGAAGTCGAACGAGTTCTTGTTTTCGCGATCACTGACGGGCGGTACCATAACAACTAAGCCTCTTATGTGGTTGGGCGGGCTGGTAACCCGTCCGGTTGATAGTCCATTTGAAAGCCGCTCCGGTTCGCCGACAGCGGCTTTTTCTTTTACGCGCTCGCGCCTCGGCGCGGCGGACGACCCTTGCGAACCCCGCTCGATTGCGCAAACGCTGCGACAGGTCGCTCCTTCAGCGCATGGATCATCGACAGGCGCATAAACTCGCTCGGCGACATGCGCAGATCGATCGCGGCCGCGACGACCTCGGCGTAGAACTCCGGTGTAACTGCGCAATGAATTCTGGTGTTGCTCTTCACGTGAACCTCCCGTGTTTCTGTACGGGCTAAGTTTCGCCCTTTATTGTGTGTCCACGTGTTCCACCACTACGCCGCGTCACTCGCCGCGACCGGGTGCAGCCTCTTCCACTCGACCGGCCCCACCCGCAGCCATTCGCGGATGTCCTCCACGCGCCACAAGCGCAAGCGCGTCGACACGCGCAGCGGGTCGGGAAACCGCCCTTCCTCGATCATCCGGTAGATCGTCGTATCGGCCAGCGTGATCAGCTCGCGGAACTGAGCGCGACGAACAAGCCCAGCAGACGGCATGCCATCATTAGTAGTGCTACTCGATTCAATCATTTGTTTCTCCGTCGTGTAGATTCGAACCGAGCGCAAAAAGAAAACGCGCCCGGTCGTGCGCGGCAAATAGCCGACAAAACCGAGCGCGTTTAGCTGCCTCGTAAAGGGTTGCGTCGCGTTACTTCGCGTCGCAGCGTCGCTATTCTCGCGACGGGTAATGAAGTCCCATAATACGCATTCGAAATAAGCGACTCGCCTTATATGACTTCGGGCTATTAAGCCGCGCGCCGCTTCGACCGCAGCCCGACGACCTTCCCGCCAGCCGCCAGCGACTCGATCGTGTCGGCATAGTGCTGCAACGCCTCGCGCCGCTCGTCTGCCAGTTCGTGGCGGTGGTAGATCGCGGCAACGCCCGTCTCGACGTGCGCCAGAAGAAGCTCCACCACATCGCGGCGGAAACCGTGCTCACGCAGGATCGTCGCGCCGGTCGCACGGAGGCCGTGCGGAGTGAAGTTCTTCGGCACGCCTTCGAGGCGCTTGAACAGGTTAATCACCGGCGTAGAGGTCAGAGGCGCATCGATGGTTCGGCCGATCGCACCGAACACGAACTCTTTGCCGCCCGTCAGTTCGTGTTGCGCCTTCAGTATCGCCATCGCTTGGCGCGGCAGGTAGACGCGATGCTCGCGGCGCATCTTCATGCGGCTCGCCGAGATAGTCCACGTGCCCTCGTCCATATCAATCTCCGACCAGCGCGCGGCCAGCGCCTCGCTCTTGCGGCAGAGCGTCAGGGCAATAAACCGCGTGCAAGCGATCGTCGACGGGTCGACACCAGCAACGTTATCCTTCGCCAGCGCACGCCAAAATTCACCCAAGCCCGCCTCGTCCAGGTGCGCGTGATGCGTAGGGGCCGGGAGCTTTACAACGCCCTTCATCGCCTCGGCCGGGTTGCTCTCCACGATCAGCTTCCGGATCGCGTGATCGAAAATCGCCTTGATGAGGCCGCGAACCTTTTCGGACGTGGCCGGCGCGTGCCGCAGTCCTTCGACAATCGCCAGAATGTCGCGCGGCTTAATCGCTTCGAGATGCTTTTTGCCGATGTGCGGATAGGCGTGATTCGCGAGGCGCTGTCCGACCTTCTTCCGGTAGTCCGCGCTGGCGTCGCCCAGCATCTCGTCGATCCAACGCTCGGCGAAGACCTTGAACACATGTTGGTCCGCTTCCGCCGCCAGCCGGACGGCCTCCTTTTCTTCGCGCTTCGAGGTCATCGGGTCGACGCCCTGCGCGATCTGTTGGCGCGCGGCAAAGTGCCGGTCGCGGGCCTCCTTGATGGAAACTTCGGGGTATTGTCCGAACGTGACCTCCCGCCGCTTATCGGCGAAGGTGTAGCCGTAGCACCAAGTCTTCGTTCCAGCCGCCGATACCCGGACAAACAAGCCGCCTCCGTCCGTCAGCTTGTAGGTCTTCTCGCCGCCCTTCGCGGCGTTGAGCTTGATTGCAGTAAGTGCATAATTAACAGCGCGCATAGCAGTTCCCTTGATGATGGTTAGGTTGCGTTATCGACTGTCCCCGACCCGCGATTTCCCCGTAAATTTCCCCGTAAATCCCCGCGACTGGACCCGCTACAACGGCGGTCGACTAGCAGCAACGGCATACGTCATAGCGAACATATGTCGTTGATTTACAAGGTGTTTTCTGGGTAAATCGCAGCAACGCGACGCATAGGCGAACTCTACGCTGCGACGGTGTTCGGTTCTATAATCGACCCCGCTATGTCGCTGAACCGCCGCAAGACCGCCGCAAGAGGCAAGAGACTCGACGATGAAATGGGATGACATCGGCACGCTGAACTGTTCGGTCGCGCGCACGCTCGCCGTGCTCGGCGACCGCTGGACCATGCTGATCCTGCGCAACGCCTTCCTCGGCTGCCGCCGCTTCGATGCATTCCAGGCCCAGCTCGGCCTGACGCGCCACGTGCTGGCCGAACGGCTGGCGCGGCTCGTCGACGAAGGCGTGCTCGTCAAGCGCGCGTATCAGGAACGCCCGCCGCGCTTCGAATACCGGTTGACGGAAAAAGGCCGCGACCTCTACCCGGCGCTGCTCGCGCTGATGGCGTGGGGCGATCGCTGGAAGGACGACGGCCAGGGGCCGCCGGTGCAATTGCGACACCGGACCTGCGGCCAGCTGATGCACGCGGTGACCGTGTGCTCGGCCTGTGGCGAGCCGCTCGACGCGCACGACGTGCAGCCCGAGCCTGGACCAGGATGGGTCGCGCCCGACGAGGCCGACGCGTCTGCCGCCACGGATTGACGATGCATTGCGCGCGGATGTCCGTCAGACGCGCCCATTGCACGCACGCTTCGGCGACAGGCCGCGTGGGGGCCGAGCCCGCCCGACCGAGGGCACGCATTGTTCGCACACGCGTATCCTGCAACGGCGAATGCAATCGCATGCCATCGCCGGCGCTGTCCGCTGTCCGTTGACCACTGTCCGTTGACCGCCCCGCTCGCATACACGAGTTGCACAACGCAACTTCGCGTCACCCTCACCGCCCCAGCCGATCACCGCGCGGCCCCTCGCTTCGCATCCGCACGTGACCGGGCTGCCACGCGTGCGTTACACTCACGGCCCGCTGTCTCGAAATTATTCGCTGTCCAAGATGTTGTCGCGCAATCGCCTCGCTGCCGCCTGTCTCGCCGCTTCCCTGCTCGCCACACCCTTCGCCGCCTTCGGCAAGACGCAAAGCGAATCGCTGCTCCAGCAAGCGATCGATCTCGTGTCGCGATGGTTGCCGGCCCCCACTCACGAAGCACCCGCGACGCAGGTCGTCGAATCGGCGTTCTCGCCCGACGGCGGCGCCGAAGCGCTCGTGCTGAAAGCGATCGGGGCGGCGCGCAGCTCGATCCGGGTCGCCGCCTACTCGTTCACGTCGCCGCCCGTCGCGCGCGCACTGCTTGCCGCCAAGCGCCGCGGCGTCAATGTCGCGGTGGTCGTCGACGACAAGGGCAACCGCGCGAAGAGCAGCAAGCAGGCGCTGAACCTGCTCGTCAACGCGGGCATCCCGACGCGCACGATCGACGCCTATGCGATCCATCACGACAAGTACCTCGTGATCGACGCCGAGCACGTCGAAACGGGTTCGTTCAACTACAGCGCGTCGGCGGCCAGCCGCAATTCCGAGAACGTCGTCGTGGTCTGGAACAATCCGCAACTCGCGTCGCGCTACCTCACGCACTGGCAAAGCCGCTTCGACCAGGGCACGCCGTACCGCTCCAGCTACTGACGCGCGACACGCGCGTTCGCCCGGCGCTCGACCGTTCGCATTTTTGCCGCCGCGTGACAGATGATCGGCGAGCATCGCGCGATGTTCACTTCGGCCAGATGGCCAGCATGCCGGCTCACGAAGCGCCCATCGCGCACGACGCCGCCACGTTCAATGGATTTCGGGCAACCGCCCGGTCGCTGCGCCGGCATGCGCGCCCGACACGCAGCGGTGCGCGTGCTCGTCCGCATCGCTCGCCGAATTCGCCGGCAAGCCGTGCTCGTCCATCGGCAGCACGCTGCGCACGCAATCGGTGCTGAACATCAGCGTGTTCTGAACCAGTGGGTAAAGGAGATACAGCGCAAACGCGAGATAGCCCGCGTACAGAATTCGAACCATGGTGCGATGGGATGCGATGAACGATTGGACTCGTCCTGTTTACGGCATCGCGACGCGCACCTTGAGGTATCGCTTGTGGGACTCCGTGTCGGAACGAAACACGGGCCGATGACACCCGCTTCTCACGGCATCTTCGCCGGCACTCACGCGGCCGGCCGCCGCAGCCGCAAGACGGGCAGCGTGGCGATGCATCGAGGAATGCGCGATACTTGCTCGACGTACGACCCATGACCGGCCCGACGGCCGGGACAAGAGACAAGGCCCATGCAAATCGCACCGAAACCGACCGACGAGGCGGCCCGGCTCGATACGCTTCGTTCGCTCTCGATCCTCGATACACCGCCCGAAGAACGCTTCGACCGCCTGACGCGTCTCGCGCGACGGCTGTTCGACGTACCGATCGCCCTCGTCAGCCTCGTCGACGAGAATCGCCAGTGGTTCAAGAGTCATGCGGGACTCGACGCCACGCAGACGCCGCGCGACGTGTCGTTCTGCGCGCATGCGCTGCTCGCGGGCGATACGATGGTGATCCAGGATGCACTGAACGACGATCGCTTCCACGACAACCCCCTCGTCACCGGCATGCCCGGCATCCGCTTCTACGCGGGCCGGCCGCTCGCCGCACCGAACGGCGCCCCCATCGGCACGCTATGCCTGATCGACACGCGGCCCCGCTCGCTCGAACCCGACGAACTCGCACTCCTCGGCGACCTCGCCCACATGACCGAGCGCGAGATCGCCGCACTGCATTTCGCGACCACCGACGAGCTCACCCAGTTGACGAACCGGCGCGGCTTCGAGATTCTCGCCCGCCATGTGCTGAGCCTGTGCGATCGCGTCGGCCGTCACGCCGTGCTGCTGTTCTTCGACCTGAACGATTTCAAGGCGATCAACGATCGCTTCGGCCATGCCGAAGGCGATCGCGCGCTGAAGGCGTTCGCCGAAACGTTGACGGACGCGCTGCGCGACAGCGACGTCATCGCGCGACTCGGCGGCGACGAGTTCGTCGCGCTGTTGAGCGCCACCGATCCGGCCGACGTCGCCGAGCCCGTCGAACGCGTGACGCAGGCGCTCGCGCAGCGCAATGCCGCCGATGCTCGCGGCTACGCGATCCGTTTCAGCGTCGGACACGTTGCCTACGATCCCGCACGCCATCGCACCGTCGCCGACCTGCTCGCATCGGCCGATCGCCGGATGTACGAACACAAGCAGCGCGGCAAGACGGCCGGCGCATGACCGCGAACGAGCCGGGCCGGCGCGGCGCAATCCGGCTGCCGCGCCGTCGCTCGGCCGCGGTCGTGCCGGGACGTCGGTTCAGCTTCCGCACGGCGGCGCACTAGCCATTGCGTCCGCGATCTGCTCGGGCGTCAGGTCGCGCTGACGCGTCGCCAGCGACCAGCGATGCCCGAACGGATCCTCGACCTGCCCGTAACGATCGCCCCAGAACATGTCGGCGGCGGGAATCGTGATCGTCGCACCGGCCTCGACCGCCTTCGCGATCGCTGCATCGGTGTCCAGCACGTACAGATGCAGACAGACGGGCGTGCCTTTCAGCGCCTTCGGGCCCAGTGCACCGTGCTCGGGCATTTCATCCACCAGCATCAGCGTCGAATCGCCGATCGCAAGGCACGCATGCGCGAGCCGGCCGTCGGGCATCGCGAGGCGAAACTGTTCGGTCGCGCCGAATGCACGCGTGTAGAAGTCGATGGCTGCGGCCGCGCCTGCACAGATCAGATGCGGGGTCAGCGTGCGCATCCCTTCCGGGATCGGCTTGACGGACGTGGACATGGTGTCGCTCCTTCAGTCGGTTGTCGTATCGAAAATCGGGACGGACGCGCGATGCGCACGCCTCCGATGCTACGACGGACGACTCCCACGGAAATCGACACGGCATACGGGATTTTTTTGTTTGGCCGAGCCACCGGCGCACCGGGCGCCCCCCGGGCCTCGTCAGCCGGTTCGCGCAGCCTGCTCGTCCGGCTCGCCGAACCGGCGGCGGCAGGCCTCCAGCAACTCGGCCACCGCGTCGAGCGGAAGATCGACGAACCGGGCGATCGGCAGCATCACGCCACCCGGCACCTTCGTGCGCGACGAATGAACGGAGAACTGATAGCCGATGTAATGATGACCGGCGACGCGGACGATCCGGAATTCCGTGACGTCACGCCACCGCGTGACAGGCTTTTCTCGGGCGGAACCGATCAGCCGGAAGCCCGTCTCGTCGATCTGCAACGCCATCTTGCGCCGCGACGAGACGAACAACGCGGCGCTGGACAGCCCCAGCAGCGCGGCCAGCGCCCCCACCGGCCAGAGCGTCGGGGCGGCCACATAACCGCACAGGCTCGCCGCAGCCAGCCCCGCGCACGCGATCGCCCTGCTTTTCAGGCTTCGGCCGTCGACTGCCAGCGTGATCGGCAACGAGCCGGTGACCGTTCCCGCGACGGGATCGACGTGCCAGCCGGAATCCGTCGTTTCGCGTATGTTCATTGCACGCTGGCCCGTGTCGACGGCCGCCGCGCCAGCGACGCGGGCGACATGCCGGGATTCCGGTCACGTTTGCGCGAATCACGCGCGATTGCGCCGACGTCGGTCAATTGCATACCTTGACCGTGCCGTTGGTCGTGCATTGACCGACGGCCCAGTGGCTCTGCCCCGCCAGATGAGGCGCGAGGCCCATGCCGCGGATCGGCGCGGCCGGCGGCGAAGACGCGGGGACGGTCGCCGACGCAGTCTCGGGCGACGGGTGCACGGGCGACGGCCCGGACGCGGTCTGACAGGCGGCAAGCGCCGAACAAAGCGCGAATGCCAGCGAGGCGATGGCGGATCTGGGCATGGTCATGGGCGCGTTCGCGCGATTCGTTTCGGGGACCGGCTCGCAGTCAGATTTGCGGCAGATCGCGCAACGTGCGCGACTCGCTGGTTGCATCGATGTCGAGCTCGATGCCTTCGGACGCGTCGCGATACAGCACGCGCTTCAGCCTGGGCCCGATTGCAGTGGTGTCCGATGCCGAGAAGATCGCGCGGACATCGCTGCCGGACGCGAGTGCGCGCGCCACGTCCGCCACCGGGGCCTCGCTGGGCGCCGCCGCCCACGAGCGATCGACCGGGTTCACGGCCGCCCAGCGCACGTGCGTCACGCGCGCGCTGCGCGGATCGATTCGGACACCATTCACCGCGAACGTCGACATCGGCATCTCCTTTGAGTTTTTGTGGCCCCGCATGCATGCGAAGGGCTGCGAACGGCCCGGACCTCGCCTGCGCGGCGTGCACGGCCCGCGATCATCTGCGCGGCTCCGGCCAACGCGATTTTCGATGATACATTGGGACGCTTTGCATCCGTCAACAGACAATCGTGTACGGGAGAAACACATGAGCGACGCCTGGGGAACCTTCCCTGCCAGAATGGGCGACCATCAGGCTTTCATCAGCTTCAACCACGACTTTGCGGAAATCGCGGATGGCGATCCGCGCACGTCGCTGCTCAGCGTGCGCGTTCCCTTCGCGCATCCGTCGCCCGACGGTCTGCCGACCGGCGACGAATTCGCCGATCTCGCAAAGATCGAGGACCTGCTCGACGCCGCGATCGCCGCGAAGGACGGCGTGCAAGTCGGCCGAATCACCGTCGACGGCAACCGCGATTTTCTTTTCTACGTGCCGTTCGACGAAGCGGCGGCCGCGGAGATCGTCGACTCGCTGGCCGACCAGACGACCTATGCGCTTCAGTACGCCCATCAGGACGACCCGGACAAGACGACGTACTGGCAGACGCTCTACCCGACCGACGACGACTGGCAGATCATGCGCGACATGCGCACGCTGGAGGCGCTGCGGCAGCAAGGCGACGTCCCCGACGTGAGCCGGCGCGTGATGCACTGGGCGTACTTCCCCGACCCGAGCGACGCACACCAGTTCGCGGACTGGGCCGAAGCGAAAGGCTATCCGGTCGAATCGGTCGCGCCGACCGAAGACGGCAAGTCGGCGGTACGGTTTTCGCACGAAGGGACGATGGCCCTCGCCGATATCACGCGCCATACGATCGCGCTCAATCGCGAGGTGCGCGCACTCGGCGGCAATTACGATGGATGGGAAACCAGCGTCGAACAGGCGGGCTGAGCGGCGCGCGATGCGACGTCACGCATGCGACAAAAAACATCCCGGCAGCGTTGTTGCGCGCTGCCGGGATCAAGGCATCGCCGGCAAAGACCGGCGATGGGCCTGAGGGTTCGCTCAGGCACGAGGAAAGCAATTCGTACGGATCGGGCGAACGGATGTCGGCGTGCGAACGCGTGCCGTCGCGCAGTCCGCCGAACGCCTGTCCGGTTCCGCCGACGCAACTTTCCGGCGTCGGGGGGCAAAAAGCCCCCGCTCCTGCGCGAGCGAGCGGGGAAATGGTTGACCGGGCCGGGGAAGAACGGTCAACCGGTCAAATTGTGATCTCGGGTCGCGCGGCGGTCTGTGCGGCAACTCACCCTTTAGTGACAACGCGACGACAACCGGCATGCTCGCGTGCCGGCGAATACCGTCATGATTCAAGCGCGACGCACTGCTTGCCGCCCTCGTCAACGAAAAGCCGGGAGACAACGTTTGCCTTTTCATCTCGGCGTTTTATTTTTTAATCAAGTCGCTTTTTCAGGCCCAAAGGCGCAGCTTCCAGTAAATCGCAAGTATTGTCAAAGCAGGATTATTCTATTTTTTCGCACGATGCGATTTCCGCCTCGTTTTTTCGTGCGGAATTTCTTGTGCGCAATGATCTGCGTCATGAAAATACGAGTTCGTCGCTACAACGAGCCGTTGGAAAACCAGTCGGCAACCAGATCGATCCAGTCGAGATTGCTGACGATTTCAATAGCAGCGCCGCCGACGATGTCGGCTGTCGACGAATCTGCCGCCACCGCGCCGGTTGCCACCGCGCTCATCTTCGCAATCTCGGTCGATGCGACGGGCCTCGATTCGGCAAGCCGCTCCAGCCAGTCAACGATATTGGCGCGCGCGTCCGCCTCGTCGGCGAAATCGTTTCGCTCGAGAAAACGATCGAATACGATCCACGCGAGTGTCTGCTTCGCACCTCGGATTCAAGTTGCCTGTCGACGACGACGGTACGGCCGGACTCGGCGATTTCGAGCGTCGCCGTGAAACAGTAATCCAGATATTCGATCTCGAGTTTCGACGACATGGCTTCTCCGCTCAATGCGCTCTCTCATTTTTCATGATGCCCGGCGTGCTTCGCGACACCGTGTGAATCTTGCGTGAATTTCGCGCAGGGTTTCATTCTCGCTGGCAGTATCGCGATATTCTCGCAACCTGTCGATATGGACCGTCAACCCATGATCGTTCCCATTCTTTTTGTCGATTGAGCCGTAAGTCGCTCCATTTTCCTATTTTTGGTATCGAACTGCTGTACAGCCGTCCGCGCTGCTAAACTCGAGTCACGAGGGCCGCTTGCGCCACCAGAGGAAATCAATGACGCTCGCTCACGCGCGACGAGGCGACGTAGATGTCTGGATCGTCCAGCTTCCCGGGCACGCGCCCTATGCCTACACGCACCTCAAGCGGGTATTTTCGTCCGACGACTCTCGACATCGGGTCGTGACGGTCGACTTGAAGAAACTGCTGACCTGCGCCGACCGCGACACCACCGACTATGTGCTGCCGTCGGTTCAGTATTGGGCACCCGGCAAGGCCGCGGGCATTCGCGAATTCCTCGATCCGGACCGGGACCGGATTCCGGACATGCCGTTCATCACGTTTCGCGAGATGAGAACGCGAACGCTGCTCGGCATTCCCGGCCTGTCGAAAATCGGCGTCGCGTCGTTCCGTAACGGCCAGCATCGCGCGCGCTATCTCGCCTATGCCGGCGCGACGATCTTGCCTGTCGAAATCCACGAGACCGAAGCCGATTTGCTGGTCCGGTATTGCGGCGAATGATGGCGAAGTCCGTCCGGATTTCACCGGCCGCGATGCCGTAGCGGACCGGCCGCGGCTGCGTGCGCGGCACGCCGACGCCGGCAATGCGTTCAAGCCTGGATCGCGTAAATCCGGTCGACGACTTCCGTCCGGCCGATGCGGCTCGTTTCGACACCGGCCAATTGCCAGCCGTTGTGTTCGTAGAACCCGATCGCACGCACGTTGCCCTCCAGCACCTGCAGATGGACCTTGTCCACGCCGATCGACCGCGCCCATGCGCGAACCGCTTCGATCATGCGCTTGCCCGTGCCGCCGCCATGATGCGACGGATGAACGTGCAGGCAGTCAAGCAACACACCCAGCGCCGGATCGACGGGGCGCTCGGCACTGACGAAGCCGACCGGCTCGCCATTCGATTCGGCGATCAGCACGAAGCCCCAGTCGCGCGCGTTGCGATCGAAATACTTGCGCCAACGAATCGCATGCTCGGTCGGCGCCTCGTCGGACAGATAGGTGGCCGGAAGGATGTGGCTATAAGCGGTTTGCCAGCTCAGCGTGTGCAGGCGAGCAATGTGGTTCGCGTCGTGCGCCGTCGCGGCGCGCAGTGTGGTCCGGGTGTCCGGCATCGGTAGCAACTCCTCGTGCTCGTTCTCTCGATCGGCATGTGTCGTCGCAAAATATACCGTGCTTTGCGGGAGGCATTTCGCAGGGGCTCGTCGTCGGAAGGTCGGCACGCGGCAAAAAAAATCCCGACGCCTTCTCCGGTCGTCGGGATCGAACGGCCCTGCAAAGCATGAGGGCACGAGGAAGGTCATACATTACACGCGTGTAAGACTGTTGCGCTTTGTCGGTTTGCGCCAAGCCCCTGTTCGATTCCGCCAATCGGCGGGTTACGAACGCCGTAAACGAAAAAAGCCTGCTCGCGTTTTGCGCGAGCAGGCAAGAAAACGGATCAGCATTCGAGGCACGAGGGCTGTCCAGGCAAGATAACGGCACGGCGCGCGGGAACCTTAGGCGGAAAGGAAGCGTCGCGGGCAAACTGATACGAACGTTGTCGTCGCAACGACACGGAAACGCGATATGAAGTACGTTCGCGGTCTCGTCGCCATGTCCGTCTCCACATCGGAGATGCCGGACAAGCGGTGCGATCGGTCGATACCACGCACGATTGCACGCCCGATTTCGATTCCTGCCCGCCTCGCTTCGCCCGACGGTCTGATATTCGGCATCGAAGTCATATCGCGTGGCGGCTCGATTCCATCTTTGCGAACCCGCACGCTCGCCATCCAAGTGCTGCCGGACGGCTGTACGAACGCGACGATGATTTCGCAACCGTCGAATTCATCGCTACGGCGTTCGATTGTCTTGCGTATAGGGTGTCCGCTTTCATGCGCTTGATGCTGCTGTCGCGCAGTGCGTTTTAGCGCTATCGGTCTTTTGAAGCGCGAGGCCGAGATGGTATCGCGGTTGATTCATTGAATACGGTGCGCCACTTCGTTAAAGACGCCGTGACCAAAACACACCGTGGCTGTATCCGAACGCCAGAAAGCAAAAAGCCCGGTTCAATGAACCGGGCTTTTTGCTTGAATTCGTTGGGGTGGCTGATGGGACTCGAACCCACGACGACAGGAATCACAATCCTGGACTCTACCAACTGAGCTACAGCCACCACTGATACTGCTTGCTTCGTTTCGCTGTTTTGTTTCAGCAGCGAAGAACAAGATTATACGAACACTTTTGAATCTTGCAAAGCCTTTTTTTCAAAAATTTCTTCGGCTTCGTTCAGATGCGCACGTGCCTCGTCGAACACGGCCAGATCGCCGCGCGCGAGCTTCTTGTTGTCCGACAGCACACGACGCCAGCCACGCGCGCCCGGCATGCCACGATACAGTCCGAGTGCGTGCCGCACGATCGCGCCGAGGTAGGTGCCGCGCTTCAGCTCGGCCGCGCAATACGCGATCAGTTGCGCCTCGGCCTCTTCGCGCGTCGGCACCGCTGCGCTCGATCCGTAAAAGCGCGCATCGACCTCCGCCAGCACGTACGGGTTGTGATAGGCCTCGCGGCCGAGCATCACGCCATCGACGTGCTCGAGATGCTGCTCGACTTCATCGAGCGTCGTGATGCCGCCGTTGATCACGATCTCCAGCGACGGAAAATCGCGCTTCAACCGATACGCATAGTCGTACTTGAGCGGCGGGATCTCGCGATTCTCCTTCGGCGACAACCCCTTCAGGATCGCGTTGCGGGCATGCACGACGAACGTCTCGCAACCGGCCTCGGCCACCGTGCCGACGAAGTCGCGCACGAACGCGTAGTCCTCGACCGCATCGACACCGATCCGGTGCTTGACCGTCACCGGCACCGACACCGCATCGCACATCGCCTTCACGCAGTCGGCAACGAGTTGCGGCTCGTTCATCAGGCATGCGCCGAACGCGCCGCGCTGCACGCGCTCGGACGGACACCCGCAATTCAGGTTGATTTCGTCGTAGCCCCATTGCTCGCCGAGCTTCGCCGCACGCGCGAGATCGTCCCGCTCGCTGCCGCCCAGTTGCAGCGCGATCGGCGATTCGCTCGGCGTGAACGCAAGATGCCGCTGGGCGTCGCCGAACAACAGCGCGCCCGTCGTGATCATCTCCGTATACAGCCACGTGTTGCGCGTCAGCGTGCGGTGAAACGACCGGCAATGACGGTCGGTCCAGTCGAGCATCGGCGCGACGGATACACGGCGGGGAGGAAGCGAGGACGGAACGGACATGGAATCGGGTACAGGCCAGACGGCGCGGAAACAACCGGATATTTTACCGCAATCCTGGCCGCCCCCGCCCGACGCGTGCGCTAGCCGTCGCCCAGCTCCGCATCGACCGCCCGGCGTGCCTCGTCGAGCACGCGCTCGATCACGCGCCGCTCGGTCAGCAGCATCCCGTCGACCTTGATCGGCCGCCAGTCGATCCGCACGGCCTCGCCCTGCAGCACGCGATAGTGCGCATGCTCGCCGTCCCAGACCTGCTCGGTCTTCACCTCGATCTCGAAACCGCGGTACGGCTCGCTGAAATCGCCGAGGTCGCTGCCTCTCGGTTCCATCGCACGCTCCGTGACGACGCCGCGCCAGACCGCCCGAGCGGCCGGCGCCGCGCGCTCAATCGTATTCGTCGGACAAGAAAGACCGGCCATCGGCCGTCAGATCGACCCGGTCGGCCGCCGCCAGATAGATCAGCCCGTCATTCAGCAACGCATGGACGACATCGTCGAACACGGGGGGAACCGGCCGGCTGTCGCCGAACTGGTCGATCCATTTCAGCGCCTCGATGGCTTCGGGGGAAAGGATGGGGGTCATACGTTCGCCTCCGGCATCGGTGTCGTTCCATCCTAGCACTTCGTCCGGGAGTCGAATACCGAGGCAAACGCGCTGCGCGGATGCACATGCGGCGCCACCAGGCACGTCGCCAGCCCGGCGGCGCCGCACCGATGCGCGACACACGTGCTCAGAGGCGCGCAATCGATACTTCCGTCGACTTCACGAGCGCGACGACTTCGGCGCCGACCTTCAGTTCGAGTTCGTCCACCGAACGGGTGGTGATCACCGACGTGACGATGCCGAACGGCGTCTCGACGTCGACTTCGGAAACCACCGACCCGCGGATGATCTCCTTGACCTTGCCCTTGAACTGGTTCCGTACGTTGATTGCAGTGATGCTCATCGGGATGATCGCTCCGAAGAAAAAAGTCTCAGAACGGGCGGCCGGAGCCGCCCGGAATTAAACGGCCCAGCGGATCTGCCCGACCGGTCGAACCTCGTCTGCTGCTTGTTCCGCGTGTTGATCGGCCGTGCCGGGGCCGCCGGCGAGCACGCGTTTCAGCACGCGATCCTCCAGCACCGCGAATGCGGCCGACGCACGGGCACGCGGCCGCTCGAGCGGCACCGACTGGTCGAGCGCCACGCGCCCCTGCTCGATCAGCAGGATGCGGTCGCCGAGCGCAACGGCCTCCTGCACGTCGTGGGTGACGAGCAGCGCGGTGAACCGATGCTCGCGCCACAGGCGCTCGATCAGCGCATGCATTTCGATGCGGGTAAGCGCATCGAGTGCGCCGAGCGGCTCGTCGAGCAGCAGCAGTTGCGGCCGGTGCACGAGCGCGCGGGCCAGTGCGACGCGCTGCCGCTGCCCGCCCGACAATTGCGCGGGCCAGTCGTTCGCGCGTTCCAGCAGCCCGACTTCGTCGAGCACCGCGCGGGCCTGGTCGCGCGCGCCGCGGCCGAGGCCCAGCATCACGTTCTGCAGCACGGTCTTCCACGGCAGCAGGCGCGCATCCTGATACATGATCCGCGTATCGAGCACGCCGCCGCCCTCGCCGCGCGTCACGAGCGCGCCGCTGCTCGGCTGCTCGAGCCCGGCGACGAGACGCAGCAGCGTCGATTTCCCGCAGCCGCTGCGGCCGACGATCGCGACGAAGCTGCCGCGCGCGATGCCGAGCTCGACGTTGTCGAGCACCGTGCGGGTGCCGAAGCGCTTGCTGACGCCCGATAGCGTGACCGCATCGTCGGAAGCCGGGGCGCCCGCGCGCCGCCGCGCGAGCGGCACGACCGACGCGCCGCCGTCGCGTTCGAGGATCGCCGCATCGCGTGCATCGCCGTCCGCGATGCGGGCCTGCGCCAGCTCGGCCTCGAGGTCTGCGCCGGCGAGCGGGCCGTAGGCGGCCGCCGAAGTCGTCGCATTCATGCCTTTGCTCCTGATTGATAAGCGGGGTGCCAGCGCAGCGTCACGCGTTCGAGCCATTTCGCCAGCACGTCGGCCAGCTTGCCGAGCACCGCGTACAGCAGGATGCCGACCACCACCACGTCGGTTTGCAGGAATTCGCGTGCGTTCATCGTCATGTAGCCGATGCCCGACTGCGCGGAGATCGTCTCCGCGACGATCAGCATCACCCACATCAGCCCGAGCGCGAAACGCACGCCGACGAGGATCGACGGCAACGCGCCGGGCAGGATCACGTCGCGGTACAGCGCGAAACCGCGCACGCCGTAGCTCTTCGCCATCTCGATCAGGTTCGCGTCGACCGAGCGGATCCCGTGATAGGTATTGATGTAGACGGGGAAGAACACGCCGAGCGCGACGAGAAACAGCTTCGCCTTCTCGTCGATGCCGAACCACAGGATCACGAGCGGGATCATCGCGAGCGCCGGGATGTTGCGGATCATCTGGATCGTCGAGTCGAGCGCGACCTCGGCGGCTTTCGACAGCCCGGTCGCCAGCCCCAGCGCGAGGCCGACGCCGCCGCCGATCGCGAAGCCGAACAGCGCACGCCACGTGCTCACTTTCACGTTCGCCCACATTTCGCCCGACGTCACGAGCGACCATGCCGCGCGCACGACCGCCACCGGCTCGGGCAGCACGCGGGTCGACAGCCAGCCGGTGCGCGCACCGACTTCCCACGCCACCAGCAACGCGAGCGGCACGAGCCACGGCGCGACGCCGCGCCATGCGCGGGCGGCCACGGCGCCCCTCGTCGTCGACGTTTTCGTTGTCATCGCAAGCCTCCGTCGCTCAGCTCTGGCTCGTCTTCGGCAGATAGTTGTTGCCGACGATCTCGCCGAACGGCCCCGACAGCGGGCCGGCCGCCTTCTCGACGCCCTTGCCCTTGATCAGCGGGAACACGAGCTCCGCGAAGCGATACGACTCCTCGAGGTGCGGATAGCCGGACAGGATGAACGTCTCGATGCCGAGATCCGCGTATTCGCGCATGCGTTCCGCGACCTGCTCGGGATTGCCGACGAGCGCCGTGCCGGCGCCGCCGCGCACGAGCCCCACGCCGGCCCACAGGTTCGGATAGACCTCGAGCGTCTCGCGGCCGCCGCGCTTGCCGCCGTGCAGCGCGGCCATCCGGCGCTGGCCTTCCGAATCCATGTTCGCGAACGCCTTCTGCGCACGCGCGATCGTGTCGTCGTCGAGCCGGCTGATCAGCCGCTCGGCGTCACGCCACGCTTCGTCCTCGGTCTCGCGCACGATCACGTGCAGGCGGATGCCGAACTTGATCTTGCGGCCGCGCGCGTCGGCACGGGCGCGGATGTCGGCGATCTTCTTCGCGACGGCCTCGGGCGGCTCGCCCCAGGTCAGGTAGGTATCGATATGATCGGCGGCGATCGCATGAGCGGCCGGCGACGAGCCGCCGAACCACAGCGGCGGATGCGGGTGCTGCACGGGCGGATACAGCGCCTTGCCGCCTTTCGACTGCAGGTGCTTGCCGATGTAGTCGAATCCGCCGTTGTCGTGCGACGCGGTCAGCAGCCCGCGCCAGATGTTCAGGAAATCGTCGGTGATCTCGTAGCGCGTGTCGTGATCGGCGAAGAGACCGTCGCCTTCGAGCTCGGCCGCATCGCCGCCCGTGACGACGTTGATCAGCAGGCGGCCGCCCGACAGGCGGTCGAACGTCGCGGCCATCCGCGCGGCCAACCCCGGCGAAGCGATGCCCGGGCGCACGGCGACCAGGAACTTCAGGCGCTGCGTTGCCGGAATGAGGCTCGACGCGACGACCCACGCATCCTCGCAGGAACGACCGGTCGGCAGCAGCACGCCGTCGTAGCCGAGCGTGTCCGCCGCCACGGCGACCTGCTTGAAGTAATCGTAGTCCGCGGCACGTGCGCCTTCGGCCGTGCCGAGATAGCGGCTGTCGCCGTGCGTGGGGATAAACCAGAACACATTCATCTGCTGCTCCTGCTTGACTGTCACTGCCGAAATTTGAAAAAACGTCGTCCTGCTCGCGTCGTGGATGAGCGACGCATGCATGGTGCGCATTCGAATCGGGATGGCTCGCCGGTCAGGCCGTGCAGCGGACGAGGACGCGATCGCACGGCTGTTTCCGGGAAATCAGTCTAGGGATCGGTACAGGGCTTTGGAACGATTTTTTTGAGCTTAGGTTTTCCGCTTTCGTGATTAGCACGACGCTGGAGCGAATATCGCCGCGGCGGGGCCCTATAATGACGCACCTATCCGAATAACTCCGCGCGTCCGGCCCCCGCCGTGCGCGCCCGCGGTGCGCTCATCGATGCAGAAAGTCATCCTGCCCTTCCTGTCCGGCTTCCTGGCCGCTCTGTTCTTCCGCGAGGCCACCCTCGCCCTCCTTCACACGGCCGACCTGATCGCCGCGACCGGCTTCTCGACACAACCGTTCGCGCCGCTCGGCATTCCTGAATTTGTCGCGAATGCACTGATCAGCGCGTGCTGTGCGATTCCGATGGCGTGGTTGTTGCGCGTCTCGCCGGAACGCGAAGCATCGTGGGTCGGCGCGCTCGTGTTCGGCGGTATCGTGCTGACGGCCGCCCGCGTGTTCGCGATCGATCCCCTGCGCGGCATCTGGCCGTCGGGCAACATGATGCCCGTGCTCGCGGCCGGCTTCGCTGCGAACGCGGTGTGGGGCTTCGGCGCGCTCGTGTTCATGCGCGCGTTCATGTCGGACGACGCGGGCGACGAATAACGCCGGCGCGAACGACACGCCCGTCTGGCCCGGACCGGCCGACGTCCATGAAAAAGGCCGCGCGCACATGCACGCGGCCTTTCCGTTTCTGCGTCGCGCGTCGATCGGCCGCACGCGCCGGCCCCATCGACGTCAGTCTTTCAGCTTGCGCAGCGGATGCGTGTCGGCCGTCCACGGGCTGTCGAACATCGCGAGCACGTCGGCACGGTCGACGTCGGCGGCCGACTTGAAACGCCACACGGGCTCGTGATCCTTGTCGACGATCAGCGCACGCACGCCTTCGATCACGTCGCCGCGCGCGAAGGTCGAGCGCGTGAGATCGAGATCGCGCCGCAGGCAATCGGCCATCGTCGCGCCGCGCGCGCGTTCGACGACTTCGAGCGACACGGCCATCGACAGCGGCGACAGCTGCTCGCGCATCGCGTGGGTCGCCTTCTCGACCCACCCGTCGACCACCGCGCAATCCTGCTCGGCGTCGAGCGACGCAAGGATCGCGTCGAGATCGGGCTGCGCGAAATGCCGGTCGATCCCGGCGCGCGCGTCAGCGAGCGCCGACGTGTCCGGCGTCGGCACGACCTTGTGCGCGGCGGCCGCGTCGGTCACGCAGGCGACGGCCTGCGCACCGCTGTCGAGACGCATGCTGCGCAGCGTGTCGAGCAGCGCCGGCAGCGCGGCATCGGGCAGATAGACGTCGGCGAGTTGCGCGTACAGCGCGCCGGCCGCGTCGAGCGTCGCGCCCGTCACCGCGAGATAACGGCCGATCGCGCCGGGCGTACGCGCGAGGAACCAGCTCATTCCGACGTCCGGGAACAGGCCGATGCGCGTTTCGGGCATCGCCATTTTCGTCGAGTCGGTCACGACGCGCAGGCCGCCCGTATGCCGCGCCGCCTGCGAAATCCCCATGCCGCCGCCCATCACGACGCCGTGCATCAGCGCGATGTACGGCTTCGGATACGTGAAGATCGCATGGTTGAGCGTGTATTCCTCGATGAAGAACGTGTCGACCGCATCGCGGTCGCCGCGCTGCCACGCGTCGTGGAAGAAGCGCACGTCGCCGCCCGCGCAGAATGCGCGCGGATGCGGGCTGTGCACGACGACCGCGACGACGTCGGGATCGTCGCGCCACGTGTCGAGCGCCTGCTGCATCAGCCGGATCATGCCGACCGACAGCGCGTTCAACGCCTTCGGCCGGTTCAGTTCGAGAAAGCCGATGCGGTTCGCGACATACGCACGCACGTCGGGCTGGGCGGATTCGGCGGAAACGGCGGCGGAAGTGGAATCGGTCATGAAGGTCATCCGGCAAACGGCGGGCGCACGCTCAGTGCGCCTGCATCTTCGAAAACAGGTTCAGCACCACGACGCCCGAGATGATCAGCCCGAGGCCGATCACCGCCGGCACGTCCGGCACCTGGCGATAGAGCAGCATCGCGACGAGCGTGATCAGCACGATGCCGGCGCCCGACCAGACTGCATAGATGATGCCGACGGGCATCGTGCGCAACGTGAGCGACAGGCAGTAGAACGCGACGCCGTAACCGGCGACGACGAGCACCGACGGCCACAAGCGCGTGAAACCGTCCGCCGCGCGCAGCGCGGACGTGCCGATCACTTCCGCGACGATCGCGATCGCGAGCCATGCGTAACCGGGCAGTTGCATCGCTCAGCTCCTTGCGAGGGCCAGTACCGCATAGTCGTGACCGAGCTCGGCACACAACGCCTCGACGACGAACTCGTGGTCCGCGCGCTGCGGCAGCCCGGACGCGGTGATCGAGCCGATCACGCCGGCGCCGGCGACGGTCAGCGGAAACGAACCGCCGTGCGACGCGTACTCCGCGACCGGCAACCCGTGCTTGTCCGCGAGCGTCGCGCCGGCCTGCTGCATGCGCAGGCCGATCGCGTACGAGCTGCGGCGAAAATGCGCGACGACGTTGCGCTTGCGGCGCACCCAGTCGGCGTTGTCGGGCGTCGCGCCGGCGAGCGCCGCGTAAAACAGCGGCTGGCCGAACGTGACGATGTCGATCGCGATCGCATGACCGCGCGACGTCGCGAGCGCATGCATGCGGTTGCCGAGCGCCCATGCGCGGGCCGGGTCGAAATGGGGAAACACGAGCGCCTGTTCCTGCGCGCCGATCGATTGCAGATCGTGAGCGATGTCCATGAATCCGTCGATGCAGTAGTGAGAGTCGCAACGGCGCCGAGGCGATCGCGCAGGGCCGCTGCCGGGATGACGACACAAACCGCTCGATTCTAGCGCACGTGCTTCCCCGTACCGGCCCCGCCGGGGCCCACCATCCGGCCATCAGAAAATACTTGCACGCATTCTGGATAGCCCATATAATCTATTTCTTCGACGGACGCGGGGTGGAGCAGTCTGGCAGCTCGTCGGGCTCATAACCCGAAGGTCGTAGGTTCAAATCCTACCCCCGCAACCAACCGTCCAGAATTTCGCAAAAAGCCCGGCTTCGCGCCGGGCTTTTTGTTTTTGCGCGTCCGGGCGCCGCCCCCTCGTCGCGCACGCGAGCGCCGTTTCGCGCGACACGCCGCGGCATGCGCGAGCGTTCGAGAATGCCGCGGCCCGGTGATACACTCGCATCAACTCGTCCCTTCCACTCGACATGAAATTCTGCTCCGTCTGCGGTCACGAAGTCCTTGCGCGCATTCCTCCGGGCGACAACCGCGAGCGCTTCGTCTGCGATCACTGCGGCACGATCCACTATCAGAATCCGCGCAACGTCGTCGGCACGGTCCCGGTCTGGGGCGACCAGATCCTGCTGTGCCGCCGCGCGATCGAACCGCGCTACGGATTCTGGACGCTGCCGGCGGGTTTCATGGAAATGGGCGAAACGACCGCGGAGGCCGCCGCGCGCGAAACGCTCGAGGAAGCCGGCGCGCGCGTCGAGGTGCAGAACCTGTTCACGCTGCTCAACGTGCCGCACGTGCACCAGGTCCACCTGTTCTACCTTGCGCGGCTCACCGATCCGGGTTTCGAAGCCGGCGAGGAAAGCCTCGAAGTCAAACTGTTCGACGAAGCCGACATCCCGTGGGACGAGATCGCGTTCCCGACCGTCAGCCAGACGCTGCGCTTCTTCTTCGCCGATCGCGCCGCCGGCGATTACGGCGTGCACACCGGCGATATCTTCCGCTCGCTGCGCAACGGCTGAGCCCCGCACCCATGGTTCCCTGGCTCGGTCCGGACGATCCGTTTCCGTCCATCGAACGCGCGCTCGGCCCCGCGACCGGCGCCCCCGGGCTGCTCGCCGCGAGCGCCGACCTGCTGCCGTCGCGCCTCATCGACGCCTACCTGCGCGGCATCTTCCCGTGGTATTCGGACGGCCAGCCGGTGCTGTGGTGGAGCCCGGACCCGCGCATGATCCTCGTGCCGGCCGAATTCAAGGTCGCGCCGTCGCTGCGCAAGACGCTCAAGCGCGTGCTGCGCGAGCCGGAATGGGAGGTGCGCGTCGATCACGACTTTCCCGGCGTGATGCGCGCGTGCGCGCAGGCGCCGCGCCGCGGGCAGCGCGGCACCTGGATCACCGCCGAGATCATCGACGCCTATACGTCGCTCTACCGCACCGGCAACGCGCACAGCATCGAGACGTGGCACGGCGGGCGCCGCGTCGGCGGCCTCTACGGCGTCTCGTTCGGCCGGATGTTTTTCGGCGAGTCGATGTATGCGGACGTGACCGATGCGTCGAAAATCGCGCTGGCCGCGCTCGTCGCGCACCTTCGCGAGCACGGGCTGGAAATGATAGACTGCCAGCAGAATACGTCGCATCTAGCGTCGCTCGGCGGCCGCGAGATCGCACGCAAGGCCTTTGTCGCTCACGTGCGCCGCGCGGTAGCCGAACCGCCGATTCCGTGGCAGTTCGACAAGCGCGTGCTCGCCGCGCTGACGAGCCCCGCCGAAACGGCGGCGCCCTCCGGGACCGAGCGCTAGCGCGGCACTCCTTCCCTGCATCGAGAGCTGCCCATGACTCACCCGACTGAGCTGCCGCTTTCACCGCTTTCGGCGCTGCAATTCTATGCAACGGCGCCCTATCCGTGCAGCTATCTGGACGGCCGCATCGCACGCTCGCAAGTCGCGACGCCGAGCCACCTGATCAATTCCGACATCTACACCGAACTCGTGAAGGCCGGCTTCCGCCGCTCGGGCGTCTTCACGTACCGCCCGTACTGCGACGGTTGCCGCGCATGCGTGCCGGTGCGCGTGCCGGCCGGCAAGTTCGTGCCGACGCGCACGCAGCGCAGGATGTGGAAGCGGCACCGCGCGCTGGTCGCCACGGTCTCGCCGCTGCACTACGACGAAGAGCATTACGCGCTCTACATGCGCTACCAGTCCGCGCGCCACGCGGGCGGCGGCATGGATCGCGACAGCCGCGACCAGTACGAACAGTTCCTGCTGCAAAGCCGGATCAATTCGCGCCTCGTCGAATTCCGCGATCTCGACGCACCAGGCGGCGAACCCGGCAAGCTGCGGATGGTCAGCATGATCGACATCCTCGGCGACGGGCTGTCGTCGGTGTACACGTTCTTCGAGCCCGACGAGCGGCACACGAGCTACGGCACCTACAACATCCTGTGGCAGATCGAACAGGCGAAGAGCCTCGGGTTGCCCTACGTGTACCTCGGCTACTGGATCCGCGAGAGCCCGAAGATGGCCTACAAGGCGAACTTCCATCCGCTCGAAGGCCTGATCGACGGGCGCTGGAAGGCGCTCGACCCCGAACGGGTCGACCTGCCGCCCGTCGACGCGGCGCTCGCGCGCGCGCCATTGCCGGGCGGACATTCGGGCACGGGCTGACGCGCGTCGCGGCGGCTACGGAGCGAAGCACGCCCGTGCCGTGCAACTCCCGGTAAAATAGCGGGTTGTCATTCATTTCGGCTGCCCGCCCCATTCCCGTGTTCAGTTCCCTCTACCCGCTGGCCCGCGCATCCCTGTTCAAAATGGATGCGGAAGACGCTCACCACCTTACGCTGCGCGCGCTCGGCGCGGCCGGCCGCACGGGCCTCGCCTGCGCGCTATCGGCCCGCGTGCCCGACGCGCCCCGCACCGTGATGGGGCTCACGTTCCGCAATCCGGTCGGCCTCGCGGCCGGCCTCGACAAGGATGGCGCGGCCATCGACGGCCTCGCGGCGCTCGGTTTCGGCTTCATCGAGGTCGGCACGGTCACGCCGCGCCCGCAGCCCGGCAATCCGCGCCCGCGGATGTTCCGGCTGCCGCAGGCCGAAGCGCTGATCAACCGGATGGGCTTCAACAACCACGGCGTCGACCAGTTCGTGAAGAACGTCCAGGCCGCCCGCTACCGCGGCATCCTCGGCCTGAACATCGGCAAGAACGCCGACACGCCGATCGAGCGCGCGGCCGAGGATTATCTGTACTGCCTCGAGCGCGTGTACCCGTTCGCGAGCTACGTGACGATCAACATCTCGTCGCCGAACACCAAGAACCTGCGCCAGTTGCAGGGCGCGGGCGAACTCGACGCGCTGCTCGCCGCGCTGAAGGACAAGCAGCAGCGCCTCGCCGACCTGCACGGCAAGCTCGTGCCGCTCGCGCTGAAGATCGCGCCCGACCTCGACGACGAACAGGTCAAGGAAATCGGCGACACGCTGCTGCGCCACAAGATCGAAGCGGTCATCGCCACCAATACGACGCTGTCGCGCGCGGCCGTCCAGGGCCTGCCGCACGCGGACGAAGCCGGCGGCCTGTCGGGCCGCCCGGTGTTCGATGCGTCGAACGAAGTGATCCGCAAGCTGCACGCGGAAGTCGGCAACGACGTGCCGATCATCGGCGTCGGCGGCATTTTTTCGGGCGAGGACGCGCGTGCGAAGCTGGCGGCCGGCGCGGCGCTCGTCCAGCTCTATACCGGCTTCATCTATCGCGGCCCGGCACTCGTGTCGGAGTGCGTGAAGGCGATTGCCCGCGAACGCAGCGCGTAATATAGTCATAAGCAAACGATATTTAGATATCGATAGCGTTTTTGCTATCATCGACCTCACTATCCGACTCATTGACCCGGACAGGGCAAGGACACTCACGATGAAATTTTCGCTGCTGAAGAAGCTGCTGGTTGCCGGCGTGATCGGCACGTCGTTCGCTGCGACAACCGCGCATGCGGCCGACCTCCTCGATCAGGTCAAGCAACGCGGCACGCTGCGGGTCGGTCTCGAAGGCACGTTCCCGCCGTTCAACTCGAAGAGCCCGCAAGGCGAGCTCGTCGGCTTCGACGTCGACATCGCGAAGGCCGTCGCGGCGAAGCTCGGCGTGAAGGCCGAATTCGTGACGACCGAATGGAGCGGCATCATCGCCGGCCTGCAGGCCGGCAAGTTCGACGTGATCGCCAACCAGGTCGGCATCACCGACAAGCGCAAGGAAACGCTCGACTTCTCGCCGGCGTACACGTACTCGTCCGCGCAGCTGATCCAGCGCAAGGACGACACGCGCCAGTTCAAGTCGCTGGAAGACCTGAAGGGCAAGAAGCTCGGCGTCGCGCTCGGCACGAACTACATGGACATGGCGAAATCGGTGCCGGGCATCGACGTGAAGACGTACCCGGGCGCGCCCGAGTACCTGCGCGATCTCGCGGCCGGCCGCCTCGACGCGGCGCTCAACGACCGCCTGATGCTCGCGTACCTGACGAAGAATTCCGATCTGCCGTTGCGCCCGGGCGCGAACGTCGGCTCGGCGAACCCGTCGGGCATCCCGTTCAAGAAGGGCAACCCGAAGTTCCAGAAGGCGATCGACGACGCGATGGCGCAACTCGAGGCCGACGGCACGTTCACGAAGATTTCCGACAAGTGGTTCGGCATCGACGTGACGAAACCGATCAAGTAAGCACGCCTGCATTTTCCCGCCCGACGGCGGGCCGGACAGGGCGGCATCCGCAACGATGCCGCCCTTTGTTTTATCGGTCCGGTTTATGATTGCGCTTTCGCGCACGTATTCGCTTCGTATTCCATGTCGACAACGTCCCTGCTCGTCCAATCGCTGCCGGTGCTCGCCCAGGGTGCCGTACTGACCGTCAAGTTCGCCGTGCTGTCGATGGTGTTCGGCCTGCTCGGCGCCGTCGTGCTCGCGATGATGGGCATTCGGCAAAGCGAAGCGCTCGACGGCTTCGAGCGCATCTGGGTCAACGCGCTCGCGTGGCTGGCACGCGCGTACGTGAGCCTGATGCGCGGCACGCCGCTGCTCGTGCAGATCTTCGTCATCTATTACGGGCTGCCGAGCCTCGGCATCTCGCTCGACCCGACGCCGGCCGGCGTGATCGCGCTGTCCGCGAACGTCGCGGCCTACATGTCGGAAAGCATGCGCGGCGCGATCAACGGGATCGCGCGCGGCCAGTGGCTCGCCGCGTACAGCCTCGGGCTGTCGTGGGGGCAGACGCTGCGCTACGTGATCGGCCCGCAGGCGCTGCGCATCGCGGTGCCGAGCCTGTCGAACAGCCTGATCAGCCTGATCAAGGACACGTCGCTCGTGTCGGTGATCACCGTGACCGAACTGCTGCGCAGCGCGCAGGAAGTGATCGCGGCGACCTATCAGCCGCTGCCGCTCTATCTCGCCGCCGCGGCCGTGTACTGGATCCTGTGCCAGATTCTCGAATGGGTACAGCGCTGGTACGAAAAGCGCCTGTCGCTGCCGTCGCGGCACTGAGCCGCGCAATTGCACTGGGCCGCGCTCGCGGGCCCGGCACCCGCCTTGCCGCTTACTCGCCCGAATAACGCACGCCGAGCACGGCGCGCGCCGCGTCGGTCATCGCGATCATCTGCCGCGAATGGTCGTGCGTCATGATCGGGCTTTCGATCTCGCCCTCGCGCAGCAGGTCGCAGAAATGCGCGGTTTCGTAGTTCAGCCCGCCGCCGTCGACCGGCGCGTCGAGCTCGACGGTGCGCCCGTCCGCGTAGCGGATCGTCGCCCGCGCGGGGTTCCACCACTTCTCGTGAATCGTCACGTGGCCGCCCGCCGCGGCGATCAGCGCATCGCCGCGCCCCATCACGTCGAGGCCGCAAAAGAGCTGCGCGATCCCGCCGTTCGCATGCACGCTGTTCAGGCTCGCGAACAGGTCGACACCCGTCGCGCCGACGCGGCCGAGCGTCTGCACGTCGCGCGCCGCGCCGAGCCAGTCGATGGCAAGGAACGCCTCGTAGATGCCGATATCGAGCAGCGCGCCGCCCGCGCGATCGAGCCGATAGACGGAATGGTCCGCCGGCACCGACGACGATGCGCAGCCGGCCCGCACGAGCCGGATCTCGCCGATCGGATCGTCACGCAGATGCGCGCGCAACTGACGGTACAGCGGGAAGAACGGCGGCTTCATCGCCTCCATGAAGAGCCGCCCGGCATCGCGCGCCGCGTGCAGCACCGTGTCGAGCTGCACGGCGTTCAGCGCCGCGGGCTTCTCGCACAGCACGGCCTTGCCGGCGGCCAATGCGGCCAGCGTGTACTGCGCGTGACTGTCATGGAGCGTCGCGATGTAGACCGCGTCGATATCGCTCGCGAGGAGCGCGTCGAGGCACGCGGCAGGCACGCCGCCGTATGTCTCGCAGAAGGCGGCCGCTGCGTCGGCGCGGCGGGCCCAGACGCCGGCGAGCGTGGCGCCCGGCACGTGCGCGAGGCTTTGCGCGAAGCGGCGCGCAATGCTGCCCGCGCCGACGATGCCGAAGCGCAGCGGGCGATGGTCGTTGTCGTTCATCCTGATCTTCCGTGTCGGTCGTATGACGGTTGCCGGCACGCTGCCGGCCGGCCGTCATGATAAACGGCCCGGCACACGGATGAGCGATACGCGCGGCGTCAGGCACGCACCGGCACGTCGACCGAGAAATCGCGCGAAATCTCGTCCGCGCTGAAATCGATCAGCGCGAGCGAGGCCGCTTCGGCTTCGCGCGGGTCGCGCCGTTCGATCGCATCGACGACGCGCGCATGCGCTTTCACCGCGGTGTCGTGCGCGCCTTCCTTCTGCACGACGCGCGGATTCACGAGACGCACTGCCCCGCGCACGATCGCCGCCATCTGCTGGAAGAACTGGTTGCCGCTCGCCTGGACGATCCGCGTATGCAGCAACTCGTCCGCCGTGTCGTAGCCGGGGTCGCCCGGCTGCAGCACCTTGAACGCATCGAACGCTTCGCGAATGCCCGCGATGTCGGCCGCCGTCGCGCGCACCGCCGCCTGCGCGGTCGCGCGCGGTTCGATCAGCATGCGGAATTCGATGACGTCGCGCATGAACTGCGGATCGGGCTTCGCCCGAAATCGCCAGCTCACGACGTCTTCGTCGATCATCCGCCAGTCGCGCATCGGCCGCACGCGCGTACCGACTTTCGGACGCACGTCGAGCATGTCGCGCGCAAGCAACATCGACAACGCTTCCCGCATCACCGTGCGGCTCACGTCGAACTCTTTCGACAGCACGTCCTGTGGCGGCAAGATGCCGCCGTACTTGTCTTCGACGATACCCGCGACAAGCCCATCCATCACTTTGGCGACCAGTGACCGGTCTTTGCCCTGCTCCATGACACCTCCCCGTGCGTCGATTTGCGAACACCTGCTCCGCAGTTCCGCCGGCCCTGGTTACTACTGTTCTTATGATCTATAAGTTGATGAGTTCGACGATATTTCGCTATCTGGTAAACACCTGACAGGGTTATCCCTCTTTTGAACGAGGTGATTTATACGGCTAAAAAAAAGGCCCGGGAAGCGCGCCGCGCCTGCCGGACCCCGGTTTCCACAAGATTTATATATCCAATCCATGACGGCAGATAGCGCGCCGTTACGGACTGCTTCTCATTCAGATTCAGCCAGCCGGATAAACGATCGTTTCAACGCCGTTTTCCGTGCCGAGCAAGCACAGATTCGCACCGCGCTCGGCGAACAGGCCGACCGTCACGACGCCCGGCCAGGCGTTCACCTGCGCTTCGAAACCGCGCGGATCGGCGATCTGCAGGCCCTTCACGTCGACGATCTCGTTACCGTTGTCCGTGATGTAGGGCGCGCCGTCCTTCGTCACGCGCAGCACGGGCACGCCGCCGAGCGCGGTCACGCGCCGGCCGATCGCCGTGCGCGCCATCGGCACGACCTCGATCGGCAGCGGGAATGCGCCGAGCACCGGCACGCGCTTGCTGGCGTCGGCGATACAGACGAACGTGTCGGCCACCGACGCGACGATCTTCTCGCGCGTCAGCGCGCCGCCGCCGCCCTTGATCATCGCGCCGCTCGCGTCGATCTCGTCGGCGCCGTCGACGTACACCTGAAGCGACTCGACCTCGTTCAGGTCGAACACCTTGATGCCGTGCGATTTCAGGCGTTCGGTCGTGGCGACCGAGCTGGACACGGCACCGCGATAGCGCGATTTGACGGCGGCGAGCGCGTCGATGAAGCAGTTGGCGGTCGAGCCGGTGCCGACACCGATCACCGCACCTTCGGGTACGTTCTGGATCACGTAATCGGCGGCGGCTTGGCCGACGAGGCGTTTGAGTTCGTCTTGAGTCATGGCGTGGTAATGCTGCGGGATTGCGGAAAACCGTCAGTTTACCGGAGTCGGCGCACGGTCCCGCGTTTTTCCGGGGGCGATGCGCCGCGTATTCAGCGCGTGTCGGCGGCCGGCGCGGGGTCCGCCGCTTGCGTGCCGGGGAAGTACTTGTCGAGCAGCGCCTGCGCGATCGCGTCGCTTTCCGCGTCCGGGTTGCCCGCGTAATCGGACGGCCGGAAATGCATCTGGAACGCCGCGAACACGCGCCGCGTGCGCGTGTCGAGCACGCCGTCGGTCGGCACGTCGTAGCCGTAGCGCGCGAGCTTGAGCTGCAGTTCGCGCACGTCGACCGGCGCTTGCGGATCGCGGCCGCCGAGCCGCGCGGCGACGGTCGCGCCGTCCGGCCATGCGCCGACGCCGGCTTGCGCGAGCGCATGCCACGGGAACAGCGGCCCGGGATCGATCTTGCGTTGCGGCGCGATGTCGCTGTGCCCGACCACGCGCGTCGGCGCAATCCCGTAGCGCGCGACGATGTCCTTCGACAGGCGGATCAGCGCGTCGACCTGTTCGGGCGGATACGGCTGCCAGGTGCGCTGCTGCGGATCGAGCGGGCCGCGGTTCACGTTCTCGATGCCGATCGACACCGCGTTCAGCTCGGTCGTGCCCTGCCACTCGCTGATACCCGCGTGCCACGCGCGCCGCGCTTCCGGAACGAGCTGGTAGACGACGGGCATCCCGCGCTCGGTGCGCGGCTGCGGCGGGATGACGTAATGCACGCTGACCGACTCGCCGGTCAGCGTGCGCAGCGATTTCGCCTCGTCGCTTTCGGTGTAATGCATCACGAGAAAGCGGATCCGCGAATCGGCGCCGCGCGCATGCAGGCTCGTGTCGGCGTAGTAGGCGCCGCGGTCGACGAGCGTCGGCGACGTACAGGCCGCCAGCAGGCCGAGCACGGCGCAGGAGACGCCGACACGGAACAGGGTCATCGGTCTCGGATTCCAGAGAGCTTGCATCGGCGCACGCGTCGTTCGGGTCATTCGATGCCCGCGCATCGCGCGCGGGACGGGCCGGCCCCCGGATCAGCCTCGGGGGGGCAGCCTCGGGGTCAGCCCTTCACGCGCCGCTGGCGCACGGCCTCGTACAGGCACACGCCGCTCGCGACCGACACGTTCAGGCTTTCCACGCTGCCGGCCATCGGGATGCTCATCACTTCGTCGCAGGTGTCGCGCGTGAGCCGGCGCATGCCTTCGCCTTCCGCGCCCATCACGAGCGCGACCGGGCCGTCGAGCTTCGTTTCGTAGAGCGTCGCCGGCGCCTCGTCCGACGTGCCGATGATCCATACGCCGGCTTCCTTCAGCTCACGCAGCGCGCGGGCGAGGTTCGTCACCGTGATGTACGGCACCGTATCGGCCGCGCCGCTCGCCACCTTGGCCGCGGTCGCGTTCAGGCCGACCGCCCGGTCGCGCGGCGCGATCACCGCGTGCGCGCCGGCCGAATCGGCGACCCGCAGGCACGCGCCGAGGTTGTGCGGATCGGTGACGCCGTCGAGCACGAGCAGCAGCGCGGGCCCGTTGATACCGTCGAGCAGCTCGGACAGGTTCTGCGCGAGCGGCATGTCCTCGACGCGCGCGACGACGCCCTGGTGGCGCTCGGTATGCGCGAGGCCCCACAGGCGCGTTTCGTCGGCTGCGATCAGCCGCACGCCCGCTTCCTTCGCGGCGTGCAGGAACTCCTGCATGCGGCGGTCGCGGCGCGTCTGGTCGTACAGCACCTCCGCCACCGTCGACGCATCGTGCCGCATACGTGCGGTCACCGCATGAAAACCGTAAAGAACCTTCAGACGTGACATGACTGGAACAACCTTCGATCAAACGTGCGGCCGCGCGACGTGCGCAGCCGCGATCCATGGAAAAGGAAAGCGCCGCGTGGCCGGCCGATGACCGGTGACGCGGCGTCTCTCGATACTGCAGGGCGTGCGCTTGCGCTGCCCCGAACGCTCAATACTTCTTGCGGGCGCGGGCCTTCTTCGCGGCCGGCTTCGCCGGCGCGCCGCCGCCACCGCCCTTCTTCTTCGCGGCGCCACGCGCGGCGCGCGCTTCCTTCACCGCGACGCTCGGCGCGCTCGCGGCCGTCTTGCGGCGCGGCACGGTTTCCTCCGCCGGCGGCAGCGCACGCACGCGCGGGCCGCTGCCGTTGCGATCGACGCCGGCAACCGGCGCGGGCGACGGCCGCGGCGCCTTCACCGGCGTATCGCGCACGAGGCGGAAATCGATCTTGCGCGCATCGAGATCGACGCGGCTCACCTGCACGCGCACGCGATCCGACAGGCGATAGCGGATACCCGTGCGTTCGCCGCGCAGCTCGTTCTTGATCTCGTCGTACTGGAAGTAGTCCGAGCCGAGCTCCGTCACGTGCACGAGCCCTTCGATGAACAGCGTGTCGAGCTGCACGAAGATGCCGAACGACGTCACGCCGTTCACCATCCCGCCGTACTCCTCGCCGAGCTTGTCGCGCATGAAGTAGCACTTGAGCCACGCTTCGACGTCGCGCGACGCTTCGTCCGCGCGGCGTTCGTTCGCCGAGCAGTGCAGGCCGAGCTCTTCCCAGATCGCCGTGTTCGAACGCGAGCGGCCGCGCGCTTCGTCGTCGGCCTGCTGCATCGCGCGGGCGCGCGGCGACAGCGCGGTATTCAGCTCGAAGCCTTCCGGCGCCTTCGGCACGTACTTCTTGCCCGACAGGATCGCGTAGATCGCGCGGTGCGTGAGCAGGTCCGGATAACGGCGGATCGGGCTCGTGAAGTGCGCGTATGCCTCGTACGCGAGACCGAAGTGGCCGATGTTGTCCGGGCTGTAGACGGCCTGCTGCATCGAGCGCAGCAGCATCGGCTGCAGCATCTGCGCATCCGGCCGGTCGCGGATCTGCGCCATCAGCGCCGCGTAGTCGCTCGCATGCGGCTTGTCGCCGCCGCCGAGCGACAGACCCATGCCGCGCAGGAACGCGCGCAGGTTCTCCAGCTTCTCCGGCGTCGGTCCCGCGTGCACGCGGTACAGGCCCGGATGCTTGTTGCGCTTCAGGAAATCGGCCGCGCAGACGTTCGCGGCCAGCATGCATTCCTCGATCAGCTTGTGCGCGTCGTTGCGCTGACGCGGCACGATCTGCTCGATCTTGCCCTGCGAGTTGCAGACGATGTAGGTCTCGGTCGTGTCGAAGTCGATCGCACCGCGCTTTTGCCGCGCGGCGAACAGCGACTTGTAGACGCCGTACAGATCCTGCAGGTGCGGCAGCAGATCGGCGCGGCGCGCAGCCTCCGGCCCCTTCGTGTTCGACAGCACGGCCGCGACTTCGGTGTACGTCAGGCGCGCCGCCGAATGGATCACGGCCGGATAGAACTGGTATGCCTTGATCTCGCCGCGCGCGGTGATCACCATGTCGCACGCGAGCACGCAGCGATCGACCTGCGGATTCAGCGAACAGAGGCCGTTCGACAGCTTCTCCGGCAGCATCGGGATCACGCGGCGCGGGAAGTAGACCGACGTGCTGCGCTCGAGCGCGTCGGCATCGAGCCCGCTACCCGGCTGGACGTAGTGCGACACGTCGGCGATCGCGACGATCAGGCGGTAGCCGTCGCCGCGGCCGACCTTGACCGGCTCGCAGTAGACGGCGTCGTCGAAGTCGCGGGCGTCCTCGCCGTCGATCGTCACGAGCGGCACGTCGCGCAGGTCGACGCGAAAACGCAGGTCGGCCGGCCGCACCTTGTCGGGCAGCGCGGCGGCTTCGTCGAGCGCCGGCTGGCTGAATTCGTGCGGCACGCCGTACTTGCGCACCGCGATTTCGATTTCCATGCCCGGATCGTCGATATCGCCGAGCACTTCGACGACACGGCCGAGCGGCTGCGAATGGCGGCTCGGGAAATCGGTCAGCTCGACGACGACGACCTGCCCGACCTTCGCCTTCTTCACGTTCTGCGTGATCAGGATGTCGTGGCCGATGCGCTTGTCTTCCGGCGCGACGATCAGCGCGCCGTTCTCGTTCAGCAGGCGGCCGATCACGCGCTTGTTCGCGCGCTCGGTGACTTCGACGACATGCCCTTCCGGCCGGCCGCGGCGATCGTAGCCGACGATCCGCGCGAGCACGCGGTCGTTGTGCATCACCTTCTGCATTTCGCCGTTCGGCAAAAACAGGTCGTCCTGGCCGTCGTCGCGGATCACGAACCCGTAGCCGTCGCGATGCCCCTGCACACGCCCCGCGACGAAATTCGACGGATGGGTCAACTGGTAATGGCCGCGCTTGTCGAGGCGGATCTGGCCGTCGCGCTCCATCGCGGCGACACGCCGGAAGAACCCCTCGCGCTCCTGACGCTTGATCGACAGGGCTTCGGCGATGTCGTTGGCGGCCAGCGGCGCGTCGCTCGTACGCAGCACGCCGAGAATCTCTTCACGGCTCGGAATGGGGTACGGATATTTGCTCAAGGGTTTGTCGATGATTGTTCTCGTTGCGTTGACCGATGGTGCACGGCATCAACATAGAGGTGTCCGTCCGAGACAGTTCTATATTGACGGCGGCGGGTCATTCTATCACCCGCCCGTGTCGCCAAATGACGGGAATGCCGCGGCCGCGCACGGCGGCAGCCGGTTTGCGATGCACCGCAAAAAGATGTTGACAGGAATAATTGGGGCGCTATAATTTCGCTTCTTTGCAGCAAGCAGCTACTGCAAAACGTGCCCAGGTGGCGGAATTGGTAGACGCACTAGGTTCAGGTCCTAGCGGTGGCAACATCGTGGAGGTTCGAGTCCTCTCCTGGGCACCATCTGTTTTTTAAAAAGGTCGGCTCTCAGCCGGCCTTTTTTCGTTTCGAGCTCAAGAAACACCGCACGCGCACACCTTGTGCGAAGACTCGCGGGCCCCGCGCCTCCCGGCGCGCCCGGGTGCAGAAAACATTCTCGCGGGAAGGACGGCCCGATCGGGCGCCCTTCCCGCGCCTATCGCCCAGCCCGCAGGCGTTGCCTGGGTTCCCCGGCGCGACGTCTTCAACGGACTATCCGCGCCCCTGGAGCAGATCGGCCATATCGTCGGCATGCTCTTCCTCGACCGCGAGAATCTCCTCGAACAGCCGGCGCGTCGTGACATCCTTCTCGCCGAGGTAGCGGATGATCTCCCGATACGTATCGATGGCAATCCGCTCGGCGACCAGATTCTCGCCGATCATGCTGGTCAGGTCCGTGCCTTCCCGGTACTCCGAATGCGCACGCGTTTTCAGGCCGTCCGGCGCGAAATCGGGTTCGCCGCCGAGCTGCACGATGCGCTCGGCGATCCGGTCGGCGTGCTCCTGCTCTTCGGTCGCATGCTGCGCGAATTCCTGCGCCACGGCTTCCGAATTGATGCCCCTGGCCATGAAGTAATGCCGCTTGTAACGCAGCGTGCAGACGATCTCGGTCGCCAGCGCGTCATTGAGCAGCTTCAGCACCTTGGTGCGGTCCGCGCCGTACGTTTGCGTGACCGGGCCGTCCGACATGTGCTTGCGCGCGTCCTCGCGAATTTTCTTGAGGTCCAGCACGAACGGGTCGCTGGATTCAGGTACGGCGTCATGGGTTGCAGGTGATTTCGTCATCGATCTGCTCCTTTATCCGGTAAGAAAATCTGCTGCCCGATGTGGACAGCAAAATCGATACCTGCTCGGTACTGCTCGATCGTCCCGCAACGCATGGGCCCGCTCGCGGTACGGCGATTGCTGCCTTCCTGCCAAAGGCCGGCCCGTGAGGGGCCGGACCGCCAACCTCTAGACCTTCGCCATGGCTCAACTGAACGCGTCCGGAATGACGATCGCCAGAATGGCAGGCAAAGTCGTTGCGTGGCTCGTCGCAGTACTGATCATTCTGATCGCGGCGATCGCGATGTTCATTTTCACGTTCGACTGGAACCGGGCCCGGCCCATGGTCGACGACAAGGTGAGCGCCGCGATCGGTCGTGCGTTCACGATCAACGGCGACCTGACCGTGAGCTGGCATCGCGCCAGCGGTGAAACCGGCTGGCGCGCGCGGGTTCTTTGGCCCACCTTTGCGGCGCGAAACATCACGATCGCGAACCCGGACTGGACGAAACAGCGGTACTTCGCCACGCTCGACGAAATCGACTTCCAGGTGAAGCTGCTTCCGCTGCTCACGCACGACATCGTCATTCCGACCATCAACCTGGTGCGTCCTTCCATCGACCTCGAACGCGTCGCCGATGGACGAAACAACTGGACCTTCAAGCTCAAGTCCTCCGCGCACCCGCTCGAGTGGAAGCTCGACCTGCACGACATTCGGCTCGACCAGGGCAACATCGCGCTGTCCGACCAGCCACAAGACGTGGCGATGCAGGCGACGGTCAATACGCTCGGTCATGCGATCCCGATCGGCGAAGTCCTGAAGCAACAGGAAAACAAGTCGCGCAGCGCATCGGCCGACGTGGTCGGCAAGCGAGGCGCGCAAAAACTGAGCACGCAGGCGCAAGCGGCGGCATCTGCGGCGTCGGCGGCGTCGGCATCCGGCGTATCGGCGGCGCCGATCACGCCCGGAAGCCCCGCTTCTGCCGGCCAACCGCCCGCAAGCGGAACGGCTGCCGCCGTCACGCAACCGAAGAGCGAGCCGCAATACGGCATCGGCTGGACAGCGACGGGCAGCTACAAGCATTCGGCGCTGTCGGGCAGCGGCAAGCTCGGCGGCGTGCTCGCGCTGCAGGACGCGTCGCGGCCCGTCCCGGTACAGGCGGACGTCAAGGCGGGCGACCTGCATGTTTCATTGGTCGGGACCGTCACCGACCCCGCCCATCTGGCTGCCGTCGATTTGCGCCTGTGGCTGCAAGGCTCGAGCCTCGATCGCCTGTATCCATTGACGGGCATCACGCTCCCCCAGACCCCGCCCTATGCCACGGAGGGTCATCTGACGGGCAACATCAAAGCCGGCGGCAGCGTGTTCCGTTATGAAAAATTTTCAAGCCGCGTGGGCGGCAGCGATCTCGACGGCACGCTGATCTATACGCAGCGCGCACCGCGACCGCTGCTCACGGGCGAGGTGGTCTCGAATCTGCTGCAGTTCAAGGATCTGGCACCGGTGGTCGGCGCGGACAGCAACGCGAGCAAGGCCAGGCGCGGCGACACCGCGCGTCAGCCGGCGAACAAGGCCCTGCCTGTCGAGGGCTTCAGGACCGAGCGCTGGAAGGCGATCGATGCCGACGTGAAATTCACGGGCCGCCGCATCGTCAAGGATCCGGCGCTGCCCATTACGGATCTGTACACGCACATCGTGATGATCGATGGCGTGCTGTCGCTGGAGCCGCTCAAGTTCGGCGTCGCGGGTGGCGCGATCGCATCGGATCTTCATCTCGACGGCCGCGAGCGGCCGCTCAAGGCGCGCGCGTCGACGCGCGTGCGCCATCTCAAGCTGAAGCAGTTGCTGCCCACCGTGAAGACGATGCAAAGCGCGCTCGGCGAAGTCAATGGCGACGCGCAGTTGTCCGCGACCGGCAACACGCCGGCGGCGCTCGCGGCCAGCGCCAACGGCGAGGTGAAGCTGCTCGTCACCGACGGCGTGCTGAGCCGACTGCTCATGGAAGCCGCCGGCCTGAACGTCGCGAATGTCGTCTACGAAAAGCTGTATGGCGATCGCACCGTGCACATCAACTGCGCGGCCGCCGATTTCGTCGTCACCGATGGCGTGCTCGATTCGCATGCGTTCGCACTCGACACGGACGACGCCGTCATCAACATCGACGGCAAGGTGAACATGAAAAACGAAACGATGGATCTCGGCGTCCACCCGCACACGAAGGGCTTTCGCATTTTCACACTGCGCTCGCCGCTCTACGTCAAGGGTACGTTCAAGAATCCGCACGTCGGCGTGAACCCGACCGCGCTCGCGCTACGCGGCGGCGCGATGGTCGGCCTCGGCATCGTCAATCCGTTCGCCGCGCTGATTCCGTTGATCGCGCCGAGCAACAACAAACCGCTGCCGTGCCAGCAACTGATCGCGGCGATGCAGTCGCAGCAACCGACCGCCCCGCCGCCGGGCCAACGCAAGAAGGCCAAAGGACTGCGCCTGCCGCCGGGCACGCCGGTCGGGGACGCGACTCGTTCCTCCGTCCTCGGCATGCCGTTACCCAAGACAACGCGCTGATTCCCGCTGTTGCACCGGTCATCTTTCCGCCCGAACCCGGAACGAATGAAGGCCGGCCGCCGGGCTCGGCCGACCATTGCGCGTCGGGGAAATTCAATGCCCGCCATTGCCGGCTGCCGCAACGGGACGACCGGGGCGGCGATCGCCCGGCCTGACGGCCAGACTCCGCAGCGAGTCATGAACCGGCCGACCAGGCGCGGTCGGTACCGTGCATGTCGGGCCGCGGCGAACCGGACGATCTCGTCGCCACCGTCGCGGTGATGCCTGCCAGCCCAGCGCGGGCTGCGTGCGAACAGTACTGGCTGCGTGCGCTTCGCAAGGAACGGCTTTCGCGACGCGCGTCTCGCTACCCGCACCCCGTCGTCGTCGCCCGGACGCGGCGCATCATCCTTCGCCTTCCCAATCGTGCCACTCGACCGAATGGGATTTCAGATACGCCGACACGGTTTCGCCGACCGTCGGCATGAAATGATCCTCGCCGATCCGCTCGTACAATCCGTATCGCTTCAGGCTGTCCTTGACCGGCCCCTTGAGTTCCGCGAAGCATAGCTGCATGTCCGCATCGTCGAGTTCGTCGTCGAGCCTCGCCAGCATGTCGGCGGCGGTGACGTCGATATCCGTCACGGGCTCGGCCGCGATGGCGACCCAACGGGTACGGGTAGGCGCATCGCGCGCCGCGCTCATCACGCGCTCGTGAAAGATTTCCGCATTGGCGAAGAACAGCGGCGCATCCCAGCGCAGCAGAACCAGCCCGGGAATGCGCCGCGCGTCCGGATGACGCGCGATATCGTGATAGCCCTTCACGCCGTCGCGCCGGCCGAGCACGGCCGAATAAGGACGCCACGCCCGCCAGAGGAAAGCCAGCACGGCAAGCCCGAGTGCGATACCCACGCCAGCCACCACGCCCGACAGCACGACCCCGGCAAAGCATGCGAGCGACTGCACGAATTCCGGACGGCGCAGCCGGTAAAGCCGCCGCAGGCCGGCGATTTCGATCAACGAAAACGAGGCGGCCACGACCACGGCCCCCAGGGTGGCTTGCGGCGTGTCGCGGAGCGCCTGCGGGGCAAAAACCAGCAACGCCGCCACGATGAGCGCGGCAATCAGGCCGCAGGCCTGACTCTTCGCACCGGCCCCCTCGGCGACCGGCGTGCGCGATCCGCTGGCCGCGACCGAAAAGCCCTGGAACAGTCCCGCCGCGATATTCGCGATCCCGAGCGCGACGAATTCGCGATTGCGGTCGACACCGTCCCCGCTGCGCAGCCCGTATATCTGCGACAGCATGCTGATGTCCGTAAACGACACCAGCGCGATGGCAGCGGCACTGGCCGACAGTGCGAGCCATTCGCTCGACGCAAGCGCCGGAAAATCCGGCAACGGCAGCCCCCGAGGCAATGTGCCCACTACGCTGACACCGGCCCGGGCCGCCAGATCGAAATAGGCGGCCCCGACGGTGGCGACGGCCACGGCGACCAGCACCCCCGGCACTTTCGGCGCCCAGCGTCTGAACGCGAGAATGACGGCGAGCGACAGCACACCGATCGACAAGGCCACGAGGTTCGTTTTGCCGGCAGCAATGGCGCTCGCTACCGCGCGCAGTTGCTGCAGAATCGACGCTTCATGCACGGTCAGGCCGAGCAGCTTCGGTAACTGGCTGACGATGATCGTGACGATGATGCCGTTCAGATAGCCGTAGCGGATCGGCGTAGACAGCAGATCGGTGACGAAGCCCAGCCGGAACAGGCCAACCGCCAGACACAGGCCGCCGGACAGCAACGCAAGCGCGCCCGCGAGCGCGGCCGCATGCGCGGAGTTGCCGTGCGCGAGCGGCACGATGCTCGCCGCGATCAGCGCAATGAGCGCGGAATCTGGCCCGAGCACGAGGATGCGGCTCGGTCCGAACACCGCATAAGTGACCAGCGCGGCAATCGACGCATAGAGCCCCGACGCGGCGGACAGGCCGGACGCGATCGCATAGGCCATGCCGGCGGGCACCAGCACGGCGCTCAGCGTCACCCCCGCGGTGGCGTCGCCCGCCAGCCAGGCCATCCGGTACGTGCCGAGCCATGCGATACCGGGCACGCGGCACGCGATTTCCTTCAATCGTCGTACGAGGCTATCGCCGGCCACACGTGTCGCCTCCGCGCGTCGTGGCCGGCTCATGAACTGTCGGATCTCGTGATTCCATGCCGAGCCCTCTCCCAATCGTCCAACGGCGCGGGCGGCACCTTGCCGCTGTCGTGACAGCCCGGTGGAGGCTGTCTCCAGGCTGCCGCGAACGCCGGCGTTTGCGCAACGCGTTCGGATCGATCGCACTGCGCCAGTCCCGACGCGTCAGGTCGCGTAGTGGAAACGTCACGCATCGGTCCGGGTGCCCGTGTGCAGCAAGCCGCGTACCCGCCAGCAGCGCGCAACCGGTCGAACCGCTTCGATTCGAATGGCCCCTTCCCGATTACGACCAGTCGATTTGTACGTTTTACCTGGCTCGCGCACCTGTACGTGTCCGGACCTCGGCGCATGACGGGGAAGATGCAGGCGGGTATGTCGGCATGCCGGGCGCCATCGGCGGAACGGTCAAGGCCGCCGCCGAAGGGTGCAAAAAATGCTCGCCTGCGTCAGACGGCGAAGCGTCGCCGCCGAACGGCGTGCGAGCTGACCGGCCGATGACGAGAGCAAGGGAGTGCAATGGAAAGGGAACTGAAGCTGCTGGTAGACCGCGAGCACGTGGGTCGAATCCGCGAGTCGCCGCTGTTCGCGAAAAGCAGGAACGCCGGGGGGGCGGACACAACGCTCGTCAGCACCTACTACGACACATCGGAACTCGCATTTCGCCGCTGCAATGCGTCGCTGCGCGTGCGCGATCACGGTGACGGGACGGTCCAGACCATCAAGCTCGACGGCTCGGCGCAGGCAGGCGTGTACGAGCGCGACGAATTCGAAATGCCGGTCAACGGTCACGCACCGAATCTGAGCTTGTTCACCGATTCGATCCCCGCCGACAGCGATCTGGGAAAGCTGATTCGCGACGAACGCACCGCTTCGAATCTCGAAGCGCGCTTCGTCACCAGGATTCGCCGCACGGTGCTGCCATTGCGCCTGCCGTCGGACGAAGAAGTCGAGTTTGCGATCGACGAGGGCACCATCGAAACCGACACGGCTTCGACGCCCATCGTCGCGGTCGAGATGGAATTGAAGCGTGGCCGGCCCGACCGTCTCTATCAGATCGCGCTCGATCTGCTAGAGACGGTCCCGTTGCGCTTCGACCACCTGAGCAAGGCCGATCGCGGCTACGAAATGCTTGTGCAACGACACCAGACACCCGTGAAAGCGAAGTCGGTGACGCTCCATAAACGGGACAGCATCGAAGACGCCTTCCGCCAGATCGCGCACAATTGCCTTGAGCATATTCACGCGAACGAACGCGGTGTCGTGTCCGGTCACGACCCGTCGAGCGTGCATCAGATGCGGGTCGGCCTGCGGCGTCTGCGCTCGGCGCTCGATCTGTTCGACAAGGTTATTCCCCCTTATCCGGGGCTTCAGGACGAACTGCGCTGGATCGCATCGGAGCTCGGAGAGGCGCGCGACTGGGAGGTACTCGTTCGCTCGACACTCGGCCAGGCACTCGAGCAAACGCAGAAGAAGCCGGAACGTCGGGCAGTGGAACGCGCGTGCCAACGGGTGGCGACGGAAAAGCGCGCCAAGGCGGCCGCTGCCGCGGAGTCCGTCCGTTACACGCGACTGATTCTGCAACTGACGCTATGGCTAAACGGTGCACGCTGGCGTGACGGCATGTCGCCCGAGGCGTCCGAAGCCGTGCAAAAGCCGGCGAAGCGGCTCGCATCCGACATAGTGCGTCGCAGGCACAAAAAGTTGCTCAAGCGCGGCCGCGGGCTGGCCGGGCTCGACGATCGCCGCCGGCATCGGGCGCGTATCGCCGCGAAGAAACTTCGGTATGCGACGGAATTCTTTGCCTCGTTGTTTTCGAAGTCGGCCGTGAAGCATTATGTGGCGACGTTGAGTACGCTGCAGGACGATCTGGGCTGGCGCAACGACGCAGTGGTCGCGGACCGTCTGCTGGATTCGCTTCCCCGCGCCCACGGCGATACCGCATCGGGCGCCGCTTTCGTGCGAGGGTTCTGGGCTTCGCGCGTGGCCGCCGATTACGCTCACATGAAAAAATTGTGGAAGCGCTTCAGGCGGCTGTCTCCGCCTCGATAGAGATCGCATGCCGGCCACGCCGTATCGAGCCCGGCATAGCCGCAACCGCTGCGGCAGCGGGTGCTCGCGCAGCGCGCCCGTTCCGCGCGAGCACGCCGGGTTCTGCCGATGCTGCCGACGTTTCGCCGGCGCCGCGATCGAGCGCGCGTGGCCGATCGGCCAACGCGTCAGTGATGATGCGAACGGGCCGCCCGCGTCTGTGCCGCCTTCTTTGCCGCTGCCGAGCGGCCCGCCGCGCCCTTGGTCTGCGCCGCCTTCCTGGCCGCCGCGGAACGGCTCGCGGCCGGACGGCGCGCGGCCGCGCGCTTCGCCTGCTCCGACATCGCGGTCGACGACGCCCCCTTCTTACTCTCGCGCTTCAACACGGCGGTCGTGGTGCGCGAGCGTTTCGCTTTCGATTCGGTGCTCGGGCTCGTCTTTTTCCTGCCTTGTCCCGCAGCGGTGTCCTGTGCTGCCTTCTTGCGGGTCGCTTCGCTCGTCTTGCCCTTCGCGGGCGGCTCGAGATCGACACCCGCACGCCGCGCCTGCGACAGACCGATGGCGATTGCCTGTTTGGCGGAGCGTACGCCGTGCTTGCCGCTGCGTACGCGGTCGATCTCTTCCTTGACGAACTCGCCTGCTTGCGTGCTCGGCGACTTGCCGCTGCGCTTGTCGGCGCGCGCTCGCTGGATCGCTCTCTGTTCGGGCATGATCACTCTCCTCGATAAAGGCATACGCGCTTTTTCGAGCAACGGTCGTACCCGGCGCACCTTGAAGCGCGCGCGTGTGAGGCGACTGCTCGGCGCAATCCGGGTCACCCCGCGCGCAGCCGAAAACCGGCACGCTCCGACACCCGGCGAGCGCATCCGAATCAGCGAGCGCTCCGCTTATGCCGGCTGGTTGGATCGATAGCAGAATTTATCGGTTATCGGCCGCCCTCGGGGTTGGTACGTTAGCCGGCTCGCCTCACCGCAACCCATCCACCGAGGAACCCGCTTGATGACGTCGATGAACCGCCGCGCGTTTGCGCGCACGATACTGGCCGCGGGCCTCGCCGCCACGGGTATCCGCACGCGTGCGGAAAATGCGCCTGCCGCGCTGCGCATCGGCTACCAGAAATCGTCGACGCTGATCACGCTGCTCAAGGCGCACGGCACACTCGAGCAGGCGCTTGCGCCGCTCGGCCTGCGCGTGTCGTGGCATGAATTCGCGAGCGGATTGCCGCTGACCGAGGCGCTCAACGTCGGCGCCGTCGATTTCAGCGCCGACGTCGCCGATACGGTCCCGGTCTTCGCGCAGGCGGCCCACGCGCGTTTCGTGTATGTCGCGCAGGAAGCGCCGTCGCCGAAAGCACAGGCGATCATCGTGAAAAAGGACAGCGCATTGCGCACCCTCGCCGACCTGAAGGGCAAGCGCATCGCGGTCACCAAGGCCGCCGGCAGCCACTACCTGTTGCTCGTTGCGCTCGCACGCGCACGCCTCGCTGCCGCCGATACGGCGATCCACTACCTGACGCCCGCGGACGGCCGCGCGGCGTTCGAGCGCGACAGCGTGGACGCCTGGATCACGTGGGATCCCTATATCGCGTCGGTCGACCAGCGTCCCGATGTGCGGATTCTCGCCGACGGCAGCGGGCTCGCATCCTATCAGCGCTACTACCTCGCATCGAGCGGCTTCGCCGCCGCGCATCCCGATGCCGTCCGGATTCTGTTCGACCGCTTGTCGCAGACGGGCGCGTGGCTGCGCGATCACCAGCAGGAAGCCGCGAATACGCTCGCGCCCATCTGGGGGCTCGACGCCGCGACGATCGCACGCGCGAATTCGCGACGCAGCTACCTCGTGCGGCCGGTGATCGCGCAACACTTCGGCGAGCAGCAGCAGATCGCCGACACGTTCCTCGCGGCCGGGGTATTGCCGACCCGAGTCGACACGCAAGAAGCGCAGCGCTGGAATTTCACGGCGAATCGCGCGGAGCCGGTCGGCGTGTGAGAGACCGCCCCGCCAGGGCAGCAAATTTTTTTATGTGGCCGGCTGAAATTGTATTGACAGACTTTCCCGGCACGCTACAATAGCGGTCTTCGCATCGCAGCAAGCGAAACGTGCCCAGGTGGCGGAATTGGTAGACGCACTAGGTTCAGGTCCTAGCGGTGGCAACATCGTGGAGGTTCGAGTCCTCTCCTGGGCACCATCTGTTTTTGAAAAGGTCGGCTCTCAGCCGGCCTTTTTTCATTTCGAGCCCCCGAATCGATGCGCATGTTCGGCACGGGCTTCGCCTCCATCAAACTGCCCATTATTTTGGTTCGCGTCCCAAAATTATATTGACAGTCCGTAAAGACACGCTACAATAGCGGTCTTCGCATCGCAGCAAGCGAACGTGCCCAGGTGGCGGAATTGGTAGACGCACTAGGTTCAGGTCCTAGCGGTGGCAACACCGTGGAGGTTCGAGTCCTCTCCTGGGCACCATCTGTTTTTTGAAAAGGCCGGCTTTTAGCCGGCCTTTTTTCATTTCCGACCCCGGAACCGTTGCAGTCCCTCCGCTATCCCTCCCCGATTTCGGGTGTCCGCACCCGCCCTCCTTCCCTCGCCCGTCACGAAACAGAAACCGGGATTTCCCTAGGCTGACAGGTCCTCGCCCACGCGGTTAAATAAATCAACGTGATTTATTTAATGCGCCGCCGAGCGGTGCGACATGGAAGGAGACGCCATGAGAAGCCCGCACTTCGGCCAGGGAAGCAATTCGGCCAACGTGCGCCGTTACAACGAGCGCCTGTTGCTGAAGACGCTGCGCCGCGCGGGCAGCGCATCGAAGGCCGATCTCGCCCGTCTCGCGAGCATGACGGGGACGGCGGTCGGCAGCATCATCGCGTCGCTCGCCGACGCAAAGCTGATCGAGTTCGCCGGCCGCACCGAAGGCCAGCGCGGCCAGCCGGCTTCGCTGATCCGGCTCGATCCGCGCGGCGCGTTCGGCATCGGCGTCCATCTCGACCGGATGCGCATCGAGACGGCCCTCGTCAATTTCGCGGGCGACGTGCTCGGCCGCCGCTCGCACGACACGCTGCTTCCCCCGCCCGCCGACGTGCTCGAGATCGTGCGTCACGACATCGACGCGATGCAGGCCCTGCTCCCCGACCATGAACGCGCCCGTCTCACCGGTATCGGCGTCGCGCAGCCGTACAACCTCGGTGCGTGGATGCGCGAGCTCGGCCTCGCGCCCGACACGTTCCGCGCGTGGGAAGACGTCGATTTCGCGGCCGACCTCGGTCGCACGCTGTCGCTGCCCGTCTTCGGCGAAAACGACGGCAACGCAGCCGCGATCGCCGAACTGTTCTACGGATACGGCCGGCAGTGCGACGACTTCGTCTACCTGTTCATCGGGCCGGCGATCGGCGGCGGGATCGCGATCGACGGCGACTGCCTGCGCGGCGTGACGGGCAATGCGGGGGACATCGCGGTGATTCCGGTGCCGCCGAGCCGGCTGGCGTCCGCGCCGCCGCCGCGCGGCCAATGGGACATCCTGCTCGCGCGCGCATCGCTGCATGCGCTCGTGCGCCACCTGCGTCATCGCGGCGAAACGGTCGAGAACCGCGCCGATCTCGAAGCCTGCATCGCCCGCGGCCTGCCGGCCGTCGACGAATGGATCGACGATTGCGTCGACGCGCTCGCGCCGGCGTTGCGCGCGGTGTTGTGCGTGATCGACGCGCCGGTGGTCGTGATCGACGCCGACACCGACGCGGGCCTGCTCGACGCGGTCACGACCCGCCTGCGCGCGGCGCTCGTGGCCACCGCGCCGGAGGCCCGCGGTACGCCCGTGCTCGTGCGCGGCACGTTCGGCGCCGATGCCGGCGCGATCGGCGCCGCCACGCTGCCGATGTTTTTCAACTTTTCCCCGCGGGCCGGCATCCTCAAGGGCGCCCGCACCGACTCGCAGGAGGTCAACCATGTCGCGATCTGAGTCGCCCCGTCCGTTGCTCGAGATGCGCGGAATCAGCAAGACGTTCCCGGCCGTGCGCGCGCTCGACAACGTCAGCCTGACCGTCTATCCGGGCGAGATCCATTCGCTGATGGGCGAGAACGGCGCGGGCAAATCGACGCTGATGAAGATCCTGTCGGGCGCCTATCGCGCCGACGCCGGCGGCGAGATCCTGATCGACGGCCAACGCATCGACATCGACGGCCCGCTCGCCGCGCGCGATGCCGGCGTCGCGGTGATCTACCAGGAGCTGTGCCTGTCGCCGAACCTGACCGTCGCGGAAAACATCTACGTCGGTCGCGAACTGCGCCGCGGCAACCGGCGCTGGGGCACCATCGACCGCGCGGCGATGGCGCGCGGCTGCCAGGACGTGCTCGCACGCCTGGGCGCCCCGTTCGGACCGGACACGCTCGTCGACACGCTGTCGATCGCCGAACAGCAGCTCGTCGAAATCGCACGCGCCGTGCACACCCGCGCCCGCATCCTCGTGATGGACGAGCCGACCACGCCGTTGTCGTCGCGCGAAACCGAACACCTGTTCCGTCTGATCCGCCAGCTGCGCGAGGAAGGCCTCGCGATCATCTACATCAGCCACCGGATGGCGGAGATCTACGAACTGTCCGACCGCGTGTCGGTGCTGCGCGACGGCGCGTACGTCGGCACGCTGGAGCGCGCGGCGCTGTCGGCCGAGCGGCTCGTCGCGATGATGGTCGGCCGCGACATCTCCGGGTTCTACAAGAAGGAACACGCGCCGTACGACCCCGGCCACCTGCTGCTGTCGGTCCGCGACGTCGCCGACGGCGCGCGCGTGCGCGGCTGCAGCCTCGACCTGCATGCGGGCGAGGTGCTCGGCATCGCGGGCCTCGTCGGCGCGGGCCGCACCGAGCTCGCGCGGCTGATCTTCGGCGCCGAGCCGCGCGTGCGCGGCGACGTGAAGCTCGGCGAGCGCACGTTCGGCGCGCACTCGCCGCGCGACGCGATCGACGCGGGCCTCGTCTACCTGACCGAGGACCGCAAGCGCCAGGGCCTGTTCCTCGACATGAGCGTGCGCGACAACATCAACATCTCGGTGTGCAGCCGCGATGCCCGGCTCGGCGCGCTCGATCTCGCCCGCGGCGCCGAACGCGCACGCGACGCGATCGCATCGCTGTCGATCCGCGTACCGCACGCGAACGTCAACGTCGGCGCGCTGTCGGGCGGCAACCAGCAGAAAGTGCTGCTGTCGCGCCTGCTCGAAACGAAGCCGCGCGTGCTGATCCTCGACGAGCCGACGCGCGGCGTCGACATCGGCGCGAAATCCGAGATCTACCGGATCATCAACGAACTGGCCCGTGCCGGCGTAGGCGTGATCGTGATTTCGAGCGAACTGCCGGAAATCATCGGCGTCGCCGACCGCGTGCTCGTGATGCGCGAAGGCGAGATCGCGGGCGAACTCGGCGGCAACACGCATACGCCGATCACGCAGGAAGCGATCATCGCGCTCGCCACCGGCTCGCAGGCCGAGCTGGCCGACGCGCACTGACCCCGGCCCCTTCATTTCCCTCTTCTTTCAAGGTACCGAAATGATCAACCCGACCAAGCAGCGGAACCTCGCTTCCGCGACCGCCCATCCGGTCGCCAACCGCACGCCCCTGATGCGCGGCGCCGATCATCGCGCCCGCATGCAATCGCTGATCCGCACGGCCGGCATGCTGCCGGTGCTGCTGGTCCTGTGCGTCGGCTTCGGCTTCCTGACCGACGGCTTCTTCACGCTGCAGAACCTGTCGATCGTCACGCAGCAGGCGTCGATCAACATCGTGCTCGCCGCCGGCATGACCTTCGTGATCCTGACGGGCGGCATCGACCTGTCGGTCGGCTCGGTGCTCGCCGCCGCGGCCGTCGCGGCGCTGCTCGCGTCGACCATTCCCGGCTGGGGCTGGCTCGGCGTGCCGTTCGCGCTCGCCGTCGGTCTCGTGTTCGGCGCGATCAACGGCGGGTTGATCTCGTTCCTGCGCCTGCCGCCGTTCATCGTCACGCTCGGCGCGATGACGGCCGTGCGCGGCGTCGCGCGCCTGATCGGCAACGACACGACGGTGTTCAATCCGCAACTGCCGTTCGCGTTCATCGGCAACGGTTCGATCCTCGGCGTGCCGTGGCTCGTCGTGATCGCATGCGCGGTGATCGCGATCTCGTGGTTCATCCTGCGCCGCACGGTGCTCGGGATGCGGATCTATTCGGTCGGCGGCAACCCGGAAGCCGCGCGCCTGTCCGGCATCAACGTGCGGGCGATCCAGATGTTCGTGTATGCGGCGTCGGGCCTGCTCGCGGGCCTCGGCGCGGTGATGTCGGCCGCGCGCCTGTACGCGGCCAACGGCTTGCAGCTCGGCCAGTCGTACGAGCTCGACGCGATCGCCGCGGTGATCCTCGGCGGCACGAGCTTCGTCGGCGGCGTCGGTTCGATCGTCGGCACGCTGATCGGCGCGCTGATCATCGCGGTGCTGACCAACGGCCTCGTGCTGCTCGGCGTGTCCGACATCTGGCAGTACATCATCAAGGGGCTCGTGATCATCGGCGCGGTCGCGCTCGACCGCTATCGCCAGCGCGACTCGGCCCGGACCTGACATCCCTTTCCTCGTCGCTCAATCATCGAGGCGCAGGCCGGTCCTCCTGCGCCCGTTCGCCAACAGACCTCTCGGAGACACAACGACATGTTCAAGCACACCGCCGCCCTGACCGCCGTCGCCTGCGCACTCGCCTTCGGCGCCGGCGCCGCCCATGCAGCCGACAAGCCGCTGAAATCGATCGGCGTCACGGTCGGGTCGCTCGGCAACCCGTACTTCGTCACGATCGTGAAAGGCGCCGAAGCGCGCGCGAAGCAGCTCAACCCGAATGCGAAGATCACGGCCGTATCGGCCGACTACGACCTGAACAAGCAGTTCACGCAGATCGACAACTTCATCTCCGCGCACGTCGACATGATCCTGCTCAACGCGACCGATCCGAAGGCGATCGAGCCGGCGGTGAAGAAGGCGCAGGCAGCCGGCATCACGGTCGTCGCGGTGGACGTCGCGGCGGCCGGCGCGAACGCGACCGTGCAGACCAACAACGTGAAGGCCGGCGAACTCGCGTGCGACTACCTCGCGAAGAAGCTGAACGGCAAGGGCAACGTGATCATCGAGAACGGCCCGCAGGTGTCGGCCGTGATCGACCGCGTGAACGGCTGCAAGGCCGTGCTCGCGAAGAATCCTGGCATCAAGCTGCTGTCGAGCGACCAGGACGGCAAGGGCTCGCGCGAAGGCGGGATGAACGCGATGCAGGGCTATCTGACGCGCTTTCCGAAGCTCGACGGCGTGTTCACGATCAACGACCCGCAGGCGATCGGCAGCGATCTCGCGGCGAAACAGCTGAACCGCCCGAACATCGTGATCACGTCGGTCGACGGCGCGCCCGACATCGAGGCGGCGCTGAAGTCGAACACGCTCGTGCAGGCGTCGTCGAGCCAGGATCCGTGGGCGATGGCGCAGCAGGCCGTCAACGTCGGCTACGGGATCATGAACGGCCAGAAGCCGGCCAACCCGATGATCCTGATCGAGCCGACGCTCGTCACGCGCGACAACGTGAAGACCTACAAGGGCTGGAGTTCCCCGCGCTGATCGCGGCGACCGCCCGCGAGGCCGGGCGTTGCCGGGCCGCGTCGCCGCGCGCGACGGCCGGCACGGCCCGCCCGTTCGGATTCAGATCAACCGCCGTACGGCCGCACGCGACGCCGCGGCACGAGGTTTCAACATGACGATGACGTTTCCCCGCCTGATCGTTTTCGGCGAAGCGCTGACCGATTTCATCCGCGACGACGCACGGCACTGGCACAGCATCGCCGGCGGCTCGTGCTGGAACGTCGCGCGCGTCGCGTCGCGACTCGGCGCGCCGACGGCCTTCGCCGGCACGGTGAGCCGCGACATCTTCGGCGACGAACTGATGCGCAAGAGCGCCGACGCCGGGCTCGACATGCGTTTCATCCGGCAGGTCGACCGCGCACCGCTGCTCGCGATGGTCGTATCGAAGCAGCCGCCCCACTATTTCTTCATCGGCGAAAACAGCGCCGATCTCGCGTTCGATCCGGACGACTTGCCCGCCGGCGCCTTCGACGCGGCCGACATCGTGCACGTCGGCTCGCTCGGCGTCGTGCGCGAGCCGCTCGCGTCGCGCCTGATCGCGCTCGCGCAGGCCGCGCGCGCGGCCGGCAAGCGAATCTCGTTCGACCCGAACTTCCGCGCGCCGATGGCCGCGCCGTCGTATCGCGACACGCTACGCCGGCTGACCGCGCTCGCCGACTGGATCAAGGTATCCGACGAGGACCTGCGCGGGCTGTTTCCGGAACTCGACGAAGCGGCCGCGCTCGCGCAACTGCGCGCGTGGGCGCCCGACGCAACGATGCTCGTCACGCGCGGCGCAGCCGGCATGCAACTGCTGCATCGCGATACCGTGCTGTTCCAGCCCGCATTCCCGACCGAGGTTGCCGACACGGTCGGCTGCGGCGACGCGAGCATCGGCGGCTGGCTCGCGAGCCAGCTTGCACGGCCCGAAGCGTCGGCCGCCGAGCATCTGCGCTACGCGGCCGCGTGCGCGGCCGTCGCCTGTGCACATGCGGGCGCCTATGCGCCGACGGCCGCGGAAGTGGCCGACATGATCGAGCGCACCGCCGCCGGCGCCGCGCTTTCGCGATAGACGGCGCCGACGCGCCGCGCCGTCACGCGGCGGGCGTGCCGTCGTTGCCGTCGTTGCCGTTCGGCGGACTGCCGGCCTGCAACAGTTGCAGGCTCTCGTCGACGCTCAGTTCCGACATCGCAACGTCGTGCAGCGTGTCGTCCGCCGCGCGGCGCAGCGCATGCAGCGCGTGCACCTTGAGCCGCACGAGCGCGAGCCGCAGCCCGCGCGCCGCGCATTCGGCCGCGAACGTGCGCAACGATTCGATCGTCGTGCCGTCGACGTCCGGCGTTTCCTCGAGACTCAACATCACGGTCCGCGTGTCCGGTGCGGCCTTCATCAGCGTACGCACGCGATTGAGCATCCGGTCCGCATTCGCGAAGAACAACTGCGCCTCGGGCCGCACGATCAGTACGCCCGGCACCGGCTTCGCGTCGGCATGGCTCGCGACGTCGACGAAATCGTGGCTGTCGCGCAGCCGGCCGAGCACGCTGACGTTCGGTTCGGACAGCTTGCGCAGCGTCAGCAGCAGGCTCACGCCGATGGCCGCGAGCAGCCCGTGCAGCACGCCGAGCACGAGCACCGCGAGCAGCGACGCGATCACGACGAGCCGGTCGCGATGCCAGGCCCAGTACGGCCGGAACACGGACGGATGCAGCGAGTGGCTGACCGCGAAGATCACGATCGCCGCGAGCACGGGCTCGGGCGTACGCGCGAGCTGCGGCAGCAGCAGCCAGACGATCAGCGCGACCACGGCGGCCGCGCACAGGCCGGCCACGCGCGACTGCGCACCGGCCGCCTCGTTCGCCGAGGTCGCCGAATAGCCTGCGCCGACCGGCATCCCGTGCAGCAGGCCCGACACGAGGTTCGCACAGCCGAGCGCGACGAGGTCGCGGTTCGGCGACACGGTATCGCCGTGCTTCAGCGCGAAATTGCGGATCGATCCGTACGACTCCGCATACAGGATCAGCATCAGCGCGAATGCGAGCTCGACCGTCTGCATCCATGCGTTGCGGTCGAGATACGGCAAGCCGAATTCGAGGTGCCGGAAATCGATGTGGCCGACGACCGCGATTCCGTACCGCTGCCAGTCGATTGCATAACCCGCCGCGATCGACAGCACGATCACGACGAGCGTCGCGGGCACGCGCGAGCCGCGGCCGAGTACGAACAGCAGCGCGAGCGCCGTCGCGCCGAGCACCGCGCTCGCGAGATTCGCGTGCGGCGCGCCGGCGAGCAGGTCGAGCGCGACGTGCGGCGCATCGCCGTGCTGCACGGCAATCGCGAGAATCTTCGGGAGCTGCTTGATGACGATCGTCAGCGCGAGACCGAACGTGAAGCCGCGCAACACGGGCCGCGCGACGAAATCCGACATGCCGCCGAGTCGCGCGGCCCCGGCCAGAATGAACAGCACGCCCGTCATCGCGACGAGTGCGGCCGCGAGCGCAAGCTGGGCGTCCAGCGCCATTCCCGATTCGGCGAGGACGGTCGCGGCGAGCACCGCGGCCGACGACGACGTCGACGACACGATCGCGAAGCGGCTGCTGCCCGTCAGCGCATAAACGACGAGCCCCGACAGCAGCGCGATCAGGCCGGCCTGCGGCGGCAGGTTGGCGAGCCCCGCATACGCGACCGCCTCGGGAATCAGCAGGCCGGCAATCGACAGGCCGGCCAGCGCATCGAGGCCGACACGCCGCATGCGCGGTGCGGGCGACGCGTCGAGCGCCGCGAAATGGTCCGGACGCTGCGGGCCGGCGTCGGGGCGGATCGGGGCGGTCGTCATGAGGCGGTCGGCGCCGGTCAGGGTTTGACGGCAATCACGCCCGACCAGCCGGGCAAATAGCGCGCGTCCTGGTCGTGCGCGCGCTGCAGCGCGATATCGAGCGCCTTCGCGAAGTTCTTGCGGATCTGGTCGAGCGATACGTGCTGGCGCAGATAGTCGGCCCACAGGAATTCGCTGAACGGCGTCGCGTCCTTCGCATAACCGCCCGCCGTGCGCAACTCGCCGGCGAGGCTGCGGTACGGATCGTCCTCGAGCCCCGTGAGCGCCTTCGGCAAATGCGCATAATCGCGCCGCGAGCCGTCCGGGCCGAACGGATGCACCCACTGGTTGTGCTCCATCATCCGCCAGAAGATCGTGTCGTCGAGCCACGACAGGTCCTTCAGCAGCATCGCGTTCACGCGCGCCTCGCCCTCCTCGATCAGCGCGAGGCCGAGATGGTGGTGATCGGTGATGTAGTGCAGCCCGTCCGGGCCGAGGACGGCCGGGAACCAGTGCGATTCGATCGCGGCCTTGCGCGCGCGCTTGTTCAGCGCCTTCCAGTGTTTGCGCTTCGCCTTGACTTCGCGATAGCCGACCGTCATCTGGGTCGGACGCAGTGCGTCGAGCCTGACGGGAATGAGATGAACGTCGTTGCCGAGTGCCATGGTCGTACCCCATGTTGCGAATTTCCGGCAACGATACTCCTGATCGCGCAAGCCGTTAATCCCTCATGAGCGCGACGGGCGTCCGGTTGACGATCTCTGACACCTGCCCACGCGCACGACGTCGCACTACGCGCACAAATCGTTGCGTTCGAGGCGATGCCGAATGTAAGGAATGCCGTCGTGCACGACGCTCACGCGCCGCATGCCGAGCTTGCGCGCCACGTTCAGCGAGCCATGATTGGCCTGCGCGATATCGGCGATCACGCGCGGCAGGCGCACGGTGTCGAACGCATGCCGCACGACGGCCGCCGCGGCCTCGCTCGCGATGCCGCGCCCCCACGTCGCCCGCACGAGCCGCCAGCCGATCTCGACGTCGCGCGATGCGTCCTGATAGTCGGGAATCAGCAGGATCCAGCCGACGAACACGTCGGGCGCGGCCTTCTCGAAGATCGACCAGTAGCCGAGGCCCGGCGGATAGTCGCACGTGATCCGGTGCGTGACGAAGCGTCGATGCTCGTCGGGGTCGTGCCACGGGCCCGCGATGTGGCGCGTGACCTCGGGATCGCGATCCATCTCGATGCATGCCTCGAGATCGGCCAGCACGCGCGGCCGCAACCACAGCCTCGCGGTTTCGAGCACGGGCAACGTGTCGGCGGAACGGTCATTCATCGGGACTCCTGATGCGGTGGCGTTGCGCATCGAGCGCATTACAGAACGGATACAAAAATCCTTCCGGAAGGATACAGACACCTGTCGCGTGCGTCGCGCGGTTCCGTTTCCGTTTCCGAAACAGTGCATTTCGTAGGGATTATTCCCGATTCGCGGTTATCGCGCCCCACATCGCGCAGCGCGCGGGCCTACACTCGATCAGTGCCCCCGCGCCGCGCGCGCGCCGGGCCGGCATCCGCATGCAAATCGCGAGCGCGCAAGCCAACGAGGAGACCCCGGACATGAGCTGGACCCGCGAGCAACGCAACGTCACGATCGCCGCCTACCTGGGCTGGACGCTCGATGCATTCGATTTTTTCCTGATGGTTTTCGTGCTGAAGGACATCGCCGCGGAATTCTCGTCGACGATTCCCGCCGTCGCGTTCGCGCTCACGCTGACGCTCGCGATGCGCCCGCTCGGCGCATTGATCTTCGGCCGCCTCGCCGACCGCTTCGGTCGCCGCCCGACGCTGATGGTCAACATCGCGTGCTATTCGCTGCTCGAACTGGCATCGGGTTTCGCGCCGAGCCTGACCGCGCTGCTCGTGTTGCGCGCGCTGTTCGGCATCGCGATGGGCGGCGAATGGGGCGTCGGCTCCGCGCTGACGATGGAAACCGTGCCGACCCACGCGCGCGGCTTCGTGTCGGGGCTGCTGCAGGCCGGCTATCCGAGCGGCTATCTGCTCGCATCCGTCGTGTTCGGCCTGTTCTACCAATACATCGGCTGGCGCGGGATGTTCATGGTCGGCGTGCTGCCCGCGCTGCTCGTGCTGTACGTGCGGGCGCACGTGCCCGAATCGCCGGCATGGAAACAGATGGAGAAGCGCCCGCGCCCGAGTCTCGGCGCCACGCTGAAGCAGAACTGGAAACTCACGATCTACGCGATCGTGCTGATGACCGCGTTCAACTTCTTCTCGCATGGCACGCAGGATCTCTATCCGACGTTCCTGCGCGAGCAGCATCGCTTCGATCCGCATACCGTATCGTGGATCACGATCGTGCTGAACATCGGCGCGATCGTCGGCGGCCTGTCGTTCGGCGCGATCTCGGAGCGCATCGGCCGACGCCGCGCGATCTTCATCGCCGCGCTGATCGCACTGCCCGTGCTGCCGCTGTGGGCGTTCTCGAGCGGCGCGATCGCGCTCGCCGCCGGCGCGTTCCTGATGCAGATCTCGGTACAGGGCGCGTGGGGCGTGATACCGGTTCACCTGAACGAGATCTCGCCCGACGAGATCCGCGCGACCTTCCCCGGCGTCGTCTACCAGCTCGGCAATCTGCTCGCGTCGGGCAACGCGACGATGCAGGCGTCGCTCGCCGTGTCGAACGGCAACGATTACGGCTTCGCGCTCGCACTGGTGGCCGGCATCGTCGCCGTCGCGATCGCGGTGCTGATCCTGTTCAGCCGCGAGCGGCGCGGCATCGACATGACGCAATCGGTCAATACGCGTACCGCCGCCGGGTGAACCCGCACGTTGCGGCATCGCATCATCGCGCGCGCCCCGCCCCGCCGGGAGCGGGTGCGGCGCTTTCCGCACCTGCACATCGAACTAGAGGAATTGGTCCAGATTCCGCGCTTGCCCGGTCCGCCCGCGTTTTTTTATCTTAATGAAAACGACTGTTTGAATCAGATAATCAAATCACCTGTTCGCGGCCGGGCAACCGGCATGGGAGGCGGAACATGGCAGTAAGTCAGGAGGGGCGGCCATCTGCGGGACGGTCGTCCGGGGCGCGGTCATCCGGCACGCGGCAGACCGGCGGGACGAAGGCGCGCATTCTCGATGCGGCCGAGGATCTGTTCATCGAACACGGCTTCGAAGCGATGTCGATGCGGCAGATCACCTCGCGCGCGGCGGTCAATCTCGCCGCGGTCAACTACCACTTCGGCAGCAAGGAAGCGCTGATCCACGCGATGCTGTCGCGCCGGCTCGACCAGTTGAACCAGGAGCGCCTCGGCATCCTCGACCGCTTCGATGCGCAACTCGGCACGCACATCACCTGCGAGCACGTGCTCGGCGCGATGTTCATTCCGGCGCTGAAGGCATCGCGCGATCCCGAACGCGGCGGGCCCGGGTTTCTGCGGCTGATCGGCCGCGCCTACACCGATCCTTCGCCGTTCGTGCGCAACTTCCTGACCGCGCACTACGCGAGCGTCGCGGGCCGCTTCTTCGACGCCTTCCAGCGCGCGCTGCCGCACCTGCCGCGCACCGAGCTCGGCTGGCGGCTGCACTTCGCGATCGGCGCGCTGTCCGGCGCGCTCGCGGGCGCCGAAACGGAAAGCCTGATCGACGAATTCTCGCAAGGCCGCACGATGAACGACGTGCAGATGATCGCGCGGCTGTCGTCGCTGATCGTCGCCGCGCTGAAGGCGCCGATGCCCGACAGCGCACAACTGTCGATCTTCGCGGCAGTGCTCGACGACGCCGGTGCAAGCGAAGCATTCGGGCTGCCGCAGTCGGCTCCGGCCGCCGCCGAGACGGCGCCGGTGCATTCCACGAACTGAGCGCGCGAGGCCACGCGCGGCTTCCTGTTCACGATTTGATTGATACGCGCGGTCGTGCGCGGCGTCGAGGCGCCCGCGTCGACCGGCCGCGAAGCACGGGGCATGGGCTGGCGCTGGCGCGCCGACCCTCGCCGAGCGCCAAGACCGGAGACACGTCATGTCATCTTCCGCAGCACCCACCTCGGCTCAGATTCCGCCGAACACCGATGCCATCTGGTACGCGTCGTACCCGCCCGGCGTCCCGCACGAGATCGACGTCACGCAATACGCGTCGCTCGTGCAGTTCTTCGACGAATGCACGACCCGCTTCGCCGACCGCGTCGCCTACGTGAGCGCCGGCGCGTCGATGACCTACCGCACGCTCGCGCGGAAAGTCGACGCGTTCGCGTCGTATCTGCAAAGCCTCGGCGTGAAGCCCGGCGACCGCGTCGCGATCATGCTGCCGAACACGTTCCAGTATCCGGTCGCGCTGTTCGGCACGCTGAAGGCCGGCGCGATCGTCGTCAACGTGAATCCGCTCTACACCGTGCGCGAACTCGCGCACCAGCTGAAGGACAGCGGCGCGCAGACGATCGTCGTGTTCGAGAACTTCGCGCGCACGCTGCAGGACGCGCTGCCGGAAACGCAGGTGAAACACATCGTCGTCACCGCGCTCGGCGATCTGCTCGCCGACGGTTTCAACGCGAAAGGACGCCTGATCAATTTCGTGCTGAAGCACGTGAAGAAGCTCGTGCCGGCCTATCACCTGCCGCAGGCGGTCCGGCTGCGCTCCGCCCTCGCGCTCGGCGCGCGCGGCAAGCCGCAACCGGTGCAGACCACGCGCGACGATCTCGCGTTCCTGCAGTACACGGGCGGCACGACCGGCGTCGCGAAAGGCGCGATGCTCACGCACGGCAACCTGATCGCGAACCTGCTGCAGGCGAAGGCCTGGATTGCCGACCAGGTGTCGGGCGACGTCGAAACCGTGCTCACGCCGCTGCCGCTCTATCACATCTATTCGCTGACGGTGAACGCGTTCATCTTCATGGGGCTCGGCGGCCGCAACATCCTGATCGCGAATCCGCGCGACATGAAGATGGTGATGAAGATCATCCGCCACGAGACGTTCACGGGGATCACCGGCATCAACACGCTGTACAACGCGTTCCTCGACAACGACGAATTCCGCCAGCGCGACTTCTCGAAGCTCAAGCTCGCGATGGCGGGCGGGATGGCGATGCAGCGCGCGGTCGCCGAGCGCTTCCAGCAGGTGACGGGCCGGCCGGTGGTCGAAGGCTACGGTCTCACGGAGTGTTCGCCGATCGTCACGATGAATCCCGTGGACCTGAACGACATGGCCGCGTTCAGCGGTTCGATCGGCCTGCCCGCGCCATCGACCGTCGTGCGCTTTCGTCGCGAGGACGGCACCTGGGCCGCGATCGGCGAGCCGGGCGAGCTGTGCGTGCGCGGCCCGCAGGTGATGCGCGGCTACTGGCAGCGCCCCGACGAGACGGCCAAGGTGATCGACGCCGACGGCTGGCTCGCCACCGGCGACATCGGCGTGATGGACGAACGCGGCTTCATCCGCCTCATCGATCGCAAGAAGGACATGATCCTCGTGTCGGGCTTCAACGTGTATCCGAACGAGATCGAGGAAGTGCTCGTGATGCATCCCGGCATCAGCGAAGCCGCGGCCATCGGCATTCCGGACGAAGTACAGGGCGAGCGGATCAAGGTGTTCGTCGTGCGTCGCGACCCGTCGTTGACGGCCGAGGACGTACTCGCGCACTGCCGCAAGAACCTGACCGGCTACAAGATGCCGAAATTCGTCGAGTTCCGCGACGCACTGCCGCAGACGAACGTCGGCAAGATCCTGCGCCGCGCGCTGCGCGACGAGGAACTCGCCAAAATCCAGGCCGCGAAGCAAGGCTGAACGATCCATCGCTGCGGGAGACGCTATCGATGAACGAAGGAATGAAGCGCCGCGCGCGGCATGCCGCCGCGGCAGCCGTCGCATGCGTGCTGTCGCTCGCGCAGGCGGGCTTGCATGCACAGGAACAGGCCGACGCCGCGAGCGCGGCACCGGCCGCCGCGCTCCCCGCGGATCTCGCGAAGGTCACGCACGAGCCGCTCGCGCAGCAGGCGCGCTGGCTGCGCACGGCGGCCCAGCGCGGCACGCTCGCGCAACTCGACGATGCAACGCTCACGGCGCTCTTCAAGGCGCTCGATCCGCTGGCCGTGCCGCTCTATATCCGTAACGGCCCCAACGGCTATCCGTCTTACCAGTTCACGATGGTGCGCCAGGAGCGCATCAACGGGAAATGGTCCGACACGCCCGACCGCATGCTCGTGAAGACGACCCGCGAGCCGCTGCGCGTGTATGCGAAATGGTTGCCGGGCGGCGCGCATGCCGGACAGGAGACGATCTACGACACGACGCAGCGCAAGGACGAGATGTACGGCCATCTCGGCGGCCTGCTCGGCAAGATTCCGTTATGGACGGCGATCGACGGCGCGCTCGCGCGCGCCCAGTCGAATCACCAGGTGAAGGATCTCGGCACCGAATTCATCGCGAACCTGTACCTGGCCGAAGGGAAGAAATACCTGGAAGCCGGCGTACAGCGACCGACCGACGTGCAAGCCAGGACGATCGGCGGCGTGCGCGTCGTCGCGCTCACGTACGAAACGCCGACCGGCCGGCCGCAGTTCTATGCGAAAAAGGAAGTGCTGGGGCTCGACCTGCACGCCCCCTATTTCCGGACCGTCGAGTCCTATGACAACGACGGCAGGATTTTCGAGCGGATCGTCATCGAGAAAATCGCGCCGACACCCCTCGACGACACCGCATTCGACCCGAAAAACCCCGACTACGCGTTCTGACGCGCGCCGACGGGGCCGCCACGGGGCTCAATCGTCATCGTCGTCGCCGTGGTGCCGATGCCAGTGCTTGTAATAGTGCTTGCGCCACTTGCGATAGCGATCGTCGTCGTCATCGCCGTCATAGCCGTATCCGTAGCCCGGATAGGCGACGACGGCGGGCTGCGGCGCCACATAGACCGGCGCCGGTTCGACATAGACCGGCGCGACCGGCACGCCGATGCCGACCGACAGGTCCACATGCCCCGCCATTGCACTACCGGAAACGAGCAACGCCATGCTCCCGATCATCCCTGCCACCTGCCTCTTGTTCATGCTCCGGATCCCTGATGAGCCGGCCCGCCCGGCTCGCGCGATCAATGTAAGCGCGACGCGCGCACCGAGGTGATACGGGGTTGCGAGAGTCGTAACGCGACGTAACGAAACGACTTTGGCCGTTCGGCCTGATCGCGAAAATGCGCGGGAACGTCTATAGTGGGTTACGGTTCGACACAATCACGACTGCGCGCTTCCCTATCGAACAAGGTAGAATTCCGCCAAACGCCTTGTGGACGAACACGCCACACACACGCACAACATATTCTCTGACGCAGGCTCCTGCCGCACCTCAATGGCCAATCCCGCAGAATCCCATCCGCAAAACGACTTCATCAATTCGGCACGCAAGGAACGTAAGCGTGTTGAAATCTATCTCGTCAACGGCATTCGTCTGACGGGGTGTATCGAGTCGTTCGACCAGTATCTGGTGATGCTGCGCACCCCCGTGGGTCTGCAAGGCATCTACAAGCGTGCGATTTCCACGATCCAGCTCGACACCGGCGGCTCGCGCCCCGGCGGCGGCCCCCGCGGCCCGCGCACCGGCGGTCGCCCCGGCGGCCGTGAAGGCGGCGGTCACAGCCCGTACGGCTCGCACGGCGGCCCGCGCGAATCGCGCGGCGACGGCGGCTACGGCGCCCGCGAGCCGCGTGAAGGCTACGGTTCGCGCGAACCGCGCGAAGGCTACGGCGCACCGCGTGAACCGCGCGAGCCGCGTGAAAGCTACGGCGCGCCGCGCGACACCGGCGATGCATCCGGCAACGCCGCGCCGTCGGATTCCCGCGGTGGCAACGGGCCGGTCATCGTGACGCGCCGCCGGCGAATCGTGCCGGACGGCCAGTAAAAACAAAAAGGGCAAGCCAACCGGCTTGCCCTTTTCACTGGTACGGCCGATGCGGCGCGTGGCCGCACCGCCGTCACCGGGTTCAGCGGGCCGTCGTCGGCAGCCCCGCGTCGGCCTCGCGCTGCAGCGAACGCACCTGCTGCTGCAACGCCCGCAATTGCGACTGCAGCTGCGCCTGTTGCGCTTGCAGCGCCGCCGTTTCGCTCCGCACGCTCTTCTGGCGATCCGCCACCGCAGCCTGCTGCTGGCGCGCGATCGAGATGTCCGCCTGCAGCCGCCGCGCGCGCTCCTGCGTGACTTCGATCTGCTTGTCCATTTGCGCCTTCTGCGATTCCAGCTTCGCCGCTCGCAGTTCGTTGACGGCCAGCCGCTCCGCCTGATGCGAGAAATCGCGATAGATCGCTTCCGCGCGCGTTTCGTCGTAAGTCTTGATCACGCGCCAGAACGCCTTCTGCTGGAACAGCGCGACGAAATACGCACCGTCCTTGACGTTGAACAGCAGGCTCGCGCCGTAGCTGCCGTTGTAGCTCGTGCGCATTTCCGTCAGCGAATGCGCCTGGATCTGGCGTTGCAAATCGTCGACCGTGCTCGGCCCCGTCGTCTCGCCGGCCTGCGGCTGTATCGACGTCTGCGCCTGCGAATCGATCACCGGAATCGCGGCCACCGGCGCCGACGCCTGCTGCACCGCCGGCGAATCGCTGCCTGCCAGCCCCTGCGCGAACGCGCCTTGCATGCCTCCCATCATGGCGAGCAACACGCCTACCCGCCTCAACCCCGTCATATGGCTCATGAAATTTTATTCCCGCCCGAGTCGTTGTAATTCACCGCGATTTTATCTCATTAATTACTCGCTTTCGCGGGTCTCGGGCTCTTCGTCGAAGATCTGATATTTGCGCATTTTTTCCCACAATACCTTGCGGCTGATGCCGAGCTGCTGGGCCGTGTCCTGACGCCGCCAACCGTTTGCGTCGAGCGCCGCGATCACGCGGCTGCGCTCGTTCATGTCCCACTTGCTGCGATCGACGAACACCTCGGCCGCACTCTCCGCCGGCACCGGCTGGGCCGCGCTGCGTGCGTGCGCGATCAGCCGCTGCAGTCGCGCGGCATCCCAGCCGCCCGTCTGCCGCACCGTCACGCCGACGCGCTCGGCGAGGTTGCGCAATTCGCGCACGTTGCCGGGGAAATAGCTGTCCGCGACCGAATCCGTAAGCCAGTACGGCAGATCGGACAACTCGGCGAGCCGCTCCTCGCCGACCACCTGGGCAACGAACGACTTGAACAGCGCGATCTTGTCCACCGCGCCGCGCTCCTCCAGCGACGGGATGCTCAGCTCGATCACCGCGAGCCGGTAGTAGAGATCGGCGCGGAACAACCCTTCCTTGACGAGCTGCGGCAGCTTCTTGTTGCTCGCCGCGACCAGACGGAAATCGACCTTCACCGGCGCCGTCGCGCCGACCCGCAGCACCGCGCCGTCCTCGAGCACCCGCAGCAGCTTGACCTGCTGATACAGCGGCAGATCGCCGACTTCGTCGAGGAACAGCGTGCCGCCGGCCGCCTGCTCGAAATAGCCTTTATGCGCAACAACCGCGCCGGTGAACGATCCTTTCGCATGGCCGAAGAACAGCGATTCGAACAGGCCGTCCGGAATCGCGCCGCAGTTGACCGGCACGAATTCGCCGTGCCGATAGCGCGAATGCTTTTCGTGCAGCAGTTGCGCGATGCGCTCCTTGCCGACGCCGGTTTCGCCGTGCAGCAGGACGTTGGTGTCGCAGTCGGCGAACGTATCGACTTCGTGCAGCAGCGCCTGCATCGATTCGGAGTGCGCGACGAGTTCGGATGGCTGCAACGTTTCGGCCGCGTGCGCACGCAGTTGCGTGACGAGCTTGCCGATCATGCCGCGCAGTTCCGCGCACGTGAAGTCGAGCGGCAGGATGTGCGAATACTCGGGCGGGTACTGCGACGCGTCGTGGTCGCGCGCCGCGCCGACCCAGACCACCGGCATGCCGATGTTGGCCTGCCAGTCGCGCAGGAATGCCGCGCCGCCTTCGATCATCGTCACGCTGATGATCGCCAGCGACCGCCGCATCGCGGCGCGCTCGGGCGAGACCGCCGCGTTGTCGGCGCGGATCACTTCGACGTCGAAGCTCGCCATGCATCGGGCGACGCGGTCGACGATGTCCGCCTTGCCTTCCCAGACGTACAGGTCGAGCTCTTCGATTGCGGGCGTATTTCTCATCTGATCTGCTTCTTCAGTAAACCGTTTGGGCGACCCCGCAACTGAGCGAGATCTGATGGACCGTCGCCGCGCCGACCTGGACGCCGAGCAGATTCAGCAGCGGCACGAGGACTGCGTCAAGGCTCGACAGCACCGGGCCGAGCAGACTGGTCAGAAAACCGAGCAGCGTCGATACGAAGGAAGACGGTATCGGCAAACTGGTCAGGTCGGCCAAGCGGAGGTTGACAGTGATCGTCGCAGCCGCGAGTTGAGTCAGCGCCGAACTGAGCGCTGAGCCGAGCGCATTCGAATTCACGGTCCAATAGTTCGCGTCGATTCCCGGCACGCCATTGAACGTGTGCGATTGGGAAGCCCCCTGCACCTGCACGGATACGTTCGACATGGAGGCCGTCACCCGAACAAGCCCGAGCACCGCGTTCACGTCGATGATCTGCGCCGGCGACGCACAACTGTAATTCGACGACAGACTGATCTTGCCCGATGCATCGAGCGGCGGCTGACCGATGCACAGATTGGCCACGCCCGGTTGCGCCGTAATGACGACGGTACTCGCCTCCTGCGTGGACGCACATTGCGTCGAATTCAGCCATGCGGTACCGGTGCCGACTTGCAGGTAAATCGGAAGCTTGACATCGATCGATGCGATCTGATTCAGCAACGTTCCGAGTATCGGTAACTGCGCGGTGCCGAGAGCGACATTCAGATACACGCCCACTGCCGCCGTCGACGCCTTCGTACGCCACGTTCCCGTCGCCGGATCGATCCCGCCCTCGCCAACGCCGATCGACGGCGGGCTGATGATCTGCACCTGCAACTGCGTTCCCGTCAGCCCGCCGAGATTCAGCGACGGCACATTGACCGTGACCGCCGGCTTGCCCGTTGCCGCGATCTCCGCGCCGACCATCAGCAGGTCGAGCAGATCGACCTGTGCGTTGAGGGCCGCCTGCGTATCCGCGAGCGCGACGTTCAGCAACCCGCCCGCGCCGCCGAGACCGACCGACGTCCCCGGGACGTTGGCGTTCACGATCGCCTGCAGCGCGGCCACGCTCGCCTGCAGGCTTGCGTTCACGACGGACGTCTGCGAGGCCGCCTTCACCATCAACTGGATCAGTTGCGGCAGCGTGAGCTTCAGCGCGAGCAGTTGATCGACCGTGCCGACGCCCGCCGCCACGACGAGGTCGCCGACCGTCACGTTGGTGCACGCAAGCGCTTGATACGACGCGATGTTCAGGTTCAGGTTGGCGCCGAGCAGCGCGCCGATCAGCCCGTTGACGAGCCCCGGATTGCCGGACGTCGGCGCCGATCCGCCCGAGCAGCCAACCCCGCCGAGCGCGGCAAGGGTCGCGCCCACCGAGAACGTATCGATGTTCGTCGAACGCGCGGTCGATACCGCGGACACCGTCTGCGGCGGTCCGACGAAGAAGAACGGCACCTGGCGCGTGACGACCACCTTGGCGGCGTTCAACTGCGTGGTCCCGGATGTCGCGGCGGCGTAGTAGCTGGGTGCCGGATTCGCAGACGTGTCCCAGCGGCCGCATTCGATGCTGATCGTGTCGCCGTTCGACGCATTGAGCCCGTTCGATTGCGCATTGCTGGTCGCGGTGGCAGTCGGCTGCGAACAGGCATCGTCCATCCGCTGCACGGCCGCGAGCGCAGCCATGTCGGCAATTCGCTGCACGTCTCGACGCTGGTAAAAGAGATTACCGACGCCAATGGCGCCAAGCGTGGTGACGGCGATCAGCATCGCGATGATCGCCATCACCGAGAACGCGCCGCGCTGTCGTGACGCGCGGCGGATCGTGCCGCCACTGTGCCGGGTAGTCACCGTTTTGCTCCGTCAGCGCGCGAGATCGCCGCCGGACAGCCCGCCGCTGCCGCTGCCGCCGCTGCTGCCGCCGCCCGACGCCGACATCGTGCCGAACCACTGCGGAATCGGCGTCTTGAACGAGTCGATATAGCGCTGATACGCATACGTCCCGGCCGTGCCGTCGATCGGTTGCGGCGTAGCGGCCGCCCGATTCGAGCGCTGCAGGTCGAGCAGCGCGCTGGTCGCGTGACCGATTTCAGACGCCGGCGTGTCGCTTTGCGCATGCGCGACGCCCGCGCCCAGCGAGCACGCGAACGCGATGCCCACGACCCGCACGCGGATTGAGGAAAGGTGAAACATGATGGCCTCCGTGAATATCGTCGTTATCGCGCGAAACGCTGCAGCAGCGGCACGGCAAGATCGAAATTGTCGCTGCTCGCCACCGACGGCACGGACACGCTGGCCGGCGCATAGGCGATGGCGCGCTGCTTCGCGCGCATCGCCGCCGCAACCTTCGTCTCGTCGTCACGAATCTGGCCGCGCACCGCGGGCGACAGCTTCTGCTGATCCATCAGCCGCCGCGCATCTTTCGCATGGCCGGTCGCGAGCAGATACAGCACGAAGTTGCTGAGGATCTTCGGGTTCTTCTGCTCGAGTTCGGCCGCCTTCAGCAGCGGCACGCGCGCCCCCGCCAGATCGCCTTCACGCATCTTCGAATACGCGAGGTCGGACAACGTCGCCGCATCGGTCGGCGCAAGTACCGTCGCCTGTTCGAGCTGCTGCGCGGCCAGCGCGAAATCGCCGCGGGCGCCGGCGGTCAGCCCCAGCCCGCGATAGCCGCGCGCAGCGAGCGGCGTCGTCAGCAACTTGGTATAAGCGGCCACGCCGGCGTCGTACTGGCCGGTCGCGCGCAAAGCGTCGGCACGCAGCAGGATCGTGTCGGGCGATGCACCATATTGCTTCTCGTACTGATCGATGTGCGCGAGCGACGCAAAATACAGCCCCTGCCCCTGCATCCGCTCGATCAGGCCCAGATACATGCCCGGCGTATCGGGCGGCGCATTCTTGTCGGCGGCGGCCTGCATCAGCGCGCCGCGTTCGGCCTGCGCGCCGATTCCGTATCCGGATTCCTTGAACATCGCGCACCCGCTGGCGAGCAACGCGCACGCCGTCGCGCCTGCGAGCGTGCGAACCCAACCCAATCGATTCATCTCGTGTCGCTCCTTCCCCTCATGCCGCATCAATGCTGAATCGCAGCAAGCGCGGACAGCACGGTCATGATCCCCGGCCCCGCGGTCACGATCAACAGTGCCGGCAACAGCGTGACGATCATCACGCCGGTCATCTTCACCGTCAGGCGACCGATCTGTTCGCGCAGCGTCGCGCGACGCCCTTCGCGCAGACGGTCACCGAATTGTTTCAGCGGCTCTTGCACCGCGCCGCCATGCTTGTCGACCTGAATCAGCAAGCGCACGATCGCGCGCAAATCCTCGTTGTCGAAACTGTTCGTCAGGCGTTGCAGCGATTGCTCGCGCGTGCGCCCGGCCGCGAACTGCCGCTGCGCGACGCCGAGTTCCCACGACAGCACCGGCAGCATCGTCTGAAAATCGTGCGTAACGACCTGGATGCTCTGGTCGAGCGACAGGCCGACGCCCTGCAGCAGCCGCAACATGTCGACGAGCAGCGGCAGTTCGGCCGCGATGCTCTGCCGGCGCGCGGTGGCGCGCCGGCGCACATAGATCTTCGGCAGCATGTAGCCGGTCACGAGCGCGACGGATATCCACAGCGGCCAGCGCGCCTGTTGCCCGCGGCCGATCAGTACCAGCACCGCGAGCGCCGGCAGCAGGATCGCGCAGACGATGCGAGCGCCGACGAACAGCGCTCTGGCACGCACGTCGACGAAACCGCACTGTTCGAGCAGTTGGCGATCTTCGTCGGCGATCAGATATCTGCTGAAGCCGGTATCGAGCCACCGCATCCCGACGTCTTCGAAACGTTCGCGCAGCCCCGCGAAACGGACACGCGGCGCGGGCGGTGTCACCGCCTCGCGTGCCGCTTCGGCGGAGCCGGCGCGCGCGGCAGCCGCTTCGACTGCGGCGGCCCGGCGGTCGAGCGCATGCGCCAGCGCGCGCTCGGCACGCTGCACGAGCACGACGCGGACGATCGCGAGCGCGGCAAGCAGCAGCACGCCGATCGATCCGAGCACCAGCGCCAGCGCGCCTAAACGGTTTGCATCCATCGATTCACCTCAGCCGCGCGAGCCGGAACAGCCAGAGACCGCCGATCGCCTGCAGCGCGAACGCCAGGTAAATCAGCTGACGTCCGTTATCGTCGCTCCACATCGCCGTGAAGTAGCGTGGGCTCGTCGCGATGACGAAGCTGCCGACCGCGATCGGCAACAGCGCCAGCACCCACGCCGACAGCCGGGTCTCGGCCGACATCGCGGACAGTTCGCGTTCCGCCTGCTCGAGATCGCGCATGAAGGTCGACATCCGGTCGAGCATCACGTCCGCCCGTCCGCCGTAGCGGACCGACAGACGCAGCACCGCCCCGACCAGTTCGAATTCGCGGATACGGTAGGTGTGCGCGATGTGCAGCATCGCGCGGTCGATCTCGACGCCGGAGCGCAGCATCTGCGACACGTCGTCGAGGCAGCGGCGCAGCGGCATCTCGGCCGTCTGCAGCGCCGACTGGAACGCCGCCGGCACGCTGTTCCCGAGCGTCACGAGCCGCACGATCCCGTCGAGAAACGACGGCAACTGACGGACGATCTTCAGGCGGCGCCGGCTGATGCGCGACGTGACCCACAGAACGACGAGCACACTGCCCGCCACGGCCGCCGCCGCCGCGGCGAGCGCGCCGCCGGCCATGCCGGCCCACAACGCGAGCAGCACGATGACTGCAACCACCATCACGAGCCCGGTGCGCACTTCATCGAGGCCCGCGCGGTCGGACAGCACGGTCCACGCGTCGAGCACCGACGCGCGCCAGCGCGCGAGCCCTTGTTCGACTGCCTGCGCGTTCGCCGTACCGGCCGCCGGGGCGCGTGCGGGGCGCGTATCGCCAGTCGGGGGAGCGGAACGCGCGCCCTGTCCCACGCGGCTGTCGAAGAACCGCTGCGTATGCGCACGCCCTTCACGCACCTGACTTCCGCGCCACAGCAGCAATCCGGCCGCCGCGCAGATCAGCGCGAACATCAGCGCGAGCAAGGTGGCGCTAGACATTGAAGCCCCCGCCTCGCCCGAAGTTGCCACCGAACCCGCCGCCGCCCGCGGACACCAGCGTGCTGCGGAAACGTGCCAGCTTCGGCGAATGCGGATGAATGCCGAGCGACTCCCAATGATCGATCTCTTCGCCCTCCGGCGTGACGCGCGCCTCGTAGCGATACAGCTCCTGCGTCGACACGACGTTGTCCGACATGCCGGTGACTTCGGTGATCGACAGGATGCGGCGGCGGCCGTTGGACAGCCGGCCGATCTGCACGATGAAGTCGATCGCGTTGGCGATCTGCCGCCGCAGGCTTGCTTCGGTGCCCTGAAAACCGGCGAAGCCGGCCAGCATCTCGAGCCGGTACAGGCATTCGCGCGGCGAGCTGGCGTGCACGGTACCCATCGATCCGTCGTGGCCGGTATTCATCGCCTGCAGCATTTCGAGCACTTCGCCGCCGCGCACTTCGCCGACGATGATCCGGTCCGGCCGCATCCGCAGCGTGTTTCGCAGCAGGTCGCGAATCGTCACCACGCCGCTGCCGTCGAACCCGCCGGGACGGCTCTCGAGCCGCACGACGTGCGGGTGATTCAACGACAGTTCGGCCGTATCCTCGATCGTCACGACGCGTTCGGCCATCGGGATGTGAAACGCCAGCGCGTTGAGCAGCGACGTCTTGCCCGAACTGGTGCCGCCCGACACGAGGACGTTGCAGCGCGCATCGACCGCGGCTTCGAGCAGCCGGCCGATTTCCTCGTTGTAGGTGCCGTTGCCCAGCAGGTCCTCGGGCTTCAACGGGTCCTTGCGAAATTTCCGGATCGATACGACCGGCCCGTCGATCGACAGCGGTTCGATCACGACGTTGACCCGCCCGCCGTCGGGCAGCCGCGCATCGACCATCGGGTTCGATTCGTCGAGCCGCCGGCCAACCGGTGCGAGAATCCGTCGCACGATCCGCAGCAGATGCGCGTTGTCGGTAAAGCGGATCGGCAGCTTCGACAGGATCCCGTGGCGCGACACGTAGATGTCGTTGTAGCCGTTGATCAGGATGTCCTCGACGTGCGGGTCGGCCAACAGGTCTTCGATCGGCCCGAAGCCGGCGAGCTCCTTCGTCAGCGCCTCGGCCACCGCGCGCACCTCGCTCTCGTTGAGCGGGATGCGCCGTAGCCGCACGAAGCTGTCGATTTCGAGATCGACGAACTGGTTGATCGCCTGTCGCGACCAACGGCCGAATTCGGCACCCAGCTCCTCGATCCGCGTGAGCAGATGCTCGTGCGCGGCATTCTTGATGTCGTGGAACTGTTGCGTTTGCGAGAACGGCGCTGCGCCGTCGGCAAATTGAATGTCGTGTGCCATCGCTTACGACCGCTTCGTTGAGGATTGAATGATGCGCCTGAGCGCCGAGAGGCCGCCGGCCGCACGCGGGGTCGCTCCGGGCGCCGGCGCGCCCGCGAGGCGCTCGACCAGCGGCCCGAGCGCACGGACGTACGGATCGCGTTCCGCGACCTCGGCGATCAGCTTGCCCTGGTTCGCCGCATGCCCGATCGACACGCGCCGCGACGGCAGCGTCGCAACCAGCGACAGTTCGAGCCGTTCGGCGATCTGCGCGGGCATCAAGCCGAGCTCGGCGTCGAACTGGTTGACGACGAGCCGGATCCGGTCGGTCGCGGCACCGGCCTCGCGCAACCCGTCCAGCATCTCGACGGCAGACACGACCGACGCCACGCCCTGGTCGCAAACCAGCCATGCTTCGTCCGCCAGGTTCACGACCTGCGCGATGAATTCGCGATTCGGAAAGCCGCCGAGATCGACGATCTGGTGATCGAAGAACGCCCGCAGCCGGTTCAGCAGCGCCGCACACGACGCCGTCGCCACGTCGCGCAGCTCGGCGAGATTCGGCGGCAGCGTCGTCAGGGCGACGCCGCTCGAGTGGCGCGCGAGCGCAGTCGTCACGAACGTGCGGTCGATCCGGCGCAGGTTGCGCACCGCCTCGACGAAATGAAATTCGCAGCGCGTGTTCAGGAACAGCGCGCCGTCGCCGGCCGGCAGCCCGAGATCGAGGAGCGCCGCCGTGTGCGCGGGGGCGGCCGGCCGGCGCTGCATCAGCACCGACAGGTTCGCGGCGAGCGTGCTCACCCCCATCCCGGCGCGCGCACCGAGCAATGCGGTGACCTTCCCATGGCGATTCGCCGGCTCGCCGACGTTGTCGAGCAACACCCGCGTGATCCGCAGCGCTTCGTCGGCCGGTGCGGAAAAATCGACGAAATCGCGCACCCCCGCGCGCAGCGCGGCGAGTGCGCCTTCGGGTTGCGCGAGCGAGCCCAGTGCGACGACCGGCACGCCCGGATGCGCCGCGCGTACCGCGGATACCACCGTGCTTGCAGCCGCGCAATCACCGGAAAAATCGATGAATACCAGCGCCGGATTCAACACGCCGATACGCTGCGACAGCGCGGCGCCGTCGAGCGGTACCCCTTCGACCGCGCCGGCGGACACCAGCGATTGCGACAGCCAATGCACATGCTCGGCAAGAGAGGATGCGCAGACGAAGTGGTCGGTGACGGCGGGCTCAGCCAAGGAATAGGTTCTCGCATTCATCTTGAATACTCCCAATGAAGCAAGGCATCGCGTCATGCGCGACGGCCTGCGCGGTCCGGTAACGATTCGGCGCGCTCATTTCGAGAACCCCGGCCCTGCGTCCGGCGATGCCATGCCGCCCAGGTACGAACGCCACACCGGACCGTCGCGCTGCTCGGACAGCTCCCCCGGCGTCGCCGGCAGCGGTGCGCCCTGCGCGATCGGTGCAACGAGATGCGGCGTCACGATGATCACGAGCTCCTTGTCGTTCTGCTGGTAGCTCAGATTCTTGAAAAACGCGCCGATGATCGGCAGATCGCCCAGGAACGGCACCTTGTTGACGTTGGACGTGGTCTCGCGGTCGATCAAGCCGCCGATCACGAAGCTTTCGCCGTCGCCGAGCTCGACCGTCGTGTCCGCACGCCGCGTCGTCAACGCGGGCACCTGCACGCCGTTGATCGTGATCGAATGCACGAAGTCGAGCTGGCTCGATTCGGGCGCGACCTTCAGCGCGATCCGCCGCGGATTCAGCACGGTCGGCGTAACCGTCAGCCCGACGCCGTAGGGTTTCCACTCGATCGAGATCGTGCCGAGCGATTGCGGCACCGGCACCGGAATTTCGCCGCCCGCGAGGAAATTCGCGCTCTGGCCGGACAACGCGACGAGCGTCGGCTGCGCGAGTACTCGGGCCAGGTTATTCGCCTCGAGAATCGACAGGTCGGCGAACAACCCGCGGGACATGGAATGGATGACGAGGTTGAACGCCGACGAAATCGGCACGTTCGTGTTGTAGGTGAGCGAGCTGTTCGGCGAGCCGGTAATCGACGTCAGCCCCGTCGGCGCGAAGGCCCCGAACGCAAAGCCGTTGCTCTGCTTGAAGAAATTGAGCCCCGCCTGCTTCAGCACCGAGCGGCTGAATTCGACGACCCGCACGTCGACCTGCACGACATTCTTGCCAGAGATCGTCGACGCATCCAGCGTCGTCCCGTCCTTGCCGCCGACCGTCTTCGCCGCATGCACGGCCCGCTGATGGCCGTCGAGCGTTCCGGACGTACCGCCGATCACCGTCGTGCCGCCGTACGTATTCACGCTCGGCGACGCGCCGTCGAGGAGTGCCCGCGCCGCCCCGCTCGTGACGTTCACGTTATAGACGGTCGGCTCGTCGCGGCCGCGCTCCCAGATCATCACGTTCGTCGCGCCGGCATTCTTCGCCACCAGCAGCACGCCGCCGCGCCCGCCCTTGACGACGACCACGTCGGCCACCGACGGATCGCCGACCGCAACCCGCTGCAGCGCACGCCCCGTCGCAAGCTGCCGTTGCGCGCCGATTGCAAGGCTGATCGTCCCGCTCGTGTCGGCCGCGTCCGACAGCGGCGGCATCGCCAGCGCGCTCAATGCAATAGCCAAACCAATCAGTTTCTTTTTCATTGTTTGCCGTCTTCGTCCCACTCAATAAGCGACCGTTTCGGTCCGCCCACCCCGAATCACTTCGATGCCGCCACCGCTCGGACGCCGTGCGACCACCCGCGGCGCCACACGCGGAGCCGGCGCCGTCGCACTCTTCGACAACTCGCCCAGCACCATGCCGGCAGCGGCAACCGCCGACGGGCTCTTGTCGTCGCCGACGCGAACCGCGACGGTTTGCGCCGCGACATCGTCGTCGCGTGGGTTACGCAGCGCGAGCAGGAGTCGACCGCTCTGCTCGGCGAGCGTCAGCGCGTCGACCTGTGCGGTGGGCACGGCCAGCACCGCGGTCCGCGTCCCGACCACCGAGCCGTTCGAACTGTCTCGCTCGGTCGTTGCATCGCCGAACGACAGCACACGAACCTTCGACATCAGCAGCCGCGCCTGAGTATTCACGATCTCCGCCGTCGACGTCCCGCCGATCGCCACGCCGGTCCCGTCGCGCTTCAGATTCACGAACACGTCGACATAGTTGCCGGGGCGCACGCGATTGCCGACCGCGTTGGTCTCGTCGACCTTGATCGCGACGGCGCGCTCTCCCGGTGCGATCTGCTCGGCGAGACCGGACGACAATGCGCTCGCGACGACGGCCGCATGGGCGGGAATGTCGGCTGCCGGGGTGCGACCGACCAGTTGCAGCGGATCGGCGAACGCCCCCTGGGGCGCGGCGGTCGACTGCTGGACCTTCAGCGCATCGGCCGGAATCGGTTGGCCGGCTTGCAACGGCCGAGTCGTCACGACGACCGGCACGCTCTGCGTGGCGACCGTCGAGGCAACCGGCGCGACATCGGCCGGCTTGCGACCGAGCATCCATGCATAGACGCCGAGCAGAATCGCGATCGCGATCAGCAAACCCGCAATGATCTTCGTCAGATTGTTGGCCATGGTGTTGTTATGCTTCCCCGCTACTCACGATTGAATTCTCCACGCAACGTTGCCGACCGGGCGCCCTCGACCCGGCACGACGCCGCAGCTGCCGTCTATATGATGTTGACCGGGCTGATCTGCACCATCGCGGTTCCGGTGAGTGTCGATGGCACCGGCAACAGCGAACCGAGCAGCGGGAACGCCGGAATCAGGGGACTCTGCGAGTAGGGGTAGGTCAGCGTGATCTGCACGCACAGCATCGTCGGGTCGTACGAACAATTGCCTTGCTGCGTGGGCGAGCATGTCGACCCTTTCAGCCACGTGGTCAGGTTCGTCGCGGCCGTGCATGCGGCCTGGGCTCGCGCCGCCAACGCGGCTTGCTGCGCTGCCTGCACCGACGCGGCCGCACCGACCTGCTGATAGTTCAGCGCGGCGCGAGCGCCTTCCGTTGCGGCAAGCGTCAGGTTCTGCTGGGCCGCGAAGATCATCCCGTACGTGATGATCGCGTACAGGATCAGGAAGAACACGGGCAACATCAGCGCAAATTCGATCGCCGTCGCACCGCGCTCGCGACGTCGCATGCCGGGTACCGGACAAACGGCCGTCATTGCATCCCCCCGGTCGCGATCCGGTACAGGCACCACAGCGCCGCGGGAATCACGAGGAACGCGGCATACGGCGACGCCCGAAAACCGGCGATCTGCATCGTCGGCGAACGCCGCTGCCACAACGCCGACACGGGCGTACGGGTGGCGAATATCAGCGTGCCGGCATGCGCGAATGCCAGCAGGCTCGCAATGATCCAGAGCCACAGCAGCGCATGCGGGCCGCACCACGCGCCCAGCACCGCGAATACTTTTACATCCGCGGCACCCATTACGCGCAGCACAAAAAAGGGAAAGAGGCTCAGAAAACCGACCAGTACGCCAATGAGCGCCTGATTCACGGATATGCCGAACGGATTATGTCCGGCGAGCACAAATGCAGACACGAATCCACCGATCACCAGTGAATTCGGTATACGCCTATGACGGATGTCCTCGAGCGCGACGAGCATCGCCCACGCGAGGAAAACCCCGACGCCAGTGAGCAGGACCATTTACACCCCGAACGGCAAAACTTACCGCGCGGATTGCCGAAGCAATCCGCGCCCCTGACACAGGGAAATGAGCAAAGCTCGTTCGTTATGCCGCCGGCAGTTTGCTGGCGATGTAGGTGAACGCATTCGAGATGCCACCCGTCAACGTGCTCATGGCACTGACGAGAGCGACGGCGATGAGTCCGGCGATGAGTCCGTACTCGACTGCGGTAACCCCGTCTTCTTCCTTAAGGAAACGCTTGATGATTGCTTTCATTTTATTCCTCGTGCCTGTATTTACGTTTTCTGGCCTTTTATACGTATACGTCCCCGCATATCTGGCCGTTTGCCCCAGCCGTTCGCCACATCTGCTGTAACGACAACCGGGTGCGCTTTCTTTATAGGTCGCCCCGAAGGGCATTGCTCACGATTTGATGCAAGTTAACATTCGCGATAGTGCCCCTCCTCGAACGTAGTGTACCGAACCGTACATTTGCTTACATCTGCTCCCGATTCTATATCCGTTCCCATTTAAATTCCAACCTCTTTTCAACTACTCGGGCGGAAAAAATGATCAGGAGCACAACGTATTTGTACGGCGTTTCGGTACGACTTACACATAGGATTTACGATAGGTTAGATGTGCACACCTAATCCACCAGTAAAACAATTGCCTCGTCCACCAAACCTGCGTGGGCCCCACGTTACGCCGCATCCGTAACGCCAATGTTGTGACGTTACGTTACGAAACGGCCGAAACCGTTCTCATTCATCAGCACTTAAACAGATTCAACAATCTTTCAATTTCCATAACTTCCTTCTCCGACAAGGAATTGCCTCGTTTAAAACCGGTCGTCGAACGGTCGGGCATCGAAATGGCACGACAGTTGCAGAGTAGTCCTCGCACCACTCAACACAACGCAGTTCACAACACATTTTTAATGCGAGGACGAAATGGACATTAAGGTTATCCCCCATGGCGTGTTCCGGACGACTCTGATCGCGGCCACCGTTGCAGCCATGCTTTCCCTTTCCGCGTGCGGCGGCTCCGGCTCCATCAGCCAGGGTCTCGGCGGCGGCTCGAGCTCCGGCGGCGGCGATACGATCTCCACGTCGGGCGGCAACGGCTCGAGCGGCACGTCGGGTACGAGCGGTACCTCCGGCACGAGCGGAACCTCGGGCACGAGCGGCACGTCCGGCACCAGCGGAACCTCGGGTACGAGCGGCACGTCCGGCACCAGCGGAACCTCAGGCACGAGCGGTACGTCCGGCACCTCCGGTGTGTCGGCGAACCCGGTGGGAAATGTCCTCGCAAGCGGCAGCAACATCATCACGAATGCCGGCAGCACCGTCTCCGGTCTCGGCTCCGTCATCGGTAGCCAAACGCTGCCGGGCGTCAATCCGGCCACCACGCAAGCCGCGGGCGGCATCGTACAAAGCGTGGGCGGCGCGGTCTCTGCGCTGGGCAACGGCCTCGGCAACGGGCTCGGCCAGCTCGGCGCGACGAAGGATCCGATCGGCACCACGGTCGCCAGCACGGGCGGCGTGGTCAATCAGCTCGGCGGCGCAGTCACGCAAACGGGCAACCTGGTCACGAGCCTCGGCAGCGGCCCGCTGTCGCCGCTCGCGCCGGTTACGGGCGCGGTCGGCGGCCTCGTCACGACGCTCGGCGGCGCCGTGTCGAACGGCGGCACCACGCTCACCAACGTGCTGTCGACCGGCCCGATCCAGCAGGTCACGCAGACGGTCAGCTCGGCCATCACGCCGATCACGACGATGGTCGGCCAGACGACCCAGACGATCGGCACGGCAACCGGCCTCGGCGCGCCGGTCAACACGCTGCTCGGCACGGTCGGCAACGGGCTGAATCAGGCCGGCGCCCTGCTCGCATCGACGGGCGGCAACCCGGTCACCACCGGTCTCGGCAACACCGTCTCGTCGACGGGCAACACCGTGAAGGCCGTCGGCGGCCTGCTCACGGGCGGCACCGGCGGCGTGACCAACCCGCTTGCCCCGCTCACGGGTCTCGTGTCGACGGTGACCGGCGCACTCGGCGGCGCAACGGGTGGCGGCAGCGGCCCGCTCGCGCCGGTCACGGGGCTCGTCTCGACGGTCACGGGTGCACTGGGTGGCGCAGCAGGCGGCAGCGGCGGTCCGCTCGCACCGGTCACGGGCCTCGTCTCGACGGTCACGGGTGCACTGGGCGGCGCAGCAGGCGGCAGCGGCGGTCCGCTCGCACCGGTTACGGGCCTCGTCTCGACGGTCACCGGCGCGCTCGGCGGCGCAACGGGCGGTACCAGCGGCGGCCCGCTCGCACCGGTCACGGGCCTCCTCGGCGCAGTCACGGGCGCACTCGGCGGCGTGACGGGCGGCGCAGGCGGCAGCAGCCCGCTCGCACCGGTGTCGAATGCCGTCTCCACGGTCACGAGCACGGTCGGCGTACCGGCACTGAGCGGCGGCACGGGTGCCGTCACGAACGCGGGCTCGTCATCGAATCCGCTTGCGCCCGTCACGTCGCTGATCGGCGGCCTGCTCGGCGGCACGCACGGCAAGTAATCCGACATCCATTCATCGAAAAGACAGCGAGGAGTCCATCATGTCCCAGCAACGTTCGATCACGACGGTCGCCCTGCGCCACTGGCGCATGCCCCTCACCGCCTTCGCCGCAGCGTGCCTGCTGGCCGCCTGCGGCGGTGGCGGCGTCAGCTCGCCGCCGACCAGCAGCAACGACAACAACAACCCGAGCACGAGCGGCACGCCCGGCACGAGCGGCACCAGCGGTTCGCCGACCGGCACCAAGGGCGTCATCAGCACGGTCGGCCAGACGGCCACCGACCTCGGCAGCACGGTCGGCAACATCAGCCTGCCGGGCCTCGGCGACGGTGTGACGAAGGGCGTCGGCAGCACGCTGTCCAGCACCGGCACGATCGTCGGCGCGGCCGCCGATGCGGTGAGCAACGGGCTGGGGCAGATCGGCTCGACGAAGGACCCGGTCGGCACCACGGTTGCCGGTCTCGGCAACGTCGTCGGCGCGACCAGCAACACGGTGTCCGGCCTGAGCTCGACGGTCAAGGCGCTGGGCACCGGCCCGCTGGCACCGCTCGCACCGGTCACGACGCCGGTCGGCACCGTGCTCGATACGGTCGCCAACGGCCTGACGGCCGCCGGCACGACGATCGGCTCGACGCTGTCGTCGGGCGCCGTCCAGCAGGTCACGCAACCGATCAGCTCGGCGATCACGCCGCTCGTGATCACCGCCGGCCAGGTCACGCAGCAGGTCGGCACGACGACCGGCCTGGGCCAACCCGTCTCGGGCCTGCTCGGCCAGATCGGCGGCGCCATCAGCTCGGCCGGCAAGCAGGTCGCCGGCACGTCGAGCCAGCCGCTCGTCGGCGACGTCGGCCAGCTCGTGACCGCGGTCGGCAATACCGTGACCAACACGGGCGGCCTCGTCAATCCGAACGGCCCGAACGGCGCGGCACCGATCCCCGGCCTGATCACGAGCCTCGTCGGCGGCTCGACGGCAACCGTCCAGAACGGCTCGTCCTCCGGTTCCGGTTCGACGAACCCGCTCGGCGGCCTGCTGTCGGGTCTCGGCTCGACGCCGCTCGGCTCGCTCACGGGCGCGCTCGGCGGCGCAGCGGGCGGCTCGGGCAGCGGCCCGCTCGCGCCCGTCACGAATCTCGTGTCGACGGTCACCGGCACGCTCGGCGGCGCAACGGGCGGCGCGGGCAGTGCTAACCCTCTCGCGCCCGTCACCGGTTTGCTGAATACTGTCACCGGAGCGGTCGGCGGTGCGGCAGGCTCCGGGGGCTCGAGCCCGCTCGCGCCGGTCACGTCGCTGGTCGGCAGCGTGTCGGGTACGGCGTCGTCGGGCAGCGGTTCGACGGGGCTACTGGCACCGGTCACGGGGTTGCTGGGTACGTTGGGTAGCGTTGGCAAGTAAGGAGGACGGTCGCGTCATCGCAGCCGGAGCGAATGACGCGGCCGTACAAACACAACCGGCATTGCGGCACGCGGCGCGCGACACCCTGGTGTCGTGCGCCGGCATTACAAAGAAGACGAAAAGCAAGGCCTACGAGGAAGAACAATGAAATCCAGACTCGACAGATGGATGATGCTGCTCGCCATCGCGGCAGCAGGCACGGCACAGGCACAAACGCGCGTCGGCGGTAACCCGCTCGACTCCCTTCCCCAGATCAACGCACCGAAGACGGGCCCGAACGTCACCGTTCAGGTCGCACCGCAGGCGCCGCAATTGCAGGAGCTGCTGTCGCGACACCTGACGCCGACGACGTTCCAGGTCGAAGGCGTGAAGTCGGTGCCGTTCGAGGAAATCACGCGCCGCTTCACACCGCTCGTCGGCAAGGACATCACGATCGGCGAGCTGATCGAAACCGCCAACGGCGTGACGAAGCTGTACCAGGAACGCGGCTACGCGCTGTCGTTCGCGTTCGTTCCCGCGCAGACGTTCGAGAACGGTGTCGTGCGCATCACGGTGGTCGAAGGCTACGTGGCGGACGTCAAGGTCACCGGCAAACCCGGCGCGATGGAACCGAAGATTCGCGCAATCGCCGCGCACATCACGGCCGATCGTCCGCTGCGCCGCGCGACGTTCGAGCGCTACGTGAACACGTTCGGCCTGCTACCCGGCCTGACGGTGAAAGCGAATGTCCCGCCGCCGCAAACCACCGACGGCGCGACGACGCTCGAACTTGCGGTGGATCGCAAGCCGTTCAACGTCAGCACGGGTATCGACTTCAACCACCCGGGCGTCCAGGGCCTCATCACCGCAACCGAAAACGGCCTCACGTCGTTCGGCGAGCAGTTGAGCATCTCGGCGCTCGCGCCGCCGGGACGCGACAAGCAGACCTACTTCGCGTTCAGCGGCGCCCTGCCCGTCGGCAGCAGCGGCCTGATCACGCGCCTCGATGCCAGCACGTATCGCGGCAAACCGACCGATAACCCGGGGTTGCCGTCATACGTCCAGCGCACCGTGAAGAACGAGAAGCTCGGTCTTTCGGCTTCCTATCCGATTCTGCTGAACAACCAGCGTAGCCTGCTCGGCACCGTGTCGGGTTATGCGTCGCACAACGAGGACCGCTACCAGAACCAGATCAACGGCGCGACTCTCGATAACCGATCGCAAGTTCGCGTGCTGCAGATGCAACTCGACTACACGAACGTCCAGCCGAAACAGGTACAGAAGCTGAGCGTCAACGTCGCGAAGGGCTTCAACATCCTCGGCGCGTCGAAAGCGCAGGACATCACCGTCGGCACGACGACGACCTCGGTGGACAGCCCCATCTCGCTGACCTTCGTCCGCACCGGCGCGACCTTCACACAGACGAACGAATGGCCGTTCCGGATCGGCACGTCGGTTTCGCTGACCGGGCAATACAGTCCCGACTCGCTGCCGACGTCCGAACAGATCTCGTTCGGCTCGACCCGTTACGCGCTCGGCTACCAGCCGGGCGAAACGTCGGGCGACTCGGGCTGGGGGATGTCGCTCGAAGTCAACCGCGGTTTCACACCGGGCTGGATGTATCTGAAATCGATTACGCCGTACATCGCATACGACATGGCGCGTGTGTATCTTCACTCGGGCACGCCATCGCCGAACCGCATGTCGTCGGTCGGCATCGGCGTGCGGCTCACGGACAGCCGCTACTACAGTCTCGATCTGAACGTCGCGAAACCGGTGGGCGACGCACCGGTCGAAAGCGCGTCACGCAGCCCGCGCATCAACGCCGCGTTCTCGTATCAACTCAACTGATCGGTCACCAAAGTCGCCTCACAGCCCGCGTCACGCGGGCTGTTTCGATTAGAGTCCCCTCTATCAAACGTGGCGCACGGTTTCACGTATTCTGGCGAAGCTCGCAACAGACCCGCCCCATGCAGACGGGCGTGCGGGCCAATCGAACAGACATGCAAAACAAGGAGGATGACAATGATTCAACTGACCCGCCCGTTGCGTGCGATCGCCATTGCCGGCGCTCTGCTCGCGTGCGCAACCCCCACGTTCGCGCAAGCCGACAGCCCCGTCGGCATGTGGCAGACGATCGACGACAACACCCATCAACCAAAAGCGCTCGTGCAGATCGCCGAGGACGGCGACGGCTCGCTGACGGGCAAGGTCGTCAAGGGCCTCGGCGCGAACGATACGCCCGATCGCCGCTGCACCGCGTGCACGGACGAGCGCAAGGATCAGCTCATCAAGGGCATGACGATCATCAAGGCGATGAAGAAGGACGGCGACCACTGGGACGGCGGCAACATTCTCGACCCGGAGAACGGCAAGGTCTACAAGTGCAAGATGACGCTTGAAGACGGCGGCCAGAAGCTCGTGGTGCGCGGCTACATCGGCGTGTCGCTGCTGGGCCGGTCGCAGACCTGGGTCCGCCAGCAATAACGCAGTACGCGCCAAAACGCGCGGCTCAATAAAAAAATCGGCCTGCGACGACGTCGTCAGGCCGATTTCCTTTTGGGGCGTGCACAACGAAAACCGAAGGACATCACGCCGCGTGCTTCATCGCATCCGATGCATAGCTACCCGGTGCACGATACGCGGGCGCCGCGTTGCTACGCGCCTCCGCCGCCTTCGATTGCGTATGCTTGCGCATCCGCGCGGACAGTTCGTTGCACAGGTTCATGCCGGCGTCGCCGTAGAGCTCACGCATCACGTTCATCAGCGTGCCCGTTTCGTGCCATACCTTGAAACGGCGATGGCATGTCTGATACGACGGGTAACGGCGCGGCATGGCCGACCATGTTGCGCCACTGTAGATCACCCACAGCACACCGTTCAGCACGGCCCGCGTATTGGCTAACGGCCGGCCGCGCAACTCGGTGCGCGGCTGCATTTCGGGCAGAAGCGGCGCGACGCAGCGCCATTCGTGGTCGGTCAAATCGCGATACGGTGTCATGGACATCTCCAGCCTTAATAACCATGACACCACAATATCGGCTCACCTCAACGATGAATATAAGACAAATCCGAAAATACCCGAAGATTCGCTGAATCTAACCGAAATTGACGTTTGAATGACGCCAATTGCGAGCACCCGCCATCCGCTCAGGTCAACGACGTATCGACGATGCGGCGCGGCGTTTCGAGATACTCCTTCGACTGCATCTCGACGATGCGCGAGACCGTACGCGCGAATTCGTTGGCCATCGGGCCTTCGACGTACAACGCTTCGGCCGGCACCGCCGCGGACATCAGCAGCTTGACCTTGTGATCGTAAAGCACGTCGATGAGCCAGGTGAAGCGGCGCGCTTCGGACGCCATCCGCGGCGACATCTGCGGCACCTCGGACAGCACGATCGCATGAAAACGGCTCGCCAGTTCGAGGTAGTCGTTCTGCGAACGCGGGCCGCCGCACAGCGTCGCGAAATCGAACCACACGACGCCGTCCGCCTTGCGCAGCGCCTTCAGTTCGCGCTTCTCGATATGCAGGATCGGGCTTTCGTCAGGCACGGCCGCGAGCTTGCCGAAGGCATGGCGCAGTTCGCGATCGGCTTCCGCGCCGAGCGGCGTGTGATACATCTTCACCTGCGCGAGCGTGCGCTGACGATAGTCGACCCCCGCGTCGACGTTGAGCACGTCGAGCTTTTCCTTGATCAGCGCGATCGCCGGCAGCATGCGGTCGCGATGCAGGCCGTCCGGATACAGGTCGTCGGGATCGTAATTGGACGTCATCACGAACTGCACGCCATTGTTGAACAGGCGATCGAGCAAGCGATGCAGGATCATCGCGTCGGCGATGTCCGACACGTGGAACTCGTCGAAGCAGATCAGCCGGTAACGCTTCGCGATGCGTCGCGCGAGTTCGTCGAGCGGATCGGCCTGCCCCTTCAGTTCCTCGAGCTCGCGGTGCACTTCCCGCATGAATTCGTGGAAATGCAGGCGCGTCTTGCGCTGCACGGGTACGACTGCGTAGAAGCTGTCCATCAGGAAGCTCTTGCCGCGACCGACACCGCCCCACATGTAGACGCCGCGCGGGAGATCCGGGTGATTGATGAGCTTCTTGAAAGCGTTCGAGCGGCGCGCCTTGTAGTCGACCCACTCGTCGAAACAGCGCTGCAGGCGATCGACGGCCGCGCGCTGAGCGGGATCGGACTGATAGCCGCGCGTGGTCAGTTCGCGCGTGTAGTATTCGGTGACGTTCATCGGGCAAACCGGAAAGAACGAAGGCGAGCGGGAAACCCCGCCCGCCTTCGTCATGAGACGGCTGCGCCGGCCGACGGCCGGCAGGCGCTACACCGTGCTCAGCTGTTCAGCGAGCGCTTGTCGACCGCGAGCGCCGCTTCGCGCATCACTTCCGACATCGACGGGTGCGGATGGCAGATGCGGGCGATGTCTTCCGACGCCGCCTTGAACTCCATCGCCACCACGGCTTCCGCGATCAGGTCCGACGCGTTCGCGGCGATCACGTGCACGCCGAGCAGTTCGTCGGTCTTCGCGTCCGCGATCATCTTCACGAAACCGTCCGGCGCGTTCATGCCGAGCGCGCGACCGTTGATCGAGAACGGGAACTTGCCCGTCTTGATCTCGCGGCCTTCGGCCTTCAGCTGCTGCTCCGTCTTGCCGACCCATGCGATTTCCGGGTACGTGTAGATCACCCACGGAATGCAGTTGTAGTCGATGTGCGGCTTCTGCCCGTCGATCACTTCCGCGACCAGCACGCCTTCGTCTTCCGCCTTGTGCGCGAGCATCGGGCCGCGCACCACGTCGCCGATCGCGTAGACGTTCGGCACGGCCGTGCGGCAGTGGTCGTCCACGTCGATGAAGCCGCGCTCGTTCGCCTTCAGGCCGATGGCTTCAAGGCCGAGGTTGTCGGTGTTCGGCACACGGCCGACCGACACGATCAGGCGGTCGGCGTCGAGCGTCTGCGCGTTGCCGTCCTTGTCCGTGTAAGCGATCGACACGCCGTTCGCGGTCGTCTTCACGTCGCCGATCTTCACGCCGAGATGAATGTCGAGGCCCTGCTTCTTGAACAGCTTCGCCGCTTCCTTCGCAAGCGCTTCGTCGGCTGCGCCGAGGAATGCCGGCAGCGCTTCGAGCACCGTCACGTCGGCGCCGAGGCGGCGCCACACCGAGCCGAGCTCGAGACCGATCACGCCCGCGCCGATCACGGCGAGCTTCTTCGGCACCGAATCGAACGTCAGCGCACCTTCGTTGTCCGACACGATCTTGTTGTCGACCGGGATGTTCGGCAGGTGACGCGCCTTCGAACCCGTCGCGATGATCACGTTCTTCGCGGTGACGACTTCGGTTTCACCCTCGCCGCTCACTTCGATCTGCACGCCGGCATCGGTCTTGCCGGTGAACTTGCCATGGCCCTTCAGCCAGGTGATCTTGTTCTTCTTGAACAGGAACTCGATCCCGCTCGTCATCTTCTCGACGATCGCATCCTTGCGGCCGAGCATCTTCGCGACGTCGATCTTCACGCCGTCGACCGTGATGCCGTGGTCGGCCAGGTGATGCGACGCGTTCTCGAACTCTTCCGACGACGCGAGCAGCGCCTTCGACGGGATGCAGCCGACGTTCAGGCAGGTGCCGCCGAGCTTCAGCGCGCCGGCCGGGTTCTTCCACTTCTCGATACAGGCAACGGTCTTGCCGAGCTGCGCGGCGCGAATCGCGGCGATGTAGCCGCCGGGGCCGGCGCCGATCACGACAACGTCAAATTCCTTGGACATGACAATCCTTTCTACTTGTACGCCCGCAGGTTCACGCGTGCGCGCGAACCTGCGAACGGGTCGATGCAGTGAGACTCGGCTTACAGGTCGAGCAGCAGGCGTGCCGGATCTTCCAGCGCATCCTTCATCGCGACGAGCGACAGCACGGCTTCGCGGCCGTCGATGATGCGGTGGTCGTACGACAGCGCCAGGTAGTTGATCGGGCGGATCACGATCTGGCCGTTTTCGACGACCGGGCGCTCCTTCGTCGCGTGCACGCCGAGAATCGCCGACTGCGGCGGGTTGATGATCGGGGTCGACAGCATCGAACCGAACACGCCGCCGTTCGAGATCGAGAACGTACCGCCCGTCATTTCCTCGATCGACAGCTTGCCGTCCTTCGCCTTCTGGCCGAATTCGGCGATCTTCTTCTCGATTTCGGCGAGGCTCAGCTGATCCGCGTTGCGCAGGATCGGCACGACCAGGCCGCGCGGCGAACCGACCGCGATACCGATGTCGAAGTAGCCGTGGTAGACGATGTCGTTACCGTCGATCGACGCGTTCACGAGCGGGAACTTCTTCAGCGCGTGAACGGCCGCCTTCACGAAGAACGACATGAAGCCGAGCTTCACGCCGTGTTCCTTCTCGAACTTGTCCTTGTACTTGTTACGCAGTTCCATGACCGGAGCCATGTTCACTTCGTTGAACGTCGTCAGGATCGCGTTGGTCTGCTGCGATTCGAGCAGGCGCTCGGCGATACGCGCGCGCAGGCGCGACATCGGCACGCGCTGCTCCGGACGGTCGGTCAGCCACGTCGCTGCCGACGCCGGCACCTTCACTTCCGGCAGCGCCGGCTTCGCGGCGGCGGTCTTCGCCGGTGCGGCGGCCGGAGCAGCCTTCGGTGCGCTGCCTGCGGCCAGCGCATCGCCCTTCGTGACACGGCCGTCACGGCCCGAACCTGCGACGTCGCCCGTCGACAGGCCCTTCTCGGCCAGCAGCTTCGCTGCGGCCGGCGATGCGGCGGCCGAGCTCGATGCGGTCGCGGCGGCCGGCTGTGCGGCCGGTGCGGCTGCAGCAGGCGCTGCCGCCGGCTTGACTTCGGCGGCGCCTGCCGCTGCTTCGGCAGCACCTGCCTTCGCTTCGGTGTCGATCGTCGCGATCACCTGATCGGCGACCACCGTGTCGCCGTCGTTCTGCAGCACTTGCGCGAGCACGCCCGCTGCCGGCGCCGGCACTTCGAGGACGACCTTGTCGGTCTCGAGTTCGATCAGGATTTCGTCCTGCGCGACTGCTTCGCCCGGCTTCTTCTTCCACTGCAGCATGGTGGCTTCCGACACCGACTCCGAAAGCTGGGGGACTTTGACTTCTACGATAGCCATGTGATTTTCCTGGATGCTTAATCTGGGGTGTGACGAGGTTCGTGCGATTCCTTCGGCCGGTGCGGCGCGCGACGCGCCCGGCAGGCCAAAAGGAACGGGAAAGCGCCGCGCGCCTTCCCGTTTCGCTTGACGTCGATTATTTCGCGATCGATGCGCTCTTCAGGCGGCCGAATGCACCTTCGATCAGGGCCTTCTGCTGCTCGTAGTGCTTCGCGTAGTAGCCAACCGCCGGCGAGGCCGAAGCCGGACGGCCGCTGTATGCCAGCTTCTGCCCTTCCTTCATGCCTTCCTTCAGGTGGTGCTCGACGTAGAACCAGGGGCCCTGGTTCTGCGGCTCGTCCTGCACCCAGACCACTTCAGTCGCGTTCTCGTACTTCTTCATTTCGGCTTCGAACTGCTTGTGCGCGAACGGATACAGCTGCTCGATACGGATGATCGCGACGTCGTTCGCCTTCGCTTCGCGGCGATGCGCGACGAGGTCGTAGTACACGCGGCCCGAGCACACCAGCACGCGCTTGACCTTCTTCGCGTCGATGCCGCCGTCGGTTTCGCCCAGCACCGGCTGGAACGAACCCTTCGCCAGTTCCGACAGATCCGACACCGCCTCCTTGTGACGCAGCAGCGACTTCGGCGTCGCGACGATCAGCGGCTTGCGGAACAGGCGGATCATCTGGCGACGCAGCAGGTGGAAGATCTGCGCCGGCGTCGTCGGCTGGACGACCTGCATGTTGTGGTCGGCACACAGTTGCAGGAAACGCTCGATCCGCGTGGACGAGTGTTCCGGACCCTGGCCTTCGTAGCCGTGCGGCAGCAGCATCGTGAGGCCCGACACGCGGCCCCACTTCACTTCGCCCGACGAGATGAACTGGTCGATCACGACTTGCGCGCCGTTGACGAAGTCGCCGAACTGCGCCTCCCACATCACGAGCGTGTTCGGCTCGGCGGTCGAGTAGCCGTATTCGAAGCCCAGCACCGCTTCTTCCGACAGCACCGAGTCGATCACCGTGAACTTCGCCTGACCTTCGGCGATGTTCTGCAGCGGCACGTACGTGCCGTCGTTCCAGCGCTCGCGGTTCTGGTCGTGCAGCACCGCATGACGGTGCGTGAACGTGCCGCGGCCCGAGTCCTGGCCCGTCAGGCGCACCGAGTAGCCCGACGCGACGAGCGACGCGAACGCGAGGTGTTCGCCCATGCCCCAGTCGAGCGGCTGGTCGCCGCGCGCCATGTTGCGGCGGTCGTTGATCACGCGCTCGACGAGCGGGTGAACCTTGAAGTTTTCCGGAATCGTCGTGATGCGTTCGCCGAGACGCTTCAATTCGGCGAGCGGCACGGCCGTGTCGGCTGCGTCCGTCCACTTGCGATTCAGGAACGGCACCCAGTCGACCGCGTACTTGCTCTTGTAGTTCGACAGGACCGGATCGACGGTGTGGTGGCCGTCGTCCATCGCCTTGCGATACGCCTTCACGTAGTTGTCGGCGTCTTCCGCGGTGATCACGCCCTGCTGCACGAGCTTCTCGGCATACAGCGCACGGGTGCCCGGGTGCTGCGCGATCTTCTTGTACATCAGCGGCTGCGTGACGGCCGGCGTGTCCTGCTCGTTGTGGCCCAGCTTGCGGAAGCAGACGATGTCGATCACGACATCCTTGTGGAACTGCATCCGGTAGTCGATCGCGATCTGCGTCGCGAGCACGACGGCTTCCGGATCGTCGCCGTTCACGTGCAGCACCGGCGCTTCGATCATCTTGACGACGTCGGTACAGTACAGCGTCGAGCGCGCGTCGCGCGGGTCGGACGTCGTGAAGCCGATCTGGTTGTTGATGACGATGTGCAGCGTGCCGTGCGTGCCGTAACCGCGCGTCTGCGCCAGGTTCAGCGTTTCCATCACGACGCCCTGGCCGGCGAACGCCGCGTCGCCGTGGATCTGCACCGGCAGCACCTGCAGGCCGTCTTCGTCGCCGCGACGGTCCATCCGCGCCTTCGCGGAACCTTCGACCACCGGGTTCACGATTTCGAGGTGCGACGGGTTGAACGCGAGCGACAGGTGGACCGGGCCGCCTTCCGTCGACACGTCCGACGAGAAGCCCTTGTGGTATTTCACGTCGCCGGCCGGCAGGTCGTCGACGTGCTTGCCTTCGAATTCGGCGAACAGGTCGGCCGGCATCTTGCCCAGCGTGTTGACCAGCACGTTCAGACGGCCGCGGTGAGCCATGCCGATGATGATTTCCTGCACGCCGCTCTTGCCCGCGTGCTGGACGACTTCGTCCATCGCCGCGATGAAGCTCTCGCCGCCTTCGAGCGAGAAGCGCTTCTGGCCGACGTACTTGGTGTGCAGGTAGCGCTCGAGGCCTTCGGCGGCCGTCAGGCGATTCAGGATGTGCTTCTTCTTGTCGGCCGAGAACGACGGGGTCGCGCGGATCGATTCCAGGCGCTCCTGCCACCAGCGCTTCTGTTCCGGATCGCTGATGTACATGTACTCGGCGCCGATCGTGCCGCAGTACGTGTCGCGCAGGCCCTTGACGATGTCGCGCAGCGAAGCCTGGTCGAAACCGAAGTACAGGTTGCTTGCGCTGTACGTCTGGTCGAGGTCGCCTTCGGAGAAATCGTAGAACGCGGGTTCGAGCTCGGGAATGGCCGGACGCTCGCGACGCTTCAGCGGATCGAGGTTGGCCCATTGCGAGCCGAGGAAGCGATAGGCGCTGATGAGCGACTGGACGTGCACCTGCTTGCGTGCGGTCGCGAGATTGCTGGTGCTTTCGCGCGGAATGAAGGCATTGGCCTTCGCACGCTCGGCGAACGATTCGACGATCGGGAAGTGAGCGACGTCATTGGCATTCGAGCCGTCCGTCGCAGGCACGTTCTGCAGCGCGTCGAAATACTCTCGCCAGTTCTCCGGCACCGATGCCGGATTGTTGAGGTATGCATCGTACAGTTCTTCAACGTACGAAGCATTGCCGCCGAACAGATAGGAGTTCAGCTGAAACTGCTTCATTACATCTGACATTTTACGCTCACCTTTCTTCGAGCTTCTCGAGAAATAGCGGGTTACTCAACCTTCCGCGACACGGCCTGACCGTTTAGCGGATTGCGAATCAAGTCTTGCTTGGAAGGACCTAAAACTTGCGTGCGCGCAGCATATCACAGAACCGATACCGGAGTTCACGGCGAAATGCGCGTGAAAGCACCGCGCGGCGGGGTTTTGCCGGATTGCCGCGGCCTGCGGGAACAGTGTTTTGCAACCGGCCCGGTTGCCGGTCGCACGAATGCAAAAAAGGCCGCCCGAAGGCAGCCTTTTCCCTGATATGCGGGAACGATCGATGCTTAGTCGACCGCGCCTTCGCGGCTCGCGCGGCGACGCTCGTGCTCCTTCAGGAAGCGCTTGCGCAGGCGGATCGACTGCGGCGTCACTTCGACGAGCTCGTCGTCGTCGATGAATTCGACCGCGTATTCCAGCGACATCTGGACCGGCGGCACGAGACGCACGGCTTCGTCGGTGCCCGACGCGCGCACGTTGGTCAACTGCTTGCCCTTGATCGGGTTCACGACGAGGTCGTTGTCGCGGCTGTGGATGCCGATGATCATGCCCTCATACAGCGCATCGCCCGGCTTCACGAACATGCGGCCGCGATCCTGCAGCTTCCACAGCGCGTACGCGACCGCGGCGCCATCGTCCTGCGAGATCAGCACGCCGTTGCGGCGTTCGAAGACCGAGCCGTCCTTGACCGGCGCGTACGAGTCGAAGATGTGGCTCATCAGGCCCGTGCCGCGCGTGAGCGTCAGGAATTCGCTCTGGAAGCCGATCAGGCCACGCGCCGAGATCTTGTATTCCAGACGCGTGCGGCCGCGGCCGTCCGACGCCATGTCGAGCATCTCGCCCTTGCGGCGGCCCAGCTCTTCCATCACGCCGCCCTGGTGTTCGTCCTCGACGTCGACCGTCAGCAGCTCGTACGGCTCGTGACGCACGCCGTCGATCTCCTGCATCACGACGCGCGGACGCGACACGGCCAGCTCGTAGCCTTCGCGGCGCATGTTCTCGACGAGAATCGTCAGGTGCAGTTCGCCGCGACCGGACACTTCGAACACCGTTTCGTCGCCGGTATCCTTCACGCGCAGCGCGACGTTGTGGTTCAGCTCCTTCATCAGACGGTCGCGGATCTGGCGGCTCGTCACGAACTTGCCTTCGCGGCCGGCGAGCGGCGACGAGTTGACGAGGAAGTTCATCGTCAGCGTCGGCTCGTCGACGGTGATCATCGGCAGCGCTTCCGGCGTGTCGACCGCGCAGATCGTCGCGCCGATGCCGACGTCTTCGATACCGTTGATCAGCACGATGTCGCCCGCCTCGGCCGACTCGACCTGCACGCGCTCCAGGCCCTTGAACGACAGCACCTGGTTGATCTTGCGGTTCAGCACGTCGCCTTCCGGGCCGAAACGCATCGCGACCGGCTGGCCCGGCTTGATGCGGCCGCGCGTGATGCGGCCGACGCCGATCCGGCCGACGTACGTCGAATAGTCGAGCGACGTGATCTGGAGCTGCAGCGGCGCTTCCGGATCGGCCGGGCGAACCGGCACGTGCGCGAGGATCGCCTCGAACAGCGGGCGCATGTCGCCTTCGCGAGCAGCCGGGTCGAGCGACGCGTAGCCGTTCAGGCCCGATGCGTACACGATCGGGAAGTCGAGCTGCTCTTCGGTCGCGCCGAGCTTGTCGAACAGGTCGAAGGTCTGGTTGATGACCCAGTCGATCCGCGCGCCCGGACGATCGATCTTGTTGACGACGACGATCGGCTTCAGGCCGAGCGCGAGCGCCTTCTTCGTGACGAAGCGCGTCTGCGGCATCGGGCCTTCGACCGCGTCGACGAGCAGCAGCACCGAGTCGACCATCGACAGCACGCGCTCGACTTCGCCGCCGAAGTCCGCGTGCCCCGGCGTGTCGACGATGTTGATGTGCGTGCCTTCGTATTCGACCGCGCAGTTCTTCGCGAGAATCGTGATCCCGCGCTCTTTTTCGATGTCGTTCGAGTCCATCACCCGCTCCGCAATCTGCTGGTTCTCGCGGAAGGTGCCGGACTGGCGGAGCAGTTGGTCGACGAGCGTGGTCTTGCCGTGGTCGACGTGGGCGATGATGGCGATATTGCGAAGGGCGCGGGTCATAGAAACCTGGAAATCGTTTGAACGCGCAAACGCGCGCGCTCGTTTTTCACGGGCGCGCGCGTTGCAGCTTGGAAAGCCTCAAATTATAGCACGTGCGAGTGTCGAGAGCCGACCCGCGCATTGCATTGCAGCAAAACGGGCCGCTCCGCCCTCCTGTGCCGAACGGACGAATCCTCTTCCGCACGCTCGCCGATCGGCAAAAAAACCTTATCAAGATAAGGGATTCTCGCCAGACACAGCGCGGGTTTTGCCGTTCGATTAACATTTGCCGCGGCAAGCAATTGTGCCTATACTGCTGCCTAGTCAACTATTGCAGCTTCAGGGTTTTATGTCGGATTCTCCTACCTCTCCGCCCGTTTCGCAGTTGTCTTCGTATCAGATGAACGACAGCGTCGGTTATCTGATGTCGCGCGTGAAGTCGGTGATGACCAACCTCGTCACGCAGCGCACGCAGGAAGAGCTCGGCATCACGGGCACACAGGCGAGCATGCTGTTCATGATCGCGGTCGGCAAGTGCTCGACGGCCGCCGAACTCGCGCGCGAATACGGAATCGACGCAAGCGCGGTCACGCGCCTGCTCGACCGGGTCGAGAAACGCGGCCTGCTGTCGCGCGTGCGCAGCATCGAGGACCGACGCGTCGTGCGCCTCGAGCTCACCGACGAAGGCCGTGCGCTGGCCGAACGGCTACCGCCCATTTTTCGCAGCGTGCTCGACCAGGTGCTGGACGGGTTTACGCCGGAAGAAGTCGGGTTCCTGAAGAGCATGCTGCGCCGCATTCTCAGCAACTATTGCGAGACGGCCGGCGGTAGCATCACGTAATAGTTGCCATAACAATTACTTTTGACAGATTAATGTAAGGAAATCCTTGCAGTGTCCATCATTCATTCCGAGTCAGGGGTTAGCGCGATGAAATCCTCCCCGTTGTCCGTGCGCGCCGGGTCGTGCCGCGCCGCCGTCGCCGCCGCGGTCGCCGCGCTGGCGCTGGCGGGCTGCGCGAATTACATCGGCATCAAGAGCGACAAACAGATCGCCCCCGCGTCGCAATTCGAATCCGCCCAGAGCCTGCCGGCCCAGGGCGGCCAATGGCCGGCACTCGACTGGGCCAGCCAGTTCGGCGATCCGCAATTGCCGAAGCTGATCGACGAAGCGCTGCAGGGCAACCCGTCGATCGCACAGGCGCAGGCGCGCATCGCGAAAGCCTCGTCGTACATCGAATCGTCGCGCTCGAACCTGATGCCGAAGGCCGAAGCCAGTTATTCCTGGACGCGTGAACTGTATTCGGCGAACGGCCTGTTCCCGCCCCCGTACGGCGGCCAGTGGTACAGCGAAAACAACGCGCTGGCGAGCGCCTCGTGGGAACTCGACCTGTGGGGCAAGAACCGCGAGCGCCTGCACACGGCCGTGTCGCAGGAAAAGGCCGCCGAAGCCGACATGCAACAGGCGCGCATCACGCTCGCGTCGTCGGTCGCACGCACCTACAACTCGCTCGCCCAGCTCTATGCGTTGCGCGACATCGCGCAACGCGAGATCACCAACCGCGAGACGGTCGGCAAGATCACCGACGGCCGCGTATCAGCCGGCCTCGATACCAACGTCGAACGCCAGACGGCCCGCGGCAACATCGCGACCACCCAGGCCTCCCTGTCGGACCTCGACGGCCAGATCACGACGGTGCGCTACCAGCTCGCCGCGCTGCTCGGCAAGGGTCCGGATCGCGGGCTGCAGATCGCGGCGCCGGTGATGAACCCCACCGGCGAAGTCGCGCTGCCCGGCAATCTTCCCGCCGACCTCGTGTCGCGCCGGCCCGACATCGTCGCCGCGCGCTGGCAGGTCGAAGCCGCGATGCACGACGTGAAGGAAGCGAAGGCCGAGTTCTTCCCGGACGTGAACCTCGCGGCCGGGTTCGGCTTCGATGCGTTCGGCTGGGGCAAATTCCTGAACTTCGCGAGTCGCCAGGCGCAGTTCGGCCCGGCGATCCACCTGCCGATCTTCGATGCCGGCGCGCTGCGCGCCCAGCTCAAGGGCCGCTACGCCGACTTCGACCTGTCGGTCGCGAACTACAACCAGACGCTGATCAGCGCGCTGAACGACGTCGCGACGCAAGTCGCGTCGATCCGCGCGATCGATCGCCAGATGGGCGACGCCCAACGCGCGCTCGACGCCTCGACGCGGGCGTACGATCTCGCGGTCATCCGCTACAAGGCCGGCCTGTCGCCGCAACTGCAGGTCCTGACGGCGGACAGCAACCGCCTCGCATCGGAGCAGACGGTGACCAACCTGAAAATGCGCCGGCGCGACATGCAGCTCGCCCTGATCAAGGCGCTCGGCGGCGGGTTCGACGCGACCGGCACGCCGCTCGCCGCGCCCGATGCGGCCACGCCGACCAAACAGGCCGCCAACTGATCCGGCGCCACCACTACGCAGACACTCGAAATAACGGACGGAGAAAATCGCCATGAGCGACCAACAAAACGCCGCCAGCGCGCAGCCGCAGAACAACGGCAAGCGCAAACGAATGATGACGCTGCTCGTCGCGGTCATCGTGATCGCGGCCATCGCATACGGCCTGTACTACTTCCTCGTCGCCCGCTTCCATGAAGACACCGACGATGCGTACGTGAACGGCAACGTCGTGCAGATCACGCCGCAGGTCACCGGCACCGTGATCGCCGTGAAGGCGGACGACACGCAAACGGTCAAGGCCGGCGATCCGCTCGTCGTGCTCGACCCGGCCGATTCGCAGGTCGCGCTGCAGCAGGCGGAAGCCAACCTCGCGCAGACGGTGCGCCAGGTGCGCGGCCTGTTCGTCAACGACGACCAGTACCGCGCGCAAGTCGCGCTGCGCCAGTCGGATCTGTCGAAGGCCCAGGACGACCTGCGTCGCCGCCTGGCCGTCGCGCAGACGGGCGCCGTATCGCAGGAAGAAATCTCGCACGCCCGCGACGCGGTGAAGGCCGCGCAGGCATCGGTCGACGCCGCGCAACAGCAGCTCGCATCGAATCGCGCATTGACCGCGAACACGACGATCGCCTCGCACCCGAACGTGATGGCCGCCGCCGCGAAGGTGCGCGACGCGTACCTCGCGAACGCGCGTAACGTGCTGCCGGCGCCGGTCACCGGCTACGTCGCGAAGCGCTCGGTGCAGGTCGGCCAGCGCGTGTCGCCCGGCAACCCGCTGATGTCGGTGGTGCCGCTCAATGCCGTGTGGGTCGACGCGAACTTCAAGGAAGTCCAGCTGAAGCACATGCGCATCGGCCAGCCGGTCGAGATGACGGCCGACATCTACGGTTCGTCGGTCACGTACCACGGCAAGGTCGTCGGCTTCTCCGCCGGCACGGGTTCGGCGTTCTCGCTGCTGCCCGCGCAAAACGCGACCGGCAACTGGATCAAGGTCGTGCAGCGCCTGCCGGTGCGGATCGAGCTCGACCCGAAGGATCTCGACAAGCATCCGCTGCGCATCGGCCTGTCGATGCAGGTCGACGTGGACATCAAGGACGAACGCGGCGACCAGCTCGTCAACGCACCGAACACCGTCTACGAGACCAACGTGTTCGCGAAATACGGCGACGAAGCCGACGCCGAAATCGCGCGCATCATCGCCGAGAACGCCGGCGGCAACGCGTCGGCGCCGGTCGCGGCGAAGCAGAGCAGCGCCGCGAAAATGATGTAACGGTTCCGACTCCGGAAAGGCAACCGACATGGCACAGGCTCCTGTCTCCCATCCGCCGCTGCAGGGCGGACAACTCCTGCTCGGGACGATCGCGGTATCGCTCGCGGTGTTCATGAACGTGCTCGACACGTCCATCGCGAACGTCGCGATCCCGACCATCTCGGGCGACCTCGGCGTGTCGTCCGATCAGGGCACGTGGGTCATCACGTCGTTCGCGGTCGCGAACGCAATCTCGGTGCCGCTGACCGGCTGGCTGACCGACCGTTTCGGGCAAGTCCGCCTGTTCCTCGCGTCGATCGTCCTGTTCGTCATCTCGTCGTGGATGTGCGGGCTGGCGCCGAGCCTGCCGTTCCTGCTCGCGTCGCGCGTGCTCCAGGGGGCCGTCGCGGGCCCGATGATTCCGCTGTCGCAAGCGCTCCTGCTGTCGAGCTATCCACGCGCGAAAGCGCCGATGGCGCTCGCACTATGGGCGATGACGACGCTGATCGCCCCCGTCGCGGGCCCGATTCTCGGCGGCTGGATCTCGGACAACTATTCGTGGCCGTGGATCTTCTACGTCAACATCCCGGTCGGCATCGCCGCCGCCGCCGCGACGTGGGTGATCTACCGGAGTCGGGAGTCGGCCGTGCGCCGTGCGCCGATCGACGGCGTGGGCCTCGCGCTGCTGGTCGTCTGGGTCGGCTCGCTGCAGATCATGCTCGACAAGGGCAAGGATCTGGACTGGTTCGCGTCGACGACGATCGTCGTGCTCGCGCTCACCGCCGTCATCGCGTTCGCGTTCTTCGTGATCTGGGAGCTGACCGCCGAGCACCCGGTCGTCGACCTGTCGCTGTTCCGCATACGGAACTTCACCGGCGGCACGGTCGCGCTGTCGATCGGCTACGGCCTGTACTTCGGCAATCTCGTGCTGTTACCGCTGTGGCTGCAGACGCAAATCGGCTACACCGCGACCGACGCCGGCCTCGTGATGGCGCCGGTCGGGTTGTTCGCCATCCTGTTGTCGCCACTCACCGGGAAGTATCTGCCGCGCACCGATCCGCGCTTCATCTCGACGGCGTCGTTCCTCACGTTCGCGCTGTGCTTCTGGATGCGTTCGCGCTACACGACCGGCGTCGACGAATGGTCGCTGACGCTGCCGACGCTCGTGCAGGGCATCGCGATGGCGGGCTTCTTCATCCCGCTCGTGTCGATCACGTTGTCGGGCCTGCCCGGCCACCGCATTCCAGCGGCGTCCGGCCTGTCGAACTTCGTGCGGATCATGTGCGGCGGCATCGGTACGTCGATCTTCCAGACCGCGTGGGATCATCGGAACAACTTCCACCACGCGCAACTGGTCGAACAGACGAATCCGTACAACCCGACGTTCAATCAGGCCGTCACGCAGATGGGTAATCTCGGGCTCACGCAGGAGCAGGCACACGGCCTGATCAACAACATGGCCACGCAGCAGGCGGCGCAGCTCGGCGTGAACGATCTGTTCTACATTTCGGCCGCGATCTTCGTGCTGCTGATCGGCTTGATCTGGATCACCAAGCCCGAACGCGCGGGCGGCGGCGATGCCGGTGCGGCGGCGTCGGCGGCACACTGAGCGCTACCCGGCAGCGGCATCACGGCGCGATCACGCCAAACGAAAGGCCCGGTCGAAAATCGACCGGGCCTTTTTCATTCTGCCGCGTGCACGTGCGTGCGTCGCTGCGTCATGGCGCCGTCACGACGAGCCGTTCCGGTGCGAGCACGCCATTCGCCTTGCGTGCCACGCCGAGCAATCGCGTTGCGTCGTACACGCGCACGCGCTCGCCATCGGCCGCGTCGATCGGCTCGAGCGCCGACAGCGGCAGGCGCTGGCCGTGCAGGAACCGTTTCGCGGACGCGTCGTCGAGCCGAATAGCCGGAAACGTCGACAGCAACGCATCGACCGGCTGAAGCCATGCATCGCGCGCCGATTCGGCAGCGTCCGACAGCGCATCGAGCGTCACCGCGTGCTCGAGCGTCAGCGCGCCGACGCCCGTACGACGCAGCATCGTCAGATGCGCGCCGCAACCCAGCGCCTCGCCGATGTCCTCCGCCAGCGTGCGCACATACGTGCCCTTGCTGCAGGTCACGCGAAACGTCACGTCGGGCAGCTCGCAGGCGAGCAGTTCCAGCGCGTGGATCGTCACGTTGCGGCCTTCCCGCTCGACGGTCTGGCCGGCCCGCGCATATTCGTACAGCGGCTTCCCGTCGCGCTTGAGCGCCGAATACATCGGCGGCACCTGCACGATGTCGCCGGTGAAGCGCACGAGCGCGGCTTCCACCGCCGCCCGATCGCATTCGACCGGGCGTGTGTCGATCACGTCGCCTTCCGCGTCGCCGGTGGTCGTGCGCTGGCCGAGACGCATCGTCGCTTCATAAGTCTTGTCGGCGTCGAGCAAGTCCTGCGAGAACTTGGTCGCTTCGCCGAAACACAGCGGCAGCAGGCCCGAGGCCAACGGATCGAGCGTGCCGGTGTGGCCGGCCTTCTTCGCGAGAAGCAGGCGCTTCGCACGAATCAGCGCATCGTTGCTCGACAGGCCGACCGGCTTGTCCAGCAGAAGAACGCCGTCCAGCACGCGCCGGGGCACGCGCGGACGTTGAGGTGAAGCATTCGTCATAGGCCGGTCGAGCTCAGTCGTCCTTGGCAGGCGCGTCGGCCTCGTCGTCGTCCTTCGCGCGCGTCGAGTTCGCTTCCTTGATCAGGCGCGACATTTCGACGGCCTTCTCGATCGTCTGGTCGTAATGGAAATGCAACGTCGGCACCGTATGAATGTGCAGGCGCTTGAACAGCAGGTTGTGCAGGTGACCCGACGCATGGTTCAGCGCCTCCTGCGTCTTGTCCGGATCGCCGGTGAGCGCCGTGAAGTAGACCTTCGCGTGCGCATAGTCCGGCGTGAGCTCCACGCTCTGGATGGTCACGATGCCGATGCGCGGATCTTTGACCTCGCGCATGATGAGTTCGGACAGATCGCGCTGAATCTGGTCGGCGATCTGAACGTTGCGATTGGGGGAAGTACGTTTCCTGGACATGATCGATCCGTGATCCGTTTATCAGGATGAAGCGGCGGCCATTTCGGCACGCCACCATGAAAATGGGCGGGGCAAGCCCAAGCCTGCCCCGCCCATGAGCCGATACGCGACGATTACAGCGTACGTGCGACTTCGGTCACTTCGAAGACTTCGAACTGGTCGCCTTCGATGATGTCGTTGAAATTCTTCACCGACATACCGCACTCGAAGCCTTGCTTCACTTCCTTCACGTCGTCCTTGAAGCGCTTCAGCGATTCGAGTTCGCCCGTGAAGATCACGACGTTGTTGCGCAGCACGCGCACCGACGACGAGCGCTTGACGATACCGTCCGTGACCATACAGCCTGCGACCGTGCCGACCTTCGGTACCTTGAAGACCTGGCGCACCTCGACCATGCCGGTGACGACTTCGCGCTTCTCCGGCGCCAGCATGCCCGACATCGCCGCCTTCACCTCATCCACTGCGTCGTAGATGATGTTGTAGTAGCGGATATCGATGCCGTTCGCCTCGGCCAGCTTGCGTGCCTGAGCATCCGCACGCGTGTTGAAGCCGATGATGACCGCCTTCGATGCCGTCGCGAGGTTGACGTCGTTTTCGCTGATGCCGCCCACCGCGCTGTGCACGATCTGCACGCGCACTTCGTCGGTCGACAGCTTGAGCAGCGACTGCACGAGCGCTTCCTGCGAACCCTGCACGTCTGCCTTGATGATGAGCGGCAGGTTCTGCACTTCGCCTTCGCCCATCTGCTCGAGCATGCTTTCGAGCTTCGCGGCCTGCTGCTTCGCGAGCTTCACGTCGCGGAACTTGCCCTGACGGAACAGCGCGATTTCACGCGCCTTGCGCTCGTCCGGCAGCACGATCACTTCCTCGCCCGCACCCGGCACTTCCGACAGACCCTGGATTTCGACCGGGATCGACGGGCCGGCTTCCTTCGTCGGCTTGCCGTTCTCGTCGAGCATCGCACGGACGCGGCCATAGGCCGTACCCGCCAGCACGATGTCGCCGCGGTTCAGCGTACCGGACTGCACGAGGATCGTCGCGACCGGGCCTTTACCCTTGTCGAGCTTCGCTTCGATCACGATGCCCTTGGCCGGCGCTTCGACCGGTGCCTTCAGTTCCAGCACTTCGGCCTGCAGCAGCACGTTCTCGAGCAGATCGTCGATACCTGCGCCCGTCTTGGCCGACACCGGCACGAACGGCGAATCGCCACCGTATTCTTCCGGCACGACGCCTTCCGCGACCAGTTCCTGCTTGACGCGATCGGGGTTCGCTTCCGGCTTGTCGATCTTGTTGATCGCGACGACGATCGGCACGCCACCCGCCTTCGCGTGGGCGATGGCTTCCTTCGTCTGCGGCATCACGCCGTCGTCGGCCGCCACCACCAGCACGACGATGTCGGTCGCCTTCGCGCCGCGTGCACGCATTGCCGTGAACGCTTCGTGACCCGGCGTGTCGAGGAACGTGATGACGCCACGCGGCGTGTCGACGTGATACGCGCCGATGTGCTGCGTAATGCCGCCCGCTTCGCCCGCGGCAACCTTCGCGCGGCGGATGTGGTCGAGCAACGAGGTCTTGCCGTGGTCGACGTGACCCATCACCGTGACGACCGGCGGACGCGGCAGTTGCTCCGCATCGGTACCGGTTTCGCCTTCGACGAGCAGCGCTTCCGGATCGTCCAGCTTCGCGGCAACCGCGCGGTGGCCCAGTTCCTCGACGATGATCATCGCCGTTTCCTGGTCCAGCACCTGGTTGATCGTGACCATCTGGCCCATCTTCATCATCACCTTGATGACTTCGGAGGCCTTGATCGACATCTTGTGCGCGAGATCCGCAACCGACACGGTTTCCGGCACGTGCACTTCACGGACGATCGGTTCGGTCGGCGCCTGGAACGACGATGCGCTGTCCTGATGACGGCCGCGACCCTTCGGGCCGCCGCGCCAGCCGCGGTCGACGCCGCCGCTCGAGTCGCCGCGCGTCTTGATGCCGCGACGCTTCGATGCGTCGTCCTGCCAGCCGCCCTTGCCTGCGCCCGGCTTCTTGTTGCGGTCGCCCGCGCCTGCCGGCGCCTGCGTCGTGGCCGGTGCCGCGGCACCGGCCGGCTTCTTCACGGCCGGACGCGCCTGCGCACCCTCCGGCTTCGCCGGCTTGTGCAGCGTGCCCTTCGCTTCGGCCGGCTTCGCCGCCTCGGCCGGCTTCGGCGGTTCGGGCGCCTTGACCACGGCCTTGCGCGGCGTGTTCATCATTTCGCGGATCGCGCGTGCTTCGGCTTCCGCCGCCGCGCGACGCTTGCTGATCTCTTCCTGCTCGGCGCGCGCCTTGTCGGCCGCCTCCCGGGCAGCGTCCTCGGCCTTCTTCGCCGCTTCGCGCTGCGCCGCACGTTCGGCGGCCGCGCGCGCTTCGTCCTGCGCGGACTGCGCACTCGGTGCTTCCGACTCGGCTGCGGCGGCCTGCTGCGCGGCCGCCTGCTGCCGTGCCGCGGCGGCTTCCGCCGCGGCACGCTTCGCCGCCGCTTCTTCCTCGGCGCGACGGCGCTCGGCTTCGGCCGCTTCCTCGCGGGCGCGACGTTCGGCTTCCTCGCGCTCGAGGCGCTCCTGACGCTCGCGCAGCTCCTGCGCCTGCTTCTCGAGCAGCTCGGCCTCGCGGCGCGCCTCTTCCTCGCGACGCTTCAGTTCCGCATCGTCGTCCGCTTCGGCGACCTGCGCCTGACCCTGTTCCGCACCTTCGCTCACGTCGTCGCGCTTGACGAACGTACGCTTCTTGCGAACCTCGACCTGAATGGTGCGAGCCTTGCCCGTCGCGTCAGATTGCTTGATCTCCGACGTATGCTTGCGGGTCAGCGTGATCTTGCGCTTGTCGCCGTCGGTTGCGCCGTGCGACTTGCGCAAATGATCGAGCAGACGCGCCTTGTCCGTTTCGGACAGCGCGTCGTCTTCACTCGCTTTCTGGACGCCCGCTGCCTGCAGCTGTTCGAGCAGCACACCAGCAGGCATTTTCAGTTCCGCGGCAAATTGGGCTACGTTGTTACTCGCCATTCATTCCTCTTAGTGCAAGGACCGATTCCTTGCGGTTAGCATCGGGTCAGGCCATACGGCCGCCATCAAATCAGTGCGCCATGGTCATTTCTCACTGGAACCAATGTTCACGTGCTTTCATGATCAACGCCTTAGCGGCATCCTCTTCCATCCCGGTCATGTCGACCAGTTCATCTACAGCCAGCTCGGCGAGATCGTCGCGCGTCTGCACGCCGTGTTCGGCCAGCTTCGCGAGCAGCTCCGGCGTGACGCCGTCGAGACTCTTGAGATCCAGCGCTGCGTTCTCGACCTTTTCTTCGTTCGCGATGGCCATCGTCAACAGCGCGTCGCGTGCGCGGTTGCGCAGTTCGTGCACGGTGTCCTCGTCGAACGCTTCGATTTCGAGCATTTCGTTGAGCGGCACGTATGCGATCTCTTCGAGGCTCGTGAAGCCTTCGTCGATCAGGATGTCGGCGACTTCTTCGTCGACGTCGAGACGCGCCATGAACAGTGCACGCAGCCGGTCGCGCTCTTCGCCCTGCTTCAGCGCGGATTCGTCCGGCGTCATGATGTTGATCTGCCAGCCGGTCAGCTCGCCGGCAAGGCGAACGTTCTGACCGCTGCGGCCGATCGCGACAGCCAGTTCGTTTTCGTCGACGACGACGTCCATCGAATGCTTTTCTTCATCGACGACGATCGACTGGACGGCTGCCGGCGCGAGCGCGCCGATCACGAACTGGGCGGGATCTTCCGACCATAGCACGATGTCGATGTTTTCGCCACCGAGCTCGTTGCGCACGGCCTGCACGCGCGAGCCGCGGATGCCGACGCAGGTGCCGATCGGATCGATCCGCTTGTCGTATGCGATGACGCCGATCTTCGCGCGCACGCCCGGGTCGCGGGCAGCCGCCTTGATCTCGAGCAGGCCCTGCTCGATTTCCGGCACTTCCATCTCGAACAGCTTCATCAGGAATTCGGGCGCCGTGCGCGACAGCTCGATCTGCGGGCCGCGCGCGGTGCGGTCGACCTTCGCGATGTAGGCGCGCACGCGGTCGCCCACGCGCAGGTTTTCCTTCGGGATCAGTTGATCGCGGCGCAGCAGCGCCTCGACGCGGCCCGATTCGACGATGAAGTTGCCCTTGTCGAGGCGTTTCACCGTACCCGTCATGATCTTTTCGCCACGCTCGAGGTAGTCGTTCAGGATCTGCTCGCGCTCCGCGTCGCGTACCTTCTGCAGGATCACCTGCTTCGCGGCCTGCGCGCCGATGCGACCGAACTCGATCGACGGAACGGGTTCCTCGACATACTCGCCGACTTCGACGTCGGGCTTCTGCTCACGAGCCTCGAACAGCAGGATCTCGCGATCCGGCTCCTGCAAGCCTGCCTCGTCGGGCACGACGAGCCAGCGACGGAAGGTTTCGTGCTCGCCGCTTTCGCGATCGATATGGACGCGGATTTCGGCGCCTTCGTCGAACAGCTTCTTGGAAGCGGACGCGAGCGCGGCCTCGAGGGCGCCCAGCACCACATCCTTGTCGACGTTTTTCTCGCGCGCCAGCGCATCCACCAGCATCAACACTTCGCGACTCATTATTTGCGGCTCCTAAAGTCAACTTGCGGAATCAGGCGGGCTTTGTCGATATCGGCCAGCGTGAAATCCAGCATGGCTGCCTCGCCCTTCTTCCCCTCAAATTCCAAACCGATCGTTTCGCCATTCGGCGCGTGCAGAATGCCCCGGTACGTCTTGCGCCCGTCCAGCGGCTTTTTCAAGGTCACGGAAACTTCGCTGCCGGCGAAGCGCTCGAAGTCGGCCAGCTTCTTCAACGGGCGGTCGAGCCCCGGGGACGAGACTTCGAGCCGTTCGTAATCGATGTTTTCGACCGTCAAGACGTGCTGGAGCTGACGCGTGACCTTTTCGCAATCTTCGAGCGAGATGCCGGCAGGCTGATCGATATAGATGCAAAGCATGCCGCGCCCGGTGCGCTCGAGATCCACCAGCTCGTAGCCGAGCCCGGTGACCGTGGTTTCTATCAGTTCCGTCAGTTGCACAGTGTCCTCTCAGGTGTTCGCGCCCGCCGCTCGCGATTCACCCGCGGGCGCGCGCCTTAGCCGGCGCAGGAAGCGCTACCCGAGATGCCTAACCGTTTCAGCAAAAAAAAATGGGCGGAACGCCCATCTTCTTACTGGTGGTCGCACCTGAGCCGCACATTGAATCCGTACGCCCAGCGACTCCGCGATTATAGCGATTTTTGGCGCAAACGCCAAGCCAGCCGGTAAAAGCAGCGCGTCGGCCGCCTTTACGAACCGAAAATGCGAAATCGGGCTGCCCGATCGACCGACACCAACTACCGAACCGGTGATCGCCGTTGTCGCGGTACGCGACATCATAAATGCAGCCGAAATCCATCAATGCAATGCGTCGCATCGACAAAACCGGCCGAACGCCGGTCGGACCGGCGAGCCGGCAGCCTCGCGCCGCCGCACGCCAATCCAGTCGATAGACGCTTAGCGGCTACGCGTACGACTGCGCTGCGGACGCTGACCGCCGCGCGGGCCGCCGCCGTTGCCGCCGTCGGCGCGATTGCCGTTCGGATTGCGGTTGCCGCCGCCCTTGCTGCCGCCGCGCTTGCCGCCCGCGCCATCGCGCTTGGGGCCCGCGCCATACGACGCGCGATTGCCGTCGACGTCGCGACCACCGCCGGCGCGGTTGCCGTCGCGGCCGCCACCCATGCGATTGCCATCACGACCGCCGCCCATGCGGTTGCCGTAGCCCGACGGCGCAACCGGCAGGCTACCGTAGCCGCTCAAGCCCGGCAGGCCCGGCCCGCCGCGTCGGCCACCGCCGCGACGCGGCTGGTCGAGTTGCCCGTGCGTCGTCAGCACCGGCTCGCGGCCGATGAAGCCCATCGACGTCTGCATCGGATCGGGCTGGCGACGCTCGGTCGGACCGGCGCCGCCGCGCTTGCCCTTCTCCTCGGACGGCGCCTTCAGGCCGACGGTCGCCATCAGCTTGCGCACCTGCGCGTCGTCGAGCTCTTCCCAACGACCACGCTTCAGGCCGCGCGGCAGCGGAATCGGGCCGTGACGCGTACGGATCAGCCGGCTCACCATCAGGCCGACCGCCTCGAACATCCGGCGCACTTCGCGGTTGCGGCCTTCGGCCAGCGCGACGTGATACCAGTGGTTCGTGCCTTCGCCGCCGCCATCGCGGATGCGCAGGAAATTCGCCGGACCGTCGTCGAGCTCGACGCCGTGCAGCAGCTTCTGCCGCATGCCTTCGGACAGCTCGCCGACGACGCGCACCGCGTACTCGCGCTCGACGCTGTAACGCGGATGCATGAAGCGGTTCGCGAGGTCGCCGGAGGTCGTCAGCATCAGCAGACCTTCGGTATTGAAGTCGAGACGGCCCACCGCAAGCCATTTCGCCGTCTTCATCGGCGGCAGGCGGTCGAACACCGACGGACGGCCTTCCGGATCCGCATGGCTGACGATTTCGCCGGTCGGCTTGTGATACAGCAGCACGCGCGGCGGCTTGTTCGGCAGCTTGCGCTTGACCGGCTTGCCGTTGATCCGCACCTGGTCGGTCGGCATGATCCGCTGGCCGATGTGCGCAGGCTCGCCGTTCACCGACACGCGGCCGGCGACGATCAGTTCTTCCATTTCCCGGCGCGAACCCATGCCCGCTTCCGCCAGCACCTTGTGGAGCTTCGGCGCATCGTCGTCCGGCGACAGCACACGCTTGTTCGCCGACTGGTTGCGGCCGCGGCGCAGCATTGGCGCACGCACGCCGCTACCGCCTGCGGAGTTGTCCGCGTCGAAGGCGGGCGACGTCACGTACGCGAACAGTTCATCCTCGGATGCATCGCCTTCCACGGCTTTCGCCGCGCCGCCTTCGGCCTTCGATGCACCGCGACGGCCCTGGCCGCCCTGACCACCCTTGGCCGCGCCTTCGCGCTTGCCGGCCGGCTTGCGACCGCCCTTGGCCGCGCCTTCCTTGCGCGGCGCACGCGCAGGCTGCGCGTCGGCAGCGTCGACCGGTTGCGCATCCGCGCCCTCGGCACCCTGCTGCTCGCCTTCGGCGCCCTTCGACTTGGCCGCCGCGCGACGCCGCGCGATCAGGCTGCGCGGGCCGCGCCGCAGACCGCGGCGGGGACGCTCGTCGCCACCCGCGGCCGAAGCATCCTGCTCCGGCGCATCGTCGGCACGCGCCGCCTGCACGGCAGGCGCGGACGATTCAATATCGTGGATATCTGTCAAAACAACCTCAAAATGTCAGGTCTCGCGCCCGGCGCGGGCGCGGCAAGAAGTTGGCCGCGATCAGGCGCGACGCTGTTTGGGTTCTGCTTCGTCGTCCGGCAGCGCGTCGGCGCCGATGGGCGCACTGGCGCTTCGTACGGCATCCGCGAGACTGTCGGACGTGTCGTCCAGCGTCTCGTCGTCCGCGGGACCGGAACGGGAGGCGTCGGCCCGATCGGCCTCGCCGGGCATGTCGCCGGCCGCTTCCGCTCCGTCTCCGGCAGCCGCTTCGGCAGCCGGCTTGCGATCTTCCTCGCTCCAATCCGCACGCTGCGGCTCGGGCTGCACACCGGTCGGCACTGCTTCGGCGCCGACCTGTTCAGTATGTTCCGCTTGCTCGCGATCAGCGTCGAGCGTATCGCGACTCGGAATTTCGTGCGTCGACGCGACGTCGGCCGGCCCCTCGGTCGACCGGCCGTCGGGCGCTTCATCCGCGAGCGCCTGCGGCACGTCGGCCGCCGCATCGCTGGCCACCGGCATGTCGCCATCGAAATCCATCGCCTGCTGCGCGAGCAGTGCGGCCTCGATGTTCGCGGCCGGTTCTTCGAGCGCCGGCAGGTCGTCGAGCGCCTTCAGGCCGAGATCGTCGAGAAACTGCTTGGTCGTCGCATACAGCGCCGGACGCCCCGGCACGTCGCGATGACCGATCACCTCGATCCAGCCGCGATCCTCGAGTTGTTTGACCACCTGCGTATTGACCGTGACGCCGCGAATCTCTTCGATGTCGCCGCGCGTGACGGGCTGTCGGTACGCAATGATCGCGAGCGTTTCGAGCACCGCGCGCGAATATTTCGGCGGCTTCTCGGGATGCAGGCGATCCAGATAATGACGCATCGCCGGCTTGCTCTGAAAGCGCCATCCGGTCGCCAGCGCCACCAGTTCGACACCGCGACCGGACCAATCCTGTTTCAGATCTTCGAGCAACGTGCGGACCGTGTCAGCCGACACGCCGTCGGCAAAGAGCTTGCGCAAATCGCCGAGCTTCAGCGGCTCCTGCGCACAGATCAAAGCAGTCTCGAGGACGATCTTCGCCTCTTGGGTATTCATGCAGCTAGGCCAGACCCTGTGGTCAAACGAACCGGATCAACAAACAGACGAAAGGAACGGAAGACGCGCTCGCCCGATTCTGATCGGTCATATTGATGGGAGCACGAACCGGGGGCGGCGAACCAACTTCAGGCCAGGCCCAAACCGGACGGAACAGCACGGCTCAACGACGGAACCGCGTGACTGAACGCCATATTACGCAAAATTGCCCGGTGCGTAAAGATGAGCGGAACAGGCCGCCGCACGGCACGGGCGCCCGCTCCGTCCCCGCTTCAGCGGGAGCCCGCGCCATGCGCAAGGAACCGGCGTAGCCGCTCGACGCCCGCATCGAGCCGCGCCGGATCGCACGCATAGCACCAGCGCACGAACCCTTCCCCCTCCGGGCCGAACGCCCGACCGGGCGCAAGGCCGAGCCCCGCGTCGCGCACCAGCGTCTTGCAGAACGCCAGGCTGTCGGCCGCCCCCGGCAGTCTCAGGAACAGGTACATCGCGCCCGGCGGAGGCGGCACGTCGACGCCCGGCAGCGTGCGCAGCGCGGCGACCAGGTGATCGCGCGCGTCGCGCAGCGCCGACACGAACGATTGCACGAACGGCTCGCCGTCGCGCAACGCGACCTCGGCCGCAGCTTGAACGAAGCCCGGCGCACACGACGTGTTGTATTCGACGAGCTTCGACAGGTCGGCCATCACCGATGCCGGCGCGATCAGCCACCCGAGCCGCCAGCCCGTCATCGCCCACGCCTTCGAGAATGAATTGACGACCACGACACGCTCGTCGCGAGACGCGATATCGAGGAACGACGGCGCGCCGCCCTCGTCGAATGCAAGCCGCTCGTACACCTCGTCGGCGACCAACCAGATGCCGTAGCGACGGCAATGGGCGAGCACGGCCCGCTGATCGTCGCGCGACATCGTCCAGCCGGTCGGGTTGTTCGGCGAATTGATCAGCAGCATCCGCGTATCTGGCGTCAGCGCCGCGAGCAACCGTCGGACATCGAGCTGCCATCCCGCATCGCCGTAGTCGAGCGGCACGCACTCGACCTGTGCGCCGAGGATCTTCGGAATCTCGACGAGATTCGGCCACAGCGGCGTGACCGCGACGACACGCTCGCCCGGCCCGATCAGCAGCTGGGCAGCCAGCATCAGCGCACTCACGCCGGAGCTCGTCACGGCCACCGTATCGGCCGCCGTCGCACCGTGACGCGCGCCGACATAGGCCGCGATCGCGTCGCGCAGCGGCGCCGTGCCGAGATTGTGCGTGTAGAAGGTCGCACCGTCGCGCAGCGCCGCCGCCGCGGCGTCGCGGATGAAGTCCGGCGTCACGCGGTCGGATTCGCCGAACCAGAACGGTAGCATGTCCGGCACGCCGAAGCCGGCGTTTGCAACCTCGCGGATCAGCGACGGACGCAGCGCGTGCACCGTGGCGCGCGCCGCCGGCTCATCGTTCGCCGGGAAAAAACCTGCGGAATGCGTCATCGAGAACCACCGCCTAGGAACACGATCCGCGTAGTGTACCGGCCGGCAAGCCGGACAGGCGCAACGTCAGTCGAGATCCTCGGCCCTCGCCGGCATCTGCCGCACGAGCTCCCAGATCGCTTGCGCGGCGGGCGACAACGATCGGTCGCGGCGACGCACCAGTTCGACGGTGCGTTCGGTGCGCGGCGTGAGCGGCCGTGCGACGAGCGTCGAGCCGGCCGGCAGCGGCAGCGACAACCACGGCTGCACGCTCACGCCGACACCGGCCTCGACCAGCCCGAACACGGTCGCCGAATGACCGAGTTCCTGCATGACCATCGCGTTGACGCGATGCGTGGCCAACGCCGCATCGATCAGCGGCCGGCTGCCCGACGCATGGTCGAGCAACACGAGGCGCTCGCCGTCCAGCGCCGTCCACGGCACCTCGGCCCGCGCCGCGAGCGGATGATCGGCGCGCGCGACAAGGCAGAACGAATCGGTCATCAGCGGCTCGCAGACGAGATCGGCGACCGTCAGCGGCCCGATCACGACGCCGAAGTCGACTTCGCTCGATTTCACCTTGCGCAGCACGTCGCTCTGCACGTCGTCGCGCAGGCCGAGCGTGACGAACGGGAACTGGCGTTCGCACGACGCCACCACGCGCGGCATCAGCCTGCATGCGATCGTCGGACTTGCCGCGACGATCACGCGCCCGCGGCGCTGTTCGCCGATCTCGCGAATCTCGCGCAGCGTGTCGTCGAGGTCGTCGAGCAAGCGGGACACGCTCGCGATCAGGTTCGCGCCGACGTCGGTCAATTGCACGTCGCGCGTCGTGCGGTCGATCAGCTTCAGCCCGAGTTCGGCCTCGAGCTCGCGCACGCAACGGCTGACGGCGGACTGCGTGAGCCCGATCTCGTCACCCGCCCGGCTGAAGCTCTTGAGCCGCGCGACTTCGATGAATACGCGAAGCTGGCGCAGCGTAACGTTCATGTCCCGACCTCATCAATCGTCGATATCGATGCGGGATTCTAATGTGCGAAACCGGCTTCGGCGAACGAATCCGGCACCCGCGGCCCATGTTTCGCTGCGGTGCAATACATTCGCAAACGCACGCGACATGGGCGAATTGCACAAGATTGGTGATTGTCCCGATTTGCTCACGGGTTATTTTGGCGTCTTATACGCCCCTAGCTGACTTAGCCGTTAGCTCGCTGCCAAGCGGCTCTCGAGGGATTCACCTCCGACATGGCACGCTTCGTGCATCACCTGGCGCACAGGGTGCAGGTTTCGTCGGACGGAAGAGCAGAAACGCCGCTGCCGGCCAACCGGACGCCCCCACCCGGCACTCGACGATCGAGTGCCTGAAGAGTGCGCGGCGCAGGGCAGCGCACCGGAGTTAGCTTCGCTGAGGTGAGGACATGATGCTGTTCGACGATTTGAGAGATAACGAATGGGCGCTGGTCGAGGGTCTGTTTTGCTCGGAGCCCGCACGGAGTGAGCGGCGCGGCCGTCCCCGCGTGGAAGCCCGCTCGGTGGTCAACGCCGTGCTGTGGGTGCTGTCGACGGGCGAAGGCTGGTCGAAACTGCCGGGCCGCTATCCGTCCCCGCCGACCTGCCGCCGCCGCTTCGACGAATGGCAGGCGGACGGTACGCTCGCCGAAATCGTGAAGCGACTCGGCACGAGCGGCCGGCAGATCTCGCTGCGCGGACGCATCGGCGCAAGCGCGGCGAAGCCGCCCGCCCCGCCGAGCCGCGACCGGCTGCGCGGCGCCTTCTGGACCAATCCGGAATCCTGGCGCGCACCCGTCAAGATGGCGTAACGAATGCTCGACCGGGCGGCTTCGGCCGCCCGGCTTCTTTTTGCGACGCGTCCTTTTTCGCGACGCATGCCTTGCCGTCGATTACCGTTGTCGTGCCGCGAAACAACTATTTACCAATATTTACAGCAAGCCTGCACTCCCACGCTTACCTTAGCGACATATCAACAGGCCGCACGGACGGCTTGAAGGGAGCCCCGCCATGAAAACAATGTCACTGCTCGTTGCATGCGGCATTGTCGTTTCCATGACGCTGAGCACTCCCGTCCACGCCGACGATCGCGCGAAGCCGCCCCATCGCCAGCAGGATCACAGGAACACCTTTCGACAGCCGCCGTCCGCGAACCCGTCCAGCCGGCAAACCGTACCGCGCGGCGACTTGCGCGGCGACATCGCCAGCAACGCGCGGGCCCGAATCGGCTCACAGCCGCCGGGCGTGCCGCGTCATCCGTAGTCCTGCCGATTTCGAGATTTCGCCAAAGAAAAATGCCCGCATTCGGGAACTGCGCCGCATGCGACGAGTCACATCGTTGCCATGAGCACAGCGTGGCAGCAGCAAAAGTATCCGGTACGCCCGTATCCTCGCGATACGGGCTTTTTTTTGCATCGCCGTCCCGTGCGGCGATGCACGGGACGGGATGGAGAACCGCTAAAGGCGACTTTCGAGAATCGCCACGGCGCTCGCTTCGCTCAATGCGTAGTCGTCCATGCGGCGATCGGTCCAGGAAAGTAATTTCTCGTCGCGCTCGAGGCGCGAGAATTCGGCTCGGCCGCTGTCGGTCAGCACGGCGATGTCGACCGGTGCATGAAAGCCCGGTGCGGGAGCAACGGTTTTCTGCCTGACCGTGTCCATCAGGCCGAGTGAACGGAGATACTCGAACACGCCCGGGCGGCGTGCCCACGGTACCTGGCGGTACTGCACTCGTCTCAATGCGTCGAGCACCGCTTCGTTGGAATACGTGGCCATCTCGATTCTTTCTTAAAGTGCAGCGACAATGCGAAGCGGCGAGCCGGGCGGGGTCTCCGCCCGCCGAAACCGCCACCGATTCTGGAGGCCGACGTTGTTCGGCGTCGCGTCAGGGCCGTATCGTCAGCCGTCCATAAAAAGACACCATACCCCAATCAAATTGATTCTGTTCGATTCATTTGTACTTCTCTTCATCGGTTTCATGCTCTTCCGCAAGCAGCGTCGAACCATTGCCATCGCCGCCGCCGCGCTGTTCTGGCTACTGGCGACGGGCTGGCTCGCGGCGCCGCTCATCGCCTGGTCCGAGGCCGGCGTCACGCCGGTCGAACACCCCGACATGCATGGGCGAACCACGCTGATCCTCATCGGCGCCGGCACGCACCGCACCGACGCGGGATTGCAGCCGCCGCCCGACGGCGTCGCGCGCATCCACAAGGTCGCGGCGCTCTATCGCACGTGCCGGCAGCAGGCCGAACGCTGCACCGTGTTGATGTCGGGCGGCGACCCGCAGCATCACGGCGACACCGAGGCGGCCGTCTACGGGCGCCAACTCGTCGCACAAGGCGTGGCGCCGTCCGACCTCGTGCTCGAACCGAACAGCCGCACAACCTACGAAAACGCGAAATTCACTGCATCTATACTACGCTCACAGTATGACGACGCGCGCGTTCTCGTCACGTCGTCGTACCAGATGCGCCGGGCGCTGCTCGATTTCCGCCGTTTCGGCATCGATCCGCAGCCCGTTTATGCGAACCTCCGACGCGCGCAGACGGGCTGGTTGCCGCGCTGGCGCAATGTGGCGAACGCCGAGCAGGCGCTGCACGAGCTGGTCGGAATCTCGCAATTCCACGTGTATCGCTGGCTCGGCTGGTTCTGACGATACCGCGAAAATCGCTGCACCACCCCGGATGGCAGATGCGTGACGAAGTGCGCGAAGTGTTGCGCGACTTCAACGGGGCCTTGCGTCGTGCGCCGATCCGATGCACATTGATCCGTCACTTTTGTTACACTCGACACGCACTCGATTGCAGTCGCCAGACAAAACGGCACACTCGGGTTCATCACCACTTAGCGGAGGTAAAGCAATGAAGAAGACGTCCCTGGCTATCCTGGTAGCGATGTCGGCGCTGACTGGCGCAGCGTATGCGCAAGAGAGCACGCAGATCCAGACCATCACCGATCCGGCCAAGATCGCCGAGATCGAGCAGCGTGCACAAGCGCTGCAACAGCAGCAAGCGGCCGAAGCGGCTCAGCCGGCGGCGCAGGAAGAGCATCACCACGGCAAGAAGGCTGCGCATCACAAGGCAGCGAAGAAGGCCGGCAAGAAGGCGAAGGCTGCAGACGCTGCCAGCCAGTAAGTTCGGCGGCACCGCACCAGCGACAAGCCGAATCCGGGCAACCGGGTTCGGCTTTTTTGGTTGCGGCGCCCGCGCGCTGTGCTAAAGTCGCGCACCGAAATTTTCCACCCGTGCGCACCCCGGTGCGGAGGACAGCATGAGTAACATTCAACTCGACATCGAGTGGACCGAAGCCGCCACTCGCCGGATCAAGCAACTGATGCCCCGCGGCTCGGACGACGCGTTTCTCGCGCTGCCGCCGATCGAGTGCCTGCCGATGGAGGGCGACGTGCTGTTCCTCGGCCCGCAAGGCAAACAGGAACCGTTCATCGTTGCCGAGCGCCAGTATCACCATGACGGCGACGCCGACTGGACGATCATCCTGATCCTCGACGTACCCAGCGCGTCGCACTGACGCGCGGCCGCGACCGGACACGTCCGGTCGCTCCACCCCGCTCGACTCAGACGAGCTTCGACAGCACGCGGATTTCGGAACGTTCGATCCAGTCCGCGGCCGCTTCGCGATAAGCGAGAATATGCGCGGAACGCGCATGAGCGGCCAGCGCCTCCTCGCTCTCCCAACGCTCGACGAATACGAACCGCGCGGGCTCCTTCAGATCCCGGTGCAGGTCGTACTGCAATGCGCCGGCTTCGTTGCGGGTCGGCTCGACGATTCCCTCGAGCGCGGCGCGCAGTTTTTCCTCGGCGCCAGGCTTCGCCACGATCAGCGCCACGACTGCAATTTCCGCCATTCCCGCCTCCTCCTTCCGAAAAAGTCCGAGAATACGCGAATCTCGCACCGCGCATCGGCTACGCCGAGACGGCATGACGACGGCACCAAAAAAATAGCCCGCGCTTCAGAGAAGCGCGGGCGAAACCGTCGCCCTACGAGGATAGGCGACGGGGCCATCGAGATCCGCACGCTGGCGCGGATCGTCATCTGTTGCGCCGGCGCTTGTCGCGTCGGCATGTGAAGGCGTCGAGACCGTTGTTCGGGCGCTCGCGGCGCACTCCCGGACTCTGACGCCATCCCCCCTGTTCTAACGATTCCCACCTATAAAGCAGGTTGCGTGCCAGGCATCGAACATCCAACATTCCGTTGATTTATAAGGACAATTTTTAGATCAGCGACAATGTGACACTTGTTTTGTCGTCGTAACGCTCGGATGTTACGTAACGTCACGACGCGGGGTCGAACCACTCGCCGCGCCGCGCGTCAGCGCGCGGCCATGAAAAAAGCCCGCCGGAATGGCGGGCTTTTCAAGGATGCGGGAAACGCCGGGATCAGCGGAGCTGATTCACGAGCAACCCCATGATCTGACGAGCCGGCGACGACGTATCGATCGCGCCCGAATCGTCGACGACCGCGACACGCGTCTGATCGGCCGTGAGCGCCTTCACGTTGACGCGATACTGCTTCGCCTGCTTTTCCTTCTTGCCGTGGAACAGCTGGCTCCAGAAACCCTGCTCGGCCGAGCTCAGATCCTTCGGATCGACGTAGCGCACGAAATACAGGCCCTTCGAGCGATCGCGATCGTCGACCGTGAAGTTGGCGCGATCGAGCGCGAGACCGACGTGCAGCCACGACCGGTCGTACGGCTCGCCGAGCGTGACTTCGGACGGCACGGCCGCTTCGGCCGCGTCGTTGCCTTGTGCCGACGTGCGCGAGACGTTCTGCGCAGCGATCGCCGCGGCAGCCTTCGACGACGCGTCGGCATCGGCCTTCTTGTCGCTCGGTACCGCGTTGTCCTTGATGTTCGCGATCGGCGGTTCGCCGTTCTTCGCGCGTTGCTCGTTCTGCGCGAGCACGGCCATCAGCCGCTTCAGGTATTCCGTCTCGAGCGCGGGATCGTTCGGCTTCGGTTCCCATTTGCTCGAATCGTTGTTCGCGCCGGTGATCGCCTCGCGCATCCCCTTCTGGCTGATGAACACGTAGGTACCGCCGTTCGGCGCCGAATCGAGACGCGTACGGTACTTGTTGCGCTCGGCCGTCACGTACGAATTGCCCATCGCCTTCGAGATCACGCTGCGAATCAGGCCGTCGTTGATCTGCGGATGGGTTTCGTTCCAGTCGGTTTCCATCACGCCCTTGTCGCGCTGGTCGACGACGAGCAGGAAGCCCTGCTCCTGCCAGAAACGGCGAACCTGCGGCCAGATCGCGGCCGGCTGCTTGCCGTCGATCACGAGCCAGCTTTCGGTGCCGTCGCGCTGGATATGCATGCCGGCCACGGCCGGTGCGACGATGTCCAGCGCGGGCGCGGCCTGCTGGACCTGCTTGAGCGCGGACAGGGAAGTCGCGCCGCCCTGGGGCGGCAGCGAACGCTGATCGGCCGTCTCGTCGAGCATGTTGGGCGGCACTGCGAGCGACGCTTCCTTCGATTTCGAATCGCTCTTGTAGTCCACTTTCGTGGGCGACGACGTACCGCAACCGGCGACGAGCGCGCCGGTGGCGAGCACTGCAGCGAACCGCATGGTAAGACGAAGATCAGTCATGTTCGGGGAATCCTCTTCCGCTAAATCACGGCGCTTTCCGTGGATCAACCTTGCATTTTACCGGGGCCGCGCCGCGATGTGCAAAAAAGCGACGGCCATGAAAAAACCCGCGTCAGCCTGAGCTGACGCGGGTTCTTGTCTGGTCGGGGCGAGAGGATTTGAACCTCCGACCACCTGCACCCCATGCAGGTACGCTACCAGGCTGCGCTACGCCCCGAAAGAAAAAAATTATAACAGACAGTTCCTCGATTTAGAACGGGTCGCATGCATTTTGTGAATGTTCTCGTGAAATTTTTTGGCGCGATGGCGCCGATGCAAGCAATCTGCGGCGCCGGCCCCCTTTGCGTCACGGCTTGCGCGCGACGCAGATGACCGTCAGGCCGGCGACGCGATTGAAGCGGAACATCGGCAACTCGATGCGGCAGATCGTCTTGAGCAAGCCGTTGACCAACGGATGATGACGACGCAATTGCGACGCAGGCTCGCGCGGATGCGAGCGCGCGCGCTCGCCCAGCCGCAGCGCGGCCGCGAGCGGAAACGTGAGACCGAAATAATATGCGCCGTGCTCGACGTCGAGCCCCGCACGCCGGGCCACGTCCTCGAGGCCGCCGAGCGTATACCTGCGCTTGTGCTCGAGGAAATCGTCGTGGCCGCTCCACAGGAACTGGAACGCCGGCACCGTGATCAGGAACCGGCTGCCCGGAGGCGCCCCCTTCACATACTGCGTCAGCAGACCGACATCGTCGTCGACATGTTCGAGCACGTCCATCAGCAACACGAGATCGGCATCGAATCGATCGACGGACCGCCGAAAATGGATGGGCTTGCCGGCCGCCTCGCCGTCGCTGTCGTCGGCGTAGCTCGTATCGACGCACCAAGCCTCCGTCGCCTGCGTGCACTCGAGCAGATGCTTCGAGAAAAAACCGGAACCCGCACCGACGTCGAGTATGCGGTTCGCGCCCGACGCGCCCAGGAACCGGCGAATTGCGCTCGCCTTCGACGCGTAGTACCAGTGGTCGCCCACCCCCGCACCGAGTACGTCGACTTCCTTCAGGTCCATGGCGCTTCCCCGTGATGGCTGCCGTGTTTGTGATATCGAACCCGCCATTGATGCCGATCTTACCTCGCGGCCAGCGTCGATCGTATCCGTCGATGCCCGGGGCCGCGCCGTTCGGGCATCGGGTGAAACCCGCGCCGGCCAAGGCCGGTCGCGGGTTTTCAGGGCCGCTTCGACAGACGCCGACCGCCGCGCCGGACAAACCAAACGACCGTTTGATCCAGCCGCCCATCCCCCCGCGAATCCATTGTCTGGCCGCGCGCCGGCGCGCCGCGCCCGGGCGCCCGTTGTTTGGTGACGCCGCTCTAGCGCGCTATGACACACTGCACGGCATCGACGCTCGCGCCGTGCAATGGCGCGCACCGCCGTCGATCAAGACAAGACATGGAGACAGACGATGCGGAATGCGGTCCGGCGCGGCCATCGCTCGCCTTTGGCAATTTTCGACTGGGTTTCCGGCCGGCGACGCACGGCCGCCGCGGGGTCGCGCACGACATCCCGCGTATTCGGCTGCGGCGCGCTGGCGCTCGCGCTGCTTTGCACCGGCTGCGCGGAATCGGCCGCGCAACGCGACAGCAATACATCCGGCGCGTCGACGAAGATCGAGCGCACCAAGGCCGAGCGGCTCGCGCACGAGCAGCAGATCGCGCGTACCGTGCCGTCGCTCGCATCGATCAGCCTCACGCAACCGCGCCCGTTCACGCTGCGCGACTCGGGCCAGAACGGCGCGATGACGTTCCTGCGCGACGTCGATTTCCGCGTCGTCAACAACCTCGGCTTCTTCATCCATCAGTTGTCGGCCACGCTCGTACCGACGCAGGCCGGCGCGCCGATCGTGTTCGACGACCCGACGAGCTTCGAGATCGACGTGCACGAAGGCACGGTCACACTCGACGACGCGAAGCTGACCGCCCTCTTCAACACCTATATCTTCGGCTATCGCAACGCGCCGCTGCGCAAGCTCGCGGTGTCGGCCGGCGACGGCGTGATCCATCTGCAAGGCGAGATGCAGCGCGACGGCTGGGTACCGTTCTCGCTGACCGGCACGCTCGCGATCCGCGACGGCAGCCAGCTCGTCTTCCACCCGACCGGCGTGCGCGTGTCGGGCATCAACGCACAGCCGGTGATGCGCGCGGCCAACGTGAAAATGGCCGACCTGCTGAAGGTGCAGACGCCGATCGCGCAACTCGCCGGCGACGATCTCGTGATGGCGGTCGACAAGCTGATGCCGCCGCCGCGCCTGAAACTCACGATCACCGCCGTGCGCGTGACGCCGGCGGGCCTCGACCTGAAGCTCGACGACGGCACGCATGCCGGCTTCGCGATGCCCGCGAATGCACCGCAGCAGGCGATGTACATCCGCGGCGGCGACGTGAAATTCATGCGCTCGATGCCGATGAACGCGGATATCCTGATCGGTCCGATCGACGCGTCGAGGCGCGACCAGACGTTCGTGTTCGACCTGTATCACTATCGAGACCAGGTGTCGGCCGGCTACTTCAACTTCGACGAAAGCGGCGCGATGGCGATCCGGATGCCTTCGTATACGGGCCCGGCCAGCGGCGCGCTGCTCGGCAACGCCGCGGCGCGCCTGAACGACAGCTTCCTCGCCGCGCAACAGAATACGCTGCGCGACGTGCGGCAACACTGGGAAGCGTACGCGCTCGCGGCGGACGCCGTGCGGCCCGGCATGCAGAAGGTCGCGATGCGGCGCACGTCGACGACGCCGTTCAACGAACGGCACGTGTCGAACCGCAACCCGACGATCCACCTGCGCAACGTCGACTTCAACCTGTCCGGCGATATCGGCTTTCATGTCGAGGATCTCGACGTGGAGCTCGTGTCGAAGCGCCCGGGCGAACCCGTCGATCTCGACGATCCCAACCAGTACGACATCCGCATTCTCGGCGGCACGGTCGTCGAGTCGTGGAAGGCGATGTCGGCGCTCTTCAACAATTACCTGCTCGACTATTCGCCGCGTTCGCTGAACGATCTGCAGTTGAGCGCGGACGGCCAGGATCTGCGCGTCCGGGGCGGCATCAAGCTGTGGAATCACGTGCCGGGCGTCTGGCTGCCGACCGACATGAAGGGCTCGCTGACGGTGCTCGACGACCGCCACCTCGCATTCAAGCCGTCGCAGGTATCGGTGCTCGGCATCCCTCAGGCGACGCTGCTGCGCTCGCTCGGCATCGAGCTCGCGTCGCTGACGCCGTTGCAGCGGCGCGGCGCGGAACTGCGCGGCGACACGCTCGTGCTCGACCAGTACACGGTGTTCCCGCCGCCCGTGCTGAACGGTAAGCTCGGCCAGGCGACGGTCGAGCGTGACGGATTGCGGCTCACGTTCCGGCGCGCGGCGGGTGCGCCCGCGCCGAAGCGGCCGCAGATCGACGCGCCGAGCTACATGTGGATGGAAGGCGGCGACATGAAGATGTTCAACGTGCTCGAACTGAACGTGCGCGCGCTGATCCGGAATTCGGCCGAGGCCGGCCCGATGCGGTTCGACCTGTACGGGTATCGCAGCCAGGTCGCGCAGGGCTCGGTGCGGATGCTGCCGGACGGCACGCTGGTCGTCGACATGGGGCGGAAGAATCCGCTCGCGTCGCGCTGATCCGCGTGCAGGACACGCATGAAAGAAAGCCCGGTGGCAGGTCGCCAACCGGGCTTTTCAATGCATCTTGCGCGCCGTGCGCTCAATCGTGTTTCAGTCCATCGATCACGTCCAGCAACGCCTGCCGCAACGCGATGACGTCGACGGTCGCGCCCGGCTTGATCGCCCCGCGCGCATCGACGGCCCGCGCATCGGGTTCGACCGGCTCCGCCGCGGCCCGCTCGCTGCCCGGCGAATCGAGCCGGTTGCGCGCGCCGTTGATCGTGAAGCCCTGTTCGTACAGCAACTCACGAATCCGCCGGATCAGCAGCACTTCGTGATGCTGGTAATACCGACGATTGCCGCGCCGCTTCACCGGCCGCAGCTGCGTGAATTCCTGTTCCCAGTAACGCAGCACATGTGGTTTGACCCCGCACAGTTCGCTGACTTCGCCGATCGTGAAGTAGCGCTTCGCGGGAATCGGAGGCAAGACGACTTTCTCAACCGTGGTGGTCATCGTCGGTTAACCGTCGGTAAAGGGTGCGCGGCGGCCGCGCGGGGCGTGGGCGCGCGTATTACTCCGCGCCGTTTTCGACCAGCGCCTTCAGCTTCTGGCTCGCGTGGAAGGTTACCACCCGGCGGGCCGCGATCGGAATCGCCTCGCCCGTCTTCGGATTGCGGCCCGGACGCTGCGGCTTGTCGCGCAACTGGAAATTGCCGAACCCCGACAGCTTGACGCTTTCGCCGTTTTCGAGCGCGTCGCGGATCACTTCGAAAAACGCCTCGACCATGTCCTTCGCTTCACGCTTGTTCAGCCCGACGCTGTCGAACAGCAGCTCCGCCAGTTCCGCCTTCGTCAGCGTCGGCGTCTCGGTGGACGCCGGCGCCGAAGCGTCGCGGTTCATCGCGCTGCGTTGCGCCGTCAGGAGGGCTTCGAATTCACTCGAGGTCATGTCGTTCATATCTGCCATACAGCGCGTTGAATCAAAACTTACGATGGAAACAAGCCGCCCGCGAACGGGCCGGCCCCTCTCCTTAGCCGCGCAGGCGCGCGCCGGCACGAGCCATCCGCTCGACCAGCGTCTGGATCGCCTGATCGACGATCTCGTCCTGCAGCGTGCCAGCTGCGTCCTGCAGCGTCACGCGGAAGGCAAGGCTCTTCTCGTTCGCGGCAAGACCACCGGAAGTGTTTGATTTTGCACGAAATTCGTCGAAGAGTACAACCTTCTGAACGAATCGGCAGGCCTCTTCGGCAAGCGCCTTCTTCATTTCGTCGAAAAGTGCCTGAACCTCGACCGCCTGATCGACGACAACGGCGATATCGCGACGGACCGGCGGGAATTTCGACACGTCGGTCGGTGCGGGCAACGCACGTGCAGTCAGCGCGTCCGCATCGATCTCGAACATCACCGGCGCGTGCGGCAACTCGTACTTCTGCATCAGGCGCGGATGCAGCTCACCGATCCAGCCGACCGCGCGGCCATCGACTTCGATGCGTGCGCTGCGGCCCGGATGGAGGGCCGGATGCTCGGCCTTCACGAAGCGTGCAACCGCCGGCGCGAGCAGCGCTTCGAGATCGCCCTTCACGTCGAAGAAATCGACCGGGCGGGTCGCCGCGCCCCATTGCTCGTCGAGTGCTGGACCGTACGCCAGCGCGCCGACGCGCTTCGGCTGCGCGTGACCTTCGACCGCCAGCTCGCCGGCCTTCACCGACGGATCGGCGACGAACACGCGCCCCGATTCGAACACGCGCACGCGATCGGCGCGGCGGTTCAGGTTGTGACGCAGCACGGCGATCAGGCTGCCGAATAGCGTCGTGCGCATCACCGAAAGCTGGCTCGCGATCGGGTTCAGCAGCCGGATCGGGTTGTCGTTGCCCGCGAAATCGTGCTCCCACTCCGCATCGACGAAGCTGAAGTTGACGGTTTCCGCGTAGTCGCGCGCGGCGAGCGCGTGACGGATATCGTGGATCGAACGCCGCGTCTCGTGGGTCGCGCGCATTTCGCTCGTCGCGACCGGCGGCCGCGCCGGGATCTTCTCGAAGCCGTAGATGCGCGCCACTTCTTCGATCAGGTCTTCCTCGATCTCGATGTCGAAGCGGTGCGACGGCGGTGTAACGAGGAACGCGTCGTCTTCACGCTCGAACGGCAGCCCGAGGCGCGTGAAGATGTTCGCGATCTCGTCGGCGTCGATCTTCACGCCGATGATGCGGTTCGCGCGCGACACGCGCATCTTCACCGGCGCGCGCTGCGGCAGGTTCACCGCCTGATCGTCGACCGGGCCGGCCTTGCCGCCGCAGATCTCGAGGATCAGTTGCGTGATGCGCTCGACGTGCTCGACGGTCGTCGCGTAATCGACGCCGCGCTCGAAGCGATGGGCCGCATCGGTCGAGAAGTTGTACTTGCGCGCGCGGCCGCGGATGCTGTCCGGCCACCAGAACGCGGCTTCCAGGTAGATGTTAGTCGTATCGAGCGTGACGGCCGTGCTGTCGCCGCCCATGATGCCGGCCAGGCTTTCGACTTGAGCGGCGTCCGCAATCACGCCGACCGTTTCGTCGAGTTCGACCGTGTTGCCGTTGAGCAGCTTCAGCGATTCGCCGCGCTTGCCCCAGCGCACTTCGATGCCGCCGTGGATCTTGTCGAGATCGAACACGTGCGACGGGCGGCCGAGTTCGAACATCACGTAGTTCGAGATGTCGACGAGCGCGGACACGCTGCGCTGGCCCGAACGCTCGAGACGCTCGACCATCCACTGCGGCGTCTTTGCGCGCGCGTTCACGCCGCGGATCACGCGACCCGAGAAGCGGCCGCACAGATCGGGCGCGGCAATGCGCACCGGCAGCGTTTCGTCGAGCTCGACCTTCACCGGGCGAATATCGACCGGCGTCAGCGGCGCGCCGGTGATCGCGGCCGTCTCGCGAGCGATACCGAACACCGACAGGCAGTCGGCCTTGTTCGGTGTCAGCTTGATTTCGAAGATCGTGTCGTCGAGATTGAGGGTGTCGCGGATGTCCTGGCCGACCGGCGTGTCTTCCGGCAGGATCAGCAGCCCGCTGTGATCCTCGGACAATTTCAGCTCGCGCGCCGAGCACAGCATCCCCTGGCTCTCCACCCCGCGCAGCTTCGACAGCTTGATCGCGAACGGCTTGCCGCCCTCTTCCGCCGGCGGCAGTTCCGCGCCGACCAGCGCGACCGGCACCTTGATGCCCGGCGCCACGTTCGGCGCGCCGCAGACGATGTTCAACGTCGCGCCGGTGCCGGCGTCGACCTGGCAGACATTGAGCTTGTCCGCATCCGGATGCTTGACGACTTCGAGCACGCGGCCGACGACGATCTTCGACGTCGGCGGCGCAGCCTTGCTCAGCGATTCGACTTCGAGCCCCGCCATCGTCAGCGCGTGCGACAGTTCGTCGGTCGTCAGCTGCGGGTCGACAAAGGTTCTCAACCAGGATTCAGGGAATTGCATGGATGTCTACGTTCGAAACAGGTTAGATCGACGCCCGGGCCCCTCGGAAACGTCCGTCGGGGCGTGCGCGGGCACAGGTCGGCGCGGCGAGCGGCGTTATGCGAACTGGCGCAGGAAACGCAGGTCGTTCTCGAAGAACAGCCGGAGATCCTGCACGCCGTAGCGCAGCATCGTCAGGCGCTCGAGGCCGCTGCCGAACGCGAAACCGATGTAGCGCTCGGGATCGAGGCCCATGTTGCGGATCACGGTCGGATGCACCTGCCCCGAGCCGGAGATCTCGAGCCACTTGCCGGCGTTCTTGCCGTGCTCGAACATCATGTCGATCTCGGCCGACGGTTCCGTGAACGGGAAATACGACGGGCGGAAGCGCACGAGGATGTCGTCGCGCTCGAAGAATTTTTTCAGGAAGTCGGTATAGACGCCCTTGAGATCGGCGAAGCTGATGTTTTCGTCGATCCACAACCCCTCGACCTGATTGAACATCGGCGAGTGCGTCGCATCGCTGTCGACGCGATACGTGCGGCCCGGCGCGATCACCTTGATCGGCGGACGGTTCATGCGCGCATAACGCACCTGCATCGGGCTCGTGTGCGTGCGCAGCAGCAGCTGGCGGCCGTCGGCATCCTTGCCTTCGACGTAGAAGGTGTCCTGCATCGAACGCGCCGGATGGTTCTCCGGGCTGTTCAGCGACGTGAAGTTGTACCAGTCGGTCTCGATTTCGGGGCCATCGGCCACATCGAAACCGATCGAGCCGAAAATCCGTTCGACACGCTCCCACGTGCGCATCACCGGGTGCAGGCTGCCGGCGCCGGCGCCACGGCCCGGCAACGTCACGTCGATCGCTTCGGCGGTGAGGCGCTGATTCAGCAGCGCGTCGGCCAGTGCCTGGCGACGGGCGGTGAGCGCGGCTTCGACCTGCTGCTTCGCGACGTTGATGCGTGCGCCTTCGGTCTTGCGTGCTTCGGGATCGAGCTTGCCGAGGCCCTTGAGCAACTCGGTCAGCGCACCCGATTTACCGAGAAATCGGGCTTTCTCGTTTTCGAGCGTGGTGATGTCGGCAGCCTGTTCGAAGGACTGCTGCGCGTCGGCGACAATCTGGTCCAGATCCATAGATCCCATCATTTCCAACGTCATTCGGTCTTGGCGAGCGAAACCGCCCACCAAACAAAAAAGGGGCTCGGAAGAGCCCCGTTTTCGCTGCAGCGGCCGAGACTACCGGAACCTCGCTGCAACTAACCACGCAGTGCTAATTTCGCAATTAGGCTGCAACGGCGGCTTTCACCTGCTTGACGATCGCAGCAAAAGCAGCCTTGTCGAACACCGCCATGTCGGCCAGCACCTTACGGTCGAGTTCGATCGACGCCTTCTTCAGGCCGTTGATGAACACGCTGTAGGTCATGTCGTGCTGGCGAACTGCCGCATTGATACGCGTGATCCACAGTGCACGGAACACACGCTTCTTGTTGCGGCGATCGCGGTACGCGTACTGACCAGCGCGCATCACCGCCTGCTTGGCGATGCGGTAGACGTTATTGCGGCGGCCGCGATAACCCTTGGCCAGATTGATGATCTTCTTGTGGCGGGCCCGTGCGGTTACCCCACGTTTGACTCGAGGCATGTTTCTCTCCTTGGAGTATCAGTTGAGGGGTTACGCGAACGGGAGCATCGCGCGGACGGAGTTCAGATCGGAATCGTGAACTGCCGTTGCGCCGCGCAGATGGCGCTTGTTCTTCGTGGTTTTCTTGGTCAGGATGTGGCGCTTGAAGGCTTGACCGCGCTTGACGGTACCGCCCGGACGCACCACGAAGCGCTTTGCAGCGCTCTTCTTGGTCTTCATCTTAGGCATGACGAACAACTCCAGTTTATTAGATGGCGATGGGTGTGCGGTTGGCTTGCGCCCTTGACCCGCCCTTCGAAACCCAGTCCACTTGTGTACGGCGACCCGCTTGCGCAGCCGCCGTCATTGTTGGCGCGCCGCCCGGACCGGGCAGCGCGCCGAACCACTGTCGAACCTGCGCGCGATGCGCGCGGGCCCGTTACTTCTTTTTCTTCGGCGAGAGCACCATGATCATCTGGCGCCCTTCCATCTTCGGCATCTGCTCGACCTGGCCGACTTCCTCGAGATCCGTGCGCAGACGCTCGAGCATCCGCATACCGATTTCCTGGTGAGCCATTTCGCGGCCGCGGAAACGCAACGTGATCTTCGTCTTGTCGCCCTCTTCGAGGAAGCGCACGAGATTGCGGAGCTTGACGTTGTAATCCCCGTCATCGGTACCCGGGCGGAACTTGACTTCCTTCACCTGGATGACCTTCTGCTTCAGCTTCGCTTCGTGCTGCTTCTTCGATTCCTGGTACTTGAACTTGCCGTAATCCATCAGACGGCAAACCGGCGGCACCGCTTGCGGCGCGATTTCCACCAGGTCAACATCCAGTTCTTCCGATTTACGGAAAGCGTCAGCGAGTTTTACGATACCGAGCGGTTCGTTCTCGATCCCGACCAGGCGCACTTCCGGCGCAGTGATTTCACCGTTGATGCGGTGCGACGACTTATCAGTAGCGATGTTACGTTTCCTCTAAAAATTAAAAAAACGAGCCGCGCTGCCAGGGCGGTTACTTGAACGAGCGCAGGTCTTCCTGCAGACGCTCAACGAAGGCTTCGACCGGCATTACGCCAAGATCGACGCCGCCACGGGCACGCACGGCTACCGTTTGCGCATCACGCTCCTTATCGCCCACGACGAGGAGATAAGGCACCTTTTCCAGCGTGTGCTCGCGTATTTTATAGCTAATCTTCTCGTTGCGCAAATCGGCCGCCACTCTAACCCCTTGTTTTTGCAACGATTGGGCCAGGGACTGCGCATATTCGGCCTGACTTTCGGCGATATTGAGCACGATTGCCTGGTACGGCGCGAGCCAGACCGGCATTGCACCAGCATGGTGCTCGATCAAAATGCCGAGGAACCGCTCCATCGACCCGACGATCGCGCGATGCAGCATCACCGGCCGGCGGCGGCTGTTGTCTTCCGCCACGTACTCGGCGCCGAGGCGCTCCGGCAGCACCATGTCGAGCTGCAGCGTGCCGCATTGCCATGAGCGGCCGAGCGCGTCCTTGATGTGGTACTCGATCTTCGGGCCATAGAACGCGCCCTCGCCCGGCAGCTCTTCCCACGTGAGGCCGCAGGCCGTCAGCGCATCGCGCAGACCCTGCTCGGCGCGATCCCACGTTTCGTCGGTGCCCGCACGCTGTTCGGGGCGCAGCGACAGCTTGATGTCGATGTGCTCGAACCCGAAATCCTTGTACACGCTCATCGCCAGCGTGTTGAACGCGATCGACTCGGCGATGAACTGCTCTTCCGTACAGAAGATGTGCGCATCGTCCTGCACGAAGCCGCGCACGCGCATCAGGCCGTGCAGCGCGCCCGATGCCTCGTTGCGGTGGCACGAGCCGAATTCCGCGTAACGCAGCGGCAGGTCGCGGTACGAGCGCAGGCCGTGCTTGAACACCTGGACGTGGCCCGGGCAGTTCATCGGCTTGATCGCGTAGTCGCGCTTCTCCGACTCCGTCGTGAACATGTTCTCGCGATAGTTCTGCCAGTGGCCCGACGCCTCCCACAGCGAACGGTCCATGATCATCGGCGTCTTGATCTCGAGATAGCCGGCTTCGTTGACGCGGCGGCGCATGTACTGCTCGACCTGCTGCCACAGCGCCCAGCCCTTCGGATGCCAGAACACCATGCCCGGCGACTCTTCCTGCATGTGGAACAGGTCGAGCTGCTTGCCCAGCTTGCGATGGTCGCGCTTTTCCGCCTCCTCGAGCATGTGCAGGTACTGATCCTGGTCTTCCTTCTTCGTCCAGGCCGTGCCGTAGATGCGCTGCAGCTGCTCGTTCTTCGAATCGCCGCGCCAGTACGCGCCCGCGACCTTCATCAACTTGAAGACCTTCAGCTTGCCGGTGGACGGCACGTGCGGGCCGCGGCACAGATCGGTGAAGCCGCCGTGCGAATACAGCTTGATTTCGTCGCTTTGCGGGATCGACTCGATGATCTCGGCCTTGTACTTCTCGCCGATGCTGCGGAAGTAACCGGCCGCCTCGTCGCGCGACACGACACGGCGCGTGACCGGCTCGTCCTTCTTCGCGAGTTCCTGCATGCGCTTTTCGATCTTTTCCAGATCTTCCGGCGTAAACGGGCGGTTGTACGAGAAGTCGTAATAGAAACCGTTGTCGATCACCGGGCCGATCGTCACCTGCGCGTCCGGATACAGTTCCTTCACCGCGTACGCGAGCAAGTGAGCGGTCGAGTGGCGGATGATGTCGAGGCCGTCGGCATCCTTGTCCGTGACGATCGCGAGCGACGCGTCGCGATCGATCACCGTCGACGTATCGACGAGCTCGCCATCGAGCTTGCCGCCCAGCGCAGCCTTCGCCAAGCCGGGACCGATGGAGGCCGCAACCTCGGCAACTGTCACCGGATGCTCGTATTGTCGAACTGAGCCGTCAGGCAAGCGTATCGAAACCATAGCAATCTCCGTGATGCCGACAGTGGGCGGCAGACCAGGTACGCGAGTCGAACTCACGCGGGAAAATTCGCGACAAAAAAAATGCGGCCCCGCTTTCGAGGGGCCGCATTCGATACTTCACTCAACTGAAAGGGCGAAAACGTTCCTCGACTAGCGTCGCTCCGAAGTGGTTTCGGTCAACGTTCGCGGTGTCATAACCGTATTCGCCTTGTTCGCGTTGAGTTGTGTACTGCATCGAACACCCGGAAGCCGGGCATTCTCAATTCGTTGGTAGGCTCGATTGGACTCGAACCAACGACCCCCACCATGTCAAGGTGGTGCTCTAACCAGCTGAGCTACGAGCCTAGAGAAGCTAAGATTATATGGAGTTGCTACCGGCTTGGCAAGTGTTTTATGCGGTTGCAGCAAAATAACGCTGTTCCAACCCCATCACGATTTTCGCCCTGCCCGTACGACGCCCTGCACCTCGCCGAGCAGCGTGCACGCGCGCTGCACCTGCGCCGAATTCGATACCTCGACCGTGAACTGCATGAATGCCGCATTGCGGCGGCTCTGCGTCTTCACGCCCACGACGTTGATCTTTTCCCGCGCGAACACTTCGGAGATATCGCGCAGCAATCCTTGCCGGTCGCTCGCCTCGATCATCAGGTCGACCGGATAGACGGACGCGCCGCGCCCGCCCAGCACGTCGGCCGACCAGGTCGTCTGCAGCACGCGCTCCGGCGCGCGCTCGACCATCCGGCGAAACGTCGGGCAGTCGGTGCGATGAATCGACATCCCCTTGCCGCGCGTGACGAACCCGCTGATCGGATCGGGCGGCGCCGGACGGCAGCAACGCGCCAGTTGCGTCAGCAGCGCGTCGACGCCCACCACCAGCACGCCGGTCGACGCGCCATGCGCGACGCTCGCGCCGCTGCTGCGCTTCTCGAAATCGGCCGGCGCCTCGGGCGCCGGTTCCGGCGGCGGCGCATCGGACAGCGCGTGCTCGACGTTGCGCAGGCTGAATTCTTCCTTGCCGACGACCGAGAACAGCTCCTCGGGCGACTTGAAGCCGAGCTTCGCGGCGAGATGGTCCAGATTGACCGACGTCTTGCCCTCGCGCTGCAGCGTCTTTTCGACGAGCGCGCGGCCGTGCGCGACGTTTTCTTCCTGCTCGATCGAGTTGAACCACGCACGCACCTTCTGCCGCGCGCGCGAGCTCTTCAGGTAACCGAGCTGCAGGTTCAGCCAGTCGCGCGACGGCCCGCCTTCCTTCACCGCGACGATCTCGACCGTCTGGCCGTTCGCGAGCGACGTGTTCAGCGGCACCATCACACCGTCGACGCGTGCGCCGCGGCAGCGATGGCCGAGTTCGCTGTGCAGGTGATACGCGAAATCGACCGGCGTCGCGCCCTGCGGCAGCGCGATCACGCGCGCCTGCGGCGTCAGCACGTAGATGTGGTCGTCGTCGAGCGACGTTTCGCGCAATTGCGCCCACGCCTGGTCGCCCGACACTTCGGCGCCGTCCTCGACGTCGTCCTTCCACGCGAGCAACTGACGCAGCCACGCGATCTTCTCGTCGTACTTGTCGCTCGCCGAGAACTGGCCGCCATAGCCGCGCGCGCCGGCCTCCTTGTAGCGCCAGTGTGCCGCGACGCCATACTCGGCGAAACGATGCATCTCCTGCGTGCGGATCTGCACTTCGAACGCACGGCCGTCGTCGCCGATCACGACCGTATGCAGCGACTTGTAGCCGTTCGGCTTCGGCCGCGAGATGTAGTCGTCGAACTCCTTCGGCACCGGCTGCCACAGGTGATGCACGATGCCGAGCACCGCGTAGCAATCCTTGATGTCCGGGACGATCACGCGAAACGCGCGCACGTCGTACAGCTCGGAGAAATCGAGCTCCTTGCCGCGCATCTTGCGCCAGATGCTGTAGATATGCTTCGGCCGGCCGCTGACGTCGGCCTGGATGTTCGCCTCCGCGAGCTCGTGCTGCAGCCGCGCGATCGCCTGCGTGACGTACGCCTCGCGCTCGATGCGCTTCTCGTCGAGCAGCTTCGCGATCCGCTTGTAGGTGACGGGATCCTCGAAGCGGAACGCGAGATCCTCAAGCTCCCACTTCAGTTGCCAGATACCGAGACGATTCGCGAGCGGCGCATAGATCTCGAGCGTCTCGCGCGCAACGTCCGGCGGCGGGTCGATCTTCGCGGCCGCGTAGTAGCGCAGCGACTGCAACCGCGACGCGAGCCGGATCAGCACCACGCGGATGTCCTGCGCGAATGCGAGCAGCATCTTGCGCAGCGCCTCGATCTGCGTACGCCGCTCCTGCGCCGCGTCGCGCCCGGCGTCGGGCTTCGCGTTCTGCGCGACGCGCAGGCTGACGGTGCCGAGCCGCAACAGCTTGCGCACGTCGAACACGAGCCGCGCGACTTCGTCGCCGAAACGCTCGGTCAGCTCGCGCTCGGGGTCGCTCAGGTGCGGCGTCAGCACGAACAGCGCGGCAGCCTGCATCGCGGACGGATCGACGTTCAGCGTGCGCATGATCGCCGCCGTGCCCGCCGAGTGATCGGCGAGCAGCTCGCCGGACGACAGGTGCGCATCGCCGGCCCGCTCGCGCACGAACGCGAGCACGTCGTCGAACGACGGCGCCGCGACGGAGGATGCGGAAACGGATTCGGTCATTGCACGGCCTGCCGGAATACGGTCATCGTCGGATAACGCTCAGCTCCGTTGCGCGGCGACGACGACGATCTCGACGAGCAGCGCCGGATCCGCGAGCTTCGCCTCGACGGTGGCGCGCGGCGGCGTGTTGCCCTGCGCGACCCATGCGTCCCACTCCGCATTCATGCCTTCGAAGTTCGCGAGATCCGAGATGTAGATCTGCACCGACAGCAGATGCGCCTTGTCGCTGTTCGCTTCGGCGAGCAGGCGGTCGATGTGGCCGAGCACTTCGCGCGTCTGGCCGCGGATGTCCTGCGTGGTGTCTTCGGCGATCTGGCCGGCCAGATACACGGTGCCGTTGTGGATCGCGGTTTCGGAGAGACGGGGCCCGACGTGGTGACGAATGACTGCCATGAAATGTTCCGGTCGTGATGAGTGAGGAATCGGGCGGCACGGACCGCGTGCCGCCGAACCGCATATTATGACGCGTTTAGGCGTCGCCTTCGACGAAAAACCGCCGCGCGAGCGCAATCTGGTCGGCGCTGACGAACGCCGGCGCGTGGCCCGCCCCCGGGATCTCGACCTGCGTCACATGCCGGCCGCGACGGACCATTTCGGCCGCCGTCTCGCGCGACAGCAAGTCGGACGTCTCGCCGCGCACGACGAGCAGCGTCGCATCCGTCGTCTCGATCGCGCGCCACAGCGCGGCCTCGCCGAGCGCGGCCAGCTCCGGCGTCGTCGCCTTGAACGGCTCGGCGATGCGCGGATCGTAGCGCATCGTCCAGTCGCCTTCGGGCAGTTGGTGCAGCAGCGGCCCGTTGATCTCGCGCCACTCGTCGGCGCTCAGCGCACCGAACGGCAGCGACAGCGACGTCAGATAGTCGATCCCCTCCTGCTCGGTCGCAAAGCGCGGCTGCACGCCGAGGTACTCGCCGATGCGCGTCAGCGAATCGGGCTCGATGCGCGGGCCGACGTCGTTGACGATCATCCGCCGCAGCGGCGAACCGGGCAGCCCGGCGAGCGCCATGCCGATCAGGCCGCCCATCGACGTGCCGAACCAATCGACCGACTCCACGTCGAGCCGCGCGATCAACGTCACCATGTCGGCCACGTACTGCGGAATCGCATAGAGCCGCGGATCGGCCAGCCGGTCCGACCGGCCACGCCCGGCGACATCGGGGCAGACGACGCGATACGTATCGGACAGCGCGGCGGCCAAGCGGTCGAAATCGCGCCCCGAGCGCGTCAGGCCGTGCACGCAGACCAGCACGCGCGGATTCGCGGGATCGCCCCATTCCGTATAGGCAACGTGGTGAAGACCGGCGGCGCTCGCACACTGCACGCGTCGCTGACGGGGAACCGGGGAATTCGCTGAAGTCGTTGGCATCGTTGGCATCCTGTCGAACGAGGGGCGGACGCGCGGGGCAACACTTGCGACGCCCGATGCAAACGATTGTAAACCGCTTCCGCCGGACGGGTCGGCCCATCGGGGACCCAACAGGCTGGCCGTCGACGCGCAATGACAAACGCCCCGCATGCCGTCGTCCGGCATGCGGGGCGTCGGACGCGTGCCCGTGCGGTGAACTTATGCCACGGCGCTGACGTCGAGCGGCGCGCCCGTCTTCGCCTGGATCTCTTCCGCGCTCACGCCGTCGGCGAGTTCGAGCACCTTCAGCCCGTCCGGCGTCACTTCGATCACGCCGAGGTCGGTGATGATCAGATCGACCACGCCGACACCCGTCAGCGGCAGGTTGCATTCGTCGAGAATCTTGTGCTGGTCGCCCTTCGCGACGTGCTCCATCAGCACGACGACGCGCTTCACGCCCGCGACGAGGTCCATCGCGCCGCCCATCCCCTTGATCATCTTGCCCGGGATCATCCAGTTCGCGAGGTCGCCCTTCTTGCTGACCTGCATCGCGCCGAGGATCGCGAGATTGATGTGGCCGCCGCGGATCATCGCGAACGAATCGGCCGACGAGAAGATCGACGAACCCGGCAGCGTCGTGACGGTCTGCTTGCCGGCGTTGATGAGATCGGCGTCGACTTCGTCTTCGGTCGGCGACGGCCCGATGCCGAGCAGGCCGTTCTCCGACTGCAGCCAGACCTCGACGCCTGCCGGCACGTGGTTCGCGACGAGCGTCGGCAGGCCGATGCCGAGGTTCACGTAGAAGCCGTCCTGCAGTTCCTTCGCCGCGCGTGCGGCCATCTGGTCACGATTCCAGGCCATGTCAGTCTCCTTTCGCGCGTACGACGCGTTGTTCGATGCGTTTTTCAGGCGTCGCGTTCAGCACGATGCGCTGCACGAAGATCCCCGGCGTATGAACCTGGTCCGGATCGAGCATGCCGTTCTCGACGATCTCCTCGACCTCCGCCACGGTGATCTTGCCGGCCATCGCGCACATCGGGTTGAAATTGCGCGCGGTGCGGCGGTAGATGAGGTTGCCCGACTTGTCGGCCTTCCACGCCTTGACGAGCGCGACGTCGGCCGTCAGCGACGGCTCGAGCACGTAGTGGCGATCGCCGAACTGGCGCGTTTCCTTGCCTTCCGCGATCACGGTGCCGTAGCCGGTATTCGTGAAGAACGCGGGGATGCCCGCGCCGCCCGCGCGCAGCTTTTCGGCGAGCGTGCCCTGCGGCGTGAATTCGAGCTCGAGTTCGCCGGCCAGGTATTGGCGCTCGAACTCCTTGTTCTCGCCGACGTACGACGAGATCATCTTCTTGATCTGGCGCGTTTCCAGCAGCAGCCCGAGGCCGAAACCGTCGACGCCCGCGTTGTTGCTGATGCAGGTGATGCCCTTGACCGCCGAATCGCGCAACGCCGCGATCAGCGCCTCGGGAATCCCGCACAGGCCGAAGCCGCCCACCGCGAAGGTCTGTCCGTCGCGGACGATCCCCTCCAGCGCGGCAGCCGCGCTTGGATAGACTTTGTTCATCAGTTGTCCCTTCCTCTATGGAAACCAGCAAAACCGGTTCACGCGCCACGTGGCGCAAGCCCGCCGCACCATTCTATGCATGCGCGGCAATGCCTGCGTCGAGGCGCGCTGTTTTTATGTCGCGACATACCGCCGCGAGATGCCTGAAAGGGTACGATGTGACGCCGATGCGGCACAATACGCAAAAATACATAAGCATTTGCCTCCGCTTGCCCGCGCCATGCCCGATCTCGATTACCAGACCGCCTTCCACCTCGCGCCGCTCGGCCTCGTGCTGTCGCGCGATCGCGTGATCGAGGACTGCAACGACGCGCTCGCGTCGATCTTCCGCTGCGCGCGGGCCGACCTGATCGGGAAGTCGTACGCGGTGCTCTACCCGTCGACGGACGAATTCCAGCGAATCGGCGAGCGCATCGCACGCGTGATGGTCGCGAACGGCGTCTACTCGGATGACAGAATCATGAAACGCGCGGACGGCGAGCTGTTCTGGTGCCATGTGACGGGACGCGCACTCGACCGCACCGCGCCGCTCGCGGCCGGCGTCTGGACCTTCGAGGACTTGAGCGCGACGCGCCGCGTCGCGGTCGAGCTGACCCCGCGCGAGCGCGAGATCGCCGCCCAGCTCGCGACCGGCAAGACCAGCAAGCAGATCGGGCGCGTGCTGGACATCAGCTCGCGCACGGTCGACATCTACCGCGCGCGGCTGATGCGCAAATACGGGACGAACAATACGCCGGAGCTGCTGCAGCGCCTGCTCGGGCAGTGAACGCGCATTGCGTGACGGCGCTCCGATGACGATCGGCCGCACATGGCGGCCGATCGGGGGGAAACATCGAAAAACGCGCACGGCACGCCACCGGCGATCCGGTGCCGGCGCGCCGGCAGCCGCGCTCAGCCGACTTTCGTCGCGAGCGCCTGCTCGATCGTGTCGCGCAGCAGTTGCGGCAGCGGCACCGACTTGCCGAGCGCGTAGTCGACCCACACGCAGCGCGCGTTGCCGCGTGCATAGACATGCCGCGGATCGTCCGCGCGCGTGAGCTCGAAACCGGTGTCGAAACTGCTTCGCCCGGGTTTCGCGGCCGACATCTTCGCGATCACGTCGCCCGGATAGTGCAGTTGCTTGAGGAATTCCATCGACGCGGTGACGATGACGGGCCCCTGCCCCTCGCCGTTGCCGCCGGCGATGCCGAGCGCCTCGAACCACGAAATCCGCGCCTGCTCCATGTAGCGGAAATAGACCGTGTTGTTCACATGGCCGAACGCGTCCATGTCGCCCCAGCGGATCGGCATCGACATCTCAAAAACGGGTGAGTAATCGCTTGTTGCGCTCATTGCAGTCTTCTTTGTTGCGGAATGTCATCCGCTCACGCGAGGCCGAAACCGTCGTCGGCGGAGATGATCGAGCCATTGATGAACTGCGACTCGTCGGCCGCGAGCAGCAACAACAGCCCATCGAGATCCTGCGGCTTGCCGACGCGCCGGCGCGGCAGCATCGACTGCAGCTTCTGGCCCTGCTCGGTTTCCCACAGGTAATGATTGATTTCGGTATCGATATAGCCCGGACAGATCGCGTTCACGTTGATCCCGTGGCGGCCCCACTCCAGCGCCATCGCGCGCGTCATCTGCACGACCGCGGCCTTGCTCATCGCGTACAGCCCGATCTGCGGGAACACGCGCAGCCCGGCCACCGACGCGATGTTGATGATCCGGCACGGCGGCTTGCCGTTGCCGCCGCCGTTCGCGCGCATGATCATCCGCTTCGCGACTTCCTGCGCGACGAAAAATGCGCCGCGCGTGTTCGTATCGAACACGAACTCGAAATCCGCCGGCGTCACGTCGACGAGCTTCTGCATCGTCGACACGCCGGAATTGTTCACGAGGATGTCGATCGTGCCGGCTTCCGTCTCCGCATGCGCGACGGCCGCCTTGATGCTCTGCACGTCGGTCACGTCGAGTGACACGACGTGCGCGGCACCGCCCGCCGCCTCGATCTCCGCGCGCAGTTCCTTCAGGCGTTCGACGCGGCGGCTCGCGAGCACGACCTTCGCGCCGGCCTGCGACAGCACCTGCGCAAAACGCTGCCCCAGGCCGCTCGACGCGCCCGTGACCAGCGCAACCTTGCCTTCCAGATTGATCGATCGACCCATTTGCCCATCCCCTTTCGATGTCGTTTCTCCAGCCCGGGCGGCACAGCCCGGGCGGCATTACCCTATCACAAAAAATAGAACGATCGTGCTAATCTACCTGCATGTTGTTGCGGCAAGCGTTTCGTTTCGCAGACAATACGCTCCCGAATAAAAGCATTCTAACGGTTAGAGGAACGCCAATGACCCCCGCAAGCCTCATCGAGCAATACGGCCCGCGCGAATCGATGGAATACGACGTCGTGATCGTCGGCGGCGGCCCCGCCGGGCTGTCGGCGGCGA